>NZ_SVFW01000008.1:0-36100 GCF_015056685.1 Butyrivibrio sp. | reverse complement strand
TAAAAAGCATTGATGACGTTTTTTATGATCTCACCAAAGGCAAGAGTGACGATTGCAAGGTAGTCGCCCTTAAGTCTAAGAACCGGGATACCAATAAGAAATCCAAATAAGGCTGCAAATGCGATGCCTATGATAAATGCGATAATGAATCTTGGTGCAGTTGGAAGCACTTCCTCAGTTACCTTTGAAAAGAATGCACTGGTGAATGCTCCTATGCACATAAATCCGCAGTGTCCGATACTGAGCTCTCCCAGGATTCCAACACAGAGATTAAGTGCCACTGCAATAACCGCATAATATGTCATTGGAACCAAAAGGCCTTTCATGTGGCTTGAAAGGTTGCCTGTTGCCGATAACACCTGAAATATTATAAAGGCAAGAATAACTATGCCATATGTGATGAGATTGTCACGTTTTGTTTTGCTCATTTATATTTATCCTTTCAAGTCATACCTTTTCCTGTATCTTCTTCCCAAGAATGCCAGTCGGCTTAACAAGAAGTACGATAACAAGAATACCGAACACGATTGCATCTGAAAGCTGTGATGAAATATATGTCTTACTCAGTATCTCAACGATACCAAGAACAAGTCCTCCGATCATGGCTCCGGGAATCGAACCGATTCCGCCAAGAACTGCTGCCACGAAAGCTTTGATACCGGGCATAGCGCCTGTATATGGTGAAAGTGAAGGATATGCTGAGCACAAGAGTGCTCCGGCGATAGCTGCAAGAGCAGAACCAATGGCAAATGTCAGCATGATGGTTCTGTTTACGTTAATGCCCATAAGCGCTGCTGCACCTTTATCTTCAGATGCTGCCAGCATAGCCTGTCCCTGTTTTGTCTTATTTATAAACAGCTGTAAAACAATGAGAATAACGATACTCACAACAATTGTAACGATTGTTACTCCCTGGATCTTAAGTTGTCCATCGAAAAGTGTGATTCCTTCCCATTTGACTACGGAAGTAAAAGACTTAATGTCAGCACCGAAAATTAAAAGGGCTACGTTTTCCAAAAGGTAGCTGACACCAATTGCAGTAATAAGTACTGCCAAAGGAGATGCTGCACCTCGAAGTGGTCTGTATGCCACGAACTCAGTTGTGATTCCCAAAAGTGTGCAAAGCACTATTGCAATAAGGATTCCTAAAATAGGATTACCTGAAAGTGCTGCGCTTACTGAGAAAATAATGTAGCAGCCCACCATGATGAAATCACCGTGTGCAAAATTAAGCATCTTGGCAATTCCGTAAACCATCGTATATCCAAGGGCTATTATGGCATAGATACTGCCAAGACTCAGACCATTTATGAGATATGTCAAAAAACTCATAGTCTCCTCCAAAAAAGTTCTTTTTTACATCATTATAATGATAACACAGTAACAGAAAACGAGGGCATTTATTTCTAAGCGCCCTCGCTTGCATTTACTTTTATTTTCTAAGGAAGTTACACCTCTCTTCGCTCGGTGTAACACGTTCGAACCAGACTAGAAATTACCTCGTCAGGTTCTGTAAGCTTAGTTAGCTGAAACGTATGCACCATCCTTGATAACTACGGCCTTTGGCTCTTTGTTAGGCTCACCGCTTGCATCCCAAGTCATCTTTGTGGATGTAAGACCTGAAGCTTCAATCTCTGTCATAGCGCTCTTAAGAGCTTCACAAAGATCAGATGTGCTCATATCAGGTGTTGCATTCTTTGACTCAAGTGCCTGCTTTATGATGAATACTGCATCATAAGCATCTGCTGCGAACTGGTTAGGTGTATCACCATATTTTTCTTTGTAGTTCTTTACAAAGTTAACTGTAAGATCATCTGTTGCATCAGCTGCGAAAGGTGTAAGAAGCATTACGCCCTCAGCAAGTGTTGTGTCAAAATTCTCAACTGAAAGGATACCATCCAAACCATCAACACCGAAGAATGTTGGATCATATCCCATTGTGTTTGCCTGTGTAAGGATAAGAGATGCATCTTTGTAGTAGATAGGAAGGAATACAAGGTCTGCACCTGCATCTTTTGCCTTCTGAAGCTGTACTGAGAAGTCTGTGTTGTTGTCCTGTGTGAAAGCTTCAGCTGAAACTACTTCGTAGTTCTTTCCCTCAGACTCCTGAACAAACTTCTGATAGATACCGTTTGAATATACGTCTGAGCTGTCGTAGATGATACCAACCTTTGTAGCAAGGTTGTGATCTGAAATATACTGAGCAGAAGCAATACCCTGGTTAGGATCTGAGAAGCATACACGGAATACGTTGTCATATTTTACGCAATCCTCAGCTGATCCTGAAGGTGTAAGCTGGAACATGTTGTCAGCCTTTGTGTACTCTGAAACTGCGATTGAGCAAGCACTTGTTGTAGAACCAACAAGGATCTGCATGCCCCAGTCCTTAAGAGTGTTATAAGCATTTACTGACTTCTCAGCGTTGAGCTCATCATCTTCTTTGCTGTACTCAACCTGATAACCATTGATTCCGCCTGCTGCATTGATCTCTGCAACTGCAAGCTCTGCTGCGTTACATACTGCATTACCGTATGCTGCTGCGCCACCTGTAAGAGGTCCGATAGCACCAATCTTAAATGTAGCACCTGCTGCGCTGCCTTCTGCCTGTGCTGCGCCTTCTGCTGTCTCTGTAGCACCTGTGCTCTGAGCATCACCACATCCAACAAGTGATGTAGCAAGGAGCGCTGATGCCATGAATACGCTAAATGCCTTAGTGAACTTCTTCATAATATTTTTCCTCCTTCATAAGAGTGTAATACATAGATGCACTTATACATAGTTATATCCTTCTTGATTGAAACCACAGCCTATCATGATTTTTAATGCTGCTCATCAGATATAAGCAATAAATGTATATATGTATACAATCTTGTATTACTTTTAAAGGTTAAAGCATTGTAGTGTAAAAGTCAATAGATTCTACTTAGAATTGCATAATTCATTTATGATTGTTACAATTGAATAAAGGGGGATAAACATATGCTACAGTTGTGTTATCTGGGGATGGCCTTTGCAGCAGTATTCTACATAGTTTTTGGACTAGCTGTAAAGCTCATGGATTTGGATGACAAGCTCCGGAATTATACCCGGCTGGTCATCTTGATAACATCTCTTTCTATTTTGGTGTTATCATCTTTAAGTTCCACCATTCTTAATATGAGGGTTGGTATCTATCTGTACGGTATACTGAGCCTGATTCTTTTTGTGGCATCTTCGTTCATTCTGCTTTCCATCATTATTGAACTGCATCATATAAATACTAAAAATAAAGTCCGCAGGTTTATGATTCTTTTCGATAAAGTCGAAAGCTTTATCAGCGAGGGTAAAACCCAAGAAGAAATCATGTCCTATCTTACCGGAATTCAAAAGCTCACCCGCAAGGAAGCCAGCGATTTCCTGATATTCATCTCAGATCCAACCAACCACCAGTTTCTAGCCGACGTCAACGCCCAGATCCAGGCCGCCAAAGTGCAGTATGAGAATAAGGGATGATGATTGTGTATGAAACTTCGGACTTGATCTATATTGCGAATTGGTTTGGTTTATTCTGGTTCATGCTGGTCTAGTCTCATTTATTACGAAGCCACCTATCAAACAGGTGGCTTCTTTTCATGCTCAGCTAGCGTGTACACTTTATGCTCATCCAATCTCAGTCGAATAATCTTTTTAATTCCTCGATTGGGCATATAGCAAGTTTTTTCAAACTACACATCCATTGGCTGTTTTTTGGAAATCAGATTTTGGGTATATATAAAATAAATTGAATCTACACATCCATAACATGGACTTGTAGACTCAATTATCATCGTATTAAGGGATGTTGTAATTAACAAATCGCATTCCTATGCCCATTTCATGCTATCAAAAATGATCTTCAATGGTGCTGTAATTGCATTTATAGCCGCATATACCCAAACCGCAAAGTCAAAAGCCTTGGCAATTACGATTAGCATAAAAAAAACTCTTCGTAAAAACTCTCTTTGCAAAATCCTCTTTACAACAGATTAGATAAATGATATTTTATCTTTTGTCGTTTTCACGACATTCTAAAATTCTGAATTGTTTTTCTTACGGATCAAATGTATTCCTGAAAATAATAATTCTGAATCGATTCGAATCTACAGGCCCTATGCCCGTAGTCGTATAGTTTTCGTTATTTTTTCTTAACGAATCATTCCAACAAACATAAAAGGAGAGATCAATGGATTATTTAGAAGCCATGTTACAAGAAAAGGAACAGTTAATCACAAAAATTAATAGAATTGAAAAAGAAATTAAAAAAGCTAGTTTTCCTGACGGGTATCTTGCAATATACAAAAATGGCAATTATTACAAAAAATACCATGTTATCGAAGAAGATTGCCACTTAACCAGAAGATACCTTAGCGCAAATGATAAATATCTAATTCAAAAACTAGCTATGAAAGCCTATAAAACCCGCGAGCTCTACGCTCTTAAGCAACAGCTTAAGGCCACCGAATCCTATGTTGCTAAATATCCTAAAAAAACGGCTGAGCAATTATTAAGAAATAGTGATGGCTTTCGCCGAATCATATTACCACTTATTACCCCAAGCAATAATGAGCTAAAAGCATGGGAAATGGCACCAAATCCGGGAAATCCATCTTTTCCAGAAAACTTGATCTATCCTACCATCAAAGGAATCATGGTACGATCTAAATCAGAATCACTAATTTCAGATGAGCTATTCAGAGCATCAATCCCATACCGATATGAATATCCAATCAGACTTGGAAACACGCTGATAAGTCCTGATTTTATGATCATGCATCCAATAACAAAAGAAATATACATTTGGGAGCACTTTGGAAGAATGGATGATCCAGAATATGTTAATAACAATTTCTTAAAAAAGATGAGAATATATCCAAATGAAGGCTATATTCCATCAATCAATCTTATATGCACATATGAGACTTCCAATCATCCATTAACAATTTTTGAAGTCGATGAGATCATAACAAAGTATTTTAGGTAAAAAAATATCCCAGAACTATTTTCTAGTTCTGGGATTAGATGAGTACGGTAAAAACATTCAAAATGTCATACAATTCTAAATTCATCAAACTGCGGATCTTCTATGAAGCTCTTAATAAGATTCAATGGCGTCAAGCCAATAGCTTCATGATGGATCTGCTCTCTGATAACCATCTTCTCGTACGAAGATAACTTAGAATACTCAGGGTGTGTCTTTTCGTACTTTTCATTCAGCTGGTCAAAAAGATTATACTCCGGATCGCCCCACGCAAATACTTCGGCTGTCTTCAAGTTTGGTTTGAACGGAGAGTATTGCAGCTGGCTGTTTTTCATAAGCAGGTCGCTCCTTTCTCTCTTTCCATTTATGTCCAACAATTGAAGTCTTTTTCCGAAGGATAAGATTACCCCTCAACATAATTTTATCATAAATTTAAACAAAATTTCATAATTGGTCATAAAAATTTAATACAAAATTTCAATGGCAATAATTGATTCCCTTATCCTCTGAGAATATCATTAAAGGAAGTAATGGTGGGCTTTTTGCCGATTTTTATCTGAAAGCGATATTATTGAATTTTTGGAACAATTGTCTTAATCGGTTTCGAAACAATTGTTTAAGTATGTTTGCACTTTTTTAGAAAGGGTTTGTATGGGATTAGCCGTTGGTGGAATTGGAAACATGTACGGAATGAGCTTTGTTCAGCCATTGAACTACAAACTAAAGAACGAAGCTGATATTTCTGATGCATTTTCTGAGACAGGTATGCAGGGCGCCGTGATGAATGTGCCACCTGTGATATATCCAAATGCACAGGTCGCATCAACACAGGAAGACTCTGATTCATTAACTATGTCGATGGACTATGTAAAAAAGTCTCAGGAAACAAATAGGGCTTACAATGAAGTCGCTCAGAAATTCCAAGGCATGACAGTTGGATACGGACAGAATATGTCCGGTCAAACATATGGTGTTCAGGGAGCTTCACTAGATTTATTTGCTTAAAAGAGCGGCACGCTAAGTTGCCGCTCTAATTTTTTGTTGTAACTCAAACCGCATCAATAGCGAGTTTCACAGCTCCCATTATTCCCTGGTCATCGTTTAGGCTTGCAGGAACTATGTATTCATCAATGTTTTTGATCTCATCAGTGTTGATGTAACCATTAAGCTGCTCAATGACTTTTTTCCTGATAAGTGGAAAGAGTTGCATCTGATGCATTACGCCGCCGCCAAGAATGATTATCTGAGGGCTAAGGGTAAGAATATATGAGCTAAGTGCCTGAGCAATATAAGCGCTTTCAAGTTCCCAGACTTCGTTGTTGTCAGCAAGTTCAACGGCCTTTTTGCCCCAGCGCTCTTCAATAGCAGGGCCTGCTGCCAGTCCTTCAAAACAGGTACCGTGATATGGGCACTTTCCTTTGTAGGTATCTCCATCTTCCAAAGCAAGCTTAATATGTCCCATCTCCGGATGAAGCATGCCATGAAGGAGCTTGCCATTGGTCATAACTCCGCCGCCTATGCCTGTTCCGATTGTAAGGTAGATGGCATCAGTCTTGTTCTGTGCGCATCCCCATGTAATCTCACCAAGAAGTGAACCGTTAACATCTGTGTCAAATCCAACAGGAACATTAAGCGCCTTCTTGAATTCTCCTACGATGTCATAGTTTCTCCAATCAAGCTTTGGTGTGGATGTGATATATCCGTAAGTCTTTGACTCCTTGTTCAGGTCAATTGGTCCAAAGCAGGCAATTCCAAGGCTAACGATTTCTTTATCCTTAAAGAAATCAATCATCTTTGGCATTGTCTCAGAAGGCGTGAGCGTAGGAAAAGATGCTCTCTCCAAGATTTTTCCATTCTCGTCCCCAATTGCCACTATCATCTTTGTTCCGCCAGCTTCAAGTGCTCCGTATCTCATTGTAATCCCCTTCTCTTTCCTGATATTTTCTATTATGCTAACCCTCATTACATTTCAATCAATCTAACTTTATTGATATGTATTCATTTATTCCTAAGTCACAAATTATCTAATAACTGCAAGTGCTGCGAGCACTGCTCCTTGTCCCCAAGGATAATGCCCATAAGTCTGATAATGAACCCCAAAATCATCACATGAGCTAAGTGCATCAAGCACTGCCCCTTTTTCAGTATGCGACAACATGCATTCAGCAGCCTTGTCAAAAGAACTGTCTATGTCTTCAACGTTATCAAGTATCCCGGCGTTGTAACCCCTCGCCAATGAATATGCGATCATGCCTGTTGCAGAAATATCAATATGCCCTTCTGTCCCCTGAATCTGCCAGCTCCAACCGCCGTCAGCACGCTGGTATTCAAGAGCTGTTCTGCTCATCTGTCTGTACAATCCAGTTATATTGAATCCGGAATTCATGAAACAGCGCTTCTTATCAGGACAATCTTTTTGGCACTCACTACTATCGAGATTTTCGCTATTTGGAATTTTCTCGTCATTATCATTTGCTTCATCACTGCTCTTAATTGCAGCACAGGCAGCCTCTGCAACTCCCATGTAGAGCCATCCAAATGCTCTTCCCCAACCAAGAAGACCTTTTTTCTGATTATCATGAAGCGAATACCCGTGGTAATTTAGTCCGCTTTTCTTGTCTACTCCCATTTCAAAGAAGTTCTTTATCTGTTTACTGGCATCAAGCCTGGAGCCGGAACTTATGACAATGTCGCTATCCGGAAAGGCACTTGTATAAGCAGCCATGAACATGGAAACCTGTCCTACTCCGTCAGCAAAAATATTGGATGAATTTCTACCCGGATTATATATGATTGTTCCCTGCTCATCTCGAGGTGCTGTTAATATAAACTGTGCTATCTTGTCAGCTGCCTCTTTGTACTTATCCTCATTAGTGAGCTCATATGCTCTAATAAAGCAAACTCCAGCCAAAGCATCATCAACAAAATCTATCTTTCCATCATAGGATTTAAGCCACATATCCAGGTGCGCTGAGATTGCAGCAAGGCACTTGTTTTTTATTTCTACATCTTCCTGCTCCGATGCAGAAACAAGTCCCAGCATCAACATTCCTGCAGGCCAAAATAATGGATCTTTAGTGCGGACCGAGCGCCCCATAAACCTTTTCACTACGTCTTTTGCCTGCTGGACCAAGGAAACATTCATGATTCCAAGTAAATCGTCAACTGTCCTGTCCAAGACCATTTTGTATCTTTCATCTGTAACTCTATAGCCCATAATTAACACCTCTATGTGCGAATATAAATAATGATTATCTTCCAACCTTCGCGAGGACTTTTTCAAGTACGTACTTAAACTCTGCTGTTCTGCCGTAGAGGAGGAAATACACTCCGTTGAATACGACAGTAATGATAACAGCCATAACAAGGAACGTAAGAATATTCAAATCTGCAAGAAGCCTGATACTGATAGCATTGCATACAATCAGCACAAAGACAAGGCTTGCAAGGTATTTGCATGTGTCTACAAAGTAGCTCTTTGCGCTCATGTCAAAGCAGGCGCGATAGATAATGATTGGTTTGGTGATATTTGCAATAAGTCCTGAAACAATTGTTCCAATGTAAATTCCGGCAAGACCAAGGGGCGTCTGCACCAGAGCGATTGATATCACAAGGTTTACTGCGCCCTGGATCAGAGCAAGGTACTTATCCTGCTCGAACACGCCGGCTGCGGTCTTATAGTTACTAAGGACAATTCGATCGCCCTTGAAGTAATAGTCGATTAGGATGCAGTAGATTACCATTGGTGCCAGAGCCCAGTAATCTCCGTACATTATCCTGATAAGAGGAGTCAAAAGAACCATGAATCCCACGCAGGAGTAGCCATAAACCCAGGATGCAAAAAATCTGTAGACTTTGAACATCTCGTACTGCTTTTCCTTGGACTCTGTGGCGATAAGGTTTCCAAAGCTTGAGATTACTGAATTGAAAATGATGTTTACGAAATTTGAGACTGAGCTGATGACCATGTTGTAGTTATCAACAAAGCCTGCCATTTTTACTTCGATAAAAGAAGAAATGATAAGGGCGTCGGTCTGAAGTCTGGCAACATCGCCAACCTTATGAAACACAAGGGCTTTCGTCTTCTTCCAGACAGTATCACTCTCCTCTTTTGACAGAGGCGTAATATCTTTTTCCGTAAGATATGGATACATCTTATTGAGATATCTTGAAACAAATATCTTCTGAAGAAGCTGGATCACTGCATCTGTTATCAGGAACAGGTAGAAATTTCTGGTAACGATGATGACAATTATCTGGAAAAAGACTGTAATAACTTTTGTTATTGTAAGAATGTTGGTCTGAACATAGTTCTTTTGCTCAGCATTGACCAGACTGTATTTGTAAGCAACAAAGTAGCTGCTGACAGTGTTAAAAAGAAAAATGAAATAGTAGAGTGTAAGATCTCGTAAAAGAACTCCATCCGGCTTTTTTACCAGATACTTAAGAAATGGCGCGAGCGCTGTACCCATGACAGCCACTACCAAAGCGATACAGTAGTAGGCCTTTTTGTACATCTGCATGTAAGACTTGATCTTCTCTTTTTCGCCGCGGGAAACCGGGCCATAAAGGCTGAAGTTAAGAGCTGTTCCGATGCCCAGCTCGGCCATATTGAGGATTGAGAGAATATTTGTGTATGTGCTGTTGATGCCAAGCAGAGTTTCGCTCAGATGCATGATAAAGATCTTTCGTAGCACAAAAGACATGATCATGGTTGCAACCTGACCAATATATCCAAATGCAATATTTCTCGTTGCTGACTTAACTCTACCCATTAAAACAAATTCCTTTATATATCTAACATTTCGCTAATTACTAGCACTTTATGCACTCATGCGCACCTTTTTAGACGATCGTTCCGTTCTCATCAATGAGGATCCAGTCTTTCCAGTATTTATGCATAACTTCAGGCAAAGCTTCCTGATTGTTACGCATCTTGAGTGTGCGGACAAGTTCTCTGTCGGGACGCTTATTGAGCCTCGCTCCCCAGAAGCTGAATGTAGAATTGGCACAGATATTGCCCTTGCAGTGACTCATGAGCATAAGGTCCTGAAGGCTGTTTTTACCTGTGTTCCAATCTATGATCGTGTAGCGGGATTCATCGCTGTAGTGGTCTCTTGCGTACTCGTGGTCACTGGTGAAAATATAGAAATGAGTATTCTCATCCTTTTCAAGGAAATAATTCATGGCGCTCTCATAGTACTTATCAGAGGCAATATTTCCAAGAATCTCCACGTTTTCAGGGCTCAGATAATCTCCACGCCTGATGTGGACGCTGACAGAAGTTTCTTTTTCCATCTTTGAAGCCAAAACAGCATTGCGCTGATCAAGTTCCGGAATGGAGTGGGGCGGGAATACAAACAGATCCTGAAGCTCTGCCATCACGTCGTCATAATAGTACTGGCAGGCAAAATAACCGGTGATATAAATATCATCCAGGTCAAAAATCTCTTCGTGATACATCTTGGTTTCCACAAAAACCTTAGGATTGGAGCTTGCACTTTTTCCAAGCTTTTGTGAAACTTTTCCTGCTATCTTTTGAAAAAGATTCTGCTTTATAAGCGCATCTTTTTCCTCTTTAGTACAAACTTCGTATGGAAGGTCCTTAAAAAGAGAAAGCTCAAACTCCCTGGGAGCCAGCATGTGTTTCTGAATTTCCGGGCCAAACCATGAAAGGTCAAGCTTCACTGTTTTTCCGCACTTTAAAAATTTCCTGTAAAGCGCATACTGCTGCATCTGGTTCCCCAAACCACCAGCTATCTGCAAAATTATCATATTTTCATCCCCAATTCTTTTCATACCTGCTCATTAACACCTTAGGCTATATGATCAGGTATTTTACTTCTCTATCCATCAAATTTAGCGTGAATTACAAAAACTCATCATCACAGCTATTGATTCAGTTATGAATGGCTCATAACCCACTTATAGCCATTTATAAGCGCGTCCGGATCGGACAGCTCCTGCACCGGAAGACAGTAATTCTCATAGCTGCCAAAAAGATCTGTCGCAATGCCTCGGCTCTTTACTGAATAACCGATTACAAGAGTTGGCACTTTACTTGAATAAGCGGCAATTGTGCTGTGTGTCCTTGCTCCCACAAAAAAGCTGCACTTTGAAATGTAGCCCTTGAGGTCCGAAGCTGACATATCCTCTATCAAAAAGACTCTTTTGCTATCTTTGAAAGCTTCGAAAAGCTCAGAAAGCGGCTTCCTGTCGTCGTTGTTTGCCCAGACCACATGTGGTATCAGAGCAACTGACTGATCAGTGTTATCCAGGATGTACTGAATAAACCTCTTGTAATTCTCCATGGTGATTCCCGGAGTCTTCTCCTTGGCAATTACCATTGGGCTTAGGTTTATTCCGATGTAATCCTTATGTAAAAGACCTGCCTTATAATCATTTGTCTCCAGCTCAAATGCCGGATCCTTTCTAAGCTCAAGCTTATCAGCAGAGATTCCTGCATTCAAAAGAGCATTATAAGTTATGGACTCTCTCGCATAGATCCTGTCGAAGTTCATAAGGTCTTTTAAAAGAGCTGCATCCTTAAGGGAATCAGGCTCAATAGAGCATCCCCAAAGGACTGTATCAAAGCCTCTTTTTCTAAAATAATCATGGGCAAGTATCAGGTCCGAAACCATCTCTGGGTAACAGTAGTTGTCACCGCCAATTGAAATCGCAAGTGGAGTATTGTTTGTCGCGATGCTCATATCCGCTTTTTCATCCCGTTTCTGAGTATCGCACCTGTTATGCTCCTGAACATAAGCCCTGTAGCCGTCCCTAAATCTGTATCTCATGAAGGACTGCTTATCACCGGTTATCTTGCGCCATCCGTAGTAGATCACATGGGCAAAAAAGTCCTGATCAATATGCCTTTCATTGGCAAGAACACAAAGTCCCTGTTTCTCCAGCTCCCCAAGGGAGTACTTTCTGTCCTCTTCCACATTGTTAGAAATAACAACAGGAATCGGCATGTTCTCCATGTCGCATCCCTGCTCAATCCTCTTTCTGTGAATGAGCTTTAGCGTACTGTTTGCAATAGCCTCGCAGCCATGATTTCCGCTGCCGGCGTGATAATATAAAACTATCGGTCTGTTTAGATTCATGCGAATCCTCTCTCACTATCATTTATAAACTTATGCCTAACAGATAAGTATTCTCTAATCAGCATAAATATATTTATAGCTTTCTTTATAACTTCATAAAACTATAGATATAATCTGAATTTCATCTCTAGGATTTATAACTTCCATAAATCCTGAGATAAAACTTCGGATTGATTCTGAAAATAGTCACCTTGATCTTGTATCCAAACTCAAGGGCCGCAAATGCGCCTCGCACTTTAAGGGCATGGCTGACCTGTTCCCTGACTTTTGAAATAACAAGTGTTTCTATATCCTTATCTCTTTCGGCCTCATCTGTCCTTGCAAGTTTCCCTGCCACCAAAAGAGCTGTCATGATCTGGCTCACGGCAACGCTCACAAAAGAATACTTTGAAATGTACTCCCTTGCTCCAAGGAGCTTTTCCTCCGCCTCACGCCAGCAAACAACCTCATCAAGGTAGCTTTCCTTAAAAGCCTTCTTCATGGCGCCTTCAGGGTTATCCACATAAACATAGCCACTCGTTCCCGTGCACTTCACTGTCTTTTTCTTTCCCTGCAAAAGAGCTATATCCAAAAGGAAAAGTAGATCCTCACCGATTGTCAGCCCTTCTTTGAAGGTGACATGATTGTCTCTTATGGCACTTAGTAAAAAGAGCTTTCCCCACACATGGGTGTTTCTGTTTAGGATTGAGTTCTCAATATACTGATATCCACTAATGCTAAGTCCTGACAAATACGCATCCGTGGAATCGATTATTACTGGCATTGCACTGCCTAATCCACAATTCTGAGCATCTTCATCTTTCTTATCCACATTTTCAGCTGTATTACTCTTGATAATTGTTGACTCTTCATCAGTTGCACTCTCACACTCCACAGCAGCCAGAAGATTAGCCACAAAGCTCTCACCTACATAGTCATCCGCATCCACAAAACAGATATACTTGCCTGTCGCCTTCTCAATTCCCAGATTGCGGGCATGAGATACACCGTGGTTGCTAGTGTGTATAACCTTCACTATGTTGCCACCGCTTCTCTCAAGCTCATCCGTAAGCTCGCTGCTGCCATCTGTTGAGCCATCATCGACCAGGATTATTTCCAGCTCATCAGCATTTATGCCCTTCTGCCCCAGGCAGGATTCTACGCACCTTTCAAGGTATTTGGCTGCCTGATAAACCGGAATTATTATGCTTACCTTTTTTTCCATTAGTACGCAGTCCATTCCTCTCTATCAACGCTCCAAAAACATTCGATTCCATAGTGCTCTGTATAGAATAGATTGATCCAATAATCGCAATCATCAGAAATATCTGAATCATAGGCAAAAGAAAATCTGTTTTCCCACTGTGGTCTGAGCCTTGGAACACAAATTTCCACTTCCCCAGCCTCAACCTGCTGCCAAACATAGGCATCACGCTCATCCATTTCTCTTTTGATCCTGGCAAGGTTTGCTCCCTGCTCGATATAAGTGAAAGCAAGCACAATTGCCCAAACTGCCACAAGTGAAGTTACTGCTGTCTGCAGCATCGTATATGAAAGGCCGCCCTCTTTGTCAGATGCACTTCCTGACATGAGCAGCGTATTAGCCACAATTCCTGCACCGTTAAGCACTGCCATCATCATGAAAAGACCTGCACCATAGTAGGTTCTTATCTGTGATGAGGGAACAGCAATAAGTGAAAAAGCTGTCATAAGAGCCACAAAACCCAGAGTTCTCATGTACTTTGTGGTCTCAAGGAATTTCTTTTTATCTGCTGACATGTAGTAGATAAATATCAAAAGAACTACAAAAGCCGCTACAAGAATGAAATAGTTGTCTCTTATGTTGATAACTATCTTCAAAAATCTCGCCATTATGGCAAGAAGGCCTGTGTGCTCTTCCTCTGCAACCTCTGCTCTGCCAAAATTTCCGGGAGAAAGGATCATAACCGCAAAGCCAATAAGATTTCCAGCAAAACCTGTTATCATCCATGGCTTTATGAATCCACATTTTTTGCCGTTTGCAAGCCATTTATCCACAAACAGGATAAGGCCAAAGAGGATAACGCCGCCCGATGTGTTCTCGTTGCACCAACCCGCAAGTAAACCAAGGACAAACATCTTTATCATGAGAGAAATCTTGTTTTCGCTCTCAATTCTCATGTGCCTTCTAAAATAGGTGCAATAGGCAATAGCAATGGTCCCTGTAAACAGATAGTTGCAGGCACCGGTCTCCCAAAAGACCGTGTTGCTCATAGCAGGGTCCAAAAACCACAAAAACAGGATTACCAGGCCGAAGAGCCTTATGTCATATTTTCTCTTGTGATCAATATTCTCATACATAAGAAGTGATAAAACGGTAAAAACTGCTGCCGCAACCACGTTGAACACGCTCTTTGTCTTCATGAAAAGAAATACTCTGAGAATAAAGTGAGCCACACTTCTGCCACTGTGGTTCATGTAATGCTCATACTCCTGGCTAAACAGATCAAAAAAGTTTCCTGCCTTAGCCACAGTGTCGCCATATATGATGTCATCAGACATGTTTGGAGTTAAAAACTCATAGACAGCGATCATTAAGAATGCTGTAATCACAAGTCCTATGAAAAGTCTTCTGTTCTTCTTCTCAGACATTATCAGTTCCTCTATTTCACTTTAGATTGCCAACCATGTATTCATGAAATCAACATTTACTTCATTAACCTATATCTATTCAATGATCATTACTCTCTTTGGCATTAATCCATTCAATGATCATTTATTTTTCAGCATCCTCATCACCTTGTAATATGCCTTCCTGCAAAATCTTCCTGCAGTGATGTCTACATAGTGATAGCACTTTGAAAGAGCTGTCACCTTAGGCATAACAAGATGACTGTACTCAGCGATGTGGTCTCTTAAGTACTGTGGATAACTATCGTCAATCTCACATCTCTCAAAATGAGCATTTCTGCCGAATATATCATGTCCCAGGATCAGATGATCCATGGTTTCTTTTAAAACTTCCCTGTCGTTGTACTCCTGATGGGCTGCGGCTTTTACTTTAACGCCGATTCTCTTTGTAGGGTCTTTTTCCCCGTGACCGCCCATATATCCGAAGTGCCATCCACCATTCGCAACACGCACGGATCTCTTATCGCACACAGAAACAAGGTCGCGAAGCCTTACAATTCCCTCTCTTGGAATGTTGTTTATAGAAGTAATCTTAGTTCCAAGCCACTTTCTCTCAGTCTGTGGAATGTCAGGAAATTCGCCTGTTATGGACATTAAAATCCCTGACTTTTCCTCATTATTCATATAAACATAAAAGTTTCTCTGAGCAAGGTGGTAAACTTTTGTATTGTCGAATTTTTCCACAATACCCTTTAACACAGCCGGATTGGGAATTTCGTCGGCATCTCCAAAAATAATCACATCATCCGCAGTCGCCCCAACCTGCTCAAGCCCCTGGATCAGGTGGTTTTTCTGAAAGTAATCTCTCTCATGGGTTACCTTGAAATCTTTGTCCTCATCCACAACAATATAGATAATCTTATCCAGATATTCCTTAAATAGTTCCTTATTTTTCTCAAAGCACAGCTCTTTTGGCTCACCGGAAAAAGTCGTGGTGGCTTCCTCAATGATGAACTTATCCACGTAAGGATCAAGGATTCCGAGCCTTAGCTTTAATATATCTATTTCGTTAAAAAAAGGTATTAAATCGTAAACCATAGCTATCTAATTATTCCATCCTTTGCAAACCGGGATTGCTATTTTCTCTTTATCGCCCGCTTTGCTACTGCCTTTGCACTGTATTTCACCCCGGATAAAAAGAGCTTTTGCAGTGCTCCTCTTGATATCTGAAGCTTATGTATCTCCATGCTCTCTTCCGGAGCCCAATCAGGAAGCGGCATCTGGCTGTATCTTTTGTAAAATTCACTGTTAAATATATTTGAAAGCTCTGACATCTTTACCGAAACCGGCTGGTCAGAGTAAATAAGCTTTGCTATGGCAATGCTGCAGGTCAGAGACTTCCTCCTGTCAACTGTCGTAACAAAACGCTCTCCACCCCATTTTTTCACATAGGAATCAAACTTATTCCAGGCTGTCTCCTGATTGGGGAGGTATTCAATGTGATAGCCCCCTGTAAGGCCCTTATCGTTTGGCCTGTAGATATAGAGGATCTTATCAAGATAAACGATTCCGCGGGCTTTATCCAAAAATGCCGCTGTCTGCAAAAGGTCCTCGCCATAGTTAAGGAACATGTCCTTATCCTGAAGAAGCACATCAATAGCAAGCTCTCTTTTGATGCACTTATTCCACATGGCATTTAGGGAGTCGCCCTCACACATAACTTTGTAAAAAGAATCCTTGGCAGCGCCCTGGTAGACCTTGTTCTCCTCAAAGGGAAAATTGAACTTACGCCTTGATGGAGCCTTATCCGTAGCCGCATTGTAAAGCACTATATCAAAGGGCTTGTGAGCTATAGATGCATCTGTCAGGCCTCTGCAGATATCCTCAATTGCTGTATCCACCAAAAGATCATCCGCATCAGCAAAAATGAGCCACTGGCCCATGGACTTTTTTATGCCTTCCTTGCGGGCAGCATAGGCACCAATCTTTCCGTAGTGATAGCAAAAAACAAATGGATTATCAGCAGCGTATTTATCGCAAATTGCAGGAGAATTGTCCGTTGAACCGTTCTCAATCAGGATAAGCTCCGCATCCATTCCGCTCTTTCCAAGCTGAGGGATAATGCAATCCATCATTTCTTTTATGTACTTTTCTGCGTTATGAACCGGAACTATAACTGAAAAGATCATTCTATGCCATGCTCCTGTCTCCACTTCTTACTTCTTCTCCAGAAAAGAAGCGGTCTTACTGCCATTTTGAATCTCTTTTTAGGGCTGTAGAATCTGGGATAATCCGCATTCTCTCCCCACCATTTATGAAATGCAAAGGGCTCTATTCCCTTATTTTCAGGAAGTGGATGCTCTCTTCCAAACTGCACCGCAACTCCAATTGGCGCCCACTTCATGCCTTCAGCTTCCATAGCATTTTTGTGGTAACAGCAAAGGAAGATATCCTCGTTATAAAATCCGTCGTAGACCTTTTCCCACTTAAGATTATGAGCTGCAGGATATTCCAAAAGCCTCTTTGACCTTAAGGATACGCTGTTTCCAACTCTACAGATCTCGCCCTTTGAATCCCTGTAGGCGTAATCATTTTTAGGAAGCGGCCAGGGAGAGCCAATATAGTCGTACTCAAGGAACTCGTCGCGCCAGTTCTCAGGATGAATAACAAATCCATCAGCGTGGACCACCATACAAAAGTCTGTATTTATGTGGTCCTTAAGCTCGTAAACCATCTTGTAATTAAATTTATCGATACTGTCGAGCTTGGAGGTGTAACTGAATCTGATGTTCTTTGGCAGATAGAAAGGTCTTTTATCTGAAATAAGAACCGCATCTCCATACTCAATCTCCCTCATGCTGTACTTCATGGCCTGCACAGTCTCATAAACATTAACACTGGTCATGGCGCAGAGCGTAACCTGGGGGAGCTTTAACTTTTTCTCCATTTTATTCCTCTAAATATATTTAATATACGCATTAATACTGAAATCTCTTGATGATTCCTACGCGCTTTTCAAGGCTTCTTAAGATCTTCTTGGCATAGAAGACTCCGTAGAGGCACTTCCTGCGGATTACCTGGCAAAAGAGCCTTATAGAACCGGGTCTTTTATTTTTTCTGGCATAAAGAGCTGATTTCTTTTTATACTCTTCAAGCTCTTTTCTGCACTCATCCGCCTCAAATATCCTGCCTTTTTTGTCCTGATAGTGTAAAAAGGTGTAAATATTCTGCTCTGAAGACCAGAAACCGTCTGATATATTGTGCCTTGCCCAGTACTTAGGAGCAATTGCGTACTTTAGCTCTGTGCTGGACATTACCGGCATGATTGAAAAAGATGAATTGGACAAAATGAGGTATCTGGCATTCTTAACTGTCACATAGTCTTTTCCCATGTCGAAGTGGTGGCACTCGTACTCTGGAAGAATCTTTCTCGCAGCCTCTTCGTCCTCAGTCACTACCATAAATCTCATGGCAGGATTGATCTTCTTCATGTTCTTTATGGCATTCAGAAAGTACTTTCTGTCGAGGTAGAGCTCCGGGTGATTGGTGTACTCACCGCCGCGTATGTTTATGATACAGAGGTCATCTGCTGTGTACTCATAGGACTCATACTCAGGCTTAACTTTGAGCCAGTCCTTGATCTGATCTCTATATCTTTCAAAGTAGCTCTGATCCTGGAGATTGCCATAGATCAAAGTGTTGTCTTCAATTTCAAAGAGCTTTGGATCCGGCCCACTTATATAGCAGCCATTTGCCATGTCATGCTTGGAATTGCCCATGTACAGGCGATCGTCCTGTTCAGTAAAGATCGTGAATTTATCCTTGTTGGCCATTGGGATTTCTTTTCCCATATCGATGTCCATGAAATACATGCCCTGATGGGACTGGGCCACATTTCCCACTTGGCCGGGATTTATGAATCCATATTCCACGCCTTTATCAAGGGCCATACAACGGGTAACTATATAAAAAAACAACTGGTTACCGAGGCCGTACCCCGGAATAAACTCTGTTCCTATCATACAAACTCCAATCATAAGATTACAGGCTGATAGCTAGATCTTATGTATTAATCAAGGTCAAAACAACACATTACTGAATGATCGTTCTGCCTTCAAGTGTAGTCGCTTTGATCTTTTCATCCTTAACTTCGTAGATAATGTCGCAGTTTGCGATTGTGTTAAGTCTGTGGGCGATGATGATCATTGTCTTTTTGCCGTGGAAACTGTTGATAGCTTCCATAACTGCTGCCTCTGTCTCATTATCAAGAGCGCTGGTAGCCTCATCAAATACGAGAATCTCAGGGTTATGATAAAGAGCTCTGGCGATGCCTATACGCTGTCTCTGACCGCCGGAAAGTCTGACACCTCTGTCACCTATCCTTGTATCAAGACCCTCAGGAAGTGTTCTGATAAAGTCAGCAAGCTGGGCCTCTTCGCAGACTTCCCAGATTCTGTCATCATTTATCTGGTCTGCATCAATACCAAATGCTATGTTATCTCTGATAGACTCATCCACAAGGTAGATAGACTGTGGAATGTATCCGATCTGTGCAAGCCATGACTCATAGTTACTAAAGATATTGCTGCCATCGCAGAGGATCTCGCCGCTCTTAACGTGCAAAAGTCCCAGAAGAATATCCACAATTGTGGATTTACCTGCACCCGATGGTCCGATGATACCCACTGACTTTCCTCTTGGAACCATCATATTTGCGTCAGTAAAGATATTGTCTTCAGAATCAGGATAATGGAAAGTGATGTTTTTAAGCTCAATCTCTTTTTCCAGATGAAGGGCAGGTCCTGCAACCTTTGCTCTCTCTGCACGCATCTCTTTTTCCATTTTCATGGATTCTGTAAGGTTGTTATAGACAAAGTCCAGACTGTACTGGTTATAGGCAATCTGAGTAAGATATGTGTTGATCCTGTTTGCTGATGGCATGATCCTGATGGCTGCCATACCAAAGGCTGTGATCTGTGGAAGAAGTGCTTTCGCATCGCCGCCATTCACAAGATAGATAAGCACGTACAAAAGAACAACTGATATGAAAACAGTCTCTATAAGGAGTCTTGGGATGTTGTTCAGCACTGTGTAGTTTCTGTCGATATCAGCGCCGATCCTGCCTGACTCATAGTAGTTGCGGATAAAGAAATCCTGTCTATTTAATACTTTTACGTCCTTAAGTCCATAGATTGCCTGAATTCTCCACTTAGCGATCCTTGACTGTGTTTCCTGGTTCTTTCTACCAATGGTGTTAAGCCTTGGCTTCAAAATCTTGGTAATGATAAGTGTAAGGATCACCAAAACCACAAGAATAAGGACTGTCATCTGCCAGTTAACTGCCAGAAGAACAATTCCAAGGCAGATTGAAACTACCATCTCTGTTGAAAGTGACAAAAGAGAAAGCATCAAAGTAAAGGTCTTTGGAATGTCACTGTCTGTAATTCTGAAAACTGTCGGGATATCTGCACCAAGGTAATCTTCGTAGGGCCTATTTAAGAATTCTCTCATTACCCTGCTGATCATGTCATTTCTGGCTCTTGATATAAATGTGTTCTGCTTATAAACAAGGAAAAGCAGATACAGATTTTTAAAGATAAAAAGAAAAATAAGTGAGATCAAAAGCGCACTGGCAAGCTTTAAGTCACTGTTAAGGCCCAGTGCATTTACGATATTCTGAAGGATCTCACGTTTTTCTATCTGTCTGTGAAGAGACTCAGGTTTTAATATGACTGAAATAACAGGGATCATCATTGAAACGCCCAGTGTCTCAACAACACCCCCAATCAGTATAAGGACAGCTAGTATGAATAGCTGTCCCTTTTGTTTTTTATCAAATATGTAATTTATCTTGGCAAGCAGGCTTACCTTTTTCGTATTACTCATTAAGATATTTCCTAACTATTTGTTGTATGTTCAAAGAAATAATGACCATCACAGAGCAATCTTAGTCATGCGCTCTGTGTAGATGTCGTCCATATCACGGTTATTGATCCACTTCTGAGGTGCGATAACAATTTTCTCCGGCGAATCATTGAGCCATGCTGCCCACCAGCTAAAAGAGCTGTTGGCAATGATATGGTGCTTGCATCTGCTCATAAGAGTCATCTCTGCAATGTCAGTACCCTCGCCCTCTTCAAGCTCAACAACTATAAAGTTCGGTCCCTTAAAGTGATCTCTACACCATTCCTTGTCATCTGTGAAAATAAAGAACACAGCTGATGGATACCGTTTTCTAATCTTATCAATAGCATCCTTATAATATTTTTCAGTGCAGATATTGTGGATATGAATGTGTTCTTCATCCACATAGTCTGTTCTGCGAACATGCAAACTTACTGACTCGCAGCACTCAATCTGCTGCAAGGTTGACCAGCTTGATGCATCAGTCATAAGCTCCTGAGGCTTTTTCTCAAAAGCTTCCCTTATCTCTCTAATGACATCCTTATCCTCAAAATACTTATCACACTGCCAGTAACCTACAAGATAAGCATTATCTTTTTCAAGAATCTCGGGATTAAATTTGCCGGATTCCTCATCTATTCTATATGATTTTCTACCGGTGAGTTTTCTTCTGATGCGGCTGAAAATATCCATTTTAGAATCAGTAAGCTTTACGATTTCATCGTCTGTTGCCTTGTCATACTCAACTCCCCACCTGGATAATACCGGGATTCTGAGTTTGTCGTTAACAAAGCCTGTTTTATCATCAATCTTAACTTCTTTGCCGCGCTTTTTCAGAGACTTATATAATGCGTACTGAAACATCTGATTGCCCAGTCCGCCCTTAAGCTGAATGATTATCATAGCTCCTCCAGGTTGATATCATGTGCATACTGTAAGTCTGACGAGTCAAAAAGCTTATCATGCAAGCATGAACGCATTATGACCTTTTGACCCTGTCGTCATATTATACCATAGTTGTAGAATCTATAAAACAATGCCCCTTGTTACTCCCCTTCTTCAAGGTCGTAGTAAATCTTGTTCTCTGCGTTGTAATAAACCTCCGCGGAGCCGGTCTCGTAGGCTTCAAGCCACAGCTTGTAGGCGTTGTCCCATGACTTGTACTTTGAATCGCCTCTGTGGTCACCCAAAACTCCCTTATCCACATAGTTCTTTTTAAGATACTCCTCAAAGAACTTAGTAACCTTGTAAGCTCCGACAATATTGGTGTGAGTTCCGTAGTCCTTGAAATCAACATCGTAGTCAAGGCCAATTTCATCCACATACTGGTCCATATCAAGGAAGTTGTAGCCTGCTGCCGTTACAATGTCACTGATATAATTGATCTTTTTCTGCTCATCTTCCTGCACATCGTAGGGAGTGATAACGAAGAGTGCATTGAGGTTCTTCTCTTTCAGATATGTCAAAAGATCCGTCAAATACTCTTCCTGTTCCGCGGGAATAGGCTCTCTGTCTGTAATCGCTGCGTTGTCTGTCTTAGGTGCAGGACCAACTGTGGAAAAAGGAACAAATCCCTTGTATTCATCAGGATACTCATACATAAAGGTGCGAAGCTGTGACCAGAGGGCCAGAGTCTTCCAGTTTGAGTGATATTTAAAGATATCAAAATAATAGGAAAGCCTCTCTGATGGGTCCTCAACCATGGCATTTATGGCCTTTATTCTGTTTATAGAATACTTAAGGTTATCTGTAACCTCCCTTGTGTGAGCCATGTTACCAAGAAGGTTCTCATCCTCTGCAGTCCACATGCGCATTTCAAAAATAAAAAGGTCAGGCGTCTGAGTCTTTAACACCTCTTCTACCAGGTACTTTGTGGCAACAGGTCTCTGCATGTTGGAAGCCAGAGGATACATGGTTATTCCCATATCGCCGTAGATCATTGGGTTGGAGATACAAGGATAAACAGGACTTGATCCGATCATGACCGCATCAATTGTGTTATTCTTTTCAGAATAAAAGCCAACAAATCTGTCTTTGACATCACCATTAGTCCTGATGCAGTAAGTCACGTGCACCAGGAGCCAGGATACGATCAATATGAAAACTACTATTTTTGCTACTTGTTTCTTTGTCATAACTAAACTACATTCTCTCTATATTGAAACACTAAATATTCTCTTATATTCACTATTTTGAATTACTGATCATTATCTTAATAAAGCATAACAAATATGCTCTCATCAGAAATCTTTATAAATAAACTCCGCTGCGCTGTAGCCAGGGCCGTACTCTGCAATCAATATCACAAAGAATAAAAATGCAATGTAGATACACCATCTAAGGGCAATCGGCCTGTCAGCTATAAATTCTCTTACGTTTCTGTAATCACTAATTGACTTCTTCAAATTTCCAGCATCATTGTTTTCAATAGCAGTATCTGCCTTCTTAGCTGTTGTTCCAGCCTTACCATTTTCCATGCGATACTGCATCACAGAAACTAAGGCCAGAATAACCAGTGAAACCACAACGATTCCCCAGTCAACAATATCAATTCCAAGATTCAAAAGACTTCCATCCACAAATATCTGTGGGTTAAAGGTTGATACGCTCTCTTTTAACATGCGAAGTGCGTGAGGAACATTGTCTGCTCTAAAGAACAGGTCACCTATACAAACAAGGATAAATGTCCTTACAACTCGCACGCAATCAGCAAATCTGCCCTTCATATTTATCTTCATCTTTTCGCCAAAGAGCCAGGTAAAAAATGGAAGTGTGATCTCGCCAATTACAATGTATGCCCAGTGGAGAAGACCTGAACCGATGACATATTTCATCTCGCCGCCGTGCCACAAACCTACAGAGAACCAGAGGATAAACATAGCCACATAAGTTGTGTACTGCTTGCCCTTCTTTTTACCGAGCTTACCCTTTAAGAACTTGCCAAGGTTCATGATCATCCTGCTTCTAAGGAGTGGGTAAAAGACATTTTCTCTCATCCACACACCAAGAGTGATATGCCACCTTCTCCAGTATTCGCTGATGTTCTTGGCAAAAAACGGAGTAGTGAAGTTCTCAGGTAATATGATTCCAAAGCACTCTGAAGCGCCGATAACTATATCCATGCAGCCTGAAAAGTTAGTGTAGAGCTGAAGCGCAAAGCCCACTGTTCCAAGCATGATGTAAGCACCGGGATACTCTGTGTCGTTGTTGTAGATTGTGTTAACAACTATAGCCAGTCTCTCGGAAATAACCAGCTCTTTAAAAAAGCCCCAAAGCATTCTCTGGGCGCCAAAGGTTATGTTTTTATAATCGAGCTTATGTCTTTCAAAAAACTGCTTTCCTGTCTCTCTTATCTGGAAAATAGGACCTGAGATCATAACAGGGAAATACATTCCGATAAGGGCAGTTTTTAAAAAGCTCTCATCGCCCTCTGCAAGTCCATTGTAAACTTCGATGAAATATCCAAGAAGAATGAAGGTATAAAAAGAAAGTCCAAGAGGAGTCGCAATGCTTCCTCCATGAATAAGCTTGGTATATTTAAGAAAAATCAGGATTCCAAGAAGGGCTGCAAGCTCGAAGCCAAGAACTATGCGCCTTTTGGAAGTATCTGATACCCTCTTGAGAATCTTCAAAAGTCCCCAGGTGGCAAATGACGCAAAAAGAGGATACAGAATAAGCACCCCGTTGCCAGACAAGAGATAGTAGGCAATGCTCGCCAAAAGAAGCACCACCCACTGACCTTTTCCTTTAAACAAAAGAGGCACTGTATAATACACAGCTACTGTAATTACAAAAAACAACAAAAAATAAAACGAAGTAATTCCCATATTATCTCTCTAAGAGGTTACACTCTCAATTATTTCTATACTCAGTTTCCATCCACTGCTGGAACATGAGGATGTACCAGATCTGAATGCGGTATATTCCGCGGTCCGTGAAATCTCTCCAGATCTTCTCCACCACATCAGGATTTAAAAGGCCCTGCTGCCTTATCTTATCCTTGTCCAAAAGAGCTTCCGCCCAATCTCTTATGTCTTTTTCCAATAGCCACTTTGAGATTGGTATTGAAAATCCTTTCTTAGGTCGCTCCATCATATCACGAGGAACGTATCTATACAACACATCACGCAGAACAAGTTTGCCCTGCTCATCATTTCGAAGGTACTCAATTGGCAGTGACCAGGCAAATTCTACCACGTCTTTATCAAGCATAGGCACTCTTGTTTCAAGGGAAACGGCCATAGCTGTCCTGTCCACCTTCACCAAAATATCGTCAGGGTGGTACATACACATATCCATGAGCATAGCTTCGTGGTTGACTTCTCCAAGGAAATCCGCCGGCAGGTCAAGGCACTTATACTTTGCTTCGCCTTTTTTCAGGGCAATCTTTTTAATTATAGGGTCGCTCTCATGCTCCATTCTGTGAACTTCATAAGGAGACTTTGCGCCAAAGTACTGAGCCTTCGCGAATTTGACTTTATCTTTCAATTCATCAGAATTATCAGGCCCATAAATATTCATAAGGAGTGAACTTACAGGTTTTCTTAAGGCATAAGGTATTTTTGCTGCCTTTCCCCATACTCTTGCCACTGAATTATAGGACTTATATCCGCAAAAGAGCTCATCCCCGCCGTCACCTGAAAGTGAAACCGTTACATGGTCCCTTGTCATCTTGCTTACAAGGTATGTGGGGATCTGTGATGAATCAGCAAAAGGCTCTCCAAACATAGAAGAAAGTTTGGGAATAACTGCCTTTGCATCATTTTCATTTATGTAGAGTTCTGTGTGATCTGTTCCAAGGTGAGATGCAATTTCTTTTGCTATAACAGCCTCGTTGTACTTCTCATCCTCCATACCGATGGTGAAAGTGCGCACTTTGCCGGGAGCTATGGACTGCATAAGAGAAACCACAGTGCTGCTGTCAATTCCCGCAGAAAGAAATGCTCCAAGAGGAACATCTGCGATCATCTGGCCCTTGATGGACTCTTTTAGGAGTCTTTCAAGCTCATCTGCCGCTTCTTTTCTGCTGCCTGTAAAGATATTGCTCTGGCCCTTCTTGGCAGCTTCTGCCATTGACCAGTAAACTTCACTCTGAGTCTCCAGGGTTTCCACATTCAAAGTAAGGATTGTTCCGGGCTCCAGCTTATTTATCCCCTTATAGATGGAGTAAGGGGCCGGAATATATCCCTCCTCAAAATACATATCCAAAACATCAGTGTTTATCTCATTGTCAAAGCCATCAACAACGCGAAGGCATCCAATGTCTGATGCAAAGGCGAAGGCTCCTGCTACATTTCCGTAATATAAAGGCTTCTCTCCCACTCTGTCCCTGGCAAAAGAAATAGTGCCTTTCTCAAGGTTATAGACCGCGATTGCAAACATGCCCTTGCAGAGAGAAAGAGCTCTTTTCATGCCAAAGTGCTCAATAGCTTCCACCAAAACCTCTGTGTCAGAAGTTCCGCGAAATGCGCCGATATCAATGCCCTTTGAGGCTGCATCCTTAAGCAACAACTCTTTTACCTCAGCAGCGTTGTAAATCTCGCCATTATAAATAATGACGCTCTTCTCGCTATGAGATTTCATGGGTTGAGCGCCATTCTTGGAAAGGTCAACAATAGCAAGTCGCCTGTGTCCCAAGGCGACTTTTCTATCATCACTTATGTAAATTCCTCCGTCATCAGGGCCTCTGTGAAGCATCCGCTCATTCATCTTTCGGATGTTCTTTTCAGCATCGCCCTTAAACTGTATCAGTCCTGCAATTCCGCACATAGTATGCCTCTAGTGTCACTTAACACTGATCACTTTATTCTTGTTCTCATAGTTCTGACTTATATCCAGCTTGTAGGTCTTATTTCCGTCAGCATCCTCAGAAACAAGGTCAAAACCCTGAATATCGTAGAACTCTTTTACCATCTTGTTCTTGGCTGTTGGATAATAATAGCCATAAATTGTCTTAACTCCACGCTCCAAAGCCTTCTTAACCAGCGCATCCATCATGGCAAACTCCATATCGCGCTTTAAAACTCTGCAGCTCATAAGCCACAGATCAATGTGGAGCTCAGCACCGGAGCGGATATTTCCAATAACAAGTGATACGATTCCGTTATCACCAAATTTATCTTTAAGTCTCCCGTAAAGCGTTATGTTACTGTCATCTGCAGCAGTTTTCTCGATGTCATCCTGTGTATAGCGCTTGGTTGTGAGGTTGAACTGATTACTCTTATTGGTAAGCTGTGCGATACGAGGCATGTACATCTTCTCAAAAGGTGCGATCTCAGCCTCCATCTCAAGAGACTTAAGGTACTCGCTGTAATCAGTAAAGCTCTCTTCAAGCTCAGTTCTCTTTTTGTTGGCCATGTACATCTCGTTTCGCTTTCTGTCATCGTCAGAAACAGATGTGGCCTCGAAAAATCCCGCATGGTCAATTATCCTGATATAGTGCTCAGGGCTGTCGATCTCAGGAACTGCTGCTCCCTTTATCTGGCCCTCAACTATAGCTCTTTCTGCAGGGTTATCATCTACAAATACCAAGGACTCAGGCAGGATATTCAGCTCTTTTGCAATAGCCTTCATATTCTCGCTCTTGGGCTCCCAGTTGGCCTTTATAGCCACAAAGTCATCTGGCTTAAGACTTCCGTCTGGATGATTAAGGCCTGCGATAGCGTTCTCTTCATCGTTTTTAGAATCAACAGTTAAAAGAACTCCGATGTCCTTCTGCATCTTCACATAATTCTGGAACTCTGCATATACCTGACCAAGATTGGTCTCCTGACCGATCTCGATGCCATCAACGCCGTCATCACCTACAACTCCGCCCCACAGGGTATTGTCCAGGTCGAGCACAAGGCCCTTTTTGTTCTTGCCATAAATTGACTTGATGATATTGGCAACATTGAAGCTAAGGGTTGGAATAGCCGGAATGCAAAGGGCATATTTGTACATGTGCCAAGCAAGCGGATCAGACCACTGATCAAGACCATAACAGCTTGAAAGGTAGTTTATATCATTGATAAAAAAGCTCTCCGCTGAGTCTGAAGCCTTTCTTGCATACTCAGCAAACTTCTCGTTAAGTCTGTTTATAAAGGAAAGACGCCCGTGAACATCGAAAAAGTCCCTGTTTCCAAGGAGTCTGTAAAACGGCGCCTCGAAATTGTTCTGAATAATAGGGCAGTGATAGGTGTCAGAGAGCTTCTTCCACATGGTCTCGAAGTGCTGATAGGTCTTCTGGAGCTTTTCATCCACCGCCTCAGCGCTGTCATCCATTGTAGGGAAGTCAGTGATATTGCGGTTTGAAGTGTGAATGTAGATAATGTCCGGGTTAAAGTCATTTAATTCTCCAGGGAACATTGCATCCTGCCAGTACTGACCGTACTCAGACTCATAGAATTCAGGCTCTATTCCATAATTTAGTAAAAAGAGCTCCAATATCCTTATAATGTCATGGGTAGTTGAGCCCCCAAGAACTGCTATCTTCTTGTGGATTCTGTCACTCCCATCAGATAAAAGAGCCTTCTTTAGGCTCTTTGACTTTTTCATTATGTAGCTGCTATCAAAGGGGTATTCTAATTCTTTCACCTTTTGCTCCTATATATTTAACACTCTGTTCATCTATATATTCATACTTTTTTGGCTTGTATGGCCTAAAAAGTATCTTTCACATGAGTGAATCAAAGTATTCTTTCCACTTCTGATTTGTAACTTCAGGACTGCATTTTTCCTGGATCTTCACAGCTTCAGTTCCGATTTTCTCTGCAAAGTCCTTATCCGTAATAAGCTTCTCCATGGCGCTTACAAGAGCTGCCCTGTCATCTACCGGGATAAGAATTCCATTTTCTCCGTCAGTTATAAGGTCTCTCGGCCCTCCACACGGACAATCCGTTGAAATACAAGGAAGTCCCAAAGACATGGCTTCAATAAGGGAGTTTGGCATTCCCTCCTGCTTAGATGCCAGAATAAACATTGCTGCCTTTTCAATGTGCTCAGCAACGTGCTGCACGCTTCCCTTAAACTCAACGTTTTTGTCGATTCCAAGCTTAACCGCCATATTCTGAAGTTTTATCCTGTCAGGGCCATCGCCGTAGAATACAAGACTGTAGTCTTTATGGCCTTTTTCAAGGATTTCCTTAAAGGTTTCCAGAACCATTGCCTGATTCTTATTGGCGTCAAGCCTTGCTACCATTACAATTTTCTTTTCCCGCTCGCCAATGTAGCGCTTTCTGATAAATGAAGGATTGATGGCGTTTGGAAGTATAGTGCATTTCTTTTGTATATAGCCCGGGAACTTCTCTTTCGCCCCCTGGGACTGAACTACAACGCCTGCTGCCTTTCCAAAGAGAGCAAGCATGGAGGATTTCATGGAAAGAGATGCATATTCCCTGTCAGGATCTGAACGCACAGAAACTACTACCGGGATTTTCTCCCCGCCAGCAGTCGAAAGTGCCATGATATTGTTTTTTCCGATAAAGCTAAGGATCAGGTCCGGATGAAGATTCTTCCAAATGTCCTGAAGCTTTTTATGTCTCATGCGAAGATTATAAGCTCTGCCCTTTTGTTCAGACTTTAAAAGAGCTGAGAAAACGCGGGCTATACCATCTTTTTCTCCGCCATGAGGATCAACCCAGGCAGGATTCTCATCAAGGTCTGCAACAAGCTCAGCCCCCGGCGCTCCTGCTGGAACTCTTTTCCATGCCGCGTGCTTAACCTCATACTCATTGTCGGCAAGGTATGTAGTAACAAAGGTCACTCTGTAGCCCTGCTCGAAAAAGAAATCCGCAAGGTTCGTCATGACCCTCTCTGCTCCGCCCTTCTGAAGGGAGCCTATATACATCGCTATATGCTTTTTACTGTTGTTTCCTTGTTCCAAGGGATTATATTCCTCTCAAAATGAATATACATGTAACATCTGTTTGTTTGCTTACATTTCAACAAGCTCTATGATTCCCATGCTTATGTTATTCAAAAAAGCTACTTTTTTGCCCTCAATGCATGGCGCGATATTGGGTTCCTGTATCACTGTGTAATGCTTGTCCTGAAGATCCGCTATGGCCTCATCAACGTTTTCCACTTCATAACACAGATGATAAGGAGTGTTCTTGTAACGCTTAAGGAGCGGATACATTGGAGACTCTTCACCCTTTGGTTCTATCAGCTCTACTCTGTAATCTCCGTTTACCAAAAACTCAATGTCAATGTTTCGAATCTCATCAAACTTTGTAGGAGATTCGACTTCATACCCGAGTTCTAAAAACTTTTTCTCAGTTTTTGATATGTTTTTTACCAGATATCCTATGTGGTGTACTTTCATTTTTACCTCTTGATCAGGCTCTAGTATCTGCCTAAATTTGTATCAGCCAAGCTTTGCAAGGATAAGGTCAGCCATTGCGCCAACATTCTTCATTCCAACGATCTCACCCATTGTAAACTTGATGTCAAATTCCTGCTCAATAGCATTCATAAGATTGATATGCTCAAGTGAATCCCAATCATCAATGTCGTCTGCTGTTGTTTCATCTGTTACTGTGATATCGTCATCTTCAAAAACGTCTCTGAAAACTTCGTTCATTTTCTCGAAAACTTCTTCTCTTGTCATAATTAACCTCTTTCTAATTGATGTAGTAATCGTACCACTGCTGGAAAATAAAGAATGACCAGGAAATCTTGCTAAAGTTTGCTCCTGTGGCAGGGCCTGCGTCTCCGTTCACAATGTAGTTATTGATAAATTTGGAAACATACGCACTGTCGAAAATTCCCTGTTTTTCCAAAAATGAAGTGGAGCTAAAGTCCATGAGCTGGTCCTTTAACGGGCCTCTGAGCCACTGATCCATAGGAACGCCAAAGCCAGTCTTGGGGCGATTAAGCAGCTCTTTGGGTATATAGTCATAAGCGATATCCTTGAGGATATGCTTCTTGTCACCGTCCATGTACTTGAACTTCTGAGGAATCCTGAAGGAGTACTCCATTACCTCCGTGTCCATGATAGGGCATCTGTTTTCAAGTGAATACTTCATGGACGCTCTGTCCATCTTCACCAGAATGTCGTCAGGAAGGTAAGTATCCATATCAAGGAGCATTCGCCTTATCTGGAAGTCTTTTACCCCATAGGATGACTCAAATGGGAAAAGAACCGGCTGCTGTCCCTTTACGTCTCTATCAAGGCTTTCAACGCCGCTTATAAAGGCATGAGCAGACTTTACATAGCTTCCTGAAACGAGCTGAGTCTTGGTCTCAGGATTTCTGTTTGCAGCAACAACCTTAACCCTGAAAGGCATCTTATCTATAAGTTTGCCGCTTCCAAGAGGAATCTGGCCAAGAGCATTGACAATAGCTCCCGGAATTTCAAGCTGCTGAGCCTGTCTTACATTATCGTAAATATTATAACCGCAGAAAAACTCATCTCCGCCGTCACCTGAAAGAGCAACAGTCACATCTTTTTTGGCAAGCTTACTTACAAGCATTGACGGGATCTGTGAGTTATCCGCAAATGGTTCATCGTAGTACTGAGGAATGCTGCTTACAAGGTCAAACATCTCTTTTTCAGAGATATAGAGCTCTGTATGATCGCAGCCAAGGTGCTTTGCAACCTCTTTTGCATACTCAGCCTCGTTGTAGCTTGGCACGTCAAAGCCGATACAGAAGGTCTTCACCGGCTTGTCAGAAAACTCCTGAGCCATGGCTGTTACAAGGGATGAATCATATCCGCCTGAAAGGAAGGTTCCAAGAGGAACATCCGCGATCATTCTGTCGGCAACTGCCTTTTTAAGTCTCTCTTTAAGGCCCTCTTTTGCCTCTTCGTAGCTCTCTATTTTGTCCTGGGATTTCTCCGCGTAAACCTTCTTGATATCCCAGTATTTCCACTTTGTCACTTGGCCCTTGTGGAACTTCAGGACTCCACCGGCTTCAAGCTTGTAGACATTTTCAAAGATCGTATCAGGAGCCAGAATATACTGCTGATAAAGATACCTTGAAATAACATCTCTTCTGACTTCAGGCTTAAATCCCGGACACTTCATAATAGGCTTAAGCTCTGATCCAAACACAAGGTTCTCACCGTCTATCCAGTAAAAGAGAGGTTTTTTACCGATCCTGTCTCTTACAAGGTAAACGTCTGAGGTCTCTCTGTCATAAATGGCGATGGCAAACATACCATGAATGTGGTCAACCATATCTATGCCCCATTTAAGGTAGGCAGCGATGATAACCTCTGTGTCGCAGTGTGACTTGTATGGATAGTCTGACAATTCCTCTTTTAACTCAAGGAAATTGTAAATCTCGCCATTAAAAACAATTGTTATTCTACCGTTGACCGAATGCATGGGCTGATGTCCAAGGGGCGACAGATCAAGGATTGCAAGTCTTCTCTGGGCAAGGCCAACTGAATATCCGTCCTTGTCCTCGTAAATTGCAACGCCGCTATCATCCGGACCTCTGTGGATCATTGTGTCATTCATGATCCTCAGCTCATCTTCACTTATTCTGTTTTTGGAAATATATCCGCAAATTCCGCACATTCTCTATGTTGTTTCCTTAACGTAATGTGTTATCTATATTGATCCATATCATCTACCAGCATCAAACCGGCATTTTTTCAAAATTATCTCTAAGTGGTCCAAAGTCCTTGCACTCATTGTCGATCGAATCAAGAAGTTCTACATATTTCTCATTGATGAGTGCCCTGTAATTTTCAAGGTTATCATAGCCCTTCTTGGTCCAGGCAAATGGATGTGTCAGGATCTGAATCTTCTGATGCTTGCCAATTGTCTCAGCATCAGGATAGCCATATCTCCAGATGTGGTTTGCATCTGACATGTACTTTACTTCAAGCTTTGACTCGGGAGTAGCCTTAGGGTCAAAAGAAAAGAAGTTGTCCTGGTAAGCATTGATAATGCCAGGAATCTTGATGTTCTCTGCAAGTACATCAGGTGATGGTCTGTGGATTGAGAAGGAGTTGATCTCAAAGCCAAGCATGTTGCTGAGCATATCGATTTCCTGCCTGATACGCTCTCTTATGAGCTTCATATCAGTCATTCCGTTTAAAGCAAAATGGAGACCTATTGTCTGTCCTCTTTCATGCATATCTGTGAGGATATCCCTGTTCTTTCTTGAGAGGATGTTGTAGGAATTGTTGGTCCACTGGAAAAAGAATGTAGACCTGAAATCCATGCTCTCCTCAACCTTTGAAAGTGCGTAGGCTCTTTCTACTGAATACTCAACATCGTGTCTCATGATGATCCATGAGTCTCTCTCAAGAGCTTCCTCATATGTAGCGTAAAGACCTGTCTCTTTTATTGCTCTAAGTATTTCTCTGTAATCTTCAAATGAAAACATTTTTGCTCCTTATCATTATCTCTTTGATCTGGCGATCACTTCGTCAAGATAATCTCTCCACTGAACAAATACTGCGTCAGCGTTTGCTATTTCCTCTATCTTTGCAGCTTCTTTGCCAAGGCGCTCAGCAAGCTCTCTGTCCTCGATGAGCCTGCAGATGCCCTCTGCCATTTTGTCCTCATCTTTTATGGGAACAAGTAGTCCGTTCTTTCCATCTGTCATAACAGTTCTGGGGCCGCCGCAAGGGCAGTCTGTGGCAACAATAGGCATTCCCATTGCCATAGCTTCCAAAAGAGAGTTTGGCATGCCTTCCCAGTCCGAGGAGAAGGCATAAACTGCGCCCTTTGGTATTTCTTTTTCCAGTTCATCGCTGCCGCCCATAAGAAGAATATAGTCTTCCGCATGATTGTCAGCAATTATCTTATCAAGTATCTCTTTTGTTCCGTCAAAAGAATCAGGTCCATAAATCTTAAGCACGTAATCAGGGTGCTTCTCGTGAACCTTGATAAAGGCTCTGCAAAGCATGGGCTGATTTTTGAAGTCCACAAGCCTTGCGTGGTGAACAACAGCCTTTTCTTTCTCTGCAGGTGGTGTAAGGCCAAAGTATTTAGGATTAACAGGATTTAAGATAATCCTTGAATTGTCCTGAAGGTATGGTTTAAAGAACTCCTTCTGGCCTGTAGTCTGGAATACGCAGCCTGCTGCCTTAGGGAAGAGCCACTTTATCTGCACCTTATCAGAAAGTGCATCATAGTGCCCAACCGGGTCTGTTCTTATGGATATAACTACCGGAACATCGCTGTTTCCTGCTGCCATGAGGGCTCTGTAATTAGCTCTCTGGGCAAAGGCAATAAGCACATCTGGATGATATTTTTTAACGAACTCTTTTAAGTATTTAATTCGTAAAAAGAACTTTGTTATACGGTTTTTCTTTTCATCGCCCTCACGAAGTCCAACGTGAACGCGGGTAACTCTCTCATCGAGAGCGAATTCATTTTCGTCCACCCATTCAGTCGCAACGTAAACCTTGTAGCCCTCCTTGGCAAACTGATTAGCAAGGTTAGAAACTACTCTCTCTGCGCCTCCCTGAACGAGGCAGTTTAAATGAAATGCAATTGTCTTCATATTACTTAAGTACCATTCCTGTGGATAATTCCACTTTACTATCAAATCTATCTATTCTAATGGAGCCGTCAACAGTTCTTACTATTGGCTTTCCATCGAACATATCAACAATCTCTCCGGGCGCAAAGGCTGAGAAATCGATCATCTCATCGAAAGGATGTGCCTCCCACACTGTAACCTTGTGGTCGTCGTCCTCTGTATCCGCATAGCAGAACGCACCTGGGAAAGGAGCTGCCACGCCACGGATGAGGTTGTAGATGTTTCTGGTCCTCTCATGGAAATCAATCTTTCCATCTGCTGCTGTACGCTTATTGTACCATGAATCAAAATCCTTGGAATCCGTGCGGATCTCAATGGTTCCTTTTTCCATGTAGGTCTTAACAAGCTTTCTGATAAGATTCTTGGAGCAGATCATGTTCTTGTACTGAGCTGTTCTGATGTCATCGTGCTCATTTATCTGGAACATCTCTGTCGCAAAAACGTTAGGTGAATCTGCGTGCTCATCATATCTAAAGAGATTAAGGTTAAATCTTGTATCTCCAAGTATCATTGACCAGTTAAGAGGGCTTCTGCCTCTTCCGAAGGGAAGGTATCCGCAGTTGCCGTGGAATCCGTAGATTCCGGCTTTAAATACATCAAGGACTTCCTTGGGGATAAGTCTTTGCCATCCCATAACGATGCCAAGATCAAAGGCGTTTTCAGATATGAATTTCTTTGTCTTGTCGTCGTTTAAGAAGTAGCTGTCTGCTTCAAAAACAGGGATTCCGTATTTATCTGTTAAGAAGCTAAGGCCCTTAAATCCTGAAACCTGGTTTTTTTCAGTGACCTTAGGAGCTATGGTGATCACAAGGTCAACAGGGCAAAGCTCTTTCTGTATAAAATCTATAATATTTTCCGACGTATCTTTTACGCCAAAAACCACAACTTTGTAATGCATTTGTTTGTGGCTCCTTTCGTGAGGGTTACATTACTCGTACATCCTAAATATATCATGAATGCTGTCGCGATATTTTTCGGGTGTGTAGTTGAGTGCTCGCTCAAAAGCTCGTTCTGAATAGTCTTGGCAAAGGCTATTATCATCAAGAAGCATGCAAATCTTTTCTGCAAGCATTTTCTCTTCGTCTGTTATATGAGTGATGTCCATATCCACTTCTTCACCCATATCAGGTACTAGTATACCATATTTGCCGTTTATAGGCTCTTTTATGCTGTCACCGCTTGGGATGTCAGTTATAAGCTGATTGTACTGAGCATCATCAAGGAGTATCTCGCGGGGACCGGTCTTGCAGTCAGCGGAGATAAGGGGCTTTTTGAGGGCCATAGCTTCAAGGACTGCATTAGGAAAGCCTTCGTGGTTTGAACTGCATACGTAAATGTCAGACTTTGATACGTAGGCGAAGGGGTTCTTTCTGTTTCCCGGAAGGAATATCTTATCAGAAAGTCCGAGCTTTTCTGCCATCTCTTTGTAGGGGTCCCAGTTGCCGGCGCCAAGAACCATAAGGCGTGCCTCGGGATGTTTTTTCTCAACAAGTGAAAAGGCCTTTACAAGATGCCAGATTCCCTTGATATAGTCGTTTCTTCCCATGCAGGCAATGACTTTGGTGTCTTTATCAAAGGGGAAGTCGTCTACTTCTTCGCTTCCTTTTTTCTGAATATCCTCAGTATCGAGAGGATTGTATATATAGGTGCTTCTGTCGTAGTTAAAATCTCTTTTAAGCTGTCTTACGATTTCCTTTGAACAGGACAGAACCTGGTCAGATTTTTTGCAAAAGAGATTAACCTGGCCCTGGTTCTCCATATCAGTCTGACAGCGAAGTCCCGTAAGAACTTTTTCTTTTCCCCTCGAAAGGACATTTACGTAGTTGGAGGAGCTGCCAAAGCTGTAGGAAATGTCTATATTGAGGTCTTTCTTTATCTTTTTAACTTTTTGAACGCGCTTAAGCACGTTTATAACTTTATTGATCTTGCCCTTTTTAGCCGGAACATCAATGTCGATCACATCAAGGCCCGTAACGTCAAAATTGATATCTTTTGAACTGAAGATGAGGATGTGAAC
>NZ_SVFW01000084.1 GCF_015056685.1 Butyrivibrio sp. | reverse complement strand
GAGGCTTTTACACCTCTGCTTGAAGATACTATTTAATTAAATGTGAACCAGGGGGACTCTTATCTAAATGACATTGGAACCGTCCCCGCTGACTTACCTTTTTAATGCTTTACGGTATGAGTTTCTATGATATTTCTAACTGTTTTTTCAAGATGTGGCTTAAGGTCATTAAGGGATACAGGATCATTATACATAATGGAGCTGTAGCCGGTTGAACCAACAAGCTCTATTATAAGAAAGAGCATTACTTCCGGGTCTTGAAATTCAAGCTCGGACTCTTCAAGCATTTTCCTGTAAACTTCTCCAAAGTCAACGTCCTCACTGTGAGTAGGTGAAGTGAGAGCTTTTTTGAATACCGCCCAGGAAAGGTCTTTATATATGAAAGCAAGAAGCCCCTTGTTGGCTTCAAGCTCATCCAAAACATAGTCCATTATAAATATAAGTCTGTCTTCAAAGCCTTCAATTCCGGCATCTCCGAGAGCTTCATAGGCTTTCATAAAGAGTTGACTGGATTTGTGGGCGATGAGTCTGTTCCTTATATCATATTTATCTTTAAAATAAAGATAGAAGGTTCCCTTGGCAACGCCTGCCTTATTAACGATATCTGAAATGGAAGTCTTGTTTATTCCCTGTGAAGTGAAAAGTTCAAAGGAAGTATTGAGAAGATTTTCCATTTTTAATTTCTTATTATCTGCTGCTTTTCCCATTTTTATATCCTCGTTTTCATAATTCTAACATATGACAAAGTATGCTGCAATCTGCATAAATTCAGAGATACAGCCCTTTTTGATAACCGACGGAATAGTGTAGAAAAATTTTTTACAAAAAATATTGACCGTTGGTCATATTCATGTTATACCATAATATATAAAAAATGACTAGCGGTCAATAAACTATTTCATAAAAAATGGTTCCGCTTGAAATAAAAATGAATCAACAAAAAGGGAGGCAGTTTGTTATGAATAAGCTTTCACATTTAATTGTAAAGCTAAGATATGTTATACTGATAGTGGCAATAGCACTTCTAGTTCCATCCGCGATCGGCTATTTTAACACAAGAGTCAATTACGATATCCTTACTTATTTACCGAAGGATATCGAGACCATGAAAGGTCAGGATATCCTGCTTGACCAGTTCGGAACAGGCTCTTTTGTCCTATATGTAGCTGAGGGCATGGAGGAAAAAGATGTTGCGAATCTTAAATCAAAAATCGAAAATGTGGACCACGTTGCAGATGTAATCTGGTACGACTCCGTAATGGACTTGTCAGTTCCAATGGAGATGCTTCCAACAGAAGTCTACGATGCCTTTAATAGCGATGACGCCACAATGATGTTCGTTGTATTTGATGAAGGAACATCATCAGATGGAACAATGCAGGCCATTGAGGACATCAGAAAGATTTCCGACAAGCAGTGCTTTATGAGCGGCATGAGCGCCATCGTAACAGATACCAAGAACATGGCAGAAAAAGAGACACCTATATATGTAGGAATCGCAGTACTTCTTGCAGTGATAGTTCTTTCACTGACAATGGATTCCTATCTGATACCTCTTTTCTTCCTTTTAAGTATTGGAATGTCAATCGTTTACAACATGGGTACCAACGTCTTTAAAGGAGAGATTTCTTTTATCACCCAGTCACTGAGTGCAGTACTTCAGCTGGGAGTTACACTTGACTATTCAATATTCCTGTGGCACAGCTACCAGGAAGAGCTTGAAAGAAATGATGACAAAAAGGATGCAATGGCAAACGCTATTTCAGCGACCTTCACATCAGTTCTTGGAAGTTCAATAACGACAGTTGCAGGTTTTATAGCACTTATGTTCATGAGCTTTACACTTGGACTTGACCTGGGAATTGTAATGGCTAAGGGCGTTATATTTGGTGTTATCGGATGCGTAACAATCCTTCCAAGTATGATCCTTGTCTTTGACAACCTCATTGAAAAGACAAAGCATAAGCCTTTGATGCCGGAATTTAACAGAATTCCAAAGTTTGTTGCAAAGCATTACCTTGCTTTCCTTGCTATATTTCTTGTTCTTTTGTATCCGGCAATTTACGGAAATAATCACACAAGTGTTTATTATGACCTGACACAGACTTTGCCAGACAGCCTTGAGAGTGTTCAGGGTGCCAACGAAGTTGATGAGAAGTTTGAGATGAATTCAGCGTACATGCTTCTTGTTGATAAGAACCTCGATTCAGCATCCATGAATCAGATGATAAAAGAGCTGAAAAATACAGACGGAATTTTAGCAGTACTCGGCACAGATTCATTACTTGGTCCCGCACTTCCAAGAGAGTTCATTCCTGAGGATGCACTTGATAAGCTCGAGAGTGACGAGTGGAAGATGGTTCTTTTAACAACTGATTACAAGATAGCTTCTGATGAAATAAATGCTCAGATCAATCAGGTTGATAAGATTGTTAAGAGTTATGATCCAAAGGCTATGGTAGTTGGTGAGGCGCCTTGTACAAAGGATCTGATCAATATTACAAATCATGATTTCAACGTAGTTAATACAGTTTCAATCGGGCTTGTATTTTTGATCATAGCCTTCGTTCTTAAGTCTGTATCACTTCCATTTATACTTGTTGCGGTAATTGAGTTTGCTATCTTTGTTAACATGGGACTTCCGTTCTATACAAAGACAACAATTCCTTTCATCTCATCAGTCGTAATCGGAACCATTCAGCTGGGAGCAACAGTTGACTATGCGATCCTTATGACAACCAGATACCTCAATGAGAGAAAGAACGGACATGACAAGAAAGAGGCAACGTTGATAGCTCTTTCAACAAGTATGAAATCAGTAATTGTCAGTGCTCTTTCATTCTTTGCAGCGACATTCGGAGTTGGACTTATCTCTAGTATCGATATGATCGGTTCACTCTGTAACCTGATGGCAAGAGGAGCAATCATCAGTATGTTCACAGTTCTTTTGGTACTGCCAGCAATGTACATGCTTTTCGACTGGCTCATTGTTAAGACAACCTTCGGCATGAAGGGGGTTGAGGCTGTTCACCATGAGCACCATCATTTTGGGGATTTTATCCATCATGTGGCATGAGCTGAGAGGACTTGGCGAGGTTTTTTTCGAGCCTAGTCCGAACGTGTTCTGGCGAGGCTTTAGCCGAGAGCAGAACTTCATTAGCTCAGATTTAATATAAAAAATAAAGAGGAGAAATTAGTCATGATCAGAAAAAGTTTAATGAAATCATTTTCAGTTATAATGGCAGCAATGCTTGCTATGATGTCAGTAGCATGCGGAGCCAATACAGTTACAGATGAGACTGCAGCAGTTGAGACACAGGCTGAGTCAGAGATTGAAGAGAGTATGGTAACAAATTCAGCTGTTGCTTCAAGTGAGTCCGAGGCCGGCAAGGTTGAGACCGTATATGTTAAGACAGATGCCAATGGTGCAGTAAACGATGTCATCGTTAGCGAGTGGCTCAAGAATGCAGATGCATCAAGCGAGATGTCAGATACAACAGAACTTAAAGATATCGTAAATGTAAAGGGTTCGGAAACTTTCACAGATAACGGTGACGGAACACTTACCTGGAATGCTTCAGGTGCAGACATCTACTATCAGGGAACAACAGACAAAGAGCTTCCTGTTAATATGAAGATCACATACACACTTGATGGAAAAGAGATTTCTCCTGAGGAACTTGCTGGTAAGAGCGGAAAAGTTACAATTCGTTTCGACTATGAGAATAAAGAAAAACAGACTGTAGAAGTAAACGGAAAAGAAATTGAAGTTTACACACCATTTGCAATGGTTTCAGGTATGATGCTTGATTCAGAGAAGTTCTCAAACGTAGAGATCTCAAACGGTAAGGTTATTTCAGATGGCGGCAACTACGTGGTTATGGGTGTTGCAGTTCCCGGCCTTAAAGAATCTCTTGATATAGACGATGAGAAGTGGGAAGAACTTAACGAAGACGGTGATCTTGATGAGAAACTCACAAATCATTTCGAAGTAACTGCTGATACAACAGATTTCGAACTTGGCATGACGATCACAATGGCAAGTTCAGATATCCTTTCAGACTTTGGCTTAACTGATCTTTCTGATTCCGACAAGCTGGATGATCTTAAGGATGACATGAGCGAGCTTAATGATGGTTCAACAAAGCTTGTTGATGGCAGCAAGGAGCTTAAGGATGGTACATCAGATCTTCGCGACGGCGTAACAGAGCTCTACGATGGAACAAAAGAACTCAAAGATGGAACAAAGGACCTGAAGGACGGCACAGGCAAGCTCTATGATGGAAGCGGCTCATTATATGATGGAGTTGTTAAGTATACTGATGGTGTAGGTAAGGTTGACGATGGCGCAGCGAAACTTGCTGATGGAGCATCAGCTGCCAAGGATGGTTCCACAAAGCTTAAGGAAGGTCTTGCAAGTGCTAAGACAGGTGCTACAACTCTTGCAGCCGGTTCAAAGCATTTTAGTGATCTTCTTACAGCTAAGCTTGGCGGATTTGATGAGACTAAGATAAAAGAGCTGACAACACAGCTTGAGGAACTTAAGACTCAGAGCGCAATGTACCATGCAGCATATAACTACCTTACTTCCGGAGGAGAGTGTTCAGATGAGCTTTACGCTTTCATAAATACACTTGCAGGTGGAAAGATTGAAAGTAAAAAACAGCTTGCAGAGATGGTCGAGGCTGGAAAATCCACACTTCAGGCTACATCAACAACATCAGTTACTACGGAGGCAAATGGTGATAATCTTGAACAGGATGTAGAAACAGATACAATTACCAATCCTGAAAATGATACTGATGACGAAGATATCGAAGAAACAGAAGAAGTAACAAACGATACAGAAGAAGTTAAGGAAAATACTGAAATAACAACAGAAACAACTACCACAGATACAACGACTACAGACACAACAACAGAAACAACTACCACAGATACAACAATATCAGGCACAGCTACTGAAACAACCCCAGAAACAACAACTTCTGAGACAACTGAAGGTACAAATACAGCAGATTTAATTGGAGAATCAAAGGTTTCAACTACAGGAACAACCGTTACTCTTAGTTTGGAAGACCTTGAGAATGATTCACTTGGCCAGTATTACACAGATGAAGAGATTGCCGCAATGCTTGAGGAGAGCAAAGCTCTTTCTGATGAAGAAAAAACCAAAATTGCTTTAGAATATGTAGCAACTCATAAATCGGGTGTTTTTGCATTGATGACCAGTGATGATATGGTAAATGCTATTAAGAGCAATCCTGACAAAATGGCTGAAGCAGTAAAAAAACTTGATCCGGTTACATTGGGGAAGCTTATCCTTAATGTTGATGATTCAACTCTTGGAGCAATTATAGCAAATATGGACACAGATACACTTGTATCTATCATGTCAACAATGGATGAATCAAAGATTGCGTCACTTTTAGCTAGTTCTGCAATGCAGGCTAAGCTAGCGAGCATTCTTAATACCACAGAAGGACAGGCAGCACTTGCTCCGATAATGACTCCTGCTATAAAAGAACAGGTGATGAAGAATGCGCCTGTATTCACATCCTATGGCCAGCTTGTAGGTGCTACAAAGGCAGGTTATACAGCAATTGATCAGGTCCTTGCAAAGGTTCAGGCATCAGGCCTTGATGTTTCATCACTTGGCAAAATTCAGGAAGCGGTAGCAGCAGCTAAGCAGATAGCAGATGGTAGCGCAGCTCTTTCAAGTGGTATCAATCAGCTCTATGATGGAGCAGGAACTCTTGAAGATGGTCTTGGACAGCTTAGCAGTGGTGCTTCACAGCTCCATGATGGAACCAAGGAACTTGTTTCAAACAACAATGCACTTGTTGATGGAGCATATCAGCTCAACGATGGTGCAAGACAGCTTGATGATGGCGCTGGTAAACTTAACGACGGTGCAATTAAGCTTAATGATGGTGTAGGCGAACTCAACGACGGTGCTATCAAACTTGATGATGGTGTTCAGGAACTCCTTGATGGCGTTATCAAGCTTGACGAAGAGGGTATCAAGAAGCTCTACGAAGCATTCGATGGAGACCTTACAGAGTTTGCTGATAGAATGACAGCAATCAAAGAGGCAGGCGAGAGCTACACATCATTTGGCGGTGCAAGTGAGGACGTTGACAGCAGCGTTAAATTTATCATCAAGACAGATGCAATTAAGTCTCTCTAATAATTGATATTTAAGAATAGTTAAAGACTATAAAGAGGATTCTTGTGTAAGCAATATGCTTATCAAGAATCCTCTTTCTAATCTACATCATCAGTATTTACTTTCTAAGCATAAAAGCACGAACGACATTAATGCCAATCTTATATGGAAGTGGACGAAGTACTTTATCTGCTTCCTTTATCTTTTCTCTGATAGGAATGCTCTGTGGGCAGTGCTGCTCACACTTTCCACAGCCGATGCACTGAGTGGCAAATGCAGGTTTTTTCTTCAGACCAACAGTCTGGGCATATTCAAACCTTGCAGCAGATTTGCTTTCAAGTGCAGTCATATTGTAGACCCTAAATAGTGCCGGAATGTCTACTCCTTTTGGACATGGCATACAGTATCTGCAGCCAGTGCAGCCAACAAGTTCTGATTCAGAGATGATAGCTTTTACTTTTTCTATTACTTCAAAGTCATCCTTGGTAAAAGAGCCTGCTTTTGCGTCGTAAGCTATTCGGCAGTTTTCCTGTACCATCTCTACTGAATTCATTCCTGAAAGAACGCAGGTTACTTCAGGCTGATTCCAAAGCCAGCGAAGTCCGTATTCTGCAGGTGAATATCCGCTTGGACTTGTTGCAATCAGAGCTTTTGCCTTCTGAGGAAGAAGATTAACAAGTTTTCCGCCACGAAGAGGCTCCATTATTACTACAGGAATGTTCTTTTGGGCAGCATGTTCAAGGCCTTTGCGTCCTGCCTGTGAGTGCTCGTCCATGTAATTGTACTGGATCTGACAGAAATCCCAATCATAGGCATCGAGAATCTCAATGAAATCTTCAGTGTTTCCGTGATAGGAGAAGCCTATATTCCTGATCTGACCGCTCTTTTTCTTTTCCTCAATCCATTCTTTTACGCCAAGACCAACCAGTTTATCCCACTGATTGCTTGCTGTCATGTGATGCATGAGGTAGTAATCCACATAGTCGGTGCGAAGCCTTTTGAGCTCTTCGTTAAAATACCTGTCTAGAGCATTTCTGCTTCCGACAAGATACTGTGGAAGCTTTGTTGCTATGTTTACTTTTTCTCTGATATGGTTGCGCTCAAGTATCTCACCAAGAGCAGCTTCACTTCCGGGATAAACATAGGCTGTATCATAGTAGTTCACACCGGCTTCGAAAGCGGTCATGATCTCTTTTTCAGCTTTATCGATGTCAATTCCGGTAGGACCACTTGTAAATCGCATGCAGCCATAGCCTAAAATGGAAATTGGTTCCCCTTTTTTATTTTTTCTGTACTCCATAAGAAATCTCCCT
>NZ_SVFW01000007.1 GCF_015056685.1 Butyrivibrio sp. | reverse complement strand
CCACATGAACGTGATCACCTTTTTCTTGACTTAATTTTGTTTATTTGAGTTGTCCACTTGACAGACCCCTGTTCAATGCGACTCTTTTTTAAACTATTAAAGCTCAGTAGATCCAAGAATTGACATAAGTCTTAAGAATCCGCAGTAGCCATACTCATCAAGAAGGCTATTTACGTCATATCCTGCAGGAATAGTAACTTTAAGCTTCTTTCCGCCGTATGTGAATACTACGTTTACATCAATGTCAGGACGAGATGCAATTGCTGCGATCATCTTTGAATCGAGGCAGGCAACTCTGTCAGTTTCAATGTTCATAGCGCCGCCCTGAGGAGCTGCTGCTACGTTAGAAATGATTGATTCCTTGTACTGGATTGGAGTAATGCTTGACATGTTATAGGAAACAGTACGTGCAGGCTTTGTTCCGCTAATTGCTGCAATCTGGCTTGGAGTATCTGCTGCGCTAACAGTGTTAGATACAACGATTGCACCTGCAGGAGCCTGTGCAGGATCTGCATAAGATGGAGTTACATTTTCTACTACAACTTCGTAGCTCTGTGAACCATCTGTATTCTCAGTAGTCTTAACAATTGCTGTTACCTTAACATTGATTCCACCCTTTTTGCTGTCAAGAACCAGCGTGAATGTTCCATCACCATTATTTGTAACTGTAACGTTCTCTCCGGCAGTAACTTCATATCCTTCAGGAACGTTAGCAGCAACCTTAAACGCTTCTTTTATATTTACAGTGTCATAGGATTCACCATGAGGACCAGAGATTGTTTTCACGTTTTCATTATCTTCAGTTAACTTAAGGCCATATTTTTTCTGGCTTTCTGTATCCTGGTTGATGATATAGTTGATTGTCTTAACTACAGCGTCATAAACGTCCTTATAAGTTACATTAGCATCTTCTGCCAATGGTCTACCAACGCTAATATACCCTTTATCCATCTCATAGATGGTTAGTTCTGGAATTGATTTCAAAACATCATCTACGTCTTTATATGTTGGCTTTATTTCATTACCGTCATTATCTCTGGTAGAAGAATAGTCGAATGAGATTCGAGATCTATTATCATCAGAGTTTGAAATTGTGCCAGTAATGATAATTGATCCCTGCTTTTCATTATTGTCATGCTCTGATTTACTCTGATAGATGCTAATAGATGAAGAATTTACACCAATAACATTGCCATCTACAAAAATATTAGAGCTACCGTCAGTATCTATTCCTGAGCCATAATAGCTCTCGGTCTCTTTTTCGTACTGCTTGGTCTCTTTGTTGTAATCTCCGGATGAAATTGTGCCTGCGGCACCTGTTGAAATAGCATCACCGTTAACGATAACGGTTGAGCCGTTAAATGCAGATATGGCATCATCTCCTGAATTAACACTTCCAACTTCAACAGTTGTATCTTTACCAGTTGCATATATACCAGTTCCATTCGCAGAAACTTTCCCATCAACAGTTACATTTACTTTATCATTTGAGTTATAAGAATAAGCATCGATACCTGTCTGATCATCTCCTGTTGCGTTAACATTGCCTCCGACATCAACACTGCCGGCAGATACGATAATTGCAGGACTAGAAGTGTTATATGTCTTCTCCCCATCTGTGTAGGTTTTAGTAGTTGTCCCATTTGATCCGCTTGTATTTACATCTTCATTAACGGTAACAGAGCCTTCAGAAGTTGAAACAGTAATAGCACTATTGCCTGTGTCAACAGTAACACTTTCAACTACAACTTCCTTTTTTTCGCTATCAGAAGTTATATTGATAGGGGTAGTAACATCTTCAGCTGCTGCATCCTCAGCAAATGCAGTGAGACTTGGTGCAACGAGCATTGAGAAAGCAGTTGCTGTTGCTGTTAAAGATACTAGAAATTTCTTTTGCATAACACTAATTCCCTCCATAGAATTTATTTGTGTTGCTAAGCGAAATCATTTTCGCTGCACATGACAATAGCACTTGGCTCTAGTGAAAACAATCGAACGTGCGTTTGCTAAATGCGGGAATTCGCCGAAATACTGGGCTTGATGGCAAACATTAAATTACGATAAAGCAAATATAACGCATCTATAAAACGATATATATAGGGGTGGAAAGGTTAATTAACACAATATATAGACAGGTGGGTAAAAATTGACAGATTTTTTTGATATTAATCAAGCAAGTTTGTACAAAATTTAGTATAATTGTATAAGTAGTATTAAGTGCTGGGATTGGCACAGTACTTTCACTATAAACAAAAATATGAAAGAAGGGTAGGAGATGGCAAGAGGTACTTTTACGGGCGGAATCCATCCTTACGAAGGTAAGGAATTATCCAAGGATAAGCCCATCAAATCAGTCCTCCCTAAAGGGGATTTGGTGTATCCGATATCACAGCATATAGGTGCACCGGCTAAACCAATCGTTGCTGTTGGGGATCATGTTCTTACAGGACAGAAGATTGCAGAAGCAGGTGGCTTTGTTTCTGCGCCAATCTATGCAACTGTTTCAGGAACAGTCAAGGCAATTGAGCCAAGGCGTCTTGCAACAGGAGCTATGTGTGACAGCATCATAGTTGAAAACGATGGTAAGTATGACGAAGTGGAATTTAAGCCATTAAAACCGTACGAAGAAATGACCGCCGAGGACAAGATTGCAGCTGTTCGAGAGGCTGGTGTCGTTGGTATGGGAGGTGCAGGATTCCCAACTGCTGTTAAATTTTCACCAAAAGAGCCGGATAAGATCGACTATGTTATCGCGAACTGCTCTGAATGTGAGCCATATCTGACTTCCGACTACAGGCGTATGATAGAAGAGCCTGAGCTTTTGCTGGAAGGTCTTAAGATTGCGGTTAGTATTTTCCCTAATGCGAGAGGAATTCTTGCAATTGAGGACAATAAGCCTGATGCAATCGCTAAATTCAAAGAATTAACAAAAGATGAGGAAAAGATAAGCGTTAAGCCCGTCAAGACAAAGTATCCTGAGGGCGCTGAGCGTATGCTTATCTATGCAGTTACAGGAAGAGAGATCAACTCTTCAATGCTTCCGGCAGATGCTGGATGTATCGTTGACAATGTTGATACTCTTTGTGCTGTGTGCAGAGCGGTAAAAGAGGGACGTCCTCTCATGGAGAGAATTGTTACTATTACCGGTGACGCTGTCACAGATCCTAGAAACTATAAGGTAAGAATCGGAACCAATTATAAAGAGCTATTAGAGGATGCAGGCGGATTTAAGACAGAACCTGCCAAGATCATTTCTGGCGGTCCTATGATGGGATTTGCAATCTTTGATCTCGACGTTCCTACCACAAAGACAGCTTCAGCACTTACCTGCCTTACTAAGGATGAAGTAGCAGAGTTTGAGCCAAGTGCATGTATCAACTGTGCACGTTGCGTAGAGGCCTGCCCTGAAAGACTTATTCCAAAGAATCTGGCAGATGCTGTGGAACATGGTGACGAGAAGGCATTCCTTGATATGTATGGAATGGAATGCTGCGAATGTGGATGCTGTAGTTATGTTTGTCCGGCAAGGCGCCAGCTTACTCAGCTCATTAAGGGCATGAGAAAAATACAGCTAGGAAAAAGAAAAAAGTAAGGGGGACGAGATAAGATGAGTGATTTAAGAAGCGTATCATCCAATCCCCATGTGAGATCCAAAACCACTACTTCAAATATTATGATGTGGGTTGTGATAGCTCTTTTGCCTGCAACAGGTTTTGGTATCTATAACTTTGGCTTGGATGCACTAATTATTATTTTATTATCGATTGCTTCCTGCGTGCTTTCAGAGTTTATTTACGAAAAAGCAATGCACAAGCCGATAACTATCGGAGATTTCTCCGCAGTAGTAACAGGACTTTTGCTTGGACTTAACCTTCCATCAACAGTTCCGTTCTGGATTCCAATCCTTGGAGGTATCTTCGCAATTATCCTTGTTAAGCAGCTCTTTGGCGGACTTGGTCAGAACTTTATGAATCCGGCACTTGGTGGAAGATGCTTTTTGGTTATTTCTTTCCCTGCTATTATGACCAACTTCGTTACAGATACTTACACAGGAGCTACACCACTTGCCAATTTGAAGAACGGTGTAGAGGTCAACGTAATGGATATGCTTATCGGTAGAACAGCAGGTACTATTGGTGAGACATCAATGCTCTGCATTTCAATCGGAGCTATGATCCTCTTTGCAATAGGCATTATTGATTACGTAATTCCATTTACTTACATAATCACCTTCATTATTTTCGTAGGTCTTTTTGGAGGATATGGATTTAACTGGTCCTATATTTCAGCACACCTTGCAGGTGGCGGACTTATGCTTGGTGCCTTCTTTATGGCAACTGATTATGTGACTTGTCCTATCACTACCAAGGGAAGATATATCTATGGCTTTATATTAGGTCTTTTGACAGGAATATTCCGTATATTTGGAGCAAATGCAGAAGGCGTTTCATATGCGATCATCATTTCAAACCTTCTTGTTCCACTTATCGAGAAGTTCACTATTCCAAGAGCCTTTGGTATAAAGAGAGTTGCAAAAAAGGAGGCGAAATAACATGAACGATACAAAGAGCATGATTAAAAACGCCCTGATCCTTTTTGCAATCACTTTGGTCGCAGGTGTACTTCTTGGAGTTGTATACCAGGTGACAAAAGAGCCTATAGCTTATCAGGAAAAGCTTGCACAGGATAAGGCAAACCAGTCAGTATTTGCAGCAGCTGCAACATTTAATGATGCAGAGATTGATGAAGCCGGCGCACAGCAGGCTGGTGCAGCATTCCCGGGTGTTACTATTGAGAGCGTAAAAGAGGCAGTGGATGCTTCAGGTGCAGCTCTTGGATATGTAATTCAGGTAAGCTCAAAGGGATATGGCGATTTCATTACTTACACAGTTGGTATCACAAATGATGGAAATGTAAATGGTATTTCAATCATTTCAATTGCTGAAACTCCCGGACTTGGAATGAATGCAGAAAAGGTACTTGTTCCACAGTTCGTTGACAAAAATGCTCAGCAGTTCTCAGTTGTTAAGAATGGTCAGATGACAGATTCAGCCACACAGATCGAGGCTATTTCAGGTGCAACGATCACCTCAAGAGCCGTAACTAATGGTGTGAATGCAGCTGTGAACTATTTTGAGAATGTTTTGAAAGGAGGTCAGTCATGAGTGCAGATGTAAAAACGGGCGCTTTAGGATTTAAGAAAGATACTCCTTTAGAGAGATTTTTTAACGGCCTTGTAGCTGAAAACCCTACTCTTGTGTTGATGATCGGTATGTGCCCTACCCTGGCAGTAACATCATCAGCAATAAATGGTCTCGGAATGGGACTTGCAACAACTTTTGTATTGGCACTTAGTAATGCGGTTATTTCCGCTCTTCGTAAGGTAATTCCGGGAACTGTAAGAATTCCTTCATTTATCGTAGTTATTGCTTCATTCGTTACATTGGTTCAGCTTCTTATGCAGGCCTATGTACCGGCACTTAACAGCGCACTTGGTGTATATATTCCACTTATCGTTGTTAACTGTATCATTTTTGGTAGAGCAGAAGCATACGCAAGTAAGCACGGCGTCGTTCCGGCTTTCTTTGATGGAATAGGAATGGGAATTGGATTTACCTGTGCTATCACTGTTATTGGCCTTGTTCGTGAATTTGTCGGAGCAGGCACAGTTTTTGATGTTCAGATCCTTGGAGCAGGTACTGTTGTTCCCGGACCAGTTGGTGCATTCCTTTCCGGATATCAGCCAATCAGCATCTTTGTACAGCAGGCCGGAGCCTTCTTTGTTCTTGCATTCCTGATTGCTATCATGAACAAGATCAAATCAAACATGGCCAAGAAAGGCAAGGATACTTCAAAATTTGGCGAGGGTTGCTGCGGCTCAGCTGAAGAAAAAGCGGCCGATAAGATTGCAGCAGAAAAGGAGGCTAAGTAATCATGGGAGAGACAATACTTAGTTTAATTGGGCTGATGATCTCAGCTTCACTTATTAATAACGTAGTACTTAGCCAGTTCCTTGGACTTTGTCCGTTCCTTGGTGTTTCAAAGAAGACTGATACAGCTCTTGGAATGGGTGGCGCATGTATCTTCGTTATCACACTTGCTTCACTTGTGTGCAGCATTATTTATAAGTTTATTCTGAATCCACTGGATCTTTCATATCTTCAGACTATTGTATTCATCCTGGTAATTGCCATGCTGGTTCAGTTCGTAGAGATGATCCTGAAGAAATACATCGTTTCCTTATATCAGGCACTTGGTGTATATCTTCCTCTTATTACAACAAACTGTGCAGTTCTTGGTGTTGCCCTCAATAACGTAACTGATGGATACACAATTCTTGAGAGTACAATTTGCGGTTTCGCCACAGCTGTTGGATTTACAATTTCTATTGTAATTCTGGCAGGTCTTCGTGAGAAAATGGAATACAATGACATCCCTGCACCATTTAAGGGAATGCCAATGGTTCTTTTGACATCCGGACTTATGGCTATCGCATTTACCGGATTCTCAGCTTTGAAGTGAGTGATAAAGGGAGAAAAAAGACTATGACCTATGGAATTATCATTGCAACAGCAGTTGTAGCCGGTGTAGGAATTGTGATTGGTCTTATCCTTGGACTGGCAGATATGAAACTGCATGTTGATGTGGATGAAAGAGAAGCTGCTATTTTAGAGGCACTTCCTGGTAATAACTGCGGTGGATGCGGCTTCCCCGGATGTTCAGGTTGTGCGGCTGCCATAGCTAAAGGCGAGGCAGCAGTTAATCAGTGCCCTGTTGGTGGTGCTCCTGTTGCAGCAGCAATCTCAGAGATAATGGGAGTGGCAGCTGTTGAAACAGAGAGACAGGTTGCATTTGTCCATTGTAACGGTGACTGTGAAAATGCAGCTCAGAAATATGAGTACAAAGGCGTTTCAGACTGTAGACTTCAGGCGCAGGCTCCGGGCGGCGGTTCAAAGACTTGCTCTTATGGATGCCTCGGCGGCGGAAGCTGCGTTCAGGTTTGCCAGTTTGATGCAATACATGTGGTTAATGGCGTAGCGGTTGTGGATAAAGAGAATTGTAAGGCTTGTGGAAAGTGTATAGACATCTGCCCAAGACATCTTATCAATCTTATTCCATATTCAGCACAGGAGTCAGTTGCCTGCAAATCACAGGATATGGGTAAACTTGTTAACGGATATTGCAAGGTTGGATGTATTGCCTGCCATATTTGTGAAAAGAATTGTCCTGCCGGCGCAATCACTGTGGAAAACAATGTGGCAACCATCGACCAGGAGAAGTGCACACATTGCGGTACTTGTGTAGAGAAGTGTCCTAAGAAAGCTATTCATAAGATATCTTAATAGAATAAGAGAGGAAGACAGAGGGACGGTTCTTTTGACTTATTGCTTACAATAAGTCAAAAGAACCGTCCCTCTGTCTTCCCTCTGTCTCACTTACGCATATACAAAGAGATAGTAAATTAATTACTTGTTTGAAGTTGAAACTTTATATTTTTTTTAGAAATTAATGTGTTGACATTATGTGCTACATGTTCTATAACATACTTGTAACAAGAAATTAGCAGCCAATACATAAGAGTGCTAATTAAATTTTAAGCAATCTTAAGTGGCGGCACAAAACTACTACAACCTAAATAAAAATATAAATAGAAAAGGAGTGATGTTTTATGTTAATGCCTATGCTTTGGAGTAATAATGATATTTTTGATGAGATGGACAATTTGTTTAATGACAGATTCTTTGGCGAGCTTTGCGATTACAACAAAGGCGCGGGCAAAAAGTTTGATAACATGTCAGGCCTCATGAGAACCGATGTGATCGAAAAAGATAATTGCTATCAGCTTGAAGCTGAGCTCCCTGGATTTAATAAAGAGGATATCAGTATCGACCTTAAGAATGATGTCTTGACAATTAGTGCTTCTCACAGCGAAAATAAGGATGAAAAAAATAATGAAGGTAAGTACATCCGTCGTGAGAGAAGAAGTTCATCTTATCAGAGGTCCTTTAGTGTAGAAGGCCTTAAGCCTGAAGATATAATCGCCCAGTACAGAAATGGTGTACTGACAGTTACACTTCCTAAGAAGGAAGCAATTCCTGAGAAGGAAGAGGCAGCAAGGATCGAAGTTAAAGACTGATATTGATCAGTCATTTATAAAAGTCTCCCGCGGCGAATAACCGAGGGAGATTTTTTATGTCAAAAAAAGAACTTGAATACGAAGGATATAAGGGAACTGTAGAGTATGATGAGAAGTGCGATTTTTATACCGGAGAAGTTGAGATAGACGGCAAGATCTACACCTACGAAGGCGATACTTTAGAGGAACTTCAGGAGGACTTTGAGGATATCATTGATTCTATCATTGCATTTGAAGAAATGGATGATGAAGAAGTCTGAATATTTAGTCTTTTATTATTTGGCTAATGTATAAGTTTTTTTAACCGATACAATAAGTAGCTTAAATGCTGCATCAAAAAAGTAAGCAGTGCCAGCGGCTTACGACTATAGCTATGGAAAGCGTGAATCTTCATGGAGGATCAACATCTTCATTTGAAGGTTCATTTTCTTTGCGCAAATATAGAGTCTGCCTCTGTTAGCGCAAAATATGAACCTTCGTGACCCAAAGGAGGTACCATGAAAATTGCACAGGCACAGGTAAACATGGTCTCAAGCCACCAGTACTACGAGGAGAATACGGTTAATGTACAAAGTGGCGTAGTGACCAGAAGCGCTTTTCTTGATAGTTTGAATGATCAGGAAAAGAAGATGGATAGTCTTGAGATCACAACGGGCGACTTATCCGAAAGCAAGGCAACGGGAAGTGAAAACTATTCTTCGTTAAAACCGTCAAAGACAGAGTATCTTGGAAATTACGAGTCATCGCTTGAACAGCAGCTTGCAGAGATCAGAAATTCAATTCTTCAAAGAATCATGAGTCTTCTGCAAATGCTTGGAGGTGAAGACCAAAGCAGACATTTCAAGGATACGATCTCTAACACAGCCAATATGCTGACAAGTAATTCTTTCCTTAAGGTGACAACTGTCGAGATGGTGCATGTTGAGGAAGAGATGACTACATTTTCAGGACAGGGACTGGCTTTGACCGAAGATGGCAGAAGCATTGACTTTAATGTGGATTTTTCAATGTCCAGGAGATTCTGTCAGTACGCAGGAATGACTATGGCAAGTGCTGCAAAGTTTATTGATCCGCTTGTCATCAATGTTGGAAGTGATGTTTCATCTATTTCTGACCAGCATTTCTATTTTGATCTTGATTGTGATGGTAAAGAGGAAAAGATTTCTGCTCTTTCACAAGGGAGCGGGTATCTTGCCCTGGACAGAAACCGCGATGGAAAGATCAATGACGGTTCAGAGCTTTTTGGAACGAAGAGTGGGGATGGCTTCAAGGATTTGGGAGTATATGACAAAGACAACAATGGGTGGATTGATGAAAACGACGAGATTTATGAGGCTCTCAGGATATGGATCCGGGATGAAGAGGGGAAGGACCATCTGATGTCGCTAAAAGAGGCAGATGTGGGAGCAATCTATCTTGGAAGTGCATCAACTGAGTTCACGCATCAGAACAGTGAATTTGTGATTGCCGGTATGATGAAGGCGTCGGGGCTATTTTTAAGAGAAAGTGGTGGTGTCGGAACAGTGCACCAGCTTGATATGGCGGCTCTGTAAAAAAATGATCATGATCCCATCCGTAATCAATATGCGGGTGGGATCTTTTTTTGATTAATAAAATGCTTTGCAAGCGGCATTCTTTCTTATGTCCATATATGGTATACTTTAGAAGTTAAATAACTAAAAATGTACAATATGGAGCAATTATGACAGAATTCTTAAATGTTTTTCTAAAATATGTTTTACCATTTGTTGTGGCTTATTTACTGAGCTTTCTGATGAATAAATTCTTGAGCAAGGAGATGCTTCGGGGCAAACTTCATCTCATTTTCCTAAAGGGCATTATAATAGCGATATTGTGGGTGATAGCAGCACTTACAGCAATGAGTGAGATTCCTGCTTTTTCAAAGACCTGGGAGACAGCGATCGCTTCTTCCGGAATAGCAGCTGTAGTTCTTGGTCTTGCAGCCCAGTCGACTCTTGCAAATGTGTTTGCCGGAATAGCGCTTTCTGCGTCTCACTCAAGGCCTTTTGACATAGGCGACAGGGTAATGATCAACTCCTATGAACCGGGCTTTGTTGAGAATATCACCTTGAGACACACAGTTATTAAGACTTATCAAAATGAGATCATCTATATTCCTAATTCCATAGTTGGGGCAGCTTCAATAATTAACTATACTCAGGAACAGTCTTTTTCATATCCTATAGATATCTCAGTCGCTTATGGCACTGATATTGAGAAGGCAAAAGAAATAATGGCAGATGTGATAGAATCTCATCCAAAGCACTTCGGGGCGAGGCCAAATGTTTTGTGCAGAAGCTGCGATGACAGCGGTGTGACCTTAAGAGCGCTTATGGAGACAGCTGATTTCAGGGATAATCCGACAGCCTGCTCTGATGTTCGCATTGAGCTTATGAAGCGGTTTAATGAGGAAGGTATCGAGATTCCTTATAACAAATTGGTACTTATAAAAGGTAATGAATAAAGTTACATGGATCAAATAAATATTAGTCAAGGGGAGAAACAATGGGAAAACTGTATTTCAGGTATGGAGCAATGGGGAGTTCCAAAACAGCTAATGCGCTTATGGTGCGTTACAACTATCTTGAGAAGGGGCAGACAGCTATTTTATTGAAGCCAAAGGCTGAAGACAGAGATGGCGAAAAAACTGTAAAATCAAGGATTGGCCTCAGTGCTGAGTGCACATTTGTTGAGGACTTTTTGGAAGAAGTAAAAAATGAATGGCTCACAGGAAAAAGTGATAACTGGAAGAAGCTTGATTGTGTGATCGTCGATGAAGCGCAGTTTTTGTCAGAGGAGCAGGTGGATATGCTGGCAGAGGTTGTGGATAAGTATGATCTTCCGGTGATCTGTTATGGACTTAGAACAGATTTTACAAGTCACTTATTCAGCGGATCAAAGAGACTTATGGAAATTGCCAATTATATAGAAGAAGTTCCTACAGTCTGCTGGTGCGGAAGAAGGGCTCACTTTAATGCACGTGTAAGTAACGGCAAGATTGTCAGAAGCGGTGAACAGATCATGATGGGCGGAAATGAATCCTATGTTTCCCTCTGCCGCAGACATTTCCTCAGTGGCGAGGTTGACGGAGCCAGAGAAAGAGACCTTTCAGAAACTAACTGAAAAAATAAAAAAAATTATAAAAATACTCTAAAGTTTTTTAATTTTTGGTCGATAAAGATATTGGAACCCGTAAAAAGTATGATAACCTTGGGTGTTTTAGCCATTTCTTTGTGAATAATATTTGGGGAAATATTTTTCAGAAACAGCTAAAGTAATGGCAACTTCTACCGATAAATGAAGTAGAAGCAAAAAAACTCCAAGGAAGGAGGAAAAGATTATGCGAATAGATGCATACAGTCAGGTTCAGCAGATTTACTCGACAAGCAAAGTTAATAAGACCACAGCAACTAAGAAGACTGAGGGCGCAAGGGATACTGTATCCTTTTCTTCTATCGGAAAAGAAATTCAGGTTGCTAAACAGGCTGTGAACGCTGCTCCGGATGTCAGGGAAGACAAAGTGCAGGCGCTTAAAGCAGCTATTAAAAATGGAACTTATGACGTGAGTGGAGAGGCTTTTGCAGATAAATTACTGGCTAAATTCGACGAAGCTAACGGGCTTGCGTAATTAATTAAATAAATATCAGGAGGATGATTCCAGTGGCTAGTCTTATGGAGAATCTGGTCAGCGTGCTTGATCAGGAATGTACTATGTATGAACAATTACTGGAGTTATCAAGCAGAAAGACCCCTATTATCGTAAAGGGCGATCTGACTGCACTTGCGAAGATCACGGATGAGGAGCAGCACATAATAGGTAATATCCAGTCGCTCGAGAAGAAAAGACAGACCGCGATGCAGGATATTGCAAACGTGCTTAACAAGGATGTTAATTCATTGAAACTGACCGATCTGATCGTAGTTTTAGAGAAAAGACCAGAAGATCAGAAAAATCTGGCATCAAGACGGGATAAACTCGTTACTGTCGCTAATAGTGTCAGACGTGTGAATAGCCAGAACCAGGAACTTCTTATTAGTTCTTTGGAAATGGTGAAATTTGAAATGAACATCATCCAAGCGTCAAAAAGCGCTCCGCAGACGGCGAATTATTCAAGAGCTTTAGACACTACAGGCGAATGTTTAGGTTACACACAGGGCGGATTCGATGCAAAGCAATAAAATCTCCCCCTTTTAGGGGGAGCGCAAAGAAGATAACTCATGTGGAAACCGTTTAAACGCGGTAGTGTCTTTTTTGTACCCTTTTTTAGGAGGCAGCATATGTCACTTATGGCTAATCTGTATGTTGGTCAGTCAGGTCTGGCAACATCACAAAACGCATTAAATACAACTGCACATAACCTGGCTAATGTTGATACATTGGGCTACACAAGGCAGCAGGTCTCACAGGGAACAAGAGCTTATCAGACTCTTGAAAAAAGAAATGAGGCCATCGCCTGGAAACAGATTGGTACAGGTGTTGAATATAATAACTGTAAGCAGGTAAGAAGCGATTTTCTGGATATTTCCTACAGGCTGGAGTCCGGAAGATACGCTTTTTATGATATTTCACAGAAGGCCCTTGAAGAGATCGAGGATCAGCTTCAGGAAATGAACGGGACAGAATTTGCTGAGTCACTCAACAACCTCTGGGTTGCAGTTCAGGAGCTGGCAAAGGATCCTTGTTCAGCAGTTACGCAGAGTTCTCTTGTAACAAGGTGTAACGAGTTTTTAACCAGAGCCAAAAGTGTTTACGACGGAATGGTATCCTATCAGGAAAACCTTGATCTGTCCGTATATGAAATGGTTAATAACATAAACAGTTACGGCGACCGGATAAGAACGCTCAATGAAGATATTGTAAGCATAGAATCAGGACGACATGAAAAAGCCAACGACCTAAGGGATGAGAGAAACAATCTTTTGGATAAGCTTGGCGAAATGGGAAGAATAGAGTATACAGAGGATGTTTTTGGTAATGTGACAGTTCTTTTTGAAGGATCATCCTTTGTTACAACAGATCACGTCAATCATATCGGAATAGATACAACTTTGGACAGCCCTGTTGGATATGCCACACCATACTGGGAATACGCAGCCAAAAAAGAATATAACATGTACGGAGAAGAGATAATCACATCTATTTCGGGCGGCCACTTATACGACCTGACGCAAACAATCTCAACTTCTACTAATACCGATGTTGGAAAGCTTAAGTCAGTTCTTTTGGCAAGAGGTGATCACAACGCTACATATCATGACATAACTGAAAGCGAAGACTATTACAATTCAAATATCGCTAATTCAGTGATCATGAATGTTCAGGCGGAGTTCGACCAGATGATCCACAATATCATGACTGCGATAAATCAGATCATGGAAGATGCAGAAAGTAATCCGGCAACGCTTGATAACAGCCTTGGAACAACTTCAGATTTTGCAATGTTTGTGGTAGCCAATAAGACTGATGCTCTTACCTATGATATTGATGATGATCATCCTGCAGGCTCGGTAACTACAGGTTTTACTATTAAGAATACTCAGATAAATCCTATTTTGTTAAAAGACCCTACGACTTTTACCTTCAGAACAAAAGATGGAAATGAAGACAATGATACAACAGAGGCGCTCAGGGCAGCATTTACCAGTGAAAAATATGTGCTGAACCCGAACGTTGCAAGCAGAAACAGTTTTATCACTTACTATAACAGTCTGGTATCACAGGTTGCCAATTCCGGCGATGTACATAACAGCGTAAAAGAGGCCCAGGAGCAGACGGTTTCAGCGGTATCTGCGGCAAGAGAGCAGATCGTCGGAGTATCAAGTGATGAAGAACTTGAATATATGATACAGTTTCAGAATGCATATAACGCATCCAGCAGATACATAAATGTAGTAAGTCAGATGCTTGAGCATCTTGTCAGTACGTTAGGAGCATAATCTTTGATCTTTGTGGATTACAGGGATGATTAGCTCCTTATAGGAGGAAAACCTATGACTTCTCAGTTTTTTGGACTTAATATCGCAGCTTCAGGACTTAGAGCTGCCAACGCTTCATTAAATACAACTGCAAATAATATAGCAAATGCCAACACTGATGGTTACAGCAGGCAGAAGGTAAAACAGGAGGCATCAGATGCCCTCAGGGTATTTGCGAGATATGGATGTGCCGGTGCAGGCGTTGAGACTATCGCAATAGAAAGAGTTCGCGATAGTTTTTATGATGTGAAGTTCAGAAACAATGAACAGCTCCTGGGGCAGGTATCACAGAAAAACTATTACACAAAGCTTGCAGAGCAGTATCTTGAAGACGATGGAAGCAGCGGATTCTCATCTCTTTTCTCTAAGATGGAAGTAGCTCTTGAATCGGTAAGGACTGCTGCAGGTACGACAGAGACCAAGACCGCCTATATATCAAGCATGCAGGCGCTGACGGAATATTTTAACAATGTTTATACGTCTCTTCAGGGACTTCAGAGCGATGTCAATTCTGAGATAAAGCTGTGCGCAGACAGAATCAGCTCAATTTCTCAGGAAGTGGCTTCTATAAATAAGCAGATCAATATCATTGAGATGACAGGGGCCAAGGCCAACGAGCTCAGGGACAAAAGAGATATGCTGGTAGATGAGCTCTCCAAGATGATCTCAGTTGAGACCAAAGAAACTCCGGTAGTTGATGAGAACAATCCGGACAGAGTTACCGGTGCTACAAGATATCAGATCTGGGTGGCCGGTGCATATGAGCTCGTTGATACCTATGAATACAGGAAACTTATTCCGGTTGCAAGGGATGAAGACGGCGCTGTTAACCAGAATGATGTGTCAGGTCTTTATGAACTTAAGTGGGGGAGCGGTAATTACAAGGACGGAGATAACGTAAAAGAGCTCTCTGATTTTGCCATTGAGTCAAGGATAATTGGCGGCGAACTTCAGGGGCTTCTTGCAATGCGTGATGGCAATAATAATCACTATTTTAACGGAAAATGTACGGTAGTTAATGATAAGGTAAGCCCCGTAAGGGTTACGGTTGAAGTTTCAGATACTCATCTTATGGATATGTCCATGTGCACGATTCCTGCTGATGGAAAGATCCACATAGGCGACAAGGACTATAAGTACGATTCATGGGAATATGATGGCGAGCACACTTATGTGTTTACGATAGATGAGGAGTCTTTGACAAGTATTCCTGATTCAAACAGGGTTGCTTATATTGGATTTGCCAATGAATACCAGGGACTTCCTTATTACATGTCTCAGATGAATGAGTGGATAAGACAGTTTTCAAAAGAAGTAAATGAAATAATGGTAGGCGGCTATACTTCAGATTCTCTTGAGGGTGTAGCGATGCTTACAGGATCAATGGATACTAACTCAGCCGCTCAGTACAGCTACGAGCAGCTGACCTCTCTTTCTGAAAATAAGGGATACTACAGCCTGAATGGTGGAAACTTTGCGGTCAATTCTGTGCTGATGGACAATGCGGACAGACTTGCCACAAAGGCCGATATTACAGAGGGAGAATCTGAATTTGGAAATCTTACCAAGTTCAAGACCATGCTGGACACACAAAAGATATTCAGAGGATCAACATCAGGTGAATTCCTTACAAAGGTTTTGGCGGATGTGGCACTTAATTCCAGTAACGCCGGAACTTTGGAGGACACCTATAATGCACTTGAAGTGACCATTAAGAATCAGAGACTTTCGGATGCCGGTGTCGATGAAGACGAAGAAGCTTCAAACCTGGTTAAATACCAGAATGCATATTCTCTTTCCTCCAAGATGATCCAGACTCTTTCGGAAATTTATGACAGACTGATACTTCAGACCGGAGTATAATCTGCCGATTATATATGTGTAGGAATAATATGCAAGGATGCATTATTTTGACATGGAAAGTCAACCGGAGGAATATTTATGCGCATCACCAACAAAATAATGCAGAACAATTCTCTTTATAATATCAATAACAACAAGATCACCGAGAATCAGCTAAACACCATGATGTCTACAGGTAAAAAGATAACCCGACCCTCGGATGATCCTGTTATTGCTATCAGAGCTCTGAGACTCAGAAGCAGTGTCACACAGATTTCCCAATATTATGAAAAGAATGCCAAGGATGCCGAGAGCTGGCTTGATGTTACAGCGGATGCTCTTTCTACAGTTACGGCCGTTTTGACTGATTGCGTAAAGCAGGCAACCAAGGGCGCCAACATGGATCTTACTCTGGATGACCTTTCTACTATCGTTACTCAGATGGGAGCTCTTTCAAAAGAGTACTACTCAACAGGTAACGTGGATTTTGCAGGAAGGTACATTTTTACCGGGTACAGAACGGATAACGCTCTTTCTTTTGACAGAACAACAACTGCAGATTATACGGATATAAACGATGAGTTTAATGCAGGGAATATCGGTACCTCCACTAGAGTTACCGGAATGAGTAAGCTTAGCTCAGAGAATATCCTAAATGATAGCTCGGAGACAGTTTATCAGAGCGACATTGTTGAAGTAAATGTTGGAAGATTGAGACTGTCTTATGACACTTTGAATTATAAGAAGAATGATGGCAATACAGCGCAGCTTAAATGGAGAGAATCTCTTTTACAGCCGGCTACAAGTGCTGTGGATGATACGACCAAGATTGTTCAACTGACCTTTACTACTTCAGAGGGATATACCCATTACGCATCAATACCTATGAATGAGGACACAGCTGAAGGCGAGAGCTTTTCTGTGACCAATGATGGCATTACCTATACTGTTAGCCAAAATTCTGATGCTACCTATACGATTACAGGAAAGACTGAAACTGAAGAATATGTTTTCAAAATGGATGAAAATGGTGTGTATGATTCCACAGGTCAGAGTGACAATGTAGCATCAGGCATAACAAACATAGAGTCTGTGCAGAAGACCACCGTTACCTATACAAATGCATCGGGACAGCAGGTTCAGTATACAATACCTCTTTTGCCTGCTATTGGTCAGACCTACACAATGGACCTTGAATATAACGGAAATACTGCAGTTGCCACAGTAAACAGCGATGGAACCTACACTATAGTAGATAATATCGTTACTGAAAACGGCGATGGCACATATTCAAAAAATATAGTGAATGTCACCGGAAATGGAAGTATTCATTCATCCTATGTTGAGACGACACTTGAGATAGAGCCTGAGAATATTATTTATACAACCAGTGATGATGCTGAAATCGATGATTTTTATAATGAGATAAATGATCAGCCCACCGGCTCTGTGGCATATTTAAATGCGGTTACCGGAGAGATTCTTTTAAATGAAGAGCTGACTAATAAGCTCTCAACGCTTCCTGACCTTATCAATGCCAATTCTATCGACGTTGTCTATGACAAGAAGGAATGGAGTACTGGCGATATTAAGCCGGAGAACCTTTTTAATTGCACATATACTGATGAAGAGGGCACGATTCTTTATAACCATGGAACTGCAGCTCATGATATTGCCTACGATGTAGGATTTGCCCAGTCTGTAGTTGTTAATACAACAGCAGACGCGGTTTTCACAACCAGTGTTAAAAGAGATGTGGATGACCTTGATAACATAATAAATGAGCTTAAGCAGATGAATGGAACACTGAAAACTCTCAATGAAAAACTGGCAGTAACTACAGATGAAGCTGTAAAAGAAAAGCTTAAGATTGAGATTGAAGCAGCACAGAAAGCCTATGACAGCCAGAGAATAACGCTTCAGAAGGAGTTTGAACACAAGATCACTTCCATGCAGAAGGCCCTTGATACAGCGAACCTTGCGGTTACAGAAAACGGAACCAGGTCAAAGAGACTTGATCTGGTTAGTACCAGACTAATGAGCCAGACAACTACCTTTAAGACTTTGCAGTCTGACAACGAAGATATTGATCTTGCTGAGACTGTTACACAGCTTACTTCAGCCCAGGTAACATATGAAGCAAGTCTTATGGCTACAGGTAAGATCAGTCAGAGTTCTCTTATAAATTATATCTGATGGGTATTAATTATTTGTAGCACAATGACGAAATAACGTATATAATTAATGGTGATAGGAGAGAACCTCTTCATCATCGTGACACCAATATACATATGTACATATGATAGCATGGAGGTTACATAATGAAATTAACGACAAGGATTTTCGGAGAAGTTGAAATTGATGACAGTAAGATAATCTGCTTTCCAAACGGTATCATAGGCTTTCCTGACCTTCAGAAGTTTACCCTTATGCATGATGAAGAGCAGGGATCAAATACTATCAAGTGGCTTCAGTCCATCGATGAGCCGAATTTTGCAATGCCGGTTATGGATCCGCTTGTTGTTTGCCCTGATTATAAGCCACTTGTTGATAAGACAGAGGTAGAGGCCATTGGCGAACTGGCTGAGGATGATATGCTGGTTCTTGTTACAGTAACCGTGCCACATGATCTTACCAAGATGACTGTAAATCTCAAGGGACCATTTATAATTAATACAAAAGAAATGAAGGCTTCCCAGACAATTATTGATAATGATGAATATCCGGTGAAGTTTCCGATTTACGACATCCTTCAGAAGAATAAAGAAAAAGGGTGATCAAAGTTACTAGAAATATAGCAGGGATGGGGAGATTTATACCTGCACAACTACAAAACCATGGAGGGATAGCGAATGTTAGCATTATCAAGAAAAAAGAATGAAGCAATCATCATCAATAATAATATTGAGATCACAGTACTGGATATCAGAGGCGACCAGATAAAGCTTGGAATTTCTGCACCAAAGGAAATCCCAATCTACAGAAAAGAAGTTTATATCCAGATTCAGAATGAGAATAAAGAAGCAACAGATGTTGCCGGAATTGATGCTCTTAAGAAGTTGTTGTAAGTACATTTATGATAATAGAGGCTGCTGTCCCATTGGGCAGCAGCCTTTTTAAAGGTTAAATGATGCGAATTCTTTATTATGACTGGGACGAATTTAATGGTGAGGATTGCAGGGATGCAATGAGAAGGCTTGGACATCAGGTTGACGTGTTTAAGCTTGATATGCATGGATTTGACCTGACACAGGAGATGGATGAGAAGATAAGAGGTCTTTGTGAGAAAAAAGGCGATGATGCCAAGAGATATTATGACCTCTTGTTTAGCTTTGACTTTTTTCCTAATATCTCAGAGGCATGCCAAAAATACGAAATGCCCTATGTGAGCTGGGTGTTTGACTGCCCGCACTATACGCTGGATTCTCATGTAACAAATAACCCGGTGAACAGGATATTTGTTTTTGATTCAATGCTTTATAAGAGATTGTTGGGTAAAGGAGTTTCTACAGTCAGATATTCACCTTTGGGAGTTAATGATAAGAGATTATCTGAGCTGTGCAGGAAGCTTGATGATGAGACAGGTGGAGAGATAGTTTATGAGCATGATGTGAGCTTTCTGGGGAATCTGTATGATAATGAATTTAATTTTTATGATCAGGTTAAGTTTCTGCCTCCGGCTTTGAAAGGCTATACTGATGCAGTAATAAAGGCGCAGGAACAGGTCTTTGGGCAGGATTTTTTTACTGAAAGTTCAATATACCCTCAGGAAAAGATAAAAGAACTTAGAGAATATATAAAGTTTGAGCAGACCGGCAAGTATGAGATTGATTATGACGGTGTTATGCTGGATATACTTAGGAAGAAAGTAACTGTAAACGAGCGTCACAACATACTGGAGCAGATGGGCAGGCAATTTGATACAGTTCTTTATACCATGCCGGGAGCCAAGCCTATTGATGGAGTCTGCAATCTTGGAGTTGCGTCTTATACTGACAAGATGCCGCGAGTATTTCATAGGAGTAAGATAAATCTAAATATCTCGCTTAGGTCGATCTTGGTGGGAGTGCCACTACGAGTTCTTGATATTCTGGCAGCAGGGGGCTTTCTGGTTACAAATTATCAGGCAGAGATTGCAGAGTACTTTGAAGATGGAGTGGACCTTGTTATGGCATATACTCCGGAGGACATGATTCAGAAAGTGGCTTATTATCTCAGACATGATGACGAAAGAAAACAGATTGCAATTAACGGACAAAAGAAAGTTTTGGAAAATTTTGCGTATACAAAGTTGCTTCCAATGATTCTTGATGAAAAATCCTAAAATTTTTATAAATTTTAGGATTTTTTTATTTAAACCTATAAAGATTCTGACGCACATTCCGATATAGAGGATAAGAAATGCTATATAAACCAATAACGGGATGTAACGTTTATGATAAGGCAGGTTCCTTGTTCAGACACGGAGGTATATGAATTATGGGAATGGAAGCAATTAATGGCTTTTCGCCTCTTGTTCAGCAGGCACAGCCACAGGTAAGAACACAGGTACAGGAGCAGAGTCAGTCGCATTCTGAAATTGCAAATGCAGAAGCAGCTGGCACTACTCAAAACGTGGATTTAAAGGTTGAGACCGCGGATAATGCGTCCGGGTCTAATGGTGGTGCTCAGGGTGGCGCCCAGAACTATTCGGATGGTCAGAGCAAGATAGAAGCTACTGAAGAACAGATTCAGGCTGATAATGAGAAGGTTAAAAAGGCCATCTCTGAAATGGCTAAAAATGTCAGATCCAATGCCGAAGCTGTCTTTGGTATACATGAGAAGACAAATCGTGTGACCATCAAGATGGTGGATAAGGAAACCAAGAAAGTAATCAAAGAATTTCCACCGGATGAGACTTTGGATATGATCGCCAAGGTTTGGGAAATCGCCGGCATCATGGTAGACGAAAAAAGATAAAAACATGTTGCAATCAATAAGAAACATTGTGATTGCAACAGAAAATTGACATGGAAGTCAATGTAACACGCTCATGGATTGAGAAAGGAGAATGCTTATGCCTATCAGAATAACAGGAATGAACTCTGGGCTTGATACTGAAAGTATCATAACCGCGCTGACACAGACCAAGCAGGATAAGGTAAATACTTATACTGGCGATCAAAAGAAGCTGACGTGGAAGCAGGAGAAGTGGAAAGAATTAAATAAGAAAGTAACTTCATTTTACAATGGAGCGCTTAGTAACCTGAGATTTTCAACTGCTTATACCAAGAAAACTACGACTGCGTCCAATACCAGCGCTGTGTCTATTGTGACAAGCGAAGGTGCAATGGAGACTTCGCAGACACTTGATATCACTTCACTTTCAACAGCTGCTTATCTAACAGGCAAAAAGCTAACAACAGAGAATGGTAATGCTACTAAATCAACAAAGATGAAAGATTTAGGGCTTGAAGATGGAGGAACACTTAAGTTTGCTATTGGAGATAGTGAAACTGATGTTATTTCTGTGGATGTAAAAGCTACAGATTCAATAAATGATGTTCTATCCAAATTAAAAAATGCATCGTCTTCTGAAACAAAGACAAAACTCAATTTTAACTTTGACGAGAATAATAATAGATTCTTTGTATCGGCTAAAGAGGCCGGCGAAGCAGCAGCCTTCCATTTGGTATCAACAGATGCTATGTCAGCACTTGGATTTGGACTGTATGACGGTGATGGTAATGAGGTTTCTTCTGAGGCGGATAGCTCCAACTATGTCGCAGGAGCTAATGCTAAGATTGTGCTTAATGGTGTTGAGTATGAATCCAATTCAAACACTTTTGAAATCAATGGACTTACTATCACAGCCAATGAAAAGGTAACAGGTATCCAGCTTACAACAAAGCAGGACACAAGTGGTATCTATGATAACATTAAGTCTATGATAAAAGAGTACAATAATCTGATGAAGGAATTTGCTACTCTTTATAATGCTGATAAGGCCAGCAAGTACAAAATGCTCACTGACGATGAAAAAGAGGCAATGAGCGAAACGGAAGTCGAGGAATGGGAGAACAAGATCAAGGATGGCCTTCTTAGTGGAGACGAAACCATTTCTACTGTCAGGTCTGCTCTAAGGGGCATAATGGCACAGGGATTTTCAGTAACGACAAAGGATGGCGAGACAAAGAATATTGGGCTTGCTTCCTTTGGAATTACAACGGCGGATTATTTCGGGGCTGAAGAGAATGAGCGAGACCTTCTTCATATTGATGGCGATCCTGATGATGATACTGTTAGTGGTAACACAGATCTTTTGAATAAGTATATTAAGTCAGATCCGGATATGGTTCAGGATTTCTTTATCCAGTTATCAAGAAGTCTATATTCAAAGTTGTCTGATCTTATGAAAGGTACTGAATATAGCAGCTCATTCACCATCTATGAAGACAAACTTATGGCTTCACAATACAGTGCCTATAATGACAAGATAGACACAGCGCAGAAAGCACTTGAGGCAGCTCAGGATAAGTTATACACGAAGTTTTCAAGAATGGAAACAGCCCTGGCCAAGGTTAATAGTGCAAGTGGTTCATTATCAAGTTTCTTTGGAACAGGATCTAGTCAGTAAAGAAATATGAAAAATGCGAGGGAGCGCTTATGCCAACATTACAGTCACAGCATCGTGCAATGTATAATCAATATCAGACCAACAAAGTCATGAGTGCATCAGGTCCGGAACTTACTCTGATGCTCTATGACGGAGCAATAAAGTTTTTAAATATTGCTGATGTAGCTATTGAGAAGAATGATATTTCAAAAGCTCATGAGAATATTGTAAAAACCGAACGAATAATTGACTATTTAAGAAATACACTTGATATGAAATACCCTGTTGCGCAGGACTTTGAAAATATGTATTCTTATATTGCAAGGAGACTTGTTGAGGCCAATATAGGTAAAGACAGAGATATACTTGCAGAGGTCAACAAGCACATGCACTCAATTCGAGATAATTGGATTGAAGTGATGAAAGCAAACCATGTATATGTAAAGGATGCGTGATTCAAAAGCCAAAGGGGGTAAAAATGGTATCAGCCAGTCTTGACATGTTGGAAGAAAGTCTGATCAAGAAACTTGAGATCATGAAGAAGATTGAGGACGAGAACAAAAAACAGACAGATATCCTCAAGGATGTATCTAATGTAGATGAAAAAGCGTTTGACAATATTCTTGATGTGAAGGGAGAACTGATTGAGCAGATAATTGCACTGGATGATGGTTTTCAGACGCTCTTTGACAGGGTAAAAGAGGAAGTCAGTGATCACAAAGATCAGTACAAGGATCAGATCAGGCGCATGCAGGATTTAATTCAGGAGATTACAGGGAAGAGCGCTTCAATTGAAGCTGCCGAGCATAGAAATAAAAAACTTGCCGAGGAATATTTTAGTAGTGCAAGAGAAAAAATGAACTATAGTAGACGGACTTCGGCAGCCGCATTTAACTATTATCAGACAATGAACAATTTCAAAGATATACCACCCCAGTTTTTGGACAATAAGAATTAGTACTTAAGGGCTTCCGCCATATATCGGCGTGAAGCTCTTTTATCTTTATAGGAAAAATAAAAAAATGTAAAAAAATTTCAAATTGCTCAAAAAAAACAAAAAATTATTTCAAAAAAGGGTTAAGTTGCCGGAAAAGCTGCCGATAATACTAGTGAAAACAAAACAAAAGCAGCCATGGAAGGGACTCCGCGATAAGCTGCACAATAAAAAAGAAAGGAATGGCAGCAAGGAAGCGGGCCCCGTTCATGGAGGATTAAATAATGGTAGTACAACACAATATCACAGCGATGAACTCAAATCGTCAGTTGGGAATCACAACTGATATCCAGGCTAAGTCTAGCGAAAAGTTATCATCAGGTTACAAGATCAATAGAGCAGCGGACGATGCAGCAGGTCTTGCTATTTCCGAGAAAATGAGACGTCAGGTAAGAGGTCTTACACAGGCTTCTGCCAATGCTCAGGATGGTATTTCGGCGGTACAGACAGCTGAAGGTGCTATGGTAGAAGTTCATGACATGCTTCAGCGTATGAATGAACTTGCTGTTAAGGCTGCCAATGATACTCTTCAGTCAACAGACCGTTCATATATTCAATCTGAAATGAATCAGCTCTCTCTTGAAATTACACGTACAGCTGAATCTACAGAGTTTAATAACCAGATGCTTCTTGATGGTACATTCACTAATAAACAGCTTCAGGTTGGATCAGAGACAGATTCTATGGCTCAGATTCCTATAAATATTGATAGACTTAGTGCATCCCTTCTTGGAGTGGCTGCATTGGCAAAAAGTGATCCGGCTACATGGCTTAATGACCCGGCACAGAAGAATACAAAGTTTTCAGCAAGTAATGCGGCAACGCCTAAGAATCTTGGAGATGACCAGATAAGTGTAATGACACACTCACTTGCCAAGAATGCTATCATGGCGGTCAAGATGGCACTTCAGAAAATTTCAGAACAGAGATCAAATCTTGGTGCTATTCAGAACAGACTTGAGCACACAATTAAGAACCTTGATAACGTAGTAGAAAACACTCAGGCAGCTGAATCTCAGATCCGTGATACAGATATGGCAGAGGAAATGGTTAGATATTCCAACAACAATATTCTCGCTCAGGCTGGCCAGTCAATGCTGGCTCAGGCAAATCAGACAAATCAGGGTGTTCTTTCACTTCTTCAGTAAAAATAGAGTATTTAGCAGGCTCCGGTTCAGTACTGGAGCCTGTTTTAGTATAAAAAGAAAATTTATATATTTTTTTTAAAAATACCCCTAAAGTTTTTATAATTATAGTCGATAATAAAGGTGTAATACAAAACAGAGATAGTTTCTAAGCCAGCATTAGTAACTATTTCATAAACAAGGCAAACGAGCAGCAAGGATGCTGCCGTACAAATTCAAGGAGGAATATATTATGGTAGTACAACACAACATTACAGCGATGAACTCAAACAGACAGCTTGGTATCACAACTGGTATTCAGGCAAAATCAAGTGAGAAGTTATCATCCGGTTACAAGATCAACAGAGCAGCAGACGATGCAGCAGGTCTTGCGATTTCCGAAAAGATGAGACGTCAGGTAAGAGGTCTTACACAGGCTTCTTCCAACGCTCAGGATGGTATTTCTGTAGTACAGACAGCTGAAGGTGCACTTAACGAAGTACATGATATGCTTCAGAGAATGAACGAGTTGGCTACAAAGGCTGCTAATGACACATTGCAGACAGTAGACCGCGCATACATCCAGCAGGAAGTTGCAGCTCTTTCAACAGAGATTACACGTACAGCTGAGGCAACAGAGTTCAACAACACAAAGCTTCTTAATGGTACATTCACAGGCAAGCAGCTTCAGGTTGGTTCTGAGACAAACAGTCAGAATCAGATCCAGGTAGACATTCAGAGAATGAGTGCATCTATTCTCGGTGTAGCAGCTCTTCCTTCAGCTAAGATTAATTCTACTGGAAAAACAACTACAGCAACTAAAGTAAGTGAACTTGGCGATAAGAAGGAATACACTAGTGAGGAAGTTGATGGAAGCAAGAGATCAGACGCAAAAGCTCCTACTGTTGAAGGTGGCGGAGATCAGATCAGTGTAATGAGCCATTCACTCGCTAAGAATGCTATCATGGCAATCAAGAACGCTCTGGTTAACGTATCAACAATGAGATCTAACCTTGGTGCTATCCAGAACAGACTTGAGCACACTATCAAGAATCTTGATAACGTTGTTGAGAATACTCAGAGTGCTGAATCACAGATCCGTGATACAGATATGGCTACCGAGATGGTTAAGTATTCTAACAATAACATCCTTGCACAGGCTGGACAGTCAATGCTGGCACAGGCTAATCAGTCCAATCAGGGTGTTCTTTCACTTCTCGGTTAATAAAAAGTTCATAAGAACAAGTTGTCGTTTGAAAAATTACAACTACCAAAAGGGGCTCCGGTTTTCGGAGCCCTTTTTCTTTGCTATAAACGAAAAGACAAATTCTTATAATCACGATATAATAAATATATACGATAGGAGCGATGATATGCATATTATTCTATTCCAAGGCAGACACGCTGAATTGTCTTTTTTTGTGGGCCAATATATTAAATACATAGAAGAAAGTTCTACATTCGAGGATTATTATGTTGTTGATGTAAACAGACCTGAAACATATAACTGCCTCGAATTTGATGAATATGCGACGCGTCCTGAAACGGCTATGTTCACTTTTAATAATATTGGAGTGCATTTAATGGCCGATGGGGGTGGTAATTTTTGGAAGGAAAATTCTATTCCGGTATTTGATTATATAGTAGATCATCCAAGAAATTTTGAAGATACTATGTTAAGACCACCTTGCGATTTATATGTCTTTGCACTGGACAGAAATCATGTGGATTTTATACGAAAATACTATAAATTAGTTAAAAAGGTTGTCTTTTCGCCTAATGGTGGTACTACTTCATCTGAAAAAATCAAAAGATACACAGATCGAAGTATAGATGTCCTGTATATGGGAAACTGCAATGAAAGAGTAGATTATTACAATTCAATAGACACTCTTTCTGATAATGGGGCAGAGCTATATAGACAAGTTATAGGGATGATGCTAAATGATACAACCATTACAACAGAAAAGGCGATAGAAATATATCTTTTACAAAATCAGAATCATATTAGCGAAAGAGACATTTATGAAGTAAATAGAACTGCAGCTTGGAGCATAGAAGCAACGGTAAGGCGTATTACTAAACTTGCGGGAATGAAAGCGTTATCTGATGCTGGGGTAAATGTGGAAGTTTATGGAACCGGATGGGAAGATGAAAATTATCCTTATGGTGAAAATATTAAAATTAATGCAAGGATTGAGCCGGATAGGATACTAGATGTTTTAGACGATTCAAAAATTTCATTGTGTTTTATTCCGTGGTTTAAACGAGGATGCAGTGAAAAAAACTTTAACTCTATGTTGCATGGAGCAGTATGTGTTACTGATTTTAGCGAGTATCTAAATGAACACTACAAGAATAATAAAAATATAGTTTATTTTGATCTTAATAATCCTGTCAAAATGGCCGGAGACGTGGTGTCTTTACTTAATGATCCTGAAAAGGCAGAGAATATTGCAATTGAAGGATATCAGACAGCGCTTAAATATGACACATGGGATAACCGTTATGAAGTGGTAACAAAAGAAATTAGAAAGGTACTTCTTGGATGAAAAAGGTCAGTGTTATAGTTCCTGCTTATAATGCGCATGATACTCTTGCAAGGTGTCTTGGAAGTCTTGTTAATCAGACACTTCAGGAAATTGAAGTAATAGTGGTTAATGATTGCTCCAAAGATGATACATGGGAAATTATGAAAAGATGTAAAAAACAATTTCCTGATAAGGTTGAAATAATTAATTCTGAAGTGAATAGAGGTCCAGGAGGCGCAAGAAATCAGGCACTTGAAGTGGCAACGGGTGAATATATAGGCTTGGTTGATAGTGACGACTATGTTGTTCCCAATATGTATGAACTTCTATATTCCAAGGCGGCAGAAGGAAACTACGATATGGTTGATTGTGGCTTTTACCGTGAAGCCACTGATGAAGCCAGATTATATACTGGAGATAATGATACCGGTGAACTAAATGCAACCAAAAGAAATAGCCTGATTGTAGCAGGTGGATATCTTGTTACGAGGCTTATCCGAAGAGAATTATGGAATGATCCAAGAATACGAATGCGGGAGAATATCTTATGCCTTGAAGATTCAGAAATACTTACTTATATGTTGATGCGAGCGAAAAGTATAGGAAATGTAAAAGAAATTCTATATAAATATTGCGATACCTTTGATTCTGCAACAAAGACAATTGATTTTGAAACATATTATAACTCCATATATGGCGCAATGAGTGCGATATATAATGTAACTTCCGTGATGGATAACTATGAAGAATGCAGACAGGCAATCGAATATGAAATTGTTCAACTATATTCTTACGGTGTTAACAGGTGTCTCATGAGAAACATTAGGAAATATGGTGCTAGTATAGACTGCCTTGATAAGTTTTTTACCCGCCTTGACAAGGGAGAAAAAAAAAACTCAATAGATTAAGAGCTTTGGCAAAGCAAATAATAAAAACACCATATAGGGAAAATAAAAATGTAATCGGAAGAATTAGTGATCTTGATATTGCAATTATTGAAATGAATGATAAGGGAATCGTATGAATCTTGCAGCTTCTTTTAATAAAAAGTATATCAACTACGCTATTGTGATGCTGACATCCTTTTGTGAAAGCAACACGTGTCACAATGAGATTTTTATTCTTCATAGTGAACTGCAAAAAGAAGATATAGAAAAGATTGAGAATTGTCTAAAAAAATATGATGTGAAAGTAAATACCATAGATGTTTCGGCAGATATAGAGAACCTAAAACTCCCTACCACCGTGGATTGGAGTAGTGAAATGTATTACAGGCTTTTTCTTCCTGAGAAACTTCCTGATAATGTCGATCGAGTCCTTTATGTGGATGTAGATGTCATTGTACATGGGGCCTTGGATGATCTTTATTTTTCTGATTTTGAAGGCGCTGATATTATGGCGGCTCTTGATTCTAATAACACCAATGTTATGGGCAATTACACGGACAAGGTAAGAGAAATGCTCCTTCCCTTGTATGGAGAGGAGTTTTCATATTTTAACTCTGGCGTTTTATTGATGAACATAGCTCAGATGCGAGAGCATTATTCATTTTCTTTTTATCTAAAAGCCATGGAAGAATGGGATTATGAGATGGCAGCTCCTGATCAGGATATATTGAATTATGTTCACCATGATAAAGTAAAAATAATACAGTGGGAGAAGTATGATCTTTTTGCAAAGCTTGCCTACAACGATGGCTGGTCCTACGAAAAAGTGAAAAAAGACAATATAATAGTTCATTTTGCAGGAACAAAGCCATGGAGTTTTGATAATACGCGATATGAAATAGAAAAGTTATGGTGGGACTACGCAGCGCTTACACCGATTAATATAGAACTGATGGAAGTATTGTTGGAACAGGCACTGTCAAATCCATCACTTGAAAAAATAGTATTACAACTTGAAGACGGAAAAGAAGAATATAAAAAAGCTATTAATGAAGCTAAGCAGATAGTTGATAAGCTGATAAGGTGATGATTCTATGAATGTAATAACAGCACTTAACAGAAAGTATATACCCTATACTGTAGTCATGTTGTGTTCATTGGGAGTTAATGAAAGAACAAAAGTTGATGCTTATCTTTTACACAGCGAGCTTACTGAAGAAGATATTAAGCAAATTCAGAATGAACTGAATAAGAATGGCGTTTACATTCACCCACTTTATGTTGATAGAACAAAATTCAGTTCAAAACTTCCACACAATGATCAGTGGAGCATTGAAACCTATTATCGGTTGATGATGTTGGAATTATTGCCCACCGAGGTAGAACGAGCTTTGTATCTTGATGGTGATATGGTGATAAATAAGGAACTAGATAGCTTCTATGCCTATGAATTTGGGGAAACTGAAATTATAGCCTGTGATGATAAGTGTGGTCTTAATGAGCCGGAAACATATGGCCCTAAGCATAATGAGATGTTTAGAGAAGCATATGAAAACGGATACAGGTACTTTAATGCAGGTGTAATGTTGCTTAATGTTAAAAAACTTCGTGAAAAGTATTCCTTTCAAACATATCTTGACGCAATTGATGCTTGGGATTACAAGATGGAAGCGCCGGATCAGGATATTTTGAACTGGGTCCATTGGAGAAGTGTCGGATATGCTGATTGCATGGTGTATGATCTTTTCGCCAGACTTGCACACAATGCGAAAATAACATACGAAGAAGTGAAAGAGGCGGTTGCAATAGTCCATTTTGCAGGCGCAAAGCCCTGGAATAATGAAAACGTTCACTTTGATATCGAAAGGCTTTGGTGGGATTATGCAAAAAGAACAAGCTACTATGAGAGATTGCTAAAGGATTTTGTTTATACTGCCGTTATGGATAAAACAGTAGAATTATATATAAAGGATCTTTTGAAGCAGAACAGCGCGTTAAAAAATAATCTGGAAGAGATAATGAAGAGAATGCAGAATCTTGTTGGGTGAATAATGACTGAAGAACAATTGATCATATCAAGAGAATATCTTAACAGTATAGATCCTAAAAGAGATATTTCCTGTATCACTGATAGGAACTTAAATAAAAATCAATATGACCTGGCTGTTATTATCCCATGCTTTAACGTGGAGAAATATGTTAAAACTGCGATTGATTCTGTGCTAAAGCAAAAAACAACATATAGACTTGAGTTCATAATTGTAGATGATGGTTCAGCGGATGAAACAGGGACTATTGTTGATGAATATGGTGAACTTGAAAACGCTTTAGTCATTCATCAGGAAAATGGTGGATTATCTTCAGCAAGGAATACAGGGCTGATATATGCTGATGCTAAATACATTTGTTTCATGGATTCGGATGACTGGATGGCTCCGGGCGCACTGGAATGCATGATCAAAAATGCCTGTGAGTTTGATGCAGATATAGTTCAGGGCAAAGTAAAAAATGTTACAGAGTACCAGCAACTTACAGAACTAGATGGCAATAATGAGATAGAGAGAATAGAACCATTTAATATAGATGGATTTGCGGTTGCAAAGCTTTATAGAGCGGAGCTGTTTGATGGAATTTCTTTTCCTGAAACCTATTGGTTTGAAGATGCAATAGTTTCATATCTTATCGCACCAAGGGTAAAAAATGCATACGAGATCAGGAATGTGGTCTACGCGTATAGGCATAACATTGATGGGATCAGTAAAATATCCCAAAACAGTAATAAGGCAGTTGATGCGTACTGGCTTAGGGAAATTCTGTTATCTGATATGAAAAAAATAGGGATAGAAATTGACCAGATAATTTATGAAAAACTACTTGATGAAATAGCTTTGACATATGTACGTACCAATAATATGGAGCTAAATGCTAAGGTTGCCATATTTTACCTTACGTTATCATGGATGAAAGATTATTGCGTGAATTTTAAAACCCGCAATAAATTTCAGGGGCCTCTTGAAAAGGCTATTTTGCTAGAGAATTTTAATACATATTGCGATGGATGTGCCATTATTTGGAACAATAAGATAAGCAGAGGGCTATAGATAATGGTGATTATAGATAATCAAAAGTATGGAGAAGCTATAAAAAGAATTGGTAATGCTGGAAGTAATGCCAGAGTCAACTGGTCACTTAATATGTTCAGAGAGGCAGAAAATGTAATTGCTGATTATGAATATGCTTTGGTTACTAATAATGAAGGCGAAGATATTGCTGTCCTTGCTTGGTATGCCAATTCATATGTTCATAGTTACAAATATAATGGGGATATTGATCTTGAGTTTCTAAATGGGTATAAGTGCCTGTTTTTGTTTGGGTGCAATGAGTATTCGGTTGAACTGTGCAGGACAGCACTTGATAAATGGACAGGGAAACGCCTGGTGTTTGTTGGGGAAGACTGGAAGTATGTTATTGATTTGCTGCCAGAGCTGCTTGAAAAAGAGTGCATATGGGAAGATGCTTTAGATCAAGAATTGATGAAAAGTCTTTCTGACGGGATGACATATTTACAGATAAAATTGGGTATTCCTGGCGAAGAACCAATGGCACGCTATGAAAATCATATTATGACATATGATGAAGTTATGGCGTTTACTTATCTATTTTCTGACAAGGAAGATTTTGGAGAAAGAAACCCGGATAAGAAATTTTGGGTGTTTGATGCTCATTATGGAAATCTGGGCATCTTCAATGTGTTTAATAAATCTTTTTGCTGCATGAAATATGCCAAGAAAAAGGGCTATATTCCTATACCAATTCTGACTGATTCGAGGGGACTTTTGGGTATATATCAGGATAGTAAAGATGATGACTTTTGGAAAAAATTCTACGAGTATCCGGATGGATATACTCCTGAGGATATTCGCGGAAGTAAAAATGTATATTTTGCTCCCTTTTTCTATAATGCCACTATAATGCAGAAGCTTATGGATAAATATAGTGAAGGAGTTGAGATTACCTGGCCAAAAGGGATATATAACAAAAGGGTATTAAATTATATCAGGGAAAGAGAAGATAAGTTTTTGCCTTATCCCGAAAAAACTTTGGGAGTATTGGCAAGGGGGACAGATTATGTAAATACGCATTTATCTAACCACAGCATACATGCGACTAAAGAAATGATTGCGCAAAAAATAGATGAGTGTCTCAATAAGTGGAACCTTGATTTTATTTATCTTGCTACTGAAGATGCGTCTTATTGTGATTTTTTCAAAGAAAAATATGGGGATAAGATTTGCTTCACAGATCAGGAAAGATTTACAGTTAATAAAGGCCAACTACTAGGTGATATGCATAGAAATAACCCAGATAAGAGAGAGGGATTTCTGCTTGGAGCAGAGTATATTCTCTCAATTACTCTTTTGTCCAGATGTAGTTCTCTTATTGCGTCAGGCGGTTGCGCCGGTTTAGGAGAGACAAAAAAGATGAACGGAGGCAGATATAAAAACATATTTGTATTTAATTTGGGAACGAATAAATAACTAAAAAACACCGGTGCGACGGCACCGGTGTTTCGTTCTTTTAGAAAATTAGGCCTGTTTTAACTGTAATTCTTGAATATCTTGAGCATTTTTTGCAATTGCAACCTTCATAACTACAATATCACTGAAAGCTGCATCAAATTTTTCTGCACCATTTTTATATCTGTCATAAGTGCTTGTGTAACAACTCTCAATTGTCGACAATCTTGGAATAACGTTATTTTCCAAAAGGTCAACCTTGATGTACCGCATATCATCTTCTAAATTGCTTACTCTGTCATTTAATGAAACCATCTCGGATTTCAATGTGCTGACATCAGACTTCAATGTTCCGACATCAGACTTTAATGTTCCGACATCAGACTTTAATGTTCCGACATCAGACTTCAATGTACTGACATCAGACTTTAATGTTCCGACATCAGACTTCAATGTGCTGACATCAGACTTTAATGTTCCGACATCAGATTTTAATGTGCTGACATCGTTTTCCAGTGTTCCAAGTTTTTTGTCTAATAATGCTTCAATGGCATTTAAATCTTCTTTTGTTAAACTCATTTTCTCTCCTATAGAGGTCCCCACCTTGTAACAAAGAAATGATAACACATAGAGAAATAAAAATCTATATGGCAATTTGAGTAATACGAACCATCAGAGAACATCAACGTTTTCTACCATTATAGGCTTACCGGTAGCTTTAAAAAGCTCTAATACAGAGCCTTTATCTCCATAGAACGCGTCGCAAACTGATATGGCGGTAAGCGGGCTGTCAGATTCATCTAAGATACCGATAGCATCGCTCTTGTAAGCTTCAATAAGAGATGAATATGAATCTGCAAACTCAGGCCTGAGTTGCGCAATAACTTCACTAAGCAGAGGGTGAGGACGCCATATCAGAGCTACATCATTGTTGTTATCTTTGAATATCTGAAAAGTACTCTTGATTTTTGTGATGAGTTTTGTGTTTTCGCTTAGAAGTGCAGAAACTGAATTTGAATAAAGAATTACTTTCTTTCTGCTGCCATCCTGCTTTAATATATACTTTTCCCACGCTGCAGGTATTTCAGCGCTTTGACATTCTTTTACTTCCATTACTCTTGGAAAATCTTCACATGTTATTTTCTTTTCTAATGAAGCTTTATATTGCTCGCGGTCATCGCCTGCCAACATTTTTATCATGGCAAGTTTCATATTTTCTGATTGAAGGATGATCTTGTCAATATAATTTATGCCGGGAACTGTCAGGTATTCTCTTAACTTTTCTATTTGATCGTTACTTTTAATTTCGGGCTCGGTTAAAACAAAGTGTGGAACGTAAATTAGTTCATCTGTAACCCCATGAAGATAGTCTGTATAGAAAAGCGGCGATATACTTGCGCCGAGATTCTGGTTGTCGAATGCATTCTGAATATAGACAATATCAGGGTGAATACCTTCGAAGTCGTATTTATCAAAAGCGATGAGGGTGATATCTTTTGGATATCCATCGATGTCAAAGTGCGGATTACTACCATCAAGGTTTCCGTTTGGAAGTCTGTCATACCAGGGGATTGGAATTACTCTTAGATTATTATTATTGTCTTTGGAGAGTTTTCTGTATATATAGTCAAAGCCGTCCCAGTAATCTGGAGAACAGGGTAAAAAAACTATCTCTTTTATCATGGGAAATTCAGAACTAAAGATATGTCTGGCATCTTCCAGACTTTTTTTCAGCATGCCGGCATCTGAAATGGGAGTATTTTTGGATAATTTCTCTGAGAAATTATAGACATCTTCGCAGAAACGCTCCAGGGCAGTGACAGAATCAGTTCCCTGACCGCAGAATTCTTCAATAGTATTTCCAATGACGACAGCACTTTCCTGACACTGAGACAAAAGTGAAAAGATGGCGTCAGTATTAGAAGACATAAGATTATCTACATGGTCAATTGCCTCTTCTAATATGTTGAATATTTCAATTAGATCTTTTCTCTTTTGTCTATCCAAAATTTTTCACCTCATCAAGTACTATCTGATCAAAGTACATCTTTCATTTTTCCCAGGTAATTATGAAGAAGGATTTTTCGCTCCTGTTCAGCCCAGAAGGGGTATCCGTGAGCAGCTTTTGCCCTTTTTGGAGTCATATAGTCCTTGGAATAGCAGGTGGAAAGAACGCCATCGTATCCTTCAGGAATGGGAACTTCCATGAATTCAAAAGGCTTTTGTATTGTGTTTTTGTACCAGGAAGTGTTTCTTCGCATGTCATTTTTTCTGAAAGTAGAATCGGGATACCATAGCATGTGCCGACTTTCCTGCCGCCTTGTCATCATGGCTATGCTATCAGCAAGTTTCCATAGAGAATTTTTTATATGTTCATCCCTCTTAACCTTTTTACCGGTTATGTCTTCAATCTGTGAAAGGTACCCTTCGAATTCACCTGATGCAATGTAGCTTTCCATATCCATTGCAAGACTATAGGCAGCGCTATAGAGATTTCTGACATAGTCCCACTTTTGGGGGTCAATTGGGGCGTAATCCAAAGGATATAGGTCCAGACCTGTCATATAAGGGCAGTTAAAATATAAATTGGATATTTTTTTCTGTTCAGGATCGGTTCCTATATCGATTACCTTACGATTGGTAACAAAACCTTTGGGCTGATCACAGCGCTCATCCGTATAAAAACTTACAACATGACAGTGCTCTGGAAGTTCATCCTGTAAAATATATATGAACTTCATATAGTCTTCACGTCTTATACAGATATCAATATCGTCATCCCAGGGAATATAGCCTTTATGGCGTACAGTGCCAAGTAAAGATCCATAATCCATCCATATCTGAATATTATGCTTCCTGGCAATTCCCAGAGTCCTGTCAAGCATGGTCATCTGAATAGCCCAAGCTTTTTTCATAGGCTCAGGAATATAAAAATCATTTCGTTCTTCTGCTTTAAAAAAAGAATCTGGAATTGTCAGCATAAACAAATCTCCGATAAAATGTTTATAGATAAATTATATTACAAAAATGCCTGCAAGTGTTTAACAATGTGATTAAATCCATATAGTGTGATAAAATATACTTAAATACGATAACGACTGGGAGTTTTTTTCATGCATCATGGCGTTGACTTTTTTAGAGATGAAATAAGAAATGGCTTTTATATTCCTACTGCTGTTAAACAGTCATGGGCAGCAGCTCTTGATGTGCTTACAGTTATTGACGATATATGTAAAAGACATGAGATTATGTACTATGCTGACTGGGGAAGTTTTCTTGGAGCAGTTAGACATGGTGGCTTTGTTCCCTGGGATGATGATCTTGATATATGCATGAAAAGATATGACTACGTGAAATTCAGGGAAATAGCTGATAAAGAATTACCTGAAAACTTTTGTATTCATGATTATGAAAGGCAGCAGAATCATTGGCTTTTTTTGGCCAGAGTAGTGAATAATAAACATATTTGTTTTGATGAAAAGTACTTAAATGAGCATAACAATTTTCCATGGCTTTCCGGTGTTGATATATTTTTAAAGGATTACCTCTACAAAGATGCTGATAAGGAAAGGAAAAGATGTGATGCAATAATGCATCTTTTAGCTGAAGCAGAACCAATACTTGAAACAAATAGAGAAAAGGCTATTACACTTTATTGCAAGGCAGAAAGGCTTATGGCTGAGGTCTCAGAGGACGAAGCAGATGAAGTTGGACAAATTTTTCCATGGATTCTAAAAGGTGGCAAGGGGGAGGAAAAAGAATCTTACGAAAAAACGGAACTACTTCCCTTTGAAGATACCTATATTCCGGTTCCATATAAATACAATAAAGTTTTGAAAAGACGCTATCGTGACTACAATGTGATAAAAAAAGGTGTTGCAGGTCACGATTATCCCACCTTTGAGGGACAGAGAAAGGCTTTTGAGAAAGAAACCGGGGCTAGAATTCCGCGTTTTGAGTTTACATCTAAGATGCTCCAAAGGCCTGAAGTTGAACCTCCGAAAGACCAGGATTTCAGAAGAGAAGCGGTGCTTTTTTTACCAATTGGTCCAAGAGAATGGGATAGTATGGAGCGTGCATTTATGAAAGAGGCGAAAAATCCTGATACTGATGTGTATGTGGTTCCACTACCATTGATGCCCAAGGACTATTTTGGAAATGTTGAGCTGTCTGATGAAGAAATAATAGCTGCAACCGAGCTTGATAAATACCCTGAAAACGTTCAAGCTGCAGCTTTTGACTTTTTGCAGGTTGATCTGGATAGTGCTTTTTTTGACAGGATTTATATTCAGAGTCCATATGATGAGTGGAATCCGGTCCTTACAATTCCTCCTTATTATTATTCCGAAGGCTTAAGATACAGCACGACAGAACTTATATATATTCCGCTGGGGCCGGTTGGTGAGTTTGGCGATAAGGATATTCCGGACATGGAGGGAATGAATTTTTATGTTACCATGCCGGGGCCGGTGTATGCTGATAAAATCATGGTGCAGTCAGAGAATATTAGAAAGCATTACGTAGACAGGCTTTCTGAGTTTGCAACTGGGAGTGATAGAAAATATTGGGAAAACAAGATAGTTGCAGTTGCTGATTTATATGGAGAAAGTAAAAAAACAAAAAAAGAGCAGACAAAGAGCATTCTCTTTGGGATTTCTTCTTATGAGTATTACGAGAATAAAGAGGTATTTGAAAAGGCCTTGAGATCCCGGATGGAAATATTTAGAGATAATAAAGATAACATCAGGACTGGGATTGTTGTATATCCGGATTACCATGAGACGGGATGTGCTTTAAATAAAGACTACGGTAAGTTTTATGAAATTGTTATCAGCTTGGCAAATGAATTTGAAATAGAAATAATACAGATGGCTGAATCTGATTCTAAAAAAATACTTAATCAATATGCAGCATACTACGGGAGTTCCATGCCACTTGTTCATAAGTTTGTAACCCTTAATAAGCCTGTAATGATTGCTGATTATAAAATTTGAAACGGAGGTTTTATGGACAAAGAGTTTACTTTGACCGCTTCCATGATGTGTGCAGATTTCGGGCACCTTCGTCAGGAAGTAAGAAATCTTGAAAAAGCAGGAATTGATTCTTTTCACATCGATATCATGGATGGTAGATATGTGAATAATTTTGCCATGTCACTATATGATATGGCTGAAATTGCGAAGGTTAGCAAGAAACCTCTGGATGTGCACCTGATGATCGAACATCCCAGAAATAACATAGATCTTTTTTTAAAGAGACTTCGCCCCGGGGATACCGTATATATCCACCCGGAGGCAGAGTATCATCCTTCAACAACTCTGCAGAAGATAATAGATGCCGGAATGCACCCGGGGATTGCAATAAACCCCGGAACCAGTGTTGGGACTGTGAGAGAAATGCTTAGAATTGTTGATCATGTTTTGGTAATGGCGGTTAATCCTGGAAATGCCAGTCAGATGTTTTTGCCTTATGTTGGCGAGAAAATTGACATACTCATAGAACTCCGAAACCAAATGGGATTTAAGCTCTTTTGGGATGGAGCCTGTGGCAAAGCCAGAATGCTTGAGTATGTTCCTAAGGGGATTGATGGTTTTGTTCTGGGTACTACACTATTGTTTGGAAAAAAGACTCCTTATACGGAGATAATAGATTCTATTCGAAGACTTGATTTTGAGTATCTGGAGCATGAGAAAAAGATAGTAAATGAGCCATATATGAGCTGATATTATAGATTGGATCTAAGACAGGAACGTTGGTTATGGGCAGTGACAGGACTGTTTGCGAATTACTGAATTTAAAGTTTGAGCCTTCTTTTTTTCAAGGTGAAGTAAGAGAAGGCTTTTTTGTTTCGACTATGATGAAACGCTATTGGGCTGCGCAGATTGAGGTGCTGTCTGAGATTGCGAGAGTCTGTGAGAGACACCATATCAAATGGTTTGCCGACTGTGGCAGCCTTATTGGAGCAATCCGGCATGAAGGTTTTATTCCATGGGATGATGACCTTGATATTTGCATGCTGCGTGATGATTGGCTTCTTTTTTTTGATGTGGCCCAAAAAGAACTTCCCCAAAGCTATAAGCTTCTTACTATTTCACAGGAGGAAGAATACGAGCAGATCATAGGACGTGTGGTGAACAGCTCTGTCATTGATCTTAATAGAGAATTTCTTGAGAAGTTCCATGGATGCCCATATACTGTGGGCATTGATATATTTCCGTTGGATGGTATATATGAAGATGAGATAAAAGAAAAGGAAAGGTGCCAGAGGGGGAAAAGACTTATTGAAAAGTATGAAAACTGTAGTGGTTCTCATAAGAAAAGAGATTTGCTTTTACAGATAGAAAGAAACTACTCGGAATGCGTTTCCTCTAAAGCACAGGAAGTTGCTCTGATGCCTTTTTGGATTACAAAAGGCTCCCATAAATACCCAAAGGCTCTCTTTGAATATGCTGTGAGGCTTCCGTTTGAGAATACTTACATCAATGTTCCTGCCAGATATGAAGAGGTGCTTGCAATTGAATACAGAAACTATATGCAGGTAGTTAAAGACTGGAAATATCATGAGTATCCGGCTTTTGGTGAACTTGAAATAATACTTAAGGAAAATATAGGGAAAAATCCCTATAGATATACTTTGGATTTGAATGCACTTCTTTTATCCATAAAAAGATATACATTAAAATTGATTGAACCGCCAAAGAAAAGGGATAAAGAAATCGTTGTATTTCTTCCGTGCAGAGCCATTTGGTGGAAGAGTATGGAAGGATATTATAGAGCATGTGTCAGTGATGAAAACAAGGAAGTCCATGTCCTTCCTATTTTTTATTTTGACTGTGATTATAATGGGCAAATTGGGGATAATCATGATGAAAGAGCTATGTTCCCTGAATATGTTTCAGTTGAGGACTGTGAAAAATTTGATTTTGAAAGGATACATCCTGACAAGATAGTTGTTCAGGTTCCTTATGACGGATTTAATACTGCCATGACTGTTCATGAGTTCTTTTATTCTGACAACCTTTTAAAATACACGGATGAACTAATATATATCCCTTGTTTTGATATGGAAGATCCAAAAGAGCTGGAGGATAAGGCAGCAGCTTCAATTAAACCACTCATAGAACAACCAGTTGTGATAAATGCAGACAAAGTGCTACTTAAGAGCGAAATGATGAAAAAACTGTATGTGGAAACTCTTGTGGAGCTATGCGGTGAAGAGACCAGAAATTATTGGGAAGCGAAGATTTTAGTTTGGGATTTTAAAGCCAAGGTGGGAAGAAAATTGTCATCTGGTGGCGAAGGTGAGGAACATAAGAGAAACTTAAGTTCAGAAAACAGAAAGACTGTCGTTTATTACGTATCGATCAGCATGCTGCTACGCTATAGGGAAAAGGCGATAGATAAGATAAGGCGGTCGTTACAGATATTTGAGGACTCCTCTGCGGAGATAGATGTTATATATCTGCAACAGGAAGCTATCGGTTCTCAGCTTGAAAAAATTGATAGAGGGTTACATGAAAAATATGTGACGGCTATTTCGGATTTTGAGAAAAGAGGAAAAATCTCTTTTGACAAAAAAGGAGATGCTCTCAATAATATGGACCAGTGGAGCTCCTATTATGGTGAACCAGGTGCACTAGCTCATAGATGCATTGAAATGGGAATTCCTGTGATGATTGAAAATGTGAAGGTATAAAATTTATTAGCTTATGAACATCCTTTTATATGATTTTCTAAATTCATACATTCAGTATGACCTGGTATATTATCTGGAAAAAATGGGACATAATTGCAATAACGTAAGCTATAGCCAGCAGGTGGACAAGTATAACGACAATTCTTTTACCATGAAAATGGAAAAGGATTTGGAAGATGGGAACTATGATCTGGTGCTTACGACTAATTTTTGGCCAGTGGTGTCAAAAGTCTGCAAAAAGCATGATATAAGATATGTTTCATGGTTTTTTGACAGTCCGCCTAATCTTCCGACTGCAGAGTGCATGGAGTACTCCTGTAATAAGATTTTTTTCTTTGCGCGAGCTGACTATGAATATTACAAGGGGCTGGGGCTTGACAATGTGTTTTATCTGCCTTTGGCTGTCAATGTTGACAGACTTTTAAGCGTTTCCACGGATTATAAAAAATACGGAAGTGAGGTTTCCTTTGTCGGAAAGCTGTATGAGTCAATGCTTCCTACGTTAATGTCCCATATGACTGAATATCAGAAGGGGTATATTGATGGAGTGGTAAGGACACAGATGCAGCTATATGGCGCTTATATTGTTGACGATGTGATTTCCGAAGGATTTGTTCAGGAGGTACGAGACAGGTATAAAGAGCTTTCTGATAAGGCTATTCAGGTTAGTCAAAAAGAATTGGCATGGGCGGTTGCTTCATATATCACTCATTTGGAGCGAATGACACTGCTGAGCTTGTTGTCGGGGCGGCATCAGATGAAGCTATATACGTTTGAACTTACAGAGGATGAAAAGAAAATGCTCCCCAATGTGGAGTATTGCGGGTCTGTTGACTATCTTACTGAAATGCCACAGGTGTTTAGAGCAAGTAAGATAAATATTTGCCCTGTCTTGAAAGCGAATAAGTCCGGAATTCCCCTTAGAGCGCTGGATATTATGGGGTGTGGAGGATTCCTTTTATCAAGTTATCAGCCTGAGCTTTATGAATATTTCATTGATGGGCAGGAGTGCGTGATGTATTCGTCTTTGGAGGATGCAATTGCTAAAGCTGACTTTTATCTTAGGCACGAGGAAGCCCGGAAGCAGATTGCAGCGGCGGGTTTTGAAAAAATAAAGAGAGAGTTCAGGTACGAGGATAGGATAGAAGCGTTATTGGGGACATGAGTTTTAGGAAGAAATGCTATTTTAAGCCTTCATTCTTGACAAAGTTGAGGATGGAATAGAAGTCACTACTATTATTGAAAAAGTGATGAAGCGATTTGACGTGAATAAAGCCAAAGCGGAAGAGTATTATAGGAAATATTCAAAGCAGCAATAACAGAACATAGTTCATAACATAGGCGTAGCGTTTTGCTACGCCTATTATTATACGTAAAATAAAAAATTCTCTAAACTCCATTTTGAAATGTGCGAAAAAAGAAAATATTCAGATAATATGATATACTATATATAGTTTTATTTGTGTCGGAATAGCACATCTAATAGTTCCAAATGAATATGCCGATATATGATATGAGTTGAAAAAATAGAGTTTAAATATACGCAGCGTGAAAGGGATGGCATAATAAATGGAATACATTATAGTTCAGGCTGGTGGAAAAGGTACACGATTGGAACACCTTACAAAAAATAAACCTAAAGCTCTAGTCTCTGTGGATAATCTTCCTATGATCTTCCATTTATTCAAGTTGTTTCCAGATAAAAAATTTATAATAATTGCGGACTACCATAAAGAAGTGCTTAGAAAGTACTTGTCTTCTTTTGCCGATGTTAAATATCTGGTTGTTGATGCACAAGGAACGGGTACTGCATCTGGAGTAAAGCAGTCAATTAATCTGATACCGGATAATGAGCCATTCATGCTGGTTTGGTCTGATCTCATTTTGCCAGAGGGATTTGAACTGCCAGATGGCTATAAAGATGGATTAGTTACAGGTAATATCGATAATTATGTTGGTATTTCATCTACGTTTCCATGTAGATGGAAATACGAAAACGATGAATTTGTTGAAGAACGATCCACAGAACATGGTGTTGCAGGATTTTTTCTGTTCAAAAATAGGGAACAGATTTTAGATGTTCCTGAAAGCGGAGAATTGGTCCGCTGGATGCAACAAAAAAGTATGAAGTTTTCTGAAATCAGCCTTGCGGGGACAAAAGAGTTTGGCATTCTTAAGGAATATGAAGATCTTAATGTATCCAAGTGCAGGCCATTCAACAAAGTGACCATAGAGAATGATAGATTTATCAAAGAACCTATAGATGAACAGGGAAAGAAACTAGCACAGAGAGAATGCGCATGGTATGACAAAGCGAAGTCTATGGGTATAGAGGTACTTCCACAGATCTATTCCACAAAGCCGTTAACTATGGAACTTATTTCTGGAAAAAATATCTATGAGTGCGACTTTGAGAAAGCTAAAAAGAGAATAATCTTAGAGAAACTGGTTGAGGCACTTCAAAAACTTCATTCAAAAGAGAATGTTCCAGTGGATTACTTTAGTATGTATGAGGCTTATTACGGAAAAACTCTGGATAGATTATCCAAAATCCAGAATATGCTGCCTCTTGCAGATGAGAGAGTCATTACCATAAATGGCAGAAAATGCAGAAATGTATTCTTCCATTTGGGAGAGCTCGAGAAACAAGTTGAATCACTAAAGTGTAGCCACTTCTCATTCATTCACGGTGATTGTACTTTCTCCAATCTTATGGTCAGAGATAATGGAGATCCCGTACTCATAGACCCAAGAGGTTATTTTGGATTTACTGAGCTTTATGGTGATGAAAACTATGATTGGGCTAAACTCTATTATTCAATTGTTGGCAATTATGACAGATTCAATCTTAAAGATTTTAATCTCGACATAGGTGGCCATTCAATATACTCAGAATACACTGAAAACTCTAAGCCACAGTTGGATGATGCAGAAGTTAATCTTTCTATCAAATCTAATAACTGGGAAGATATGGAAAAAGATTTCTTTGAACTGACTGGAGCTAATGAGTATGAGATTAAGCTTCTTCATGCAATCATCTGGCTATCTCTGACAACCTATGCATGGCAAGACTACGATTCAATTTGTGGTGCGTTCTATAATGGGCTTTACTATTTGGAGGAAGTGTTGTGACATCTTATTTTGAAAGACAGTTAAAAGAGTTTGAACATTCCATTCATTCTATGGATATGGAGATGTTTGATAAGTGGTTAAAAGAATCAGTGGCAACCCTGCAAAGTGGACATAAAATTATCGCATCAGGTCTAGGAAAAAACGTTCCTGTATGCGAAAAGTTTGTTGGATCAATGCAGTCATTAGGACTTGATGCTTACTTTCTCAATACCAATTCAGCCGTACATGGAGATATGGGTGTAGTCAAAGAAGGTGATATGGTAATAATCCTTACAAAAAGTGGAGAAACGGCTGAATCCATTTATTTGACTAGGCTGCTAAAAGAAAGAAATGTGAGGTTATGGTTACTTACTTTTGAAAAAAACAGCACGTTATCAAAGGAAATACCTCACAGCATCATACTAGAGCTAATCCATGAAGGAGATCAATGGAATATAATGCCAAATAATTCGACAACGATTAATCTTATTGTGCTTCAAGGGCTGGCAATGAAGATAGCGGATGAGATGAATCTTACTTTGTCAGATTTTATGAGAAATCATCCAGGTGGACACATTGGAAAAGTTTTAAAACAGCAGACAGATAATGTCAAAGAATAAGAAAAAAACAGTAGAATTGAGGTGGATATATTGGAAAAAGTATTAGTAACAAGATCATCTATGCCTAGTTTTGAAGAGTATACAGAAATGATCAAGCCATTATGGGAGTCACATTGGCTAACCAATATGGGTACTTATCATAAGCAGTTGGAAGCTAAACTTAGGGAGGCACTCAAAGTTCCAGAATTGTCACTTATGGTTAACGGACATATGGCATTGGAGTTGGCAATACAATCTTTTGGCTTTCCGACTGGAGCTGAGGTGATTACTACTCCATTCACTTTTATTTCTACTACACATGCGATAGTAAGAAATGGCTTATCGCCGATATTTTGTGATGTAAAACCAAATGACGGTACTATAGATGAAGAGAAGATTGAAGATCTGATAACAGAAAAGACAGTGGCAATTGTTCCGGTGCATGTATATGGTCATATTTGTAATGTTGATAAGATAGATTACATAGCTAAAAAATATAATCTTAAGGTGATTTATGACGCGGCACATGCTTTTGGAATAGAGTATAACGGTGTAGGCGTAGGAAGTTATGGAGATGCTTCTATTTTCAGCTTTCATGCGACCAAAGTTTTTAATACCATTGAGGGTGGTGCAGTTACTTTTAAAGATCATGCAATATATGAAAAGTTGTACAACTTAAAAAACTTTGGTATTCGCGGAGAAGAACTTGTTTCCGAAGTTGGCGCTAATGCGAAAATGAATGAGTTTTGCGCGGCATTTGGCTTATGTAATTTAAGGCATTTTCAAGAGGCTATTTCATGGAGAAAAAAGGCTGCAAAACATTATACAGAAATGTTGTCGGGAAGGAAAGGCATTGTGGTTTTCAGTGGAAGCGAGGACTATCAGAGCAATCATAACTATGCATATTATCCGATACTTATAACAGGAGAAAGAGGAATGGATCGAAATGAAGTGTATGAAAAACTAAAGGATAATGATGTTTTCTCAAGGAAATACTTCTATCCACTAACTTCCGACCAAGCATGTTTTAAGAATAAATACAGAAATATTAACGTACCAGTAGCAAGAAAACTGGCGGAACAGGTGCTGGTGCTTCCTATTTATGAAGGTATAACTGACGAAATAATAGATAGGATTGTCGGTTTGATTTTGGAAGGAGCCTGATATGAAACTGGGAATAATGCAGCCATATTTTTTTCCATATATCGGATACTTTTCTTTGATCGAGTACTCGGATCGGTTTATTTTTTTTGATACTCCTCAGTATATTTCTCATGGGTGGGTTAATAGAAATCGCATATTGTCACAGCAGAGTGAACCGACATATATAACTGTTCCGATAAAAAAAGCGCCACAGGAAACTGCGATAAAAGATATCTTCATAGATAATAGTAATAAATGGAAAGAAAAGATATATGGTCAATTGAGTGTGTATAAAAGAAAAGCACCTAATTACAAAGATGTCAATGAATTGATACATGAAATACTTGATTGTCGTGAATGGAACAATCTTTCAGAGTTGAATGTTTATTCTACCCAAAGGATTAGTCAGGAGATTGGCATTGATAGCAAGTATGATGTTTTTTCAGAAATGCATCTGGAAATTGATACTGTAAAATCTCCTGATGAGTGGGCTTTGTACATAACTAAGGCATTGGGAGGAGATATATATGTGAATCCACCTGGCGGGAAGAGCTTTTTTAACAAAAAAAAGTATGAGGACATGAACATTGAATTGGTGTTTTTGGAATCTAATTTACCATCATATATTCAGCGGATTGGGAAATGGGTTCCAGGGCTTTCGATAATTGATGTAATGATGTATTGCGGAAAAGATGAGATAAAAGGAATGGTCAAAGATTTTAGCCTATCTCATTGAGTTCTATGTTGTAATCAGCCTAATAAATGGGTCAGAGAGGTAAAACTATGGATTTGTCAGGAAAAAGAATATTAATGCTCGGATCGAATGTGGCATCAGTAGATATTGTCAATTATCTTCGAAAAAAAAACGCTTTTGTATATGTGACTGATAACTTGCCTAAAAGTAAATCTCCTGCTAAACAAGTGGCAGATGAAATATGGAATGTGAGTACACTAGATACCGAAATGATCATCAAACTTGTGAAGCAAAATGGAATCACGAATATTTTGTCAGGTATTAGCGAGGTTAATCTTCTTCAGGCGATTCGGTTAAATGAATTGCTGGATTTTCCTTTTTATTGTAATGAAGAGCAATGGGATATGATATCGAACAAAGAACTCTTTAAAAACTTATGCAATAAAAATGGTGTATCATCGACAAAAACATACTACTCAGGTCCTGCTAGCGATATTGATGATATAAGTGCCGAAGCAATAAAATATCCTATAATAGTAAAACCTGTTGATTCTACAGCTTCTATCGGAATAACTATAGTAGATGATAAAAACAAATTTGATCATGCGATTGGGTTGGCTGAGAAACATTCCAAAAGTAAACGCATAATTATAGAGGAATATGTAAAAGGCTATGAGTTTACCGCTCATTATGTGATACATAATGGGCTTGCACGACTGGTCACTGTTGACAACAGATATCCTGTTTGTTTACACGAAGGGGCTGTTACAACTATTCCAATTGGAAGGGTTTTTCCATCTTTGTTTGCTGAAAAGTTTTTAAAAAAGATGGAAAAGAAGATGGAGTTGTTATGTTGTGATATTGGACTAAAGTATGGAGTGATGTTCGTACAAGGAATATATGATGACAAAGCGGATGAATTTAAATTATTTGAAGCAGGCCTGCGTCCTGCCGCAGAATCAGTGTATAAGATTACTTCATTAATCAATGGCCAAAACTTTGCACAGATGCTCATTGATGAAATAGTTGCTGGAGAATCAACGTATGAAATAAGAAAAGAAGATCCATTTCTTAGCGGAAAGAGCGCTGGGATTATTTCGATAGCGAGTCCGGGTGGAAAGGTTGGAAGAATAAGTGGTGTGACAGATGTATTGAACACTATTAGCAATATAAAATTTTTTGAACAAAGGTATTTTGAGGGAGATGAAATACCAAGTGGAGATACGTTAAGACAATTAGTTTTGAGGTTTACAATTGTAGCTAATAACAGAGAAGATATGGTGAATGACATAAAAAGAATAAATGACTGCATAAGCATTAGTGATTCAAATGGTAAAACAATGGATAGCAAGATAATACCTGAAGCTATTTTGAATTTGTAATAACTGTGAGGAGTGTAATGATTGATAAGAAACCAACGAAGGTAAGTAATTTCAAAACGCATATGCTTGCTTATAACAGTGCAAGGAATGCCTTTAAAGATCTACTTGGTGTTTTGAAAAGAAATAATGACTTAATGATATATTTGCCAGCTTACATTGGAATCTCCCCTAAAGAAGGGAGTGGTATTTTTGATCCAATCTGTGAGTTGGGAATTCAGCATGAATTTTATCGGCTTGATAGGAACTTATGTGTATGTGTGGATGAACTCATTAAACAAATCAAAAACAGAAATAAAAATAAAACTACAGCTATTCTTTTGGTACATTATTTTGGATATATTGATCCAAACTATGACTTATTGTCTGATGTCCTTAAAAGTGAAAACGTTATCATTATTGAAGACTGTGCACATGCTATGTTTTCACATTTAGTAGATGAAGCATGTGGGAAAGGCGATTATTTTTTATATTCATTACATAAAATGCTTCCGTATTCTCAGGGAGGTGTTTTGAATGTACCAGATGCAAATCGAGCCATCTTAGATGAGCTGTCGCCGGAAAACGAATCTGTCAATGTATTTGAGTATGATTTGTTAGGCATTGCTCGTAAACGTAAAGAAAATGCAGAGGCGTGGAAGCAGCTTTGCAGTTCATTAAATATTGAAACCATTAAGTTGGCAACTAATCTAAAATGCACTCCTCAAACGTATCCAATTTTGGTTAATGAAGAAGAGCGTTATAAGATTTACCAGAATGTAAACGAACTTGGATTTGGAGTGATAAGCTTGTACCATACGATGATTGACGAACTAAAGAGCTTTGAAGCAGAATCATCTCAGTACGTTTCAAAACGAATCTTAAATTTGCCGGTTCATCAAGATGTAAATATTGAAGATATTAATGAAATGTTCAGGGTATTAGAGAAACAAATAGATAATTAACTTTGGATGTGAGGTGTATTTTTTGACGACCGTAAATAAAAAACGAATCCATTATACAGAAATAGGTGCAGGAGCTATTGATGAGGAAGGAAGGCTGTGGTACAGCGCAATGGGATTCAATAGTTTGTTTTGCTATGACATTGAGAAAGATGAGTTAGAATGGAAGGGTTTTTTTCCAAATGAAGCTATATGGAAATCATTTTTGTTTAGTAGCTGCATTATTTGGATGCATAAGCTGATTTTTGCACCTGATAGTGCTGATAATATTGCTGTATACGATACGTTAACTGGGGATTTTTATCAGATAAAGTTGGAAAAAAAAGACTGTTCGAATAGAAGATTCTATTGTTTGGCACAGTGGGATCACTTTGTTTATGTTTTTGGTGATATGAGTGCAGAATTTATCAGAATAGACATGGATACCTTACTGACTCAGTCATTTTTTGAACTATACGACGAAATGAGGCGAATAGGAAAAAGAGATGTTCCATTCTATTTTTCTAGGGCAATTTGCAAATTTGATGAGAAGCGTTTTTTTCTTTTGGGAGGTAAGGCAAATGTCCTAGTAGAATTTGATGCATCTAGTATGGATTATTCTATTATCAAATTAGGTGACGATAATGGCGGTTTTAATAATCTGTACAAAGTGGATCATAAACTCTTTTTGGTTCCTGGGTTAAATCAAAGCTTTTCGATTTGGGATACTGACAATAATCAACTTTTCCCATATAGTGACGTGATTCGTGAGAAGGTTCAATTTTTCAAAATGTGCAGAATGGGAACTGATTTGATAGTTTTTCCGGATCGCGCCAATCATATGGCTCGGTGGAATATATTAAATGAACAAAATATCAGCTTTGAGTCAGCAGATATGTATTCTGACGGAGAATTAGTCTTTGGTAGTGGTGATTTTACAAAGTTTTCATATGTCGACGAGAATGACAACTACACTTTGATATTCTGCAGGAGTAATCGACGATTGTACGTGTATGATAAAAAGAAAAAAGTAGAAAAGAGTACTTATCTATATATAGGCTTAGCAATGCGAGAGCAGATTAGTAACGGATTTGTAAAACTCTTTGGTAGCGTTTGGCGAGAAAATGATTTGTATGGGTTAAGTGATTTGGTTAAAGGAGGTTTGTGATGGCAGCCAGTGATGTAGATAGATTATTGTTACAATATCATCTATATTTACAGCAGCAACATGGAAAAATGCATTGCCCAGTAGAATTGCAAAAAAGGACATGGCGCGAGTTTGATATTTTATCAAGAAAAAAAAAGCTTGTTTTGTACGGCTGCGGCGTAATGTGTAGTTTATTTCTAAATATCTATTCCGATATTTCAGTAAGCTATATTGTTGATGGGATGATAACTGATTTAAATTCTATGGAATACATCTACAATAAATGTATTTGTCCTCCCCAAAAGCTAAAAGATGAAAAAGATGTCGTAGTATTAATAACGCCGATGGAACACATAGATGAAATATATACTAATGTCTTGGGGTTAGGGATTAGTGATGTATTTTCATTTGCTTATATGGAACGTTCAAAACCGTTCAATGTTTTGGGAACTTTTTTAATAAAAACCAGTAGAAAGAGGCGGAGATGCTGTGAACAATTAGAAGTTAGGAATAACATGGCAAGAAGCGAAATGATTCGCTTGTATAAGAGGACAAAAGAAGCCAGAGCTACTATTGAAACAATGAGAAATCAAATAAGCGCTCTACAGACTTGGGTGGCAGCAATACAAAAGAGACAAACGGAAAGATACAAATATTTTTTGCATACAGATAAAGTGGTCAATGCATTGATTGATAATAGTGGGGATGAAGAATTAAAAAAGGAACAGATTAGCTATTACTTCAATGATGTATACGGAAATGAATATATTTTGGATTATGATAATCCGATTAGGTTTAACGAAAAGAATATTGTCATGCAAATAAGAGAAGCCGACAATCCTTTGTTCATGCGTGTTACTGATAAATATGAGATGAGATCGTATTTAGCTGAAACTCTAGGGGCGGATGATCTTGCCACGAAAATTTATGGCATTTGGGAAAGACCTGAAGATATAGATTTAGAGTCGCTACCTAATTCATTTGTTTTAAAGGCTACAAATGGTGGAGACGGCAGAAGAGTTATACTTGTAAAGGATAAGGCTAGTATTGATATTCCTAGCATTATGGAGATAGTTAAGGGCTGGGTTGGAAAATACAAGAGCATGTATTACTCATCATTTAATGGGACATTTAAACATGTTAAGCCAAGAATAATTGCAGAAGAGCTAATAGATGATGATGTGTTTGATTACAGGCTATGGATGTTTCATGGGAAGATGGGGCTGATGAACATAGGAAGGGACTATTTTGATGAAAATGGGGCCTTTCTAGGAATAGAAACGTCATTTTTCTATCCTGATGGAAAACGGATGGAAGGAATACGTGGAAGAGTTCATCCGTCGCTTGAAATTGATAAGATAGACGAAAGATTGGATGAGATGCGTCTGCTGGCCGAAAGAATATCAGGCGCGTTTGATTTTTTAAGAGTGGATTTTTTTGTTACAAAGAAACGATTTTATATAGCGGAATTAACGCTTACACCATGTGGAGGATTAATTCCGTTTGATTCTGTTGATATGGATAAAAAAATAGGTGAGCTATGGTAATAGTTAGCTATATTGTATTAGTTAAAAATTATGGGTGGGAGTAAATTATGAAAAAGAGTCTGCCTCTCAAATATATTGTTGTTGCTATTTTTATTGTGATATGGTTTTGCGCATCTAATTGTTTCTTTGTAAACGACTTGTTTTTACCAAGTCCTCAACGTGTATGGAAAGCTTTTGTAGAAATCTGTTTAAATGGATATAAAGGGGTGCCCTTAATTGTTCACATAACTGAAAGCCTTAGGAGATTGTTTATAGCATATCTGTTAGCAGCAATAACGGCAATTCCTTTGGGATTGTTAAGCGGATATAATTCTGTGTTCAGAGATGTGATTGAGCCGATTATAAATTTTTATAGGCCTTTGCCACCTTTGGCATATTATACATTGCTGATTCTTTGGCTAGGTATAGGTGATGGCTCAAAAATCTTTTTATTGTTTTTGGCAAGTTTTGCTCCACTATATATCTCCTGTTCTCAAGCAGTATCTAGAATAGAACCCAACTATATTTATTCAGCTAAAGCATTAGGGGCAAAGAGAAGACAGGTTTTTAGAACAGTTGTATTTCCATATGTATTACCGGATATATTTTCTGGACTACGTACAGCTATGGGAGTGGGGTACACCACTCTTGTAGCTGCTGAAATGGTCGCTTCTAGAGGAGGTATTGGTTGGATGGTTTTGGATGCTTCAAATTATTTAAGAAGTGACATTATTTTTGTTGGAATACTGATTATGGGAATAACAGGAATTATTCTTGACAATATCATTATCATTATAGGGCGGTTGGCAGCCCCGTGGAAAGGTAAAAATGTATGATTAGAAATGGATTTATAAAGAATTCAGGTAGACTTAAAGCCAGAAAAACTTCTATAGTTGTTATGCTTTTGGCATTATCAACATTATTTTTTATTGGATGTGGACATAATGAAAGAAATGAAAACTTGCCTGAAAAAGTAATCATAGGGACACAGACTTTAGCTGATCCAGAGGGAATAGCTAAAGCTGAAGGATGGTTAGAAGCCCAAATGGGGATTCCTGTTGAGATAGTAAAGTTTGATGGTGGCAGGGATGTAAACATGGCTATGGCTAGTGGAGAGATTGATTTTGGATTGTTGGGATCTGTTCCGGCTGCTTTGGCTATATCAAATGATGTTGATTGTAAGGTGATATATATTCAAAGTGTTTTGGGAGATATAGAATCCCTCATGGTAAACCCAAAACTTGGAATAAAGAACGCAGGAGATTTAAAAGGGAAAACTGTCGCAACAGTTTTTTCCTCGACTTCACATTATAGTTTATTGAAATATTTAGAATGCAACAATGTATCTGCTGAAGATGTTGATATTATTGACATGAATGCAAGTAGTATAGTTGCTGCGTATCAAAGAGGAGATATAGACGCAGCATTTATTTGGGACCCGCAGGTAACTGAATTGGAGAAACTGGGGGCACTTAGACTGACGAGTGCTAAAGAATTGTCGAATTATGGATATGCAACGATGGATGTGGAAATAGTAAGCACAAAGTTCGCGGAGAATTATCCGTTTTTAGTTCAAAAATACATTTCATTGATGGATCAAGCAGTTAGGCTTTATAAGAGTGATCCAGATGAAGCAGGACTTTCACTTTCTAAGGATTTAGGAATAGATAAAAAGACATGCATAAATCAAATCGAATCTTCTTTGTGGCTTACGTGTGATGAGCAAAAAGGAACTCAATGGTTTGGATCAGATTCATTGGCAAATACTTTATATGAGACGGCTGTTTTCTTGTATGAGCAAGGAGATGTTCTAGAGGAACCAAAACTTGAGTCATTTAGAGAAAAAGTTGATTCTGAATTTATAAATGGCGTGGAATGAATGGAATGAAAAGAAATTTTTATAGATATGATAATAGCTGTGTATTGAATCTTCAAAATGTTTCCTATATGTATGACGAAAAAAGCATTCAATCTTGGAAAAAGATAATAGATGATTTTAATTTTGAAGTACATCAAGGAGAATTTGTTGTTTTGGTGGGGCCATCCGGCTGTGGGAAGACAACATTATTATCACTAATGGCAGGAATCATTCAACCTACTGCGGGGAAAATCACCATGATGGGTGAAGAAATACGGGGAATGGATTGGAAGAGAGAAATTATATTCCAATCACCAACTCTTTTTCCTTGGTATGATGTGTTTGATAATGTAGCATATGGTCCGAAGATGCGTGGCGAAGATAAAACTAGAATATCTGATAGAGTTAATCAATATTTGGAATTGGTTGGACTAGCTGATTGTGCACATGCAAAAACATATGAGCTTTCCGGCGGAATGAAGCAACGAGTGGCTCTTGCAAGGGTACTTATCAATGAGCCTTCGGTTATTTTAATGGATGAACCATTTGGTGCCTTAGATGCCATCACGAGAAGTAAGATGCAGATATTGGTAAGGAAAATATGGCGTGATACAAATAATACTGTGGTTCTAATTACACATGATGTGGATGAAGCGCTAGAATTAGCGAGTCGAATCGTGGTGTTGGGAGATAGCCCATGTAGGATAAAAGGGATGTTTAATGCGATGTTTTCGACTCCTTTAGATGGGAATGTTGGGGATGACAAGTTGAGACGTACCGGAGAATATATAGAATTGCGTAGACATATTTTGGATTTGCTTTAATCCTGAATAGAAAGAGATGGTATTGGTAATAGCATGAGAACAAAAGAATTTTACGTATTTCCTTATGAGAGAATTCCCAAAGGATCAAGAATAATAATATATGCCATGGGTAAGGTTGGGAGAAGTTTTTTTGATCAGTTAACAACAATCAACTATTGCGAGATAGTCGCGTGTGTAGATAAGCATGCGAACTCAGAGGTGGAGACTAAATATAACATTGTATTACCTACTGAAATACAGAGGTATAACTATGATTATATTGTTATATCTGTGGAGTCTGATGCATTGGCGGGCCAGATAAAGAGAGAGCTTTGTCAAACGTATGGGGTTGACCCAGCAAAGTGCGTTTACTTAAGTGACAGAAAGATTATCGCACAGACAGTAGTTTATAGTTTGACCAGTGCATTAAATGATCGAAAAATCATGAATGAAGCGCTTTCAAATTACTGGGTAAATGAAAGCAGAGTGAGTGATTTTTTCTTTGAATGGATTGAAGAAATTAAAGGACTTGATCTAGAAGAAAAAGAAAAGATAAGGGACTATATTATTTCATTTGCTGATGGAACAAATTATAAAAACAATATACTGATATATAGGTTCCTTTATGAAAGCCGACTCCTTAATGAAGAGATATTTAGGCAATATCTTGCGGATATAAAACAATTATCAAGAACAGATGAAAAGGTATGGAGTTTATTTGATATTTCAATTATGGAGTTGAACTATTCTTCATTGAGATATCCTGATTTTTATTGTGATAAACGAGCGATAATAAAATCATGTTTTGATGAAGTGGAAGTGCCTACAAATTCATATAAAGCTGACGGCAAGAGAATTGCGATTATTTGTATGGAGCTTCGAGGAGAAGGATCATCACATAATGGACTTATAATCCCATACGCCAATGAACTTGACCGACAAGGGATTAAAGTGGGAATCTTCCCATTGGATTTGCATAGATATAGACTTGGGGAAACGTTTATGCAGCCTATTAATCCCATGGAAATGAATTCAAAATTGTTTAAAGAATATCATGATGAGTCAATCAATAAGAATATAGATATCTATTATCCCGTCGGAGAAGACATGATTGAGAGGGCAACAAATACATTGAAGTGGATGGTGGATTTTTCTCCAATGACGGTCTTAGATTTTTGTGGTGAGTATTCTTATTTTTCGGGAAAAATCAATCAGCTGTTTAAAGTAATAGCAATGCCTATGAGAGGATATTGTACAAGTAGCGCATGTGATTTGTATTTTTGCAGAAATCTTGAATTGTGCGAAAAGGAGAATGAAAAATATCACTCTGTAAATAAAGAACAGATGGTGGAAGCGTTAATTTGTAGTATTCCTGTCTTGGCTCAACATCAATTCGTGAGAAAAGATTATGGAATTGCCGATAATGCTTTTGTTATTACAACGGTTGGCGGGAGGCTTAATAGCGAAGCAACACCAGAGTTTTGTGAAGTGGTTTGTGACTTTTTAGAAGATAATGATGATGCTTGTTGGATTTTGGTAGGAGGAAAATATCCTAAATATTTAAATGATAATGAAAGATGCATTCGTTTATGTGATGAGAAAAAAATAGTCAAATGGGGATATGAGTATGATTTGGTGGGATTTTATGAAGGAATCTGCGATGTCTATTGGAATCCTGATAGAACGGGGGCTGGAGGAAGCATGGGAAGCGCTATGAGATGTGGGTTACCTTTAGTCACAACTCGATTTCCATCTGATGTTTTACCAAGATTAGGACTTGAAAATGCGGTTAATGGAGGGTATGTCGAGTGTAAAAAATATGTTCAGAAACTGCATGATGATAAGGATTTTTATTTGCAGAGAAGCAAGTTGATGAAAGATCGTATGCAGATATCTAGTATTGAGACTTATATTAAATTGCTTATAAGTAAGTCAAGAGAAATATCTGGATGTGTAGAGGAATAACAACTATGTGGAAAGTATTACTTACCGGTGCAAGCGGATTTTTAGGTAGAAAAATCATGGATTTATGGGACAATAGGCAGATGATGCTTTTTGCAAGTACCGGAAATCCTAATAAGATCACTAGGAATGATGTCGCTATTATAAGCCGAGAAGATACTTTGAATACTTATTTTGATCTTTCTCAATTTGACATTATTATCAATTGTGCTTTTCCCATGACGACCGATGGACTAGCTTTTTTTGAAGGACTAGATTATATCCAAAAGCTTATACAAAGAGCTGAGAAAAGTGGAGTGAAATATTTTGTTAATATTTCATCCCAAAGTGTATATGATCCCTTAAGGAAAAGTGCAGCTATGGAGGAAGATATGCTTTGCCTGCGAGATCAGTATTCAGTGGGGAAATATACTGTCGAAAGTATGATGACTGCTATATGTAGAGATATGCATTACACAAGCATAAGACTTGGTAGTTTGATAGGACCAGAATTGGAAGCAAGGATTGTTAATAGATTTGTGTTGTCTGCAGTTACCAATCATAAGATAAAAGTGGTGAAAGGCTATCAGCTATTCCAATATTTAGATGTTCAGGATGCTGCAAGAGGAATAGTAGAGTTTTGTAAATATATTAACAATGAAGGGTTACAAAAAGTATATAATTTAGGTGGGAATGATTCTTATACCGTAATGGAATTAGCAAATATGGTTTGTGAAGTGGGGACCAATCAGGGGTTAAGCAAAGTTGATATCATGGTTGAAGATTCGGAAATATATACAAACAATTCATTGAATAGTGACCGGTTTTTTGAAAGAACAAAATGGAAGCCGGAAATAACTATGATTGAATCAATAAACAAAATTTATAGATATTTATTACATTAAAATGACGAAAAGCCAGTTTTGATGAGATTGGAGTAGAGATTAAAACACTTGACGGATGTAAGTAAGCGATAAAAATAATAGCTCAAGTATGGCTATATGTATTTATCATCATCTTATGGATTTTGTTGATCTAACCTCTTTATTTAGCCATTGGATAAGGGCTATTATCTCGCTATCCAGCAGTATATAACACATGATGAAAAAACAGAATTGTACGTTTGGAAGTAAACTTATTTGATTGGGATGGAGTTAAGTATGTATGGAAATTGTATGGTATCAGTAGTTTGCGCTACGTATAATCAAAAAGAATATATTAGAGAAACAATCGAGAGTATAGTACAACAGAAAGTGGACTTTGAGTATGAAATAATAATACATGATGACGCATCAACCGATGGAACAACGGAAATAATTAAAGAATTTGAATCAAAGTATTCACAGATAAGAGTGATTTATGAAGAAAAAAATAAATATTTAAATGGAATACCTTTTTTATGGGATGTTGTTGAAAACTATGCAAAGGGCAAGTACATTGCTCTGTGTGATGGGGATGATTATTGGATAGACGATTTCAAGCTTCAGAGCCAGTATGATATCATGGAAAGTCACCCTGAATGTGATTTATGTGCTTGTTGGGGGTGTACAGTTACTGAAGATGGAAAAAAAGAAATAAGTCAGATAAGACCACGAATAGGAGATGGTATTCTATCCGTGGAGGATACTATTTTAGGAGGAGGGCAATATCTAGTTACAGCGGGCTTGTTTTTCAGACAAACATTGAGCGATGCATTAAAAAAGTTTGGATATTTGGATTATGCTATTCAGATGCTTGGTGCTGTTCGTGGAGGCATTATGTATTTGGATAGAAAAATGGCGGTGTATAGAAGGTATGCCCATGGTTCTTGGACAAATGATGTTTTGAAGAATGATGAGAAATTATTTTTGCAGTGGGAAAAAGAACGAAAACTTTTGGCTGGATTTAATGAATATACTTGTGGGCAGTACAAAGAAGTAATTGATAAAAGGTTGAAAGCATATAGTTCTTTTTTAGACCAGTTGCATGATAGAAAAGAAGTAGTATTAGAAATAATTGGAGGATGCCAGCATCCTGCATATATATGGGGGCTAGGAAGAAGAGGTAGAAGTCTAGAGGCCTTTTTAATGGACGAAAAAATAGTAGTTGATGGAGTATGTGACGCTATTAATGAAAATGTAGGTGGAACAGACGAGTATGGAAATTTAGTGGTTCATACAGATGAGGTGTTGGAAAAAGCTAAGACTATATGGGCGTCAACGAAATTTGCGTATAATGATTTGATGCGTATGAAAACAGATGGTAAGGTGATTGATCTTTCGCCGTTCATGCCATATGGCTAAGACTAATAAAGAGATATGCTTTAAGTGAGGGTCTTGATAACCATTGTTTTTCTGTGCTTTGAAAATCATATACTTTACAATTAGGATTTGTTGTACTATCGAAACTCAGCGCTAGCTCATATATGGAGTTCTGGGTATTTCGCCAAATATTCTAGTGATTACAATATGACAAGTTGTTTTTTGAATTAATTGTTTTACTAAACTAATGGGAGTAACTTCTGATGTAAAGTATACTCTTTAGTTCAGTAGTTTTATATGCCTTAGAATGGCGATGAATTTTTGGTGTACGTATCATAGAATTGTGGTGAGTAAATGGATAAAGCGCACTTTGATGAGATGGTTAACTGCATAGAGCGTTTAGCTGCGGATGGGGCATTTGATGGAAGCGCTGTATATATCTTTGCCCACTGTGAAGCGAGTTTGACACTAGCTGATGAGCTTATGACAAGAGGAATTGCCCCCGACATGATCCTGGATAATAGTAAGGAGAAATGGGGAATTGAGTATAAGGGCGTTATGGTAGGGAAGCCAGAGCACGTGCTTGAAAGAGACTCGGACAAAGCAATTGTTTTAATTGCTACCAGGTTTTATGAGGCTATGAGGACTCAACTCCTTTATCTGGGATTTAAGGGCAGGATAGTCAAGGTTGTAGATTATAACACTTACTCGGAGTATTCTCTTACGGATGAGACAATTGCCAGGAAGATGGAGAGGGTAAGAACTGGCAAGGAGGCTATCGATGCCCTGAGAAATGGCAAACAGTATGAATTCCTGATCTTTTGCCCTTTTGCTGCGCTTGGAGATATATATTTTTGCATGTCCTATCTGCCGCGTTTTATGGAAGCTAGGGAAGTAGGGCGCGCGGTGGTATGTGTTGTTGGAAATGTTTGCAGGAAAGTTGCGGAGCTTTTCGATATTGCTAATTGTCGGGTGCAGGTCTTTTCTCAGAACGTTCTGGATTCTATGGTGCAGGCAACTCTCTACTATCGGGACGAGAATGCGTTTATTGCGCATCAGGACAGGCGTTACGTAGAAGGTTCATGGACCATGCGTGTTTTGAAAGATAAGGATAAATTAGAGAAGCAATGGTCATTAGAAAAAAGAATGTTGGAAGCTTTAGATGTTGAGACCGGTGGAAAGTATCATTCTGTAATAAGGGAACGCTTAAAGGCATATACGACTTTTTATGTGCAATTGGATGACCGGCGGGATGAGATATGTCGATTGCTCGGGCATCTTGAAGGAATGGTTATTGTATGGGGTTAGGACGACGGGGGACTGATTTTGAAAAGTTCCGCTATGACAATAACATACATGCTGATGGAGTTTGTGACATTACAAATGATCATATTGATGAAACGACTAAATATGGAAATAGAATCATACATACAAATGATGCTCTAGTAAAAGCTGACTATATCCTGGCAACCAATTCGTTTGTTTTAGAGGATTTAAAAGAAAGAAGATACAAAGGAAAAGTAATTAATCTTCAAGAATATATGCCGCTAGGATAAATAAGTGAGGAAATCTGCTATGAAGATTTGTAAAAGGGCTGTGGAATTTGTTCAAATTATTAACGAAGATGGTGCTGTAAGACAGTGCAGCTGGCTTTGTGATGGAGGAATAATTGGTCATCTTACCAAGAATTCTCTGGAAGAAATATATCATGGTCCTGCTGCCAACCTGATACATGAAATGCATGCTTCGGGTGATCATTCTAATTGTAATGTCAATCAATGCCCATATGTTGCCAATGATACGGTAAAGAATCATTTATTGGAAATAGAAGAAATACCACGAGTGCCATATTCAATCTATCTCGCATATGAGAATACATGTAATTATAAATGCGCTATGTGTGATATACCCAATGTTATGGCTAGGGCAGATGCAAAGGTCCGAGAAGGAAAACTAAATAAGATAGATGAGGAGTTAAAAAAAGTCCTTCCGTACGTCAGGCATATTAGCGCTAATGGTCTTGGCGAGTTATTTGTAAGTAAACATATATTAAATCTTTTATCTTCTTGGAAACCAACCGCTCCTTCTGAGGATATATCAGTATCATTAGAAACGAATGGTTCTTTATTTGACGAGCAGCACTGGCGACAGATTGAAAACCTTGGGCAGTATAATCTTTCTGTAGCTATTACTGTCTTAAGTTTCGACAATGCGATATATCAAAGGCTTTCAGGAACTAATGCGACTGTGGATCGGCTTATTGATAACCTGAAATTCGTGAAGGGGCTAAGAGAAAAGGGAATAATTAATAATCTTGAATTGGCGACAGTATATCAGGATGGAAATTTCAGGCAACTTCCAGAGTTTGCAAAGCGTTGTATAGAGGAATTTGGAGCGGATTATGTTCGCCTTCGCCCTTTTGATCCTTGGGGAGAAGTTGGGATGAAGGAGTGGATGATGGACGTTAGAAATGTATATCATCCTCATCATGAAGAATTTCTAGAAGTGATGAAAGATCCTATTTTTAAACATCCTAAAGTGCATGATTGGGGTGGGGGAAAAGAGAGTGGATTAGGGCCTGAGCCATACATAAAAACTAGAAAGATGTATTCTTTCATAGAGAGAATACTGGATTCTGATTTCGAGGAAAGAGTAAGAAAACATGTTCAAGGAAACAGAATTGCAGTTTATGGTATGACATCTGTTGGAAAGGTACTTGTAACACGATTGATGTCATCGATGGAAGTATGTTACTGCTTGGATAGAAAAATGGATGGCATGAATTATTTAGGAATTCCAATCTTTGGAATAAATAGATTTGATGAATTAGATAAAGATGTATCTGTAATTATTTCATTGTTTGGAATAGAAGATACGGTAAAAAAAATGTTGGAGAGTTCCGGGTATAAAGGAAGAGTTTTTGGAATAACTGATCTGGTAGATTGATGAAAAGGACAATACAGTATGAATGATGCTACTTTTTTATCAGTATTAAGAACTAAAATAGGTAATCTAATAAAATTATCAAAGGGGCGTAGTGTTTTTTTATATGGCGCAGGTCATGGAGGAGAACTGTGCCTTAAGGAATTGACAGACTCGGAGATATGCCCCGAAGGATTTATTGATAAAAAAGCCGGATTAATGGAAGATTATTGTAAATTACCGGTAGTATCTCTTAATGCTATCACCCCAGAAAATGCGTTTATTATTGTTTCGTTGCTGACTTACAAAAGTGAAATAGACACTCTTTTGTCAAAAAGTGGCTTCCTTAGAGATGAGGATTATGTATTTGTTATAGATAGAAATGAAAAAGTGAATTCTTGTATTAGTGTATATGATTTCAGCAGCACATTGACGACACTTTCAAAAGGCAGTGCTACTGTAAGTAGTATTGTTAAAAAAATAACACGCATTCCTGATTCTGATTTATATGCGGTGGCAATAGACACCAATGATGTAAGATATCGAGACCCGTTAAGATGTGCTATGACTGCCCAAGAATATGTTGACAAGATAGATATTCTTAGGTATGGCTTGAAAAAGAAGAAACCAGATTGTCATTTTGTGTTTATAGCACCTTGGTATTCTTCAGATGGGGATCCATATACAAGCTTAACATATGACGAAAAGCTTATCTTAAATAAGAAATATAGTGAGGCTCTACTTGAGTACTGTAAGAATAATGGCGATACGTATATAGATCCGAATGAACGCATTAAGAGAATTATAGATAAATACCCCCAGAAAATGTATCTTGTCGATCATATTCATCCTAATGCGGACTATGGGGTGGTGCTGTACTCAGAGGCTGTTATGGCCTACATGACGACAGCAGGGTAGAGACGTTTTGAACTGTTATATAATTTGTATTGATGGTTCTGGAGAGTGAATTTGTTTTGAAAAGCATTGAAGAAAGGATGTTTGCACATGGCTGTAGAATATAAGGAATTCAATTGGATAGATTGGATAAGAAAGGCAACAAATGTTTATGAGCGTTTAGTAGATAGAGAATCACAGTTCTTGTTTAATGCAAGATTCAGTTTCCTTAAGAATAAAAGCTTACGAGAGTGGAGTCAGGTTGTTGATGTTTTCTATGATGATTGGAGGTATGACATTAAGCTTAAAAGACCCGAGGGAATAGTAATTTGGGGGGGCGGAGGAGAAGGAAATCTGGATTATTGGTTTTTGACTGGGTTGGGGATGAAACCACTTGTTTACTGCGATAAAAACTATGGCAGGAAACTGAATGGATTAGATGTAATCAGCCCACAGGATGCAGTAAAGAAATATCCCAATGCTACATATTTAGTGGGTTCCCTTAAATGGAGTGCAGAAATAGTTGATGATATGAAGAAACTAGGGATTCCCAAAGATCAGGTAGTACGTCCGCATTATAAAATGGTCAGAGCGGAAAGGGGATGGCAATACTTTGATTTTTTTAAGCCCGAGGATGAAGAAGTGTTCGTGGATGCTGGAACATATACTGGTGGAACAATTGCTGATTTTATTAAGTGGACAGATGGAAATTATAGCAAGGTATTTGGGATGGAAGCAATGCCGGATATTTATAACCGGGCATGTGAACGCTTTAAAGATGAACCAAGGATTTCAATATCTAACACGGCAGCATGGGATAAGCAGGAATTGTTACTTTTTAATGAGGACGATTCCGCTTCTGCGCAGTCTGCGCAAGGAACACTAGAAGTTAAAGGAATTGATATAGATTCACTTGTTAGTGAATCCAAAGTTACGTATATTAAGATGGATATTGAAGGGGCTGAGCTAAAAGCGCTTGAAGGAAGTAAGAATACAATATTGCGTTATTCACCTAAACTTGCTATATGTGTTTATCATCATCTTATGGATTTTGTCGATCTGGCTTCTTATATATTGGAGTTGAACCCTGAATATAAGCTTGCTTTTCGTCAATATATGTCTCATCAGGGTGAAACAGTATTATATGCTTGGGTGTAAAACGTATTGAGGATGTGGGCTTTGTGTATGGCGGGAATATTAATTTTGAGTGTCATCAATAACTGAGTTTTGGGATCAGATTCAAAGGATTTGTATAGAGATGCGGATATAACTAATTATTCCCGTTAGCTCTTTGACTAGCTGGATAGTATAATGCGGGGACCTTGAAAACTACATACTTTACAATCAGGGGGGCGATGTGCTATCGTTACACGGTATCATTTCATGAATAGTGTTCGAGGCATTTCGCCAACATTTCCATGATTACGATTTGACAAGTAGATAGTTCTTTTTCTGGTAGTATTGTCTTTTTAATCTTGAGGTAGTTAAGGAGGTGGGCGTTGATGAATTATGAATATGGAATTGGCACTTATACTGAAGATGACCGAATTAAGGAATTGCCAGAAGAATATAAAAGAATGACTCCTGAAGAAAAAGAGGCTGAGATGGACAGATTGTATGCTGAAATGAAAGCTCATCCTCAGATTAAGGAAAAGCCAAAATCATCAATTAAATTTTTTATTTAAAATATACTCCTGATGTAAAGTGACATATTTATATCAGGAGTTTTTATTTTGAACAGAGATAAGCTTGAAGGAACATTAAAGGATAATAGAAGAGTGATTTTAATAGCAAGTGCTGGAGAACGGCGAACAATATGGCAGCATGCTGAATTACGTGGAGGGCGGTCTGATCTCTTTTGATGAGGCCTTAAAGGCATTGATTTCAGAGTGATGTTATGGATAAAGCGTACTATGATGAGATGATAAATTGCATAGATCAGCTGAATTCAGAAGGGGCTTTTGCGGGAAGCACCGTTTACATCTTTGCCCACTGCGAGGCCAGTTTGACCATGATAGATGAGCTGGTGGCAAGGGGCATTACTCCCACTTTGATCCTAGATAACAACGAGGAAAAGTGGGGGATTGAGTATAAGGGTGTTGTGGTAGGTAGGCCAGAGCACGTGCTTGAAAGAAACTCGGACAAGGCAATTGTTTTAATTGCTACCAGGTTCTATGAGGCTATGAGGGCTCAACTCCTTGATCTGGGATTTAAGGGCAGGATAGTCAAGGCTGTAGATTATAACACTTACTCGGAGTATTCTCTTACGGATGAGACAATTGTCAGGAAGATGGAGAGGGTAAGAGCTGGCAAGGAGGCTATCGATGCCCTGAGAAATGGCAAACAGGATGAATTCCTGATCTTTTGCCCTTTTGCTGCGCTTGGAGATATATATTTTTGCATGTCCTATCTGCCGCGTTTTATGGAAGCTAGGGAAGTAGGGCGCGCAGTGGTATGTGTTGTTGGAAATGCTTGCAGGAAAGTTGCGGAGCTTTTTGATATTGCTAATTGTCGGGTGGAGGTCTTTTCTCAGAACGTTCTGGATTCTATGGTGCAGGCAGCGCTTTACTATCGGGACGAGAATGCGTTTATTGCGCATCAGGACAGGCCTTACGTTGTCAACCTGCACAAGGCGCTAAAGGTTAAGCGTATTCCTCTAGAGCAGATTTATAGGTGTGGGATATTTGGACTCTCAGATGATGTGGTTCCTGTAGAACCGACCAGATGGTGTGAATATGGTGAATGTGCGGATATTCCTGAAGGGAAGGCGGTAGTTCTTTCTCCATATGCCAAGTCTGTAACAGCAATGCCAGACAAACTGTGGGAGAAGATTGCAGATAAGTATTTGGACGAGGGATATCAAGTATATACCAATGTTGTTGGTGATGAGAAGCCTATTTCAGGGACCATGGCCATTAGCCCTGATATAGCTGAGATGAAAGCTGTGGTTGAAAGGGCTGGTATATTTATTGGTATTCGGAGTGGAATGTGTGATGTACTGAGAACAGCGAAGTGCAGGAAGATAGCTCTTTTCCCTGATTATAATTATGGGGACACTAAGTGGAAAGCTATCGATATGTATAGACTTGTTGAATTTGAAAACATTGTGTTTGACGGCGATTACGCAAAAGTCATGGAGGCATTATGAGCGATAGAAAAGAGATGATTCTTTCAACGCTATCTAAAACCTGGTTTGTTGATATAGATGGTACATTAGTTAAACATAATGGCTATAAGATTGATGGACATGACACTCTGTTGGAAGGCGCTAAAGAATATCTTGATCGGCTACCAGAAGGCGATCGGATAATATTGACTACTTCACGGACTGACGAATTTAAAGAAATGACATTGATATTTCTTAGAGAGAACAAGATAAGGTATGATGATATCATTTTCAATTTGCCATTTGGAGAGAGGATAGTGATGAATGATAGAAAGCCCTCGGGATTGGAAATGTCTGTAGCTATTAATTTGGATAGAGATAGATTCGAAGGCCCTGCAATTAGAAGGGAGCTATGATGAGTGTTAAGGATAAGCTGGAACGGGACCTAAAAAAATATAAGATAGTATTGCTTATATCTTCATCATTTCCACAATGTAAAGAAGTATTGTGCGCATTTAAAGAAAATGAGGACTTTCATATTTATTGCCCGTTTGAAATGGCTGTAGATTGTAGTAATGCTGAGAATATTTCTGCGGTAATGGAAAAAGAAATGTTGGATTTTTACTACATGTATGAATTCTCAGATAGATTTTGGGTTGTTGATAATGGCCAGCAGTATGGGAGTTTATTGAATTATATTAAAACAGGGATAATGACATTTGACGAAGTTGTTGAGTCAATTAAAATGTTATGATGGTTTATTGTCAGCGGTATCCTATGATGCAATCATTAGATCAGCACATAGTGTTGCTTATAAGTATACGATGAACACGAAGAACATCCAAAAGAAAGTAGGTGATGTTATGGGTGGAAAAGTATTGGATCTGCCGAGCTTTCGAATTTATGATCAGGGAAAGCAGAAGGCGAACAGGAAAGAAAAGAGTTAAAGAACGAATTTAATCGTCTTCGTAAGGAGCTATGGCATTAAGGAAAAGGAATAATAAGTACCTTGAAAATCTCATACTTTACAATCAGGGTATGATGTGCTATTGTACCTAAGTACTTTATCATGTACGGAGTTCAAGGCACTTCGCCAAGTATTCCCCTGATTACTATATGACAAGTTGTTTTTTAGAATTGGTTGCTTTCTTAATCTGGTGATATTCTACAACTTCTTATCTGTGCATGCGAAGGGACAAAGGCATGTATAAGGAGGAAAGATGGAAGAAACAGAGATTGAAGAACAGCGGTACGGGAGAAACAAGGATACTCAGATCAACTTATCATATATTGATAGCGGAGAATACAGAAGAAAGTTTGATCTGCTTTCAGGAGATCCTGAATTAAATAAGCTGATATATCAATTGGCTAAAAAGATACTTAAACACCGTTCAGGAACAAAGTTTGAGGATATGTATTGGATAAATTCTGAAACTAAGTCCGTTGTAGCTCAGGTGATTGACAGTTGTATCGAAGGAAAAATTGTCTATCCAGAGCATGTAAAAAAAGCCATTAAGAATTATGAAAAATTGATTACAGTTCATAGTCACCCGGCTGGACTAGCTCCCAGTATTGCAGATTTTAATTCAAATTATGAGCAGAACTATTATCTTGGAATAGTTGTGGGACATAATGGAAAAGTTTTCACGTATAGTAGCAATGAGTTTATTAGTGAAGAATACTTTGACCTTAAAGTTGCTATGTTTAAGAAGAAAGGATATAATGAAAGCGAAGCAAGAATTAAGGTAATTGAGTATTGCTGCGAGCATTTCGATATTACTTATAAGGAGGTGATTTTGGATGATTGAAGAAAAAGAACTCGATATGTATTATGAAGATGACTCGCATGAGATCCCTGAAGAATTTTTGAATATGTCAATTGAACAGCTTGAAAGACGGGCTGAGGTGCTATATAAAGACATGAAAGCTCATCCTAGAACAGGTAAAAGGAAAGATTATTCTAAGCTGGGCACGAAGTTTTATTTGTTTGAAAATTGATTTTTGCTAGTAATAAAAGACTTTTGGATATTAGAGTATTAGCAGCTCCTGATGTAAAGTATAGCCTTTACTTCAGGAGTTTTTTAGTGGGGAGAGATAGGTATAAAGAGCTTTCTGATAGATTTATTGCTAAGAAGTATATAAAAGTATATAATTGAGATGTGAGTATATAGAAGTATATACGCATATTGAAAGTATATAGAAGTATATAAGGAGCTGCAGAATGGGAAAAAATCCGTTTGCAATTAATTTTGGAAAAGTTCCAAGCCAGTATATAAGTCGTGAACTCATAATTGATGAAATTGTTCAGGAAATGATTGATGAAGATACACAGAATAACTGCTTCATGCTAACTGGCACAAGAGGAAGCGGCAAGACAGTTACGATGACCGAAATAGAGCAGAGGGTGTTGGAATCAGATAATTGGATAGTTATCAGACTGAATGCTGAACGAAATATGTTGGAAAGCCTCGCGGGTAAGCTATATGACAGCAAAGAATTCATGACGAAATTTGTTGATGCTAATCTTAATCTTTCTAAATTTGGAATTGGTCTGAACATAGAACAAAAGTCACCGGTAGCAGATATAGAGTCGGCTTTGGAAATAATGTTGAAGGAAATACAGAGAAAGAAAAAGAAACTGCTGGTATCTGTTGATGAGGTATCTAATACACCTTCAATGAGAGAATTTGCCAGTAGTTTTCAGATATTTATCAGGGAAGATTTCCCTATTTTTTTACTGATGGCTGGTTTATATGAGAATATCAATGATTTAAAGAATGAAAAGAATCTGACGTTTCTGTACCGTACACCGCAATATGAAATGGAACCACTTAACCTTACACTGATTGCAGACCGATATTCTAAGCTCTTTGGGATAGATAGAGAAAAAGCTATGGATATGGCGATTATTACAAAAGGATACCCTTTTGCTTATCAAGCTCTGGGCAAGTATGTATGGGAAGATGAAAATCACGAAGTGTCAGAAACAGTTCTGATAAAATTTGATGAAGCATTAAGTCACTATGTTTACACAAAAATCTGGTCGGAGCTTTCGGAGAAAGATAAATGGTTTATGTCTTTTATCGTTCAAAAAGATGTCATGCCTGTGGCGGAGCTTCTTGATATTACCAAGCAGAAAAAGAATGAGTTTTCCCAATATCGGGAAAGATTAAGGGACAAGGGACTTATAGATGTATCTGATCGGGGAATGATTAAACTCAAATTGCCTAGATTTGATGCATTTGTAAAGAAAGTATACTAGAAAGCGAGGTGCCTATGAATATTGCAATTATTCTTGCCGGCGGGATTGGCAGCAGGATTGGATCGGAAGTACCAAAGCAGTTTGTGGAGTTGTCTGGACAGATGATGATCATGCATAGCATGGCGCCCTTTGGCAGATCTGTGTACGTTAACAACATTCTTATCGTGGCAGCTGAGGAGTGGCGTGACAGGATTGAAGATGCCGTCGCGGATGATCCGCAGATAAGTGAGAAAATCCTGGGATTTTCTGACCCGGGCGATAACAGGCAGCTTTCTATTTATAATGCGTTAAAAGAAATAGAGCAAATGGGACTTGGCGATATGACCGATAATATTATTATCCATGACGCTGCAAGGCCTTTTGTTACAGAAGAGATGATAGAGGAGTGCTTTAAGGCGCTTGATAGCCATGATGGTGCGATGCCTGTTCTTCCCATGAACGATACTGTGTATTTCAGCAGGACAGGGGCCCGTGTGGACGAACTGCTTAACCGCAATACTATTTTTGCCGGGCAGGCGCCGGAAGCTTTTAATTATAAGAAGTATTTAGAGGCTAATGAAGCTCTTTTGCCCGATAAGATCAGAATGATAAAGGGCTCCACAGAACCTGCGGTAATGGCGGGGATGGACGTTGCCATGATTCCGGGAGATCAGAGAAACTTTAAGGTGACAACCCAGGTGGATCTTGAGAGAGCAGAAGGGATTATGAGGGAAAACTATTAAGCGCATAAACAATAGAAATTGATATACGAACGGCATTCAATATTCGCGAAGAAAGAGATGAAATTCTATGAGAGCTCAGGTTTTGTATGGAATAGACAATCTTAAGTACGTGGAAGTCAATGATCCAAGGCCCAAGGCGGGCGAGGCGCTTGTAAAAGTTCATAGGTGCGGTATTTGCGGATCTGACGTTCCACGCATTTTTAAGACCGGCGCCCACAATATGCCAATAGTTCCGGGGCATGAATTCATGGGAATTGTGGAAAAGTGTGACGATAATCCTGAAATTGTAGGTAAAAGAGTTGGAGTTTTTCCGCTGATTCCCTGTATGAAATGCAGGCAGTGCAAGTCTCAGCATTATGAGATGTGTGAAAACTATAATTACCTGGGATCCCGCTCCGATGGTGGATTTGGCGAGTATGTCTGCGCTCCTTTGTGGAATATTTTGCCTATCCCTGACCAAGTGACAGATGACGAAGCGGCCATGCTTGAGCCTATGTGTGTTGCTGTGCATGCGCTGAGGAGACTGGAACTTGTCGGAGATGGATTTGAAGCGGCAACTGAAAAAAATATCGTAGTCTGCGGCCTTGGGACCATTGGACTTCTGGTGGCTATGCTTCTAAAAGATGCAGGATACCGAAATGTCTTTTTCATAGGAAATAAGAATGTTCAAAAAGAGATGATAAAGCAGATTGGGTACAGCGATGATCACTTCTGCGATGTGAGATATGGTGAGCCTTCGGCTTTTGTAAATGAAAATACGGATGGTAAAGGCGCGGACTACTATCTTGAGTGTATCGGAAGGTCCGAGAGCTACGCCCAGGCAGTTAATCTGACGGCTCCTCTTGGAAAAGTCATGCTTGTGGGCAATCCTGCTTCAGACATGGAACTTCCTAGGAATATTTATTGGAAGATATTGAGAAACCAGATGACCTTGATGGGAACGTGGAATTCTGCGTATCCTGACGACTGGAATTATGCATTAGAGCGACTTGCGACTTGGCATAAGAGTGAGCAGGCTTTTTCTCCGACAATGCTTATAACTCACAGGTTTGATCTTGAGCACATACAGGATGGCCTTCAAATCATGAGGAAAAAGTCAGAAGAGTACATCAAGATTATGGTGGATGTAGGGTGAAGTTAAAAAACGAAAATTACTGACTAAGCATAATGCTGAATCAATGGGAAAAAGTGCAATTCCAAGCGAAAAACAAACACTTGTTCGCAGCGAACATATGTGCTATATTATTTCTACAAGTAAAGCAAACGGAGTAGTGTAATACAAATGGAAACAAATATAGCGCAGGCGATTGATATTACTTGTCAGAGAGCCAGGTATGATGAGAATGTAAAAGAATTGCTGGCAGATAAACAGATTTTGGCTAGGATTCTTAAGTACACATTAGATGAATTTAAGGATACTGATATTCAGACGATAATAAGCAATATTGATGAACCGGAAATATCTAAGATCAGAGTGGAACCAGGGCATACCAATGCTGATAAGATCAAAAAGTGCTCTGAAGAAGATAACGTACCGAGTGAAGGGAAGATTTATTTTGATATAAGATTTTCTGTTTATTGCGGGGTGCAGCTCATTAAGATACTGATTAACATTGAGGCGCAGAAGAGTTCTAAAGTAACAAAACTTGGTTACCACTTGGATAACAGAATTGTTTTTTATTTGGGAAGAATGATTTCTGCTCAGAAAGAAGTAGAATTTACAAATTCAGATTACGATAGTCTGAAGGCTGTTCGCAGTATATGGATATGTATGGATGCTGGCGATGATGAGGACTCAATTAATCGAATCTCTCTGACTCAAGAGGTTTTATTTGGCAAGAAAATGAATTTGCCAAACATTGATAAGCTACAAGGTGTTATAATCAGATTGAGAAGTAATGAGAACCTAGAGAAGTCTAAAAATATTTTGATAGCGATGCTTGAGACACTCTTAAAAAAAGAAGATTCTGAAATGAAAAAGAAGAAGCTGTCAGGTGAGTATGGGATAGAAGTTAGTAGAGACACTGAGCGGAGGCTTAATGATATGTGTAATTTGAGTGATGTTATACTTGAAAATGGATTAAAAGAAGGAATAGAACAAGGAATAGAAGCATTCATTGTTGATAAAATTGAAGATGGAGTCGAGAAAGCGACGATTATTGAAAAGTTAGTAAAACGATTCAAGATTACCAGAGAAAAAGCAGAAGAGTATTATAATCGATTTTCTGCATGATTAACGGACTATACCAGTAAATGGTATAGTCTTTTTAATTATAAAGAGTTATGATAACTTTTAGATTCTAAATGAAAGGTTGTGAAAAAATATGCGATTTTGGGCACACAGAGGATGCAGTCAGATGTATCCGGAAAATACACTTACATCTTTTGGAAAGGCAATGGAAATTGATGGCCTTGCCGGAGTTGAGCTGGACATTCAGCTGACTAAGGATGGAGAACTTGTAGTTATCCACGATGAACGTGTGGATAGAACAACAGATGGATTTGGATTTGTGAGAGATTTTACTCTTGAGGAGCTAAAGGCTCTTCATATTTTTGCCGGCAAGGGCGTGGCAGCTGAGAAGATTCCTACAATGCGTGAAGTCATTGAGCTTTTGATGCCAAAACTGAAAGTTTACTGCGATGCCGTTAAAAGGGGCGTACCTGAAGATGAGATAAAGGAAGGCATGCGTATCAATATTGAGCTTAAGACATCAGTTTACAACTATCCGGGAATTGAGGAAAAGATAGTTAAACTTGTGGATGAAATGGGAGTTAAGGAGGCAATTGTTTATTCAAGCTTTTACCCTGAATCCCTGTTCAAAATCCATGAGTTTGAGCCTACAGCAAAGCTCGGCGTTTTGGATGATCTTTTGTCAAACTGCCTTTACAAGGCCATTGGCCTTGAGTCATTGTGGGAAGACGTGCCAGGTGGCAGCATAGCGCTTCACCCTGCGGGAATTCACATGGATCTTCCGATTGAGAAAATTCAAGGCAGAACAGTGCGTGCGTGGTTTGGCGGACATCTTTACCCTGAAGTCCCTACAGGAGGAAGGATGAACATAGAGGCATATGCTGCAAAGGGCATAACCGACGTGTTCCTCAACGAGCCAGAGAAGTACCTGTAAATTGCCAATCCTTGTTAAAACAAACAACTTGGTTTATATTATATAGGTTAAAAAAGAGAGTTTTAAAAATGAAAGGCATTTAAATGAAAGTAGTAATTTTAGCCGGTGGTTTCGGAACACGTATCAGTGAAGAGAGCCACTTGCGTCCAAAGCCAATGATTGAGATTGGCGGCAAACCAATTCTTTGGCATATCATGAAAGAGTATTCCCACTATGGATTCAACGAATTCATCATCTGTGCAGGATACAAGCAGGAAGTGATCAAGGAGTATTTCAATAACTATTATCTCCACAACTGCGACGTGACTTTTGATTTTGCTAACAGGAATAAAAAGACATTCCATTCACAGAAGGCAGAACCATGGAAAGTTACAATAGTTGATACGGGATACAGCACCATGACCGGTGGACGTATCAAGAGGATAAAAGAGCATGTGGGGAATGAGACATTCTTCATGACCTACGGTGATGGAGTCTGCGATCTTGATATGAACAAACTTCTTGAGTTCCATAAGAGCCATGGCAAGATTGCTACAGTTACAGCCATTCTTGCAGGACAGAGATTTGGTGTGTTTGATATAGATTCTGATGACTCATCAGTTGTTAAGGACTTCAGAGAGAAGGCCAACATCGATGGAGCTCGTATCAATGGCGGATATATGGTACTTGAGCCGGGAGTTTTCGACTACATCGAGGGCGATAGCACCTTCTTTGAAAAAGAGCCAATGCACAACCTTGTAAGAGACGGCGAGCTTGCAGCTTATAAGTATGACGGCTTCTGGAAGTGCATGGATACAGCAAGAGAAAGAGATGAACTCTCTGATCTCATTGAGACAGGCAGAGCTCCTTGGATCAAGTGGTGAGGTTTTATGAAATTATCAGATTATATAGTAGATTTTTTGATCAAAAAAGGTGTCACTGACTGCTTTACAGTTGTAGGCGGCGGTGCGATGCACCTTAACAACTCATTTGGCCATACAGAGGGCATGCACTGTACCCATTTCCATCACGAGCAGGGCGCAGCTATTGCTGCAGAGAGCTACTCAAGATACGGAGAAAAAGTTGCAGCACTTTGCGTTACTTCAGGCCCTGGCGGAACCAATGCCATCACAGGCGTTCTCGGCGGATGGCTTGATTCACTTCCCATGTTCGTTGTAAGTGGACAGGTCAGATACGACACTACAGTCAGATACATGGAAGGAAACACAGAGTACGGCCTCTCTAAAAGAGGCTGCAGCGCAGATTTTCAGGAAAACTCTGATTCAGAAAGACCGATTGCAAGCCATGAATTTATAAATGATTCAGGCCTTCCTCGTTCCATAGGAGACCAGGAATACGATATCACCCAGATGACTAAGCACATGTGCAAATACGCAGTCATGCTTGAGGCGCCGGAAGACATCAGGTATGTTATGGAGAAGGCCTGGCACCTTATGAGTACCGGTCGTCCTGGACCTGTATGGGTAGACGTTCCTGTTAATTACCAGGCAAAAGAAATTAATCCGGCCGAGCTTCGCAGCTTTGACGAGGAGTATAGACAAGAGCATTCATGTCTTTGCCCTGATGTGGAAAAAGACAATGCTTCTACATCAGAGCCTATGAATCACAATGAACTTCTGGCAGCGTCCCAGATGATCCTTGATGAGATCAAAAAGGCTAAAAGACCTGTCATCTACGCGGGCGGCGGAATCCGCATTTCAAAGGGCTTTGATGCTTTCAGAGAGATGGTGGACAAACTTGGAGTTCCTGTTTGTACTTATTGGAATTCTATTGACCTCATAGAGGATGAGAATCCGCTTTACTGCGGCCGCGGAGGCTACATGGGCGACAGAGCAGGAAATTTTGCAGTTCAGAATTCAGATCTTTTGCTTGTTATCGGATCCAGAATATCCATCAGACAGACCGGTTATACCTGGAGTTCTTGGGCGAGAGCAGCCAAAGTCATAATGGTGGATATCGACCCTGCTGAGATGGAAAAGCACACGATCCATGTGGATAAAAAGATCTGTGCAGATGCCAGATTGTTCATGGAAGCCATGAATGAGACCCTTGATGAGATAAAAGATTGGAAAAACTTAAAGAATGATGACCAGTCATACTTTGCATCATGCGATGACTGGCGCGCTCAATGTATCAAATGGAAAGAAAAATACCCTGTTGTGTCTGAAAATCAGCGCGCTACCGGTGATGCTCCTGTAAATGTCTATGGCTTTATCAGAGCTCTTTCTGACAAGGCACATGAAGGCTCGCTTACAGCAGTCAGCAACGGTGCCTGCTGCGTAGCTGGTTCTCAGGCGTGGCATATCAAGAACGGCAGCAGATTCATTATTAATAACGCTGTAGCCAGCATGGGCTATGGACTTCCGGCAGCAATCGGACTTTGCATTGCTTCAGGTAAAAAAGAGACCATCTGCCTTGAGGGCGACGGCAGCATCATGATGAACCTGCAGGAACTTCAGACTATAGTTACAAATAAGCTCCCTATAAAGCTCTTTCTTATAAATAATGATGGTTACCACTCCATCAGACTTACTCAGAATTATCACTTCAGTGATTATTCCAAGTTTGGAATCGGCCCAGAGAGCGGAGACCTTGCTTTTCCTGAATTTGGAAAGCTGGCAGAGGTATTTGGCTACAATTACGTTTCAATTAAAAAAGGGAATGACCTTGAGCCTGGCATTGATAAAGCTTTGTCTTCCGATACCCCTGTGTTCTGCGAAGTGTTTACAGATACAGTTCAGCCCTGGGCTCCTAAGTCATCAGTGAAAAAAGAAGCTGACGGCAGCCTTACAAGCGCTCCATTAGAGGATCTTGCCCCATTTCTTCCTAGAGAAGAACTTGCGGAAAATATGTATATTTAATTAGTTTCTAAACAAAAAATAAAGCCTATGTCTGATGCACACTTAATCGTTTCAGATATAGGCTTTATTTTTATATAAAGCACGATATTTTAGAAAAACTTTAGCGATTTATTTCTTATTTCACGAAAAAACAACAAAAATAAGAGCAATTATGATTAAAATTATGATAGCTGTTTGCGTACAATATATGCAATTGGGTTAGGACTTGATGTACAAGGTAACCTGAAAAGGGGGTAAACATGAAATCTCTTGATGCCAAACAGACATTTATCGTAAAGATCACGGATTGTCAGAATGGTACCTGGCAAGGAAAAATTGTTTGGGCAGAAGCGAACAGGACTATACATTTCAGAAGTATGATGGAAATGTTGAGACTCATGGATGAAGCTGCAACAGCAGGAATTAACCATCAGGAAGCTGTTAATGAATAAATAAAGAGAATATTAAATTCTTTATGTAATGCGGGGCTGTCGCACTATACGTGCGCCAGCTCCGTATTTTATTTTGTTTAAAAAACTATAAACTTATTTAGATAAAGCTATGTCTATATTTAGTGTCTGAAAATCCGCAGAATACGAGCTATTGCGGTTTATTTTTACTTAATACTCATTTTATAAAAACTTCATAAATCCCCTATTCCGCATGGTTGAAATATTATTTAGAATTTTATGTATAGATTATGAAATTTAGTTCAAAAAAATGGTTAATTATGATAGGTCTTATGATTACCCGGTCCATATAATTACTCATTAGGGGGAAAGTAATGAGTAAAAGAGTTATGAATGAGTATTGTAAAGGCACTTATAAAATGGGAGACACGTTCATTATAAAAGTTGACCATTGCCAGAACGGCTCTTGGCAGGGTGAACTTGTTTGGGCGAATGAACAAAAGAGTGTCAGATTTAGAAGTACATTGGAAATGTTACAGCTAATGGATGAGGCCATTAAAAGCGGTAGTAACATGAGCAGTATGGAAACGGCCCATACTTCTTCATGATTTTGCGATTTTTTTATGAGAGGGAGGCATAGTGTTATGTCAAGAAAGTTTAACAGATTTTTAGCATTCCTACTGACACTTGCGCTTGTAACAACTACTTTTAGTAGTGATTATGCAAGCACAAGATCTTTTGCTGTAGGAAGCGAAGAAGAACTTGAACAGATCTCAGAAGATTCTAACGAAGAATCTTCAGAACTCCAGTGGGAGGACATCGAAACAGATGAAGAAACTCCTGCTGAAAATGAGGAAAATGAGTCTGATATCGAGGCGGAAGTCGAGACAGAAACTGAAGGCTCTGAGGGAACACCTTCAGATCAGGCTACAGAAGGCGCTGTCGAGGAGGCAACCGCTGATATTACTAATGGAGGAAATGTTGTAGAAGAACCTGCGACAGCTCCGGCAGTAACAGAGGCAACAGCTTCTGCAACAGAGGCTGTAGAGGCTTCATCAGAAGCTACTTCTGCAAACGAGGAAAGCACAGAAGCTGCTTCAGCTGCAACATCTGCTTCTATTGAAGAGGCAGCAGACGCTGCAAGCTCAGCTTCTACTGAAATAGAAGAAAAAGAGCAGAACCTTGTAACTGTTAAGTACAAAGCATCTATGGGTGGACGTGTCTCTGTAAAAGAAGAAACCGTTGATCTCAATGATAAAGATGCTGAGTTTGAAGGTTCTGAGGCAACTCCTTGGAATGATAAATATCAGTTCACAGAGTGGGTAGACGAGGATGGCAATTTTGTAACCAATGATGCCTTGCTCGTTCCTTCTGATGTGGAAAAAGATACAACATTCACAGCCAAGTTCATGAAACTTGAAGAAATGCCTGCAATTTCCGAGAGCAAGATAACTGGAGGAATGAATGTATCTGTAGAGGCTGAAGAAGGTCTTTTCCCTGAGGGTACAACTGTATCAATTGAGGCTATTCCAGAAACTCAGGCCCTTGAAACAGCCCAGGATACTCTTGGCGATAACGTAAAAGAGGCTAAGGGTGTTGACATTAAGTTCATATACAATGAAGACGAAATCCAGCCTGCAGATGCACAGTACGTTCATGTATCAATTTCACTTGTTGAAAAGATCGAAGGTACAGACTTCACCGTGCTCCATCAGCATGACGGCGAGGTGAAAGAAATCGAGGCTGCAGTCGCTACAGAAGAAAAGAACGCAGATCCAGAGGATGAGACTAAGGTTGCGACTGGAATAGAGTTTGATTCAAATGAGTTCTCAGTATTCATTTTTGCAGGTGAAGACGCAAATAGTGAAAAGAAGGTTGTAACTTATAAGTTTTATGAAGATCCCGATAAGACAACTGTATTCAATACTCAGGCTGTCAAGAATGGCGATACTCTGTTAAATCCTGGTGTTCCGAAAACTGGTGACAATGAATCTTTTGTTAAGTGGCAGAAGATTGTTAATGAGGAACAGGTAGACATAGAGTTCGATACAATTAGTGACATCACGAAGGAGAGCCCTACAACAATCGAAGTTGTTCCTCTTCTTAAGAAGAATTACTACATCACATTCCGTGGAGAAAATGGTGAAATTTTCCATGTTGAAACTATTGAAGTAACTGGAAATCAGAGACCATCAGTAGATCTTTCAAGCATTCCAGAATATATCCCTGCGGAAGATATCAAGGCATGTATTGGATGGTCTACAAGTGAAGCAAATGCCAAAGCAGGAATAGTAATAAGCGATACAACTGTATATGCTGATACAACACCTGAGCTGTGGGCATCTGTTACTAAAGCTTATTGGGTACGTTTTGATAAGAATGGAAGCGGGGCAACATTCACTGGTGCTCAGCGTGTTAAAGATGGCGCAAGACTTAGCACAATTCAGGACAAAGTTACAGGTGATAACGCTCCTAAGCGTACAGGTTACACATTCAAGGGCTGGTCAACAGATAGTGGTGAAGACAACACCGTTAATGTTAACTGGAATAGTGTAATTAATGATGTTATTGATGAAGAGACTAATGAATACCAGTTATATGCTGTTTGGGAAGAAAATTCAAACACCACATATACTGTTATTTTCTGGACTCAGAATGTTAATGATGTTTATGATCAGGATGGAAATCCAAATAATAACAATATAGACGGAAAATACACATATGATTATAGCGAAGCTGTAAGACTCACAGGAAGAACAGGAGATGAACTTACTGAGAGTAGTGTTAATGATGCACTAAGACAAAAGGCTTGGGATGATAATAATTGGTCTATCTCTAGCATGGACGGCGCTAATTATACAGGCTTCCAGTATCTTAAGAATGATGTTTCCGGAAAATCTATCAGTAGAAATGGTGATACGGTTGTCAATGTTTACTATACACGTAAAGTAATTACACTTACTTTTAACCATAATGAAGATGTTCCGACACACGAAGAAGGCTATGCGAAGTATTACAATCAAAGTAATCACAAGAATAATCCTACTGCTGGGTATGATTACTATGATAAAGATGGTAACAAATTAAGGTATGAGAAAGAGACGAGTACTGAAGTAAAGTTCTATCAGAATTATGTTTTGGGAGGATATTATAATGAGTATACCGGTGATATATACTATATCAGTGGTTATGATAGATGGGGAGATCCAATCTATACAAAGATAGATAAGGCAAATACTACACAAAACGGTACATATTATCGACCAAGTAGATTATGGGGCTATACAGAGGTATATCGTGTAGAGGAACCAAGTACAATTGTAAAGTGGTATTACGAAGATGGCAGCTCATATACTGGTGATCTGTATTACTACTATGAAAATGATGGTTCTACCAGTCAAACAGTAACTGATACCATGAAGGGACTTTACGGTCAGACACTTACTCAGAATAATTATGTATGGCCAACACATCCTGAAGATAGCGATGAGTATTATAAGTGGGTTAGCCCTGGTACAATAACGACTTTTTTGGATGCATTTTTTGAGGATAAGACATTTACTGGAACAAAAGTAAATGAAACTGTACATACAATAAGATTTTTCCAGGAAAATGTTGATGGTGACGGATATACTGAAAAAAATTCAGTAAGAACTACAGATAATAATAACTTTAGATTGACAAATAAGTATACTGGATTCAAATTGGCTTATTATTCTTATGGTGAAGATGGAACAAAGATTGATGCAAGCAATATGCTCAATGAGGAAGTTTCGCAAACTGATAGTTGGGGTAATGAGCTATGTATCTATTTTGACAGAATAGAGTATGAGTTATCATTCATAGATGTAAGTCCATTGCCAGAAGATAACCATAATCAGACAACAGTTGAAACTATAAAGGTAAAATATGGCGTGCCACTTACGGCATATTCAGGTACAGAAGACTCCGAGGATTATAGTGATTTTGGCTATACATTTAAATATTGGGCATATGATGTTGCTGGCTCACAACAGTTTGCATTCACAAGTACTATGCCTGCTTCTAATCTTGCAGTTTATAGTTCATGGATGTCTGTATCATATCCATTAAGATTTAACCCTAATACCGGAACATTTGGTTCTGGTATACAGAGCAAAGTAGATGCACAAACAGGATATGCTGTATTGAGCCAGAGCCCAGGTGAGGCTATAGACAAGAATGAGCTTACATCTACTAGTTTTATTGATAAAGATGGTTGGAAACTTGTTGGCTGGTTCTATCAGAATGAGGATGGAACAGTAGGCGAGCCATTCCCTTATGAGCCTATCAAGAAAGATACTACACTCATTGCTAAGTGGCGTTTTGAACGCAATGTTTCTGTAGTATTTGACGGAGCAGATTATACAACAGGAGAACAGCACGGAACATTTGCAGGAGAGAAAACATATTCTGATGAAAAAAAATATGCAAGTGATTCTGCATTTAAGGCAGCAGCTGCACCTGATCAGGTAGAAAAAGGATATACATTTATCGGTTGGAAAGTTGTTGGTGACGGTACAATGTATTATCCAAACGATATCATTTCTATTACTGAGGACATGATCGATACAGAACTTGAACAGATTCTTGTAAAGGCTGTTTATCAGAAGAATGGTACTGCAGATCCTGGAGAAGAGCCTATCTTTATCAGATATCATAAGAACTTCGGACCAGAGACAGAAGCTGACGTTGTTACAGTAACAACAGATGATGATGACAAGCCACTTATAGTTAATCATCCTGTAACAGCTCCAACGTATAATGATCTATTTGGTGAAATACCTGATGCTCACTATGATTTCCTTGGCTGGAGTGCATCTTCAACAGCAACTGAAGCTTGGCTGAAAGCTGAAGAAACATATCAGATTTTTGCAGATACAACTGGAGCAACTACATCATTAGATGCAGATGGCAACAAGGTATATTCAGGTAATGATCTATATGCCGTATGGGCACCACATGAATACACTGTTTCATTTAATCTTGATGGTGGAACAGATAAACAGCCTACAGCAGGACAGATTGGGACTGGTAATCAGACAGTTGTATATCAGGGTAAGGCAAAAGAGCCAACTGTTGAAATTACAAAAGAGTTCTATAGATTAGAAGGTTGGTTACTTAATGGCGAAGCATATAATTTTGATGAACCTGTAGAAGCTGACATTACTCTAAAAGCTAATTGGGTAAGAGTTACTTATAAGTACAACATTGAGTACTACAAGGGCGAAAGTGTTGCTTCAGGTGAAAAGTTCAAAGAAACAGGCTTTGTAAACGAAATCGATGCAGCTGTTTATGAGGATGCAGGCATTGTATTAGGAATTGAAGCACTCAAAGCCAATAAGCCAACTGACGATGACGGTAATATTATTGAAGGCTATGATGATGGAACTCAGCTAGATACTATTAAAAATAATAATGGTACACTTACAGTTCAGGTTCTTTATAAGCCAATTCATCTGACAATTACTATTACTACCAAGCAGGAAACACCAACTTATGATGGTGAGGAACATACTGCAGTAGTTACAGCAACAGGCAGTAAGTCAATTGATAAGAGCAAGATTACTTATAATAATCAGCCATTGTCATCAACAACAGCTAAAGCTACAAATGTAAGTGATAATGGTTCAGCTACAGCTAAGAAGATACTGGATGCACAAAAATTCGCATACAACAAAGGAGCTTATGTTGTTGAATTCGTATTTGCTAATAACAATAACGAGAACTCAGTTACTATTCAAAAGAGAGCGATTGAACTTACAGCAAACAGCAATACCGACTTTGTATATGATGGAACAGAAAAGGAAGTAACAGGAGTAACAGTAACATCAGGAAGTCTTGCAAAGGAAAGCCACAAGGCAGATGCAACCCTTAGCGGAAACAAGAGAACAGATGTGGGAACCCAGAGCGTAACAGCCAGCAATGGTGTAGTTAAGGATGGAAACACAGATGTGACAGGAAACTATGCTATCACATATAAGCCAGGAACCCTTACAATCAATAAGGCAGGTGGAGAAGCTCTTGGACTTGATGCAAAAGGCTTTGATGTAACATATGATGCAGAGTCACATAAGGTAACAGCAAGCACAACAGTAACAGCGGGAACAACAATCTCTTACAAGGTAGGAAATGGTGAGTGGACAACAAAAGCACCAGAGTACACAGATGTAATAGATGAGACCGAAGTAACTGTAAAGGCAGAGAATGCAAACTACAACAATGCTGAGAAGAAAGTAAAGATCAGAATCAAAAAGAGAGCGATCGAACTTACAGCAAACAGCAATACAGACTTTGTATATGATGGAACAGAAAAGGAAGTAACAGGAGTAACAGTAACATCAGGAAGCCTTGCAAAGGAAAGCCACAAGGCAGATGCAACCCTTAGCGGAAACAAGAGAACAGATGTGGGAACCCAGAGCGTAACAGCCAGCAATGGTGTAGTTAAGGATGGAAACACAGATGTGACAGGAAACTATGCTATCACATATAAGCCAGGAACCCTTACAATCAATAAGGCAGGTGGAGAAGCTCTTGGACTTGATGCAAAAGGCTTTGATGTAACATATGATGCAGAGTCACATAAGGTAACAGCAAGCACAACAGTAACAGCGGGAACAACAATCTCTTACAAGGTAGGAAATGGTGAGTGGACAACAAAAGCACCAGAGTACACAGATGTAATAGATGAGACCGAAGTAACTGTAAAGGCAGAGAATGCAAACTACAACAATGCTGAGAAGAAAGTAAAGATCAGAATCAAAAAGAGAGCGATCGAACTTAAAGTTGCAGACGCTGAGAAGACTTATGGTGAAGTGGATCCTGAATTTAAACTTGAAGATGGAGAACTGGACAAAGTTTTTGGTGATGATGTAATTAGTTATGCTATTACCAGAAAGAACGCTGACAAGGATGTTGATGCCGGAACATATGAGAAGGTTCTTATAGCAAAAGAAACAAGTGATAGCGCAAGCGCAGAAGCGAGTGGACCTCATTATGCTAATGGTAACTACAATATCACATTTGTACCCGGTAACTTCGAGATTAAGAAAGCATCCGGTCAGGCTCTTGAACTTAGTGTTGAAGGATATCAGGGCGTATATGATGCTAAGGATCATACAGTAGATGTAGTTATGAATCCTGAACTTGAGCAGTCTACAACAATCTTGTACAGCACAAATGGAACTGATTGGAGTAAAGATGCACCTCAGTTTAAAAATGTTGTTGAAGGCCAGACTGTCCAGGTAAAGACAGAGAATAAGAACTATGAAGTGGCTACGGCTTCAGCAACAGTAACAATTTCAAAGAGACCTATTATTGTAATGGCCGGAAACGGAACTGAACAGTCATTCATGTTTGATGGTAAGCCACATACAGCATCAGGATATGACTGGACAAAAGAAACAGAGGCTGGAGGACTTATAGATGGACAGAAACTTGAAGCTGAGCTTGAGAACAACACTCAGACAACTGTTGGTAACTATAAGTTCAACATCAAAGAGGGCTCAGTAAAGATTACAGACGGAATCCTTATATTCAAGGAAGATGTTACTGATAACTATTCAATTGAATACGTTGAAGGTGCAATGAAGATTGCTAGCAGAAAAGACACTGGTGATGAGTATCGTATAACAGTACATGCTGACAACGTTCTGGTAACATATAATGGCAAAGTTCAGACATATACAACCGGTTATGGTGTATCTTCTGATACAGAGGATGTAAATATCGCAGCTATGATCTGGGATGCTATTAAGAATCTCTTCACACTTAAGAGCAGTGCAACAACCGGTGTGCCATTTGATATGGATGGAACAACATATACACTTTCAGGTGTAACAGTTTCAGCAAGCGGAAAAAATGTAGGAAATTACAAGTTCGTTGCTACTGGAAAAGAAGTAGTCACAATGATAATTAATGGAGAAGAAGTTCCTGTAACTGATGAATTTAAGATCAGCTATGAACTTGGTGAACTCCAGATTGGATACGCAGATGCAAAAGTTACAGCAGACAGTGCTTCTAAGGTAGAAGGCGCAACAGATCCTACGCTTACAGCTGCAGTTTCAACTACTAACTCAGCTCTTTTGACAGAGGCACAGAATACTGTTCAGTATGCAGTAGCTCGTGCAACTGGCGAAACAGCAGGAGATTACGCTATAACAGTAACAGGTGATGTATATCAGGGTAACTTCAAGGTTGATTATGTGAATAATACGTTCACTATCACAGCAGCAACACCTGCACCAACACCTACTCCAACTCCAGATCCTACACCAGCAGGCGGAGATGATCCTACACCGGCAGCACCTACACCGGTTACACCTGCACCTGTAGCTGCAGCACCTGCAGCAGCACCAGCCGCAGCAGTACTTGGAGCTACAAGAGAAGGAACAGCCGCAACAAATGGCGCAGCAGTTCTTGGATCAAGAAGAGCGAAAACTGATGACCAGACAGATGACACATCAAGAGCATTTGCAATTGTCATCGCAGCTGCAGTAGCAATTTCACTTTTCGTTACAAGAAAGAAAAAAGAAGAAGAGTAATTAAACTCTAAGAAATCCAAAAAAAGAGCTATCGGTCGCAAGGCCGGTAGCTTTTTTTGGATTTTCCAATAATCTGTTTTATGATATGCTAAAAAAGCAAACGGGGAGGAAGTTGTGTTGTTATGGGGAAAAAGAAAATTGATTACATTGTGTTTGTTAGCGTGATAGCGGCTTTTTCCGTGCTGGTGCTTCATACTAACAAATGCTTTTGGGACTTTAGTGCGACCGAGAAATACTGGATTTCGGCAAACATTATTGAGTGCATTTTTTATCCTGGAGTACCCCTCTTTTTTATGATAAGCGGGATAACTCTTATGGATTACTATGATAGATATTCGTTAAAAGAGTTCTTTATAAAAAGATGGAATAAGGCAGTTGTGCCATTTCTTGCCTGGAGCCTTATCATTATGTTTGGCAAGGTTTTAAGTCACAAGATACCAAGGGAGCAGGTGAATCCGCATTTCATTTATCAGAGTGTTACCGGAACGACCATTGTGGATTATTACTGGTTCTTTTCTTCGCTTTTTGTTTTGTATCTCAGCATGCCTTTGTATGCAGCAGTAGAAAAAGAAAAGAGAAGACTTGTATTTTCTTACCTTGTCGCAGCGGGATTTGCCCTGAATATCCTGGCGCCATTTATTACCGGCGTTTTTCAGCTGGATATGAATACACCATACGCAGTTACAAGTGTAATGGGAGTGCTTATCTGGGTACCAATCGGGTGGCTGCTTCATGATACGGAGTTCAGTAAACCTCAGAAGTTTACAATATATGGACTTGCTATTGCAGGTCTTTTGCTCCATATAATTGGTACCTATTCGCTGTCGATGCGCATCGGAATGATCGATGGGACCTTTAAGGGATACGAGAACGTTCCAAGTGTCCTTTATTCTGTCGGAGTTTTTGTCCTGTTAAAAGACATTGGAAGAAAGGTTATGGAGAGTAAGGCCAGGGGATTTATTTCTTTTCTTGGTGGATACACCTATCCCATTTACCTTATGCAATTTATTTTCATAAAGACGATTCCGCTTCTGCCATTTGTTGATACCAGGTCGTTATTATATCGACTTGGGGCGCCATTTGTTATCATCCCTATGATAATTGTGGTGGCGGCAGTCATGAGGAAAATCCCTGTCGTAAGACGCATAGTTCCTTAAATATACGGCATTTTCAAGAGCTTCTGATCTGGTAAAAAAATCAGGAGCTCTTTTTGTATCATAATATGAACATTAGACGACAAAAAAAATACAAGTTGCGACAATCTTTGTTAGTGTAATTTTATTTCATGTTAATCTAAAATCAGAGAAATAAAAGTGTAGTTGTATAGGAGATGGTATATGAGTAATCCTATTTACAATGATGAGGGGTTAAGAGTTGTTCGGGAAGACTACTGCTGCGAGCATTGGGAGCCAGATAAAGGGGTCTTGGTTCCTTTGAGGGAGTGCTGGTGTTGCAAGTGGTCTAACTTCAGGATTGAAGGGACAAATACCGAAGTTGAGAATTTAAGTGTCTGCAATTATGAGGGAAATGTAGAGACAGCAATCACTAGTTGAGGTGAAACTATGAACGAGGGGTTAGGAATCAGATTAGATGTTCAAATGTTCGGTGGGCTTGCGATTTCTTATGAGGGAAGAAACGTATCCGTTGGAAAGAACAAAGGAGCTAAGTACATTCAGCTCCTTGAACTTGTGTGGCTTGCTGGTGAAAACGGCATCACCAAAGAGCAGCTAATTAACACGCTTTACGAGAGAGAAGAGCAGTCTAATCTTAATAACAGCTTTAATAATCTGATCTATCAGATGCATAAACAGCTTAAGAGTTCTACCCTTCCTGATTATGAGTACATAGTGAACAAGGATGGCATTTTCTATGTTGATGAGAATGTGGAGGTAGTCACTGATGCAGGAAGCTTTGAGGCTGCAGTGCGTAATGCCAGATTGTGCGGTGATACTACAGAGGGGATTCTTTTCTACAAGCAGGCTGTAGAGCTCTATAAAGCGGAGCTTCTTCCGGAGCTTTCAACACAGGAATGGGTTATCATCAAGAGCGTTCAGCTTCAGAAGATGTATGCAGAGTGCGTAGTTGCCCTTGGCAATTACTATGAAAAGAAAAAAGATTACAATGCAATGTACCGCGTATACAAAAAAGCGGCTCAGTTATATCCGGATGATGAGTGGCAGGTTGGTGAGATCAATGCGCTTATAGGCATGGAATCATACGATGAAGCATATGCTATTTACGATGAGACTGTCAGGTATTATACTGATGAATTAGGAATCACTCCAAGTAGCGACCTTATGGAGTGCTATGAGAAAATGAGCAGACAGATTACTAATACACCAGGTAAGATACTTAAGATAAGAGACGACATCATCGAGAGAAGAGACAGTGCCAAGACGGACGCGGGAAGAGCTTATGATTGCTCATATCCAAGCTTCATTGACGCTTATCATATTTTAAGTCGCAACATGGAAAGAAGTGGCCAGTCAGTATATATGATGCTTCTCACTTTGGTTGATTATGAAGGTAAGCAGATCACTAATCAGACCAAGCTTGAAACAAAAGCTAAGCTCTTGCAGAAGGCCATTGCTCAGACTTTGAGACAGGGTGACACATATTGCAAGTACTCAGCATCTCAGTTCTTACTCCTTCTTGCTGGAACCAACAAGGAGAGTTGCAAAATAGTTTATAGAAGAGTATTGAACAAATATAAAGTCTTAGCCGGACCAAGAGCTGAGATTGAATACAGCGTAGTTTCACTTGCTGAACTTCCGCAGTCTTTGTCAGAGGCAAAATGATCTTTATAAATTATTAGTGGGGCTAGTGGTTTTTTTATGAGGATTCCGCGAGAGTGTTTATCACTTTCGCGGAATTTTGGGTTTATTGAAAATTTAATATTTAGTTCACAGAACGTTTAAGGTATACTGATATACTGTACATGAGATATTAGGCGAAAGGAAGTGAAGTCTATGGCAGTCAAGAGATTAGACTATTCTAAGATAGATTTTGCTAAGCTTACGGGAAGATCTGAAAAAAGTCATACTGAAGAGGGCAGTCAGATAGATATTGAGAATCTGCTTAAGATGAAGGATCAGGTTAAGGACTTCCAAATCCTGATGATGAAATATGATTGCGCGTTATCAGAAGTCAGGACTAAGCTGGATGTTCTTAATAAAGAGCTTTCATTGATAAATAATAGAAATCCTTTTGAATCGATCAAAATGAGAATAAAGACACCTACCAGCATTTATAACAAGCTGAGCAATAAGGGTGTGGATTTTACCGTTGAGAATATAAGCAAAAATCTTTCAGATATAGCCGGAATAAGGGTTATATGTTCTTTTATAGACGACATTTATATGCTTGCAGATTGCCTGGCTAAACAGGATGATATCACTGTCATCCAGAAAAAGGATTACATTGAGAATCCCAAGGCGAGCGGCTACAGGAGCCTTCACCTCATTATTGAGGTGCCTATTTTCCTTACTACGGAAAAAGAGTATATGAAGGTAGAGGTTCAGTTCAGAACAATCGCGATGGATTTCTGGGCAAGCCTTGAGCACAAGATGAAGTATAAAAAGAACATTCAGCATCAGGATGTTATTTCAGACGATCTTAAGTTTAGTGCAGATCTTATCAATCAGCTGGATCTGAGAATGCAGCAGATAAGAGAAAAAATTGACGAAGAAGAATAGTAAAAAAAGACCTGGAAGCCAAGTGCTTTCAGGTCTTTGCTTTTTCTTTTGCCAAAGCTATGATTCAGGCCTTCTCAGGTTCTGGATAAGATACGCCAAAGGTCTCAACTGTAACTGTCTTCATAACCTGGTCATTAACAGGTCTGTCGTTCCAGTCTGTGTCTGTCTCAGCAATCTTGTTTACAACGTCCATTCCTTCTGTAACTTTACCGAATGCAGCGTAGTCTCCGTCAAGGTGTGGAGAAGTCTTGTGCATGATAAAGAACTGTGAGCCCGCTGAGTTAGGCATCATTGATCTTGCCATCGAAATAACGCCTTCAGTGTGCTTAAGGTCATTCTTGAATCCGTTGGATGAGAACTCACCCTTGATTCCATATCCTGGGCCGCCCATTCCTGTTCCCTCAGGATCTCCACCCTGGAGCATGAAACCGCGGATAACTCTGTGGAAAATAAGTCCGTCGTAGAATTTTTTGTTAATAAGTGAAATGAAGTTATTGACTGTGTTAGGTGCAATCTCAGGATAGAGCTCAGCCTTGATAACGTCACCGTTTTCCATTGTGATTGTAACAATAGGATTCTGTGCCATAGATTCGTCCTCTTTTCTATATGATAATATCTCTGCCTATTATAGCAGATTTATCGATGTTATGAATGGCGTATACGATAGAATTTGCAATTGGTAAATATGCTCAAAGATGTGCTATCATATGCTTTGTTAGGAGATGAAGAATTATGAAAAAGAATTGTTGGTATAAGGCTACTGCAGCTTTCCTTGCTGCGACGCTTCTTTTACCCGGATGTGGAAAAGCAGTTAACGAAAAAATGGCTTCAGAGCTGAATGTTATTGATGACAAGTATAGAACGACCTATGAGATTTTTGTTTATTCTTTTTACGACAGTGATGGAGATGGAATCGGGGATCTCAAAGGAGTTACGGAAAAACTTGATTACATAAATGATGGGAATGATACCACAGATACTGATCTTGGCTGTAATGAGATATGGCTGATGCCTGTTTCGCCATCTCCGACATATCACAAATATGATGTAACTGATTATAAGGATATCGACCCGCAGTACGGAACAATTGAGGATTTCGATGAGCTTGTGGATGAATGTCATAAAAGAGGAGTTAATGTTATTGTTGATACTGTTTTAAACCATACCTCCGTTGAGCATCCCTGGTTTAAAGCGGCTGCACAATATATATCAGATAATGCTGATATTCTTTTGACCAGAAATGAGACTGCAGACAGACAATCTGATGATACTGCGGATCTTATCTTTTTTGAGGAAGATTATCAGGCGTGCCCATATATTTCTTACTACAATTTTTCTTATGAGAAATTTGACGGTTATGAACCTCTTCCGGGAACTGACTTTTATTATGAGGCAAGATTTTGCTCTGGGATGCCGGACCTTAACCTTGATAATGAGGCTGTAAGGGATGAGATAAAAGATATTGCGCAGTTCTGGATAGATCATGGCGTTGACGGATTCAGGCTTGATGCGGTGTCTTACTATTATACAGGCGATGATTCCAAAAACATTGAGTTTTTGACATGGCTTAATGACACGGTTAAATCACAAAAAGAAGATGCTTACATTGTCGGTGAGTGCTGGACTAATTCAAGTACTTACCTGAAGTACTATAAGAGCGGTGTTGACAGCTTTTTTGACTTTGACTTTGCGGGAAGTGAGGGCACTATTGCAGGCGTTGCAAGAGGAACGAGCGCTGCAGCTAATTACGGTAAAGCTCTTGAAAAGATAGAAAGTCAGCTGGCTGAAATTAGCGGCACTGCCATCGATGCGCCTTTTTACACTAATCATGATATGGCCAGATCTGCTGGGTATTTTACCGGAAAAGGCAGTCAGGACAAGGTGAAGCTTGCCGGAGCACTTAACCTTCTTATGACTGGAAATGCGTTTATCTATTATGGTGAAGAACTGGGAATGAAGGGCTCTGGTAAAGATGAGAATAAAAGGGCTCCAATGCAGTGGAGTTCTACTGACCTGACAGGCATGTGCAATGGCCCTGCTGATATGGACAAGTTTGATATGAAGTATCCGGCTCTTGATGAGCAGGCGGCAGATGAGTACTCAATTTTTAACTATTACAAGGCAGCTATAAAACTCAGAAATATGTTCCCTGTGATCGCAAGAGGGAAAACTGTAGTTGTGGACTCTCTTTCAGATGGTGATATCTCAGCCTTTGTCAGGGAGAAAAAAGAGGAAAGCAGCTACGATACAGATGAAGAGAAGCTTCTGATTCTGATCAATACATCAGATGAAGCCAAGACAGTGGATATTTCCACAGATGATATGTCGAAAGATTATACGAAGCTTGTGTATAACCTTTGCACAGGCGAGGAGAAATGTGAATATAATGATGGGAAAGTGGTAATACCTGCCTATGGAATAGCAGTATTAGCAGCCGGGAACTAAAGTTACAGTACAGTAAATAAATTAATAATTTTAGAGTAACTGTGTTGATTATTAAGATTAATTTGCTATAATGAAAGCATAAAAAGGTGCTACCCGTACAGCAACGGTTAGTCCGAAATTACATAGTGATTAAAATAACCGCTAGTTGTTCAGGCTTGGCGGTTATTTTAATGCTTGCTATTCCTACCGATGGAATAGCCAAGACCAAAGAACGTTGCACAAAGGGCAAGTACTGCAATCAAGCCTTCCATATAGCAATAAATTAAGCCTTGTAAATCCAAATCGTAATAAGGATGACAAGGCTTTATTTTTTCGTAAATGATCACTTGAGTTGTAGCTATGATTGATTGCTTTACATGATTAGTACGCAGATTTGTACCCTAAAATTACCCTAATTTTACTGTTCCAAAACGTACTTTTTTGAACCAAAACAGACATTTACAATAAAAGAATTATAGTAACAAAAAAGACTGAAACCTCAGAGAATATCTGGATTCCAGTCTTTTTACATTTAGCAGGGGAAGCAGGATTCGAACCCGTTTTCCTGACTTTCATAAATACAGATAGAAAGGAGCCAAAAAAATTAAAGGAGGGCCCTCAGGTCCTCCCGCGGTCCCAGTCCTCACGAGTATCTGGAACTTAGTCACTATAATCATTTTATATGTTAAGAACCTTATTTGTCAATGAATGCAATATGATGGAGTCAGAAATGCCACTCTTATCACCTCTCGATGTCTTCAATTATAGTTGCATCTGCTGTAGAAGCAACTTCGAGGATGAATTCACTGAAGACAATCATTATACGGGAAGTGGTACAGCATATGTGAAGAAGGTTGAAGATGACGTTGATTTTTATAATGTAATAGAATCACTTAATTCAGTCGAAGACTTCCTAAATGACCCAGCTGTAATAAATGCAGGACAGAATGAGGATTTTTATACATCAAATTTAATCGGGACAGTCTTTGATTATCCAGAAGATGCATGCATTACCGAGTTTAATGAAGTAAACTTACCACTTAAACTAACTATTTATGATACGCCATATTATATTGTATGGAGTAAACTTATTGTAGATGCTACATCATCAGAGTCATCAACTCAGGAGTAACTATTTTTACATAATAATCGAAGTACAGCAGTAACTCTAACGAGCAAGAAACCCTCGATGTCGCCACATCGAGGGTTTCGTTTTGTCATAGAATATATAATCGCTTTTTATTGCGTTTCCGCATAATCATATTACTACAACTATTATTTTCAGTCAAATAGAACTCCCGTCGTGGGTTCGAGCCCCTTAGTGGAAAATAGATAGTTGTGACAATGATGGGATGGTAGAAATACCATCCTATTTTTGTTATTATAATTGTACCAAGACATCATTAGATATATTCGATATCATAAAAATCAATGCCTTGTTTTGAAGCCTTTTGGGCTATTATTTGTGATGAAAGGAGTTATCATGTGCAATATTGTAACAATGAAGAATAATGTTGGTGACTCTTTTGGAGTTGCAGACATAAAGAAAGATATTATTGAAGAAATAATTAAGATTGCAGCAGAATGTAAGCTGATTGATACTATTTATCTGTTTGGTTCATCTCTGGAAAAGAGATGTACTAAACGGTCAGACATCGATCTAGCCATAGTGAGTAACGTAACAAGGTCAAGGTTGTTTAGGTCAAAGTCCTATGATGACTTCAAGACAAAGCTCTATAAGATAAACGAAGATCAGGATTATGATATCTTGACTTTTAATTCACAGGCTGCACTTGATAAAAGTACAGAATTTGTAGCCAGAGATATATTAACGAAAGGAAAGATTATTTTTAAGAATGTTTGAGGAATATCTTACAAAATCGTTGTCTGATTTAGTGTTAGCTCGACAGGCAATTTGTAATTACCAGAGTAATAATGGACTTAAAGACATGAAGAATCTAGCTTCATATCATGTTCAACAGGCAATCGAGAAAATGTTGAAATATTGCATCTATAACAAGCAAACAAATGGAGTGAAGGAATTATATATCCATGACTTGGATAGGCTTATCAAAGATCATTGTGTAAAATATGGCATTTCAGTTCCCAAAAAGATTGTCAAAAATGCAAATGAGTATACCAGATGGGAAGCTGAAAGCCGCTATTCACTGAAATACTCTGTGAGAATTACATCTATTATCGGTGCATTGGTTGAAGCAGAGGATTGGCTTCTTACGCTAAAACCATCCTACAAGAAAAATATTACGCATTATAGAAACAAGTATAAGTTCAAATAAGTTTTTACGATTGACAAGCGATTTACCACCCTAAAATCACCCTAAATTAAATGTTCCAAAACGTACTTTCTTGAACCAAAACAGACATTTACAATAAAAGAATTATAGTAACAAAAAAGACTGAAACCTCAGAGAATATCTGGATTCCAGCCTTTTCTTTATGAGCAGGGGAAGCAGGATTCGAACCCGCTTTCCTGACTTTCCCAAATACAGATAGAAAGGAGCATCGAGCATCTTTTATTATTAACCTTTTATCATTTATTAGTTTTTGGATTTGTTTACCATACGGAAGATATGGCTTAGGCATATTAGAAAAACTCCTCAAGAAAAAAATTAAAGGAGGGCCCTCAGGTCCTCCCGCGGTCCCAGTCCTCACGAGTATCTGGAACTTAGTCACTATAATCATTTTATATGTTAAGAACCTTATGGTCAATGAATGCAATATGATAAAAGTTAATAGAAATGACGTTTTCCAGTTTAGAGCTATTTAGGTTGTTCATCCATGTGGTCTATAGTAACCTTAACGTTTGACAACTGAATATTGAATAGAGGGCACGAGCGCCATGAACGCTCGTGCCTTTTAAATGCAAAAATATAAAAGACAAAAACAGATTGTAAAGATATTATGCTTATGATAATGTAGTAAAGCCGTGTACCTCCAGCAGAAAGGAGGTGAGGCAGCACATGGAGTATATCATCGCATTCATTATCTCTGTATTGGCAAGTATAGTCGCCTACTATATTTGCAAATGGCTAGACAGGGATGAGTAGCACGGTACTAGCCTGAGAATAGCTCACTCTAACGAGCAAGAAACCCTCGATGTCGCCACACCGAGGGTTTCGTTTTGCCATAGAATATATCATCGCTTTTAATTGCGTTTCCGCACCATCATATTACTACAACTATTATGTTCAGTCAAATAAAACTCTTATAAAGAAACGTGATCAATAGCTGTTTTCCTACATTATACATGATTAGTACGCAGATTTGTACCCTAAAATTACCCTAATTTAAATGTTTCAAAATGTACTTTTTTGAACCAAAACAGACATTTACAACAAAAGATTTTTAACAACAAAAAAGACTGAAACTCCAGCAATTATCTGGATTCCAGTCTTTTCTTTTTGAGCAGGGGAAGCAGGATTCGAACCCGCATGAGCGGTTTTGGAGACCGGCATACTAGCCATTGTATGATTCCCCTTTATTTATGGCTTTTGCACCAACGAATGTTATTCTAGCATAGACAATAGATGTTGTAAAGAAGATTTTTTAATTTGCACTGGTAAAAAATGTTATAATCTTCCTAATTGTAAAAGGAGTGCGGAATATGGCTTACAAATATAAGAATTACATCTTTGATCTATATGGAACTTTAGTGGATATCCACACAGATGAGGAACAGCCTGAGCTTTGGGTGAAAATGGTCCAAAAGCTTTCTGAAGAATATGGCGCAGATTACACAGGAGCAGACCTTCGTGAGAAATATCTTTTGGCATGTAAAGAGGAAACAGATGCCCTTATTGAGAAGACTCACGCGGAGTATCCGGAGATAAAAATTGAAAATGTCTGGGCAAGGCTAATAGAAGATGGAATCAGAAATTGTGGCAATAAGACAGTTGATCCAACTAGTTTGGAAGGGCTTTGCATATTTTTTAGGGAAGCTTCACGTGATAAGCTATGCAAATACCCTGATACTGACAGACTTTTGACTAATCTTAAAACTGCCGGGAAAAAGGTATTTCTTTTGTCTAATGCACAGCTCTTTTTTACCAGGAAAGAGCTTGAAGATGTGGATATTGCAAAGTACTTTGATGACATTTTCATATCGTCAGATAATGGTGTAAAAAAGCCTCAGAAAGAATTCATGGAAAAACTGTTAAAAAAGCATGGATTAAACCCTACTGAATGCGTTATGATAGGGAATGAGGTTTTTAGCGATGGTGGAGTAGCCAAGGCAAATGGCGTAGATTACATCTTCGTACAGGATGGAGATTTCTCTAAAATAATATAGAAGGAGAAAAGAAATGCAGGAAAGATTACCAAAAAGAGATGAGGTCGCAAAGGAACTTACATGGCGACTTGAGGATATTTTCGAAAATGAGGAAAAGTGGGAAGAAGAGCTTAAAAAGATAAGTGAAGTAGCTGATAAGATTGCAGCTCTTCAGGGGAAGCTTTCTGATGGAAAGTGCCTTCTTGAGGCGTTTAAACTTTCAGAGGAACTTGAACTTTTAGTGGACAGAGTTCATGGATATGCTCATAAGAGATTTGATCAGGATACATCCAACTCTAGGTATCAGGGAATGAGCGGAAGGTCAATGTCAGCTTACGTTGCTGCAGGAGAAAAAACAGCCTTCATGAACCCTGAGATTGTTGATATTTCTGATGAGGAGCTTGAAAAGCTCTATGCACAGGTTCCTGAGCTTGACAGATACAAGAGAGCAATAAAGGACATCAGAAGATTAAAGGCTCACATGCTTGACAGCAACATGGAAGCTCTTTTGGCATCAGCAAGTGAGCTTGAGGGCGCTTCTCAGAAGGCCTTCGGAATGCTTGCAAACGCTGACCTTAAGTTCCCTTCAGTAAAAGATTCAAAGGGAGAAGAGGTTCAGCTTTCACAGGGAAGATTTGTTCCAACACAGATGTCTCATGACAGAGACTTGAGAAAGGCAAGTTTTGAGGCTTTCTATACAAGATTTGCAGAGTTCAAAAATACATGGACTGCTATGTATGACGGTGAAGTTAAGGCCAGGATCTTCGAGTCAAAGGCAAGAAAATACAATTCATGCTTTGAGGCGGCAGTTGATGGTAACAACGTATCACCTTTAGTTTGCGATTCGCTGTTTGAGTCCATTCATGGCAACATGGACAAAATGCACAGATACGTGTCACTCAGGAAAAAGCTCCTTGGAGTAGACGAACTTCACATGTATGATGTATATGTTTCAATGATCCCTGATTTTGACATGAATGTCACATATGATGAGGCAAAAGAGATCTCTCTTAAGGCCCTTGCTCCTCTTGGCGAAGATTATCTTGCAGTCGTAAAAGAGGCATATGAGAACAGATGGATTGATGTTGTTGAGAATGAAGGAAAGAGAAGCGGTGCGTATTCCTCAAATGTATACGGAACGCATCCATATATGCTTCTTAACTACAATGATACTTTGAATGATGTCTTTACACTTGTTCATGAGATGGGACATTCAATGCATTCATGGTATTCAAGCAAGGCACAGCACATTCTTGATGCAGGTTACAAGATCTTCGTTGCAGAAGTAGCGTCTACTACTAATGAAGTTCTTTTGTATCATTATCTTAAAGATCATGCTAAGAGCAAGGAAGAAAAGGCCTTTATCGTAAATCACTTCCTTGAGAGCTTTAAGAGCACAATGTTCCGTCAGACAATGTTTGAGGAATTTGAGAGAAAGACCTGCAAGATGGCTGAAGATGGTGAGCCTCTTACAGCAGAGTCTCTTTATAATGTATACTATAACCTCAATAAGGAGTACTTTGGCGAGGATATGATCTCTGATGAACTTATTGGATGGGAGTGGTGCAGAATTCCACACTTCTATTACAACTTCTATGTTTATCAGTATGCTACAAGCTTTGCTGCTGCTGTTGCGATTGCAGACAGAATTCTTAAAGAGGGTGCTCCTGCAGTAGAGCAGTACAAGAAGTTCCTCTCAAGCGGATGCACACAGGATCCTGTAAGCCTCTTAAAGATCGCAGGTGTTGATCTTACAACAAAGGCTCCTATCGATGCGGCACTTAAGGTATTTGGCGAAGCTCTCGATGAGATGGAAGAAATCATGAAGTAAGTTGTGGCAGAAAGTTTTTTCTGCCTGGATATAAGGCGGTGCTTATATGGCAAAAGAAATATGGCGACCAGGTAATATGCTTTATCCCACACCTGCAGTTATGGTTAGCTGTCAGCGTGAGGGTGAAAAGCCTAACATAATAACTGTTGCATGGGCTGGGACTATCTGTAGTGACCCGGCCATGCTATCAATATCTGTGCGTAAAGAGAGATATTCCTATGATATTCTCAAGGAGACAGGGGAATTTGTAGTCAATCTCACAAGTAAAAAGCTTACAAGGGCAGCAGACTGGTGCGGTGTACGTTCTGGACGTGAATACGATAAGTTTAAAGAAATGAACTTAACACCTCTTGAATCCCAGAAAATATCAGCTCCGGGAATAGCTGAAAGCCCTGTTAATATCGAGTGCAAGGTAAAACAGTCAATTGATCTGGGAAGCCATACTATCTTTATCGCAGAGGTTATGTGTGTTACAGTAGATGACAAATTACTTGATGACAAGGGAAGGCTTGATCTTGGAAAGGCTAAGCTTGTGGCTTATTCCCATGGCGAGTATTTTATGCTTGGGGAAAAAGTCGGAAAGTTTGGCTATAGTGTTGCAAAAAAGACTGCTGATAAAAAAGGAAAGAGCAAAACAGCTAAGGCAAAGAAGAAAAAATGAAGTATTTTTTAATGTATATCAAACAAACATTGCGGTTTGTGCTTAAGCCACTTTCTTTTGTACCCGCGATCATAATGATGTGTGTGATATTCATGTTTTCAGGACAGGAAGGCGACGTGAGCAGCCAGCTCAGCTATCAGGTTGGTATAAAGGTTTTCAGCTATGCCAATGAGAAGCTTGACAGGGGCTGGTCCAAGGCTCAGATTGAAGATCTGTCCGAAGCATCGCAGTTCTATGTCAGAAAGACCGCCCATGTCACAGAATATTTTTTACTGGCAGTGTCTGTTGCGTTTCCTCTATATGTATATGGACTCAGGGGGCCGCTCCTGGTGCTTTTTGCCGGAGCTTTCTGCGCTGGATTTGCCTGCCTTGATGAGTACCACCAGTCCTTTGTATCAGGGCGTAGTCCTTCAAAAAGAGATGTCCTGATTGACTGCATGGGAATTTTGCCTGGTATAATTATTACCAGAATTGTTGGCTGGACAGGGCGAATGACGATATTCAGACCACTTGCTAACAAGAAAAAACAAAAAGGGTATTGACAGCATATTTGGACTGTGATATCGTATATGAGTATTTGAAAACAAAGCAGAGTATCCACTCTCACCCTGCGGCAAGGGCTTCAGGTGTTAATATCTTTCAAAACAAACTTATTATGTTTGGATGAATTGAGATTACAGGTGGATACAATGTGTATTCACCTTTTTTCATAGTATGGAGGATAAAACCATTAGCGAGTTATTTATTAATGAACAGATCAGAGCTAAGGAAGTTCGTGTAATTGGTATTGATGGTGAGCAGCTTGGGGTTATGGCTATTGCAGATGCCAGAAAGATTGCTGACGATGAGGGTGTTGATCTTGTTATGATCGCGCCAACAGCTAAACCACCTGTTTGCAGAGTTGTTGATTACGGTAAATTTAAGTACGAACAGCTTCGCAAAGAGAAAGAAGCTAAGAAGAAACAGAAAACTGTCGAGATTAAAGAAATCAGACTTTCACCTAATATTGATACAAACGATCTTAATACTAAGGTGAATGCAGCTAAGAAGTTCCTTGAGAAAGGAAACAGAGTTAAGATCACTCTTCGTTTCCGTGGTCGTGAGATGGCTCACATGGGAGCAAGCGTACATATTCTTACAGATTTTGCTCAGGCACTTAGCGATGTTGCTGTTGTTGAGAAACAGCCTAAGGTTGAGGGACGTAGTATGACAATGTTCCTTGCCGAAAAGAAGAATTGATTTTTGCCAAGTATTGGTTAAAAATAAAGTTCCACAAAATTACTGAGATTCACAGGAGGATTTAAGTTATGCAGCAAAAGATGAAAACAAAGAGAGCTGCTGCCAAGAGATTCAAAGTTACTGGCACAGGAAAGCTCATGAGAAACAAAGCGTATAAGCGCCACATCTTAACAAAGAAGTCTACAAAGAGAAAGAGAAATCTTAGACATGCTGGACTTGTTGACGCTACAAATGTTAAGGCAATGAAGAGCATTCTTCCTTATGCATAAATTTTACGCTTAGTGAAGAATTGACAAGTTTGGTTATTAGAAATTAGGAGGATATTAAGATGGCAAGAGTTAAAGGCGCATTGAATGCCAAGAAGAAGCACAATAGAGTATTAAAGCTTGCAAAAGGTTACAGAGGAGCAAGATCAAAACAGTATAGAGTAGCAAAGCAGTCAGTTATGAGAGCACTTACATCTGCATTTGCTGGACGTAAGCAGAAGAAGAGAGATATGAGATCTCTTTGGATCACACGTATCAACGCAGCTGCTAGAATCAACGGTCTTTCATACAGCAACCTTATGCATGGTCTTAAGCTTGCAGGTGTTGACATCAACAGAAAGATGCTTGCTGAGCTCGCAGTAAATGATCCAGAAGGATTCAAGACACTTGCTGAGCTTGCAAAAACAAAGATTGCATAATTCAATCGGAAACTTTCATTGAAAAAATAGTTTTTTTGATATAGAATTAAGGAGTATCACATTGTGATATTCCTTTTTTTATGCAGTAAAAATGTAGATTTGAAGGAAACTGATATTTTTATAGTGGAGGATATAGATATGGCATACGAGAATTTACAACCAAAAGAAGTATTTCATTTTTTTGAGGAGCTGTGTAATATTCCACATGGTTCCGGAAATTTACAGAAAATAAGTGATTATCTTGTTTCTTTTGCCAAGGAAAGAAACCTTGAAGTTATTCAGGACAGTGAACTTAATGTAATTATTAAAGCTCCCGGAAGCAAGGGATACGAGGACAAAGAGCCTGTAATCCTGCAGGGACATATGGATATGGTTGCAGTTAAGGACGACTCTTGTGATATCGACATGCTCACAGAGGGACTTCGCTGCAAGACAGATGGAGAATATGTTTGGGCTGAGGGAACAAGCCTTGGCGGAGATGACGGAATTGCAGTTGCTTACTGCCTTGCACTTCTTGACTCTGATGAGATTCCTCATCCACCACTTGAGGTTGTTATCACAACCAATGAAGAGACAGGAATGTTTGGTGCTACAGCAATAGATCTTTCATCCTTAAAGGGTAAGAAGATGATCAATATCGATAACGAAGTGGAAGGCGCTTTCATTACAAGCTGTGCAGGTGGTGCCAGAATTTACTCGGATTTTTCTTTTGAAAAGGAAAATAAGAGCGGCGTTTTATATGAAGTAAAAGTAGACGGTTTGCTCGGTGGACATTCAGGCGAAATGATCAAGTGCGGAAGAGGTAATGCTAATCACATTTTGGCAAGAACTCTTTTGAATGCGATGGATGCTGCTGAGATCTCACTTGTATCAATCAAAGGCGGAGTTGCTGACAATGCTATCCCTTCAGGCGCTGTAGCTAAGGTTGTTGTTCCTGCTGGAAACGTAGTTGATTTTAAGGAGAGCGTAGAGCAGACTCTTGAGGAAGTTAAGGGTGAGCTTGAAGTTAAGGATCCTAACGTAAATATCACATGCACTGAGGTAGGAGCTGAGGATAACTATGCATGTGCTAAATTTGAAGATGGAAGAATGATCATCAGCGCAATCATTTCTTTACCTGACGGAGTTCAGGCTATGAGCGCAGCTGTTGAGGGACTTGTTGAGACTTCATTGAACCTTGGAATCATTAAGACAGAAGATTCAGCTATCACACTTGAGCACTCAGTCAGAAGCAGCGTTGAGTCTGCCAAGAACATGCTTATCAAAAAGGTTACAACAATCGTTACTACTTTTGGCGGAACATATTCAGTATCAGGCCAGTATCCGGGCTGGAAATACAGACAGCATTCAGAACTTCGTGAACACATGGTGAAGGTCTATGAAGAAATGTACGGAAAGAGTCCAAGACTTATGGCTATTCATGCAGGTCTTGAGTGTGGCATCTTAAGTGAAAAGATAAAGGGCCTTGATTGCATTTCAATCGGTCCTGATATGCAGGATATTCACTCAACAAAAGAGAGACTTTCTGTTAAGTCAGCAGGAAATGTTTGGGAATACCTTAAGGCAGTTTTGAAGTGATATTTTAAGTAGGAGGGGATTGCAATTGAACGAAATTAAAAAGAAAATCATGGATGCGGTTATCAGCCAGTTCAACAGTAAGGGAATGAAGTTCACTATGGATGATATTTCCAAGGAGCTTCATATCAGTAAAAAGACCATATATAAGGAATTTAATGACAAGGACGAGCTATTCTTTGCAACTGTAGACTACGGTTTTTCTGCCATTAAGGAAAAAGAGGCAGAGATCGTTGCAGATGATTCTTTAGAGCTTCTTGAAAAGATAGAAAAGCTTATTGTTTGTCTTCCTGATAATTACAAAAATATTGATTTCAGAAGGGTTTACCAGTTAAGGGAAAAGTTCCCTGATGTATATAAAAAGATAGCTGAAAGAGTAGAGAGTGACTGGGGGGAGACAGAAAGACTTCTTGAGCAGGCTATGAATGAAGGACTGATCAGGAAAATGCCAATCTCTTTTATCAAGCTCATAATAGAAGGTGCTATCGAGAAATTCTTAAGTTCAAAAGAACTCTCAAGCACAGGATACAGCTATGAGGAGTCTCTTAACGAGATGATCAATATAGTAATGAACGGACTTAAACTTCCACAAGGAGAAGATAAATGATCTTAACAAACGAGAAGGTATTTTTATTACAGACAAAAAACACATCATACATGTTTAGAAAGATTGCTAGTGGCCACTTGGAGCACCTGCATTATGGGGACAGGATTTTTTCAAACAGAGAGACCGGGGTAAGCATGCTTGACAGTATTGCAGAGACCATCGCACCCAAGCATTTCAACGGAGCCGGCAATACAATCGTATATTCAGATGAACACAATAAGATTCTTCTTGAGCAGCTCTGCCTTGAAATGAGCAGCTTTGGAAAGGGCGATATCAGGGATCCTTTTGTAGAACTTACTTATGCCGATGGATCCAATACTGTGGATTTTCTTTTTGATAAATATGAGATAAAAGAAGGCAAGGCAGCGCTTACGTCTCTTCCTTCGTCTTATGCGGAGTCTGTTGAAACTTCTGATGGTAAGGTTGAGCAGCTTATAGTTACCTTGAAGGACAAAGGGTATGGCTCAAGACTTGATCTTATCTATTCAGTATTTCCTGAATGTGATGTGATCACCAGAAGTGCAGTTCTTTACAATGATTCCGACAAGGAAATTAAAGTGGACAGAATCCTTAGTACTGCCGTTGACTTCAACTCTTCATCCTATAAGATGACATCTTTCCATGGAAGATGGGCAGATGAGATGGGCAAATATGAGAGCGTCTGCAATGGCGGAAAGGTAGTAAGTGAGGAGCTTGCAGCCGGAGAATCAGGATCAAGATCCAATCCTTTTGTTATCGTAAGCAGCGTTGATGCGGGTGAAGACCATGGCGATTGCTATGGATTTAACCTTATTTACAGCGGTAACCACTATGAAGCTCTTTCTTCTAATGGCTATAGCATGAGCAGATTTGTAAGCGGTATTCAGCCAACAGGATTTACTTGGCTTTTGGCACCGGGAGAGAGCTTTGAGACTCCTGAAGCTGTCATGACATTCTCTTCAAAGGGCATGAATGCTATGAGCATTAACATGCACGACTTTGTGAGAGAGCATGTGGTGAGAGGAACCTGGAAAAAGAAAGAGCGCCCAATCCTTATCAACAGCTGGGAGGCAGCATACTTTAACTTTACTCAGGGTTCACTTCTTTCTCTTGCAAAAGAAGCTAAGAAGTGCGGAATAGAGCTCTTTGTAATGGATGATGGCTGGTTCGGCGCAAGAAATGATGACAACTGCTCCCTTGGTGACTGGTATGAAAATAAGAAGAAACTTCCGGGAGGCTTAAAGGAGTTTTCTGAAAAGCTTGATGCACTTGGAATGATGTTTGGAATCTGGGTTGAGCCTGAGATGGTCAATGAGAACAGTGATCTTTACAGAGCACATCCTGACTGGGCTGTTACTGTTCCGGGACATCATCATTCAACCTGTAGAAATCAGATGAACCTGGACCTTACAAGAAGTGAAGTTCAGGACTACATAATTGAGTCCATGAAAAAGGTCTTTTCATCAGGAAAGATCTCATATGTAAAGTGGGATATGAACAGAACATTCTCTGACAGATATTCAAAGAGCCTTCCTGCTGAGAGACAGGGCGAGTTCCAGCACAGATATTATCTTGGACTGTACAGGATCATGAAAGAACTCACAGAGTCTTTCCCTGAAATACTGTTCGAGGGCTGCTCTGCCGGTGGCAACAGGTTTGATCTTGGAATCCTTAGCTACTTCCCACAGATCTGGGGAAGTGATGATACTGATGCAATGTGCAGGATTGATATTCAGAGAGGATACAGCTATGGCTATCCTGCAAGTACAGTAGGTGCCCATGTTTCTGCATGTCCTAACCATCAGACACTCAATACTGTGCCTCTTGAGACAAGATTTGAAGTTGCAGCGGCAGGCTGTTTTGGATACGAGCTCAATCTTTGTGATATGTCTGATGCAGACAAAAAAGCTATCACAAATCAGGTAGAATTCTATAAGAAGAACAGAGAATTGTTCCAGTTCGGAGATTATTATAGACTTCCTGAAGATGGTTATATTATAGTAAGTAAAGATAAGACTAAGGCAGTTGCTTTTGTTGTCCAGAAGGATGCAAGACCAAATAATGACTACAAGTGCCTTAAGACAATCGGCCTTGATGATGAAAAGATCTATAACATGGTCGGAAGAGTAGTTCCACACAGCATTAAGGAATTTGGAAGTCTTATAAATATGTTCACACCTGTTCATGTAAAGCAGGACGGAATTGTTCATGGCATAATCGATAAATTTATGGACATTAATGGTGAGGAGCAGAAGGCTACTGCTCTTGGAGCTGCATTTAATGGACATGGAGTAGCTTTTAACTCTGCATTTTGTGGCACGGGCAACAATGATGGAACACGTATAATGCGCACCGGCGACACAAGGCTTTACGTGTTCACACAGGCTTAAAGCAGAGGCTGCTTTCTGGTAGGAGGATTTAATATGAAGAATATTACTTTGGGCAGTACCGGCATTACTGCACCTCAAAATGGTTTCGGAGCACTTCCCATCCAGCGAGATGATATGGAGACTACAATCCATATTTTAAGGAAGGCTTACGATGGCGGCATGAGATTTTTTGATACTGCCAGAGCTTACAGTGATTCTGAGGAAAAGCTCGGCAGAGGCCTTATGGAATATGGAGTAAGGGATAACATCTATATCGCAACCAAGACTGCGGCCAAAGATCCCGAGAACTTTTGGAAGGATTTAGAGACTTCTCTTAAACTTCTACAGACTGATCATGTAGATATTTATCAGTTCCATATGGTTTCGCAGTGCTACAGACCCGGCGACGGCACGGGTATGTATGAGTGCATGGTGGAGGCCAAGGAAAAAGGACTTATAAAGCATATCGGAATCACAACTCACAAGCTCATGGTTGCTGAAGAGATCATAGAAAGTGGACTTTATGAGACCTTGCAGTATCCATTTAGCTATCTTTCTACTGATAAAGAAATAGAGCTTGTTCATAAGTGCAAAGAGCACAACATGGGCTTTATAGCTATGAAAGGACTTGCCGGAGGACTTATAAACAAGTCAGATGCTGCATTTGCCTTCATGAGCCAATTTGATAATGTTATGCCTATTTGGGGCATTCAGAGAGAAAAAGAGCTTGATGAATGGCTTTCATATATGGATGAATCACCGTCATTAACAGATTCTATTAAGGACTTTATTGCCGGGGAAAAAGAGGAATTGTCAGGAGATTTCTGTAGAGGTTGTGGTTATTGCATGCCTTGCCCTAAGGGGATTTTGATAAATAACTGCGCCAGAATGTCACTTATGATCAGAAGAGCCCCATCTGAAAGCTGGCTTGATGAGCATTGGCAAAAAGAAATGGCTAAGATTGATGACTGCATAAACTGCAGAGCCTGTACAAAGAAATGCCCATATGAGCTTAATACACCTGAACTTCTTAAAAAGAATTACGAAGATTACAAAAATGTACTTGCAGGTAAAGTGAGTGTGCGGTAAAATCATTTTACACAATTTAATTTATATAATAAAACATTATAGTTTAAAGTCTAAGGAGGTCATCATATGGGATTAAAGGACCTACTTTTCGGAAATGAAGAAGGAGAGAGAACAGAAATGGAAAACGAGAACTTAGTCACAACAGAAATGCTTGTTGGTGATATCATCACAAAGCATCCTCTTGCTGCACAGTTCCTTATGGAATGTGGAATGGGATGTATTCATTGCCCTGCATCACAGATGGAGTCACTTGCCGAGGCTTGCGCAGTACACGGAATCGACGCCGAAGAAATCGTCGACGCCCTCAACGACTACCTCGCAGAGCATAATGCATAAAAAATCGCCTCGTTTTCTGTTCTGAATAAGCATGAAAGAAAACGAGGCGAATTTTTATGTATTTACTGTTTCTTTGCAAATACTCCGAGCGATATGATGTAAAAAGAGGTCAGCCTTTCACGGCGCCTTCGATCATGCCTTCCATGATCTGCTTCTGGGCGATGAGGAAGATTATGATCATTGGAATAATTGC
>NZ_SVFW01000083.1 GCF_015056685.1 Butyrivibrio sp. | reverse complement strand
GACATACTATTGTTTAATTGGCAAAAGAACTAAAGCAATAGCATAAAGTAGCAATAAAAAGACTCCCTGGATTTTTTTTATATCTTTTTTTACCGAAAATGACTTAAGGTAAAAAGGTACTATATCTTTTCTGACAAGTTTGTGGTAGGTTCAAAGTAGGTAAAGTTATTCGCATTTGAAAGGAGACCTGCCATGAAGAATATAAGACTGGTTCTAATCGGTGAATTGCTACTGTTCATTGCGGTATTTATGATGACTGTATTAGGTGGGAGCTGGGGGATGTCTGCTGTCTTATGGTTCCTTGACTTGCCATCGATACTGCTTATAGTACTAATCTTTGTTCCGGGATTACTTATCATGGGGGAATGGAAGAATTTCTTAAAAGCATTTTCAGTTGGCATCAGGCCATTTAGTTTGTTGGAACTGAAAAATATAATAGGCGCTGTCGATGCGGCACAGAAGCTTACTATATATGCAGCTCTTTTTGCAATAATCATATCAGGGGTTCTGTTGTTGGGACGATTAGACGATCCATATACGATAGGTCCCAATTTGGCAGTCTGTTTTCTGGCCGGATTATATGCAGTTATTATTGAGTTTTTGCTTCTTCCACTGAGGCTGAATGCAGAGCGGAAGATGAATGAAGAAATGGATCTGGGAGAATGACGAAAAATGAGATAACAAAACAGCAGTATCTCAAAGTCGCTCAGAAATACAGCTTTACTAGACGTGAACTGGAGCTGGGCTTTCTGAAGGTGTCCGGTTTTTCAAATAGAAGAATAGCATTTATGCTTGGAATATCGGAGCAGACTGTTAAGAATCATTTTACGCATATTTATGAGAAAGCGTGGGTTCCGGGAAGAAAGGAATTCCAGGAATTGTTTGTAAATAATCAGGACTAACCTGGGGGACGGGGTTAATTACAAGAGTAAAAATAAAACTTTCCACAACGGAAAGTTTTTATTTTACAACTAGTACAACAAGTGTATTATACTAAGTGTGAGTTCCATATAGAATGAAGTCATGAAAACAAGTAAGGAGGCTTCAGATATGGAACAGAACAGGAAAATGTATGGGGAAATCATTAAGGAACGTGAATATAGAAAGCTGATTTTTGCTACGGTTATCAACCGATTTGGTGATTCTGTAGATGCAATCGCTTTTACATGGCTGGTTTATCAGATTACACACAGCGCAGCATGGTCAGCAATAGTTTTTGCACTTAATACACTTCCAAACGTGGTGATTCAGCCCTTTGCCGGAGCTATTGTTGAGAAGATGGACAAGAAGCATGTGATTGTAGCAACACATCTTCTTAGAGCAGTTATTATTACATTGTTTGCACTTCTATATAGAGCAGGCCTGGTGAATGCACTGGTTATGGCAATCTTTACTTTGGTCATCACAACAGTGGAGTCCTTTAATCTTCCTGCAACTTCAGCATTTACAATGCAGGTGGTCAAGAAAGAGCATATGACCTGCGGAATGAGTCTTAATTCCATGCTTTCAAGTGCTGCATCACTGGCAGGTACAGGTGCTGCCGGTGTGATCATTGCAACAGCAGGCGTTACTACAGCAATGATGATTGATGTAGTAACATTTGGAGTTGCAGCGGTGCTTATCATTGCAATGAAGGCTGGGAGAGCAAAAATTACCGAAGCGGCACAGAATGAAGCATCCAAGACAACATCCGCTACCGGAGAAACAGAGAACAAAATAGAGCAGAGTAAAATTGAATTCTTTTTAGACGGCTTTAGATATGTGGCAAGCTCACGAGTTATCTGTAATTATGGTTTACTTGCAGTTGCTCTTAATTTTATGCTCATTCCAATAAACGCACTTCAGGCGCCAATTGCCAGCGAGATATTCAGAATGGGCGGTGAAATCCTTAGTATTGCAGGTGCATTTGCTGCAATCGGAGGTATTGCAGGATCCGCACTCGTACCGGTTCTTTCACAGAAGCTTTCACCACTTAAGATGATAATGCTTGGAACAGCAACGCTTGGCGCTGGAATGCTGGGAATTGCCTGTGGTGGTTTCTTTGTTGGAAATAATATTGCTTGTTATGTGGACGTAGCAGCTTCATTTTTTGTCATGATGGTGGCAGCTTCAATCATAGGCGGTACAATCAATATCCAGTTTATGAAAAATGCTGATCCAAAATATATTGCAAGAGCAGCCGCAGTAATGGGCGCTTGCGGAACGGCATGTATGCCTGTGGGTTCACTTCTTTTAAGCGCAGTTGTGACTAAGGTCAGCACAGGAGCAATTCTTGTATTCTGCGTGATTTTTGCAATAGCTATTCTTGCAATCTTAGTCTTTGTAAAGCCACAGATGGAGATTGAGGAAGGCTCCCTTAGAATTAAAAACGAGAAAGTATCAGCAAGTTTAGGATAAAAATTCTTTCATTAAAGGAGTTTGCAATGCAGATAAAGCTTAATGAAAACATAAAGAAGTACCGAAAGAGCATGAATCTGACCCAGGAAGAACTGGCAGAAGCCTTTGGAGTTACGGTTGGAGCTGTATCAAAATGGGAAAGCGGCAGTAATGTGCCGGATATTCTAACTCTAATGCAGCTTGCAGACTTTTTTAGCATATCTGTCGACGTGCTTCTGGGTTATAGCATGTCATCCAAGAACGTCAAAGACATTTCTGACAGGCTGGATACTCTTTTACATGAGGATAAATATGACGAGGCTATCATTGAGGCAGAAAAAGCACTGGTTAGATATCCGGGTAACTTTAAGATTCTCACAAGCTGTGCGGACACATACCATATCGTTTCATCGATGAAAGATTTGAAGGATTATCGGGACAAAGCAATCGAACTTTATGAGTCGTCTCTTCGCTACATTTCACAGAGTGACAATCCGGAGCAGGAAACCTTTAGCATTAAATTTCGCATAGCAACTATAAAAGGTCGTGATAACCCTGAGAAATCTTTTGAGGAGTTTAAAAAGATAAATTTTAAGGGGATAGCAGACATCAATATAGCTAATATTTTAAGAATGACGGGCAAGCCTGAGGAAGCAATGGAGGTTTATACAAGAGTTCTGGTTTCAATTCTAGTCAAAACCTTGGAGTTTTCTACAGAAATGTTTATGGTGCTGGTTTCTATGGACAATACTAAGGCATACAAGGAAGCTTGCGAGATTATGGATTGGTATATGACTATAGTAGATGCTACCAGTACTGACATGAGCAAGAACAGCTATCTTTCCAAGATGAAGATCATGGGGCTTGTCTTTAAAGCGTTGGTTCTTACCTGTCTCAAAAATGAGGATGAAATGAAAACCTGCATTGATACAGCCTTAGAAATAGCAAAGCAGTACGACAAAAATCCTTCAAATGATTTTGCCGGCAAAATCAAATTCTGGCATGGAAGTAAGGATTATCACATTTCTCTATATGATAATTTTGGTGTTGGAGCCGTGGCCGGCATCGATAATCTTTTTAATATGGGACCTAAAGTGCTGCCTCCTAAGGTTATAAAAAAGATGGAAACAGCGCTTGAATACTGGAATAGCGTAAAATAGACTTATTATGAAGAATTAATATAGGCTGTTCCCAAATACTTTACCCTTTACGATGGTCTTTTCAAATAGTACCCTTGGAAAAAATCTGCTCCTAATTCCTTCATTGTTTCAAACTCGCCTTCGGTCTCGATTCCTTCGGCCACCACGCTTATTTTTCTTGCATGAAATGTATCAATTATTTCGCGCAATTGTTCCTGTCTGTACGTATCTTTATCAATATCGGTCAGTAATGTCCGATCTATCTTTACAATATTAGGTTTAGCAGCATCGATCACATCAAAATTATTAATGCCTGTACCAAAATCATCTATGGCAATCAGGTTATTATTAATATCTGCATATTTTCTTTTTATCTGCGCAATTTCTACTGATAAATAAGGGTATTCCAGTGACTCCAAAATCATTGCATTCTTATGTCCGCCATAGTACGAAATAAAAGCATCAATTTCCTCTTTACTAAACAATTCACTGGGAAATGTATTAATCGATAAGTATTCCTTATATCCCCTGATAAAATATGCTTGAGTTGCACCAAATAAAGTAGCAACCTCTAATACATGTAATTTGTCCTGCTTTTCATATTCCGCTATAAGTTCAGTTACATCCATATCGTGGGGCCTCATAAGTGCTTCCCACGCATAGACAGTCTTTCCATCTGGGTAAAATATGGGCTGAAAGACATAATCTATTTTCAATTCATTTAAAGCAGCCAAGATATCTTTGGATAATGGTAGATCATCATAATAAATCATAATAACTTCCTTGCCTTTACAATTGACCTATTTTTCGCCTCTCTCACAACAATATAGTATCATTTAACGGCCAACAAATAAATGAAATATAGATAAATAATTGATAAAACGGAAAATAAGAAATCAGCCTCCAAAAGAGACTGATAAGTATAACGCTCCATGCTCATAAGCCATCCAAATGCAACTGCTACTAAATGAGAAATATTCTCAGCTGTTAGCAGGGGCTACATTAGTACTTCTTAGATATAATTGTTACACAACTTACTATATTTATATAAATTAGGAGGACAATATTATGTCAGTTTGGAGTACAGTAGGTAAAATTGCATGTGGATTTGTTCTTGGAACAGCAGGAGTAGGGATTCTTGGTAGTAAGGATGCTAAAAAGTGCTATACACACATTACTGCAGCTGCATATCGCTGTAAGGACTCTGTAATGGAAACATATACAAATATTAAGGAGAACTGTCAGGATATCAGCGCTGATGCAAAAGAAATCAACGAAAAGCGCTATAAAGAAGAAAGAGAAAAAGAAATAGCCGATGCTAAGGCTATTCTTGCAAAAGCGGAAGGCTGATTATGAAGTGCAAAATAGAGCATGAGTCCAATGGGCGCATGCGTGTTCATATGCATCAGTGCTATATGACACCGGCTGAAGCTGATAAACTGGAGTACTACCTTAAGGATACATCCGGGGTAAAAAAAGTTTCAGTTAACGAGCGAACAGCCAATGCCATTATCTTTTTTGATAAGGAAAAAAGAGACGATATATTAAAAGCGCTGTCTGACTTTAACTATGAGACATCTCTTGTAAAGGTTCCGGAGCACACAGGAAGGGAGCTCAGGATACAATACGAGGATAGGATGTGTTTTCACGTAATGGAGAGGGTTATAAAAAGACTCTTTTTCCCAGCGGGATTACGAGAAATCTTGACTATTTTAAGGGCAATTCCATTTTTAATCGAGGGTATAAAATCTCTTTTAAAGGGTAAACTTGAAGTGTCGGTACTGGATGCAGCCAGCATTCTGGTTTCACTTATAAGAAGAGACTTTGACACCGCAGGTTCCGTTATGTTCCTGCTGGGCGTTGGAGAAATAATGGATGACTGGACTCATAAGAAGTCAGTGGATGATCTGGCAAGAGCCATGGCTCTTAATGTGGATAAAGTCTGGATAAAGAGCACAGATGGGGCAGAAGTTCTTGTAAGTGTATCTGATGTAAAAGAAAAAGATGAGATAATAATAAGAACTGGAAGTATGATACCTCTTGACGGTGTTGTGACTGATGGCGAAGCATCAGTGAACCAGTCCTCAATGACCGGTGAGTCAGAACCGGTTCACAAGGATCAGGGCGCTTTAGTATATGCCGGAACAGTAGTTGAAGAGGGTGAACTTACAATCAGTGTAACCAAGTCCCAAGGAAGCGGCAGATATGACCGAATTGTAGCCATGATAGAAGAATCTGAAAAGCTCAAGTCAGAATCTGAAGATAAGGCATCACATCTGGCCGACAGGCTGGTTCCATACACCTTTGGGGCTACTCTTTTAACATATCTTGTTACGAGAAATGCTACCAAAGCTACTTCAATACTTAACGTTGACTTTTGCTGTGCACTTAAGCTTGCTATGCCGATTTCTGTGCTGTCTGCTATGAGAGAGGCAGGAGATCATAATATCTCAGTAAAGGGCGGAAAGTTTATGGAAGCCGTGGCAGAAGCTGAGACTATAGTTTTTGATAAGACAGGAACTCTTACCTTTGCTTCACCTAAGGTTACAGATGTTGTTACCTTTGAAGACTATGATAAGGACGAGGCTCTTCGCCTTGCTGCCTGCCTTGAGGAACATTACCCTCATTCAATGGCTAATGCTGTTGTGAAAGCCGCTGATGACAAAGGCCTTTTGCATGAGGAAAAGCATACTAAAGCTACATACATAGTGGCTCACGGCATTGCAAGTACTATAGATGGACAGAAAGTATGCATTGGAAGTTATCATTTTATATTTGAAGATGAGGAATGTGTAATTCCTGATGGTGAAAAAGAGAAGTTTGACAATCTTCCAGCAGAATATTCACATTTGTATCTGGCTATTGGTGGAAAACTTGTAGCTGTTATTCTGATTGAAGATCCGCTTCGGGCTGAGGCACCTGAAGTAATAGACAAACTTAAAAAAGCAGGCTTTAGCAAAGTTGTCATGATGACAGGAGACAGCGACAGGACTGCAAAGGCGGTTGCTGAAAAAACCGGTGTTACAGAGTACTTTTCAGAAGTTCTTCCTGAAGATAAGGCTTCTTTTATCAGAAAGGAGCATGAGGCAGGGAGAAAGGTAATCATGATAGGCGATGGAATCAATGATTCACCGGCTCTTTCAGAGGCAGATGCAGGTATTGCTGTAAGTACAGGAGCTTCAATTGCAAGAGAAATCGCGGATATAACTATAGCTTCTGAGGATCTTGGTGCACTGCTTACTTTAAGAAATATTAGCTGTAAGCTCCAAAGCAGGATTACTTATAATTACAGAACCATACTCATTTTCAATTCATTTTTGATTCTAATGGGAATGCTTGGAGTATTTACTCCGACTATGACTGCTTTTATGCACAATGCTTCAACCATTGGTCTTAGTATGAAGAGTATGACAAATCTTTTGGAAGAAAAAGATAAATGATAAAAAGGGAGCTGGAAAAAATGATTTCTCATTTTTTCACAGCCCCTTTATATTATTAATCCATTTTTGTTGAATCTCTATAGATGAGGTCGGTTTCTGTATAAGTAATTCTGTAGTTTAAGTCTGGCTGTTCAATTCTTGACATTATCAGGTTGGCAGCAGAATATCCTATTATCTGACTGTGGATATGACTGGTAGAAAGAGATGGTGTCATTATCTTGGACTCCGGTGAATCGTCAAATCCAAACAGCTTAATATCTCTTGGACATTCAATTCCCATTTTTCTAAGTCCATACAAAAGATCCAGTGCAACGAAATCGTTGGCACATATGAACAATTCAGGTAATTCTTCCATATTCTCAAGAGCTTTATATAAATAATCTTTGTACTGGCTGTCGTGACTGTGGACTTCGGACAGACAGTATTTTTCGTTGAACTCAAGGTTATTGATGTAAAGAGCTTCTCTAAATGCTGTGAAACGCTCATAGAAGGAGCGGCAGTGAGTTACCTGTCCGACAAATCCGATTTTTGTGATGCCTTTTTTGCTCAGGTCATTTATAACGGTGTAAATACTCGAAGAGTTATCCATTAAAAGAAGATCTGCATTTAAAGGTTTCCAATAGCTTGCTACAGGTGCATCAACCATAAGAACAGGGATTCCCAGATTGCACAGCATTTCACAATAAGGATGATTGAACATCTCAATACACATTATTGCTCTGGTGTTGTCAGGATTAAATGAGAGGGGAAGGCTTAAATCTGCAATGTTGCCTTCGTCAACTCTGTGCATTGTGAGACTGTAGCCCAGAATAGATATCTCATTTTGAAACTTATCGATCATGGTTGATGCAAAATGAGAGTTATTGAGAAGACTTCCGGTGAAAAGAGCTATCTCCCCTGAAGCCTTATTCCTTGCAAAGGAAGGATTTTTTATGTCGGACACTGAATTGGCATATGAGAACTGTTTGTAACCCATATCTATAGCTTTTTCCAAAACTTTCTGTCTGGTGGATTCAGCCAGAACTCCAGTGTTATTTATTGCTTTTGAAACTGTATTCCTAGAAACTCCAAGAGCATCTGCTATGTCCTGAAGTGTGACCTTAGTTGCCATTACATTCTCCGTTTCTCAAGTGATTGTGGGACATACACCCATATCATTATAAAATGTAAAATAAAAGGTGTCAAATGTAAAAATAAAATGATGCAAATGTAAAATAATTATGTTGACACCATATTTTGCTTATGTTATATTCCTGTCTTTGACAGCTTTTTAAAGAAAAAAGTCCTGTATCCCGCTCTGGTAGCGGATTACGGGACTTTTATTAATT
>NZ_SVFW01000082.1 GCF_015056685.1 Butyrivibrio sp. | reverse complement strand
TCCATTATTCTCTTAATGATATCCATCTGATTTCCGCCATATTTTGCATACACTGAAGATACAGCTTCTCTAAATCTCTTTTTTTCTTGCGGCGAAAGCTCTATAACGGTAACCCCTCTCTTTTCAGCGACTTCCCTTGATGACTTTTCTCTTTCCTGCCAAAGCTGTCTTTCATAAATTGCTGACTCTTTTGCACAGTCACGAATTATATCTCTATCTCTTTCATCTATCTTGTCCCAGATGACCTTTGAACATATCTGAAGTTCCGGCACTCGTGTATGTTCATCTAATGTATAATACCTTGCCACATCATAATGCTTCATTGCCTCAAATGAAGGCCAGTTGTTTTCTGCGCAGTCCACTATTTTCTGTTCAAAAGCCGAGTACACGTCAGAATAAACTATCTTTACAGGATTGCCTCCCAGAGCTGAAACCATATCAGCCATCATATCTGACTCCTGCACTCTTATATTCATATTCTGAAGATCTTCCAGCTTTCTTATAGGAGTTGTGCTGTAAAAATTTCTTGCCCCAGCGTCATACCAGGATAATCCAACAATTTCCCGTTTCTCAATGCAGTTAAGGAACTCATCCCCGATGTCTCCATCAAGGACTCTCCACATATGCTGCGAGTCGCTATACAAATATGGAAGCTGCAAAGCATTAAGCTCTGGCACAAACTCGGCAAGCTGTGACAGAGAAACTCTGGCAAAAGCAATTCCTCCAAACTTCATCTGCTCAATAACCTGCATCTCACTTCCAAGCTCAGCGTCATACTTAACCAGTATTTTGATGCGTCCATCCGTCCGTTCATACACAAGATCAGCAAACTTCCAGGCTCCCAGGGTAGTGGGATAATCCTCGGTCTGATTTTCTGCATACAAAAGAACAAACTCCGGCTCTTTATTCATATGATCACTGCCAAGCATAAGCAATAGCCTTAAGCCTGCAACAGCAGCTATGATTCCCAAAACAGAAAGCACTAGGCCATATATCCATCTCTTTGTCATTGTTCCAAAGCTCCGCTCCTATACTCGCTTGGTGTCATTCCAATCATCCGCTTAAATATCCTGGTAAAATAATTGGGATCTCTAAAGCCAGCTTTATATCCAACATCTTTTATGTTGATTACGGGATCCGCCAAAAGATCTTTTGCCCGGGCCATTCTGAACTCATTCAGGTAGGTAATGAAATTCTTGCCAAAATTCTGTTTGAAAAGCTTACAGAAATAAACGTCAGAATAATTTAAGTATCCTGCAATATCCTGAAGAGCAATGTCCTCCATGTAATGGCTTTCTATATACCCTGTAATATCCCTGATGAGAGTATTGCTATGTATATCATCTTCGCTATAGTCCAAGGAAGGCTCTGATCCTGAATCCTTTTGAGAAAGGTCTGCTATGGGGGCTTTGCTGTTACTATCGCAAATTCTGAAGGCCTCTTCCAATATATTGATCAGTTCCTCATCAGAACCGGGTTTTAAAAGATAATCCAAGGCCCTCACTTCAATAGCTCTTTTTGCATAACTGAATTCATCAAATGCCGTGAGAAAGATAATGCTGCTATCTTTATCGATGTTTCTGATCTGCGTTGCTGCCTCAAGCCCATTCATTCCTGGCATTTCAATGTCAAGAACAGCTATATTGCACATGTTCTCGGTATATTTTTTCACTGCCTCAATTCCATTCTCGGCCACAAAGACTTCAACCAGATTCGGGAAAAAAGCTTTTATCTTTTTATTTATCACCTGTCGTTCAATTGGTTCATCGTCTGCCACTAATATTCTATACATTGCTATCCACCTGCATCTGTGGGTCTAAGAAAGGAATGTCAATGAAGATCACAGTTCCCTCTCCTTCTTTACTGGTAATTTCGAAATGCCCATCGTTGTACATCGCTCTGATGCGCTTACATATATTACCAAGTCCAATTCCCACTGATTTTTCATGATTCTTATCACGTTCCTGATCGTAGAGCTGCTTATTTATATTCCACAGAGTTATCTCATCCATGCCAACTCCGGTATCTTCAACATTTATATGCAGCCTTCCACCTACATGCCGTATCTTTATGGTCACTTTTCCTCCCTCAACTTTCTTGGATATGCCATGAATAATTGCATTTTCCAAAAGAGGCTGAAAGGTGAAAGTAGGCACTATAACTGCATTTTCATCCACTTCCGAGTCAATTTCAAATTGAACTCTCTCACCAAATCTCATTTTCTGAAGGTACATATAATCCTTTGATATTTTCAGTTCCTGCGAAAGCAAAGTCTCTTTTGCCTGGGTCTTTAGGTTATATCTAAACAATGAGCTTAAGGCTTCTATCATCTGCTCTGTGGTAGGCGCATCTTCCAGATTCGCGGTTCCCGCTATAGCATTGAGTGTATTAAAAAGAAAATGTGGGTTTATCTGGCTCTTTAACAGCTCAAGATTCATTGTCTCAAGCTGCTTTTCAATCTTTAGGTTTTCCATCTCCTGTTCATGAAGCTGGTCGAGCGCTACTCGCTTGTCTTCCAATGCCTTTATATACTCGCCTGTAGCAAATTTCATTTTGTTAAAAGCAGTAACTAGCTCGCCAATCTCATCCTGGCTGCTGACTTCAATGTCATCAATAAAAAAGTCATTTGCAGCAATTTTACGTGAAGCGTTTGCAAGAGTCAGCACAGGAGTGGTAATTGACGCGTTCATGATCTTTGAGATTTCAAATATTATAAAAAATACCACAATGCCGATAGCTGAAACCAAAAATGGGACACTTATGATAACGGGCATGAGCTTTTGGTAATTGGCATTGCCTTCTTTCATAGTCACATCAACAAAATGCTGCGCATATTGAAGAAGATACTTCTGCATTCCATAGACACTGTAAAGATCTGCTATCAGAACGTTTCCATCCTGAAAATCCTCTATGACCTTATCTCTCTCCACGCTATATTCGCCATAAGCAGTCTTAAAGGAAAACATCAGCGCATAGCGCTCCTGCCCAAGTCGTCCATAATCAAGGGGTACTTTATTCAGCGTTTTCTCGCTTTCGTTAACACACGTGGTCCATTCTGTTTTATTGGAAGGATCAGCACTGTGAACATACATATCAAATGTGTCTATTTCCTTATTTAAGGCGCTTATTATCTCGCCGCTTTTTGAGTTATCCTCCATAATGTCATTAAAATCCATCATAAATAGCTTAATGATCCAGACATCAAAAAGAAGAATTGCCAAAATAGCAAAAAACACGCTACCTGTAAAAACTTTTATTTTGTTTATGATCTTGAGATTATTCCAGAATTGTCTAATTTTATTCATAAATGGGTAAAAAATAAAGAGGCTTCGTTATAGTTATTGTAATAATTATAGCGCCGCCTCTTTAAAAAAACTATTCAAACTAAGCTGTTATTTTTGAGCAAAGATACTCAAAAAATGAGTCTTTTTCTTTGCCCAATACTCTGTCAGTGATCATATAACCATGTCTGTCATCTGACATCACAATGATCATATTATTTCTTTTTATGGCATTTGAGATGTTTTTCCACTTAATGTTCTCAAATCTGCCGCCGGTTTCCACCAAAACGCCCTTATCATTAAATGTCAGTACCATGTCTTGGGGCAGATTTTCAAGCTGCTTTGCGCTCATACCATATGTTGCAAGAGGCTGGATCACAGGAAAAAGAATGCATCCAAAAATCATAAGACTTTTTATAAATCCTGAAGAAGCGCCCCAAAATCTGATAGTCAAAAGAATCATTGCAACCGTAAACACAAGATTTATTATGCCAACAAATGACTTGTAGGTACGGCGCATAGCCATTTTCCATATGTCTGCAGTTTTAACATCACAAGTATATCTATACTCCATAAAAAGCCTTTCAAATAACGATCATTTCATAAGCAGATTCGGCAGGAACATACTAATCTCAGGAATAAATGTAAGCAATAAAAGAACCACTATCATACATAGATAGAATGGCAATGTAGCCTTTACTACTTTTTCCATCTTTACCTTGCCAACCGCAGATCCTATGAAAAGAACTGCTCCAACAGGTGGTGTCAGAAGTCCAATACCGCAGTTTAATATGATCATTATGCCGAACTGTATCGGATTAATTCCAATTGATGTAGCAATAGGTAAAAGAATAGGTGTTGCAATCAAAATGATCGGTGCCATATCCATGATACATCCAAGTACCAACAGAATTAAGTTCAATAAAAGCGCAATCAGTATTGGATTTCTTGTAAGTCCTATGATCGCATTAGCTGCAAGATCAGGTACGTGAAGGGTTGTAAGGCAATAACCAAAAATGCTTGATGTTGAAATAAGGATAAGAACTATTGAAAGTGTATCAACGCACTGCTCAAGAGTTTTCCATACTCCCTTAAGATCAAGCCCCCTATAGATAAATACACTGACTATAAGGCTGTAAATTACTGCAACAGCTGCAGACTCTGTAGCTGTGAAAAGACCTCCAACAACACCGATTACAACGATAACTACTGCGGCAAGGGCCCAAAACGATATTCCGAGCTGTTTTACAAATTTCTTTATGCTAAATGCTTCTCCTTTTGGATAGTGACGTCTTTTAGAAATAATGTAAGACCCTATCATAAGTGAAGCTGCAAGAAGTGCTCCGGGAATGTATCCTGCCAAAAACAGGCTTCCTACGGAGACTCCACCTGCACTCATCGCATAAATGACCATATTATGACTGGGAGGAACCAGCAAACCTTCGCAAGATGAAGTAATTGTTACCGCAGTTGAAAAGTCATCGTCATATCCCTGGTCAACCATCATAGGGATCAAAATGCTTCCAAGAGAGGCAGTATCTGCTGCTGCAGAACCTGAAATTCCTCCAAAGAAATAGGAAGCAACTATGTTTACCATGGCCATACCGCCGGTCATCCAACCTACGCAGGCATCGGCCAAAGCAATCAGCTTTTCAGAAATTCCTCCGCTTCCCATGATACATCCCATGGTTATAAAGAACGGGACTGCCATGAGTGAAAAAGAACTTATTCCCTTTACCATCTGCTGACAAACAGTTGTAAGAGGAAGTCCCTGATACAAAAGGCAAAGGATTGAGGATAATGCTACTGCATATGCTATCTGGAATCTCAAAAAGATCATGACCAGAAAGCTGATTAGCAATATAGCAATCGCTGTAGAATTAGCAGTCATCAGTTTTTCTCCTCCTTTACAAAAAATCCCTTGATGTGGTTGTAAATTGCTTCAAGTTCAAAAATGATCATTGCAAGACCAGCCACGGGAATTGGAAAATACATCCAAAATCTTGATAACTTAGGAAGAGAAACATATACGCCCTTACTTCCAATTGTAGAAGCATACTGCCATCCAACTATAAGCATTACGAAAGCCAAAAACATGATGCATACATCTGATAACAAATCCAGTATTTTAATGAGTTTGGTTGGAAGATATCTGTCAAGGGCTGTCATTCTGATATGAGCGCCCCTCCTGATGGCAAGGGCTGCAGATAAAACTGCCATATATGCCATCAGGGTAAGAACTATTTCTTCTGTCCAGGATGGATCTGGGATAAAAGGGATATATCTGCCAAAAACGCTCATGCTTGTGATAATAATGTCTGCCACAAGAAGGATCTTACAGATCACAAGCATTATCTTGTATGTCACATCATATAAAGGCTTAATACTATCAACTGTTTTAAAAAATGATTCCATATTTCCCCTTTATATTTCTTACTTCATATCAACTAACTTCTGATAATAATCTTCAAGGCCTTTAATGTTTTCTTCAATTACAGGCTTAACTGCTTCCTGCCAAGGTGTGATATCTTCAACCTCAATGATTGTAACTCCGTCAGCCTTAAGCTCTTCTAATACAGCATTCTCTTTTTCCTCTGAGATTGAGCGGTTGTACTCAGAAGCAGCCTTACCTGCATCAACAAGAACCTGCTGCTGTTCAGCAGAAAGCTTATTCCAAGCTTCATCTGTGATGATTACCTGGATAGCACCAAGAGTATGTCCATCAAGGATCATATAAGGAGCAACCTCAGGGAAAGCATTTGACTTGTAGTTTGCGATAGGCTGTTCAGCTCCATCTACAACTCCTGTCTGAAGTGCTGAATAAAGCTCACCAAAGCTTACTACTGTAGGAGATGCTCCAAGACCTTCTACAAGACCATTCATGATAGGGTCATTTGAAACACGAAGTTTCATTCCCTTGAATGAATTGATATCTGAGATTTCATTAACTGTAAAGAAATGACGGAATCCTTCTTCTCCGTAGAAAAGACCTCTTACACCGCTACCATTCTCTGAAGGCTCCTGAAGGAATTCCTGTGCAAGGTCTGATGTAGCAAAATTCCAGAAATGATCACGGCTTGTAAAGATATAAGGAAGTGAAAGAAGCATTGACTTCTGTCCGCCATAGCTTGTAAGAGCGAAAGCTGAAATTCTGGACATATCAATTGTTCCGCCACCACCAAGCATTGTGTCAAGAACATCGTTCTCTGAACCAAGAACACCACTAGCCTGAAGGTCAATAATGATTGATCCGTTAGATCTAGCTTCTACTTCTTCTTTAAACTTCTGATCTGTCATACCTACTATGGTATCAAGAGGGTTTACCTCTGCCATAACAAGTGTGATAGCATCTGCAGCAGGTGTAACTGCTTCAGGTGCCTTAGTCTGCTCAGCTGCAGTTTCTTCTTTCTGCTCAGCTGCTGGTTCTGCAGCAGGTGCCTCTGGTGCTGTTACTCCACATGCAACAACAGAAAGTCCCATTGCCAGTGCCATAAATACTGATACAACTCTTTTTTTCATTTGTGTAACCTCCCGTTTTCTTGAAAATCAACTAAAAAAATGGCATTGTCTTTTCGACAATGCCATTATATGTTACCGCGGGAGGCAGTAAAATCGGACATTATTATCATTGACTAGCATATTTTTAACACGAGGATAACCTCACATACTAACGTTGCAATTATAAATGCCTTTGCCATTAAACTTACCATATTGTTATCCTCCTTTTCATGAGTGATTTTTGTTTTCTGATTATTTATACGAAGGAGAAAAACTTATGGCAAAAAAATCCGTGGCAAAATGCCACGGACAATTTCAAAATTATTTGTCTCTCCAAATAATTCTTCCTTTTGTAAGGTCATATGGTGAAAGTTCAAGAGTTACCTTATCACCAGGTAAGATTCTGATGAAGTTCTGACGAAGCTTTCCACTAATATGAGCAAGAACAACATGACCATTCTCAAGCTCAACCTGGAACATTGTGTTAGGAAGCTTCTCAATAACCTTTCCTTCAATTTCAATTACATCAGCCTTAGACATTTCTTTCCTCCTATCCTTTACTATCAAATAATAGTTAATATCTCTGGTTCGCCATCTGTTATAGCGATAGTGTTTTCATAATGTGCAGCCAGGGAACCGTCTACAGTTACCACTGTCCAATCATCATCAAGCCATCCAACATATCTTTCACCCATAGTTATCATAGGTTCAACACATATTGTCATGCCTTTCTTTAGTTTTACCCCGGGCAACAACTTTTTATAATTAGGTACCATTGGTTCTTCATGAAGGCTAGTACCAATTCCATGACCTGTCAGCTCTCTTACTATACCATATCCATATGGTTTTATATAGTCATCAATTGCTCTTGATATTTCATGTAGCCTATGTCCGGCTTTGGCCTTTTTTATTCCTTCAAAAAAGCTCTCTCTTGTAACATCAATAAGTTTTTGTGCTTCATCACTTATCTTACCAACGCCCCATGTTCTGGCAGCGTCAGAATGATACCCTTTATATATAAGTCCTGTATCGAAGGTAACAATGTCACCCTCCTGCAGGATCCTATCAGCACTAGGAATTCCATGAACAACTTCATCATTCACGGAAATACACACGGAAGCCGGAAAACCTTCATAATTCTTGCAATTCGGTATTCCACCAAGAGAACGGATAGTATCTTCTCCAATCTGATCAAGTTCCAATGTAGAAATTCCGGGTTTAAGCGCAGCATGAAGCGCCTCATGCACTTTTGCAAGTCGCTGTCCGGACTGCCTCATAAGCTCAATTTCTTCATCAGTCTTAATTGTAATAACTTTACGCATTCAAAATACCTACGATATTGCTAAATACTTCCTGCATATCCTTTGTACCGTCAACAGTCTTAAGAATATTCTTCTTATCATAGTAATCGATAAGAGGCTGAGTCTGCTCATGGTAAACTGACAATCTGTTCTGTACTGTCTCAGGCTTGTCATCTTCTCTCTGAACTAACTCACTTCCACATTTATCACATATTCCTTCTTTCTTTGGAGGGATATGCTCAATATGATAAGTAGCACCGCACTTAAGGCAAGCTCTTCTGCCTGACATTCTGCGGACAATGTTCTCATCTGGAACATCTACGTTAATTGCAAAATCAACTTTATCTCCAAGCTTTGTAAGCTCGCTGTCAAGAACATCTGCCTGAGGAATTGTACGTGGGAAACCATCAAGTACATATCCATTCTTGCAGTCATCATTTGCTACTCTGTCAAGAAGAAGCTGAACTGTAAGTTCATCAGGAACAAGCTGTCCCTTATCCATGAACTCTTTTGCCTTCTTGCCAAGTTCTGTTCCATTTTTAATATTTGCCCTAAAAATGTCACCGGTTGAGATGTGTGGGATATTGAACTTATCCGCGATCATCTGAGCCTGTGTGCCTTTTCCTGCGCCTGGTGCGCCCAACATTATTATCTTCATACCATGACCCTCTTTTTTATGTTAAATGATATCATTATTTTCTGATTAAAGACAAATAAGAGGCAGCAAGGGCGCATATGCTCCCCTGCGACCTCTTTTAAGTTACCAATTAATCTTCCAGGAATCCTTTGTAATTACGTACAAGCATCTGAGATTCAATCTGCTTGATTGTCTCTAAGATAACGCTTACCACGATGATAAGGCTTGTTCCACCAAAGGAAACACTTGCACCGAACATACCATTAAAGAAGATAGGTAATACACCAATGATTGTAAGACCACATGCTCCAATGAAAATGATATAGTTCAGAATGCTTGTAAGATAATCACTTGTAGGCTTACCTGGTCTGATTCCAGGAATAAAGCCGCCCTGCTTTTTCATATTATCTGCAATCTCAATCGGATTAAATGTGATTGATGTGTAGAAATATGCAAAAAAGATAAGCAGTAAAATGTAAACAACCAAACCAATTGAATAATTCCAGTGGTTAGGATTGCACCAGTTACTCTGGTTTAAATATGCAATAAACTGTCCCCAGAATCCTGAACCATTATAGCCAACGAGCTGGCTGATAATGATAGGGAACTGGAAGAGTGACATTGCAAAAATGATAGGCATAACGCCTGCTGTATTGACCTTGAGAGGAATCTCTGAACGGCTTCCACCGTAAGTTTTTCTTCCCTGGATTTTCTTAGCATACTGAACAGGAATTCTACGCTCAGCACCATTAAGAAGAACGACCAATACTACCATTGCAATAATAACTGCAATAATAACAATTGCTGATACTACTCCCCTTGCAATAGGCTTTCCGCTCACAAACTGACCGAAAAGTGAGCTAATATCTGACGGCATTCTTGAAAGAATGTTGATAGTCAGAACTATTGATATACCGTTTCCAACCCCATTTTCTGTGAT
>NZ_SVFW01000081.1 GCF_015056685.1 Butyrivibrio sp. | reverse complement strand
ATGCTCATAGTAAGCGCCTACAAAGATCTCATGGAGTCATCTACATCAATTGCAAAGAGATTCAATGTCTCAGATACGTTCGCCCATGAGGTATTTGACCGGTATGTGAAGCTTGCAATATCTCCCACATATATATATTACCACTAAATTTTCGCCGGGCAAAGTGGGAGATATCATGCTGCGAATTCACCACAGAAGTATGGAAACCCACCACGAAGTTTTCATATTTTTGTGATGGATGAGCAACATGATCAGCACCGCATTTGAAAAAAATACCGCTCACAGGATTTTCTAATGCGGTGCACTTTTTCGCCAGGTACTGGTGAAAAATTAAATGGCCCATGCTCAAGTTTTTCAAAATGATCTTAGGTAGTGTTAGTACCCATTCTAATAAATTGTCTGTGAGAATTTTCTCTCTCCCAATGTCTTAATCCTGTATCATATTTATCTTTTTGCCTACTATACTTATGTCCCATAATCCTTAAAATGCTTGTTTATTTGATCACAAAAAGCATTATCATTATATGCACAAGCAAGTTCGTATATTTCTTTTTTTGTATAATAAGTTAACGAATACTTCTTTGCGGAATTCTTATGGTTCGCCAGTAGCTTTTCTGCCTCCTTATCAAAGCCACCTAATGACCAAATTGAGAATTCCAGTTTTCTATTTGGATAAATGTCACAAAGGAAGCGCCTAAATGCAGGTATACGAGTGGAAAGCCATTTTTCTATATATTCTTTATCAACCATACTTCTGTATGCTTTGCATTCAATAACTTGTATTTTTCCATCTCTATCAACCAGAACATCCATTTCATACTTTCCGCCCCTCCCATTAGGGATCTGCTTGTTCAATTCAATATACTTTGAGCCAATCCTATTATAGAAAAGCCCAACCATACATTCAAACAAATCTCCCATTGCATTGTAAAATCTGCCCTCACTTTTTGCTATTTCTTCTATTAATTTTTCTATTTTTTCCGGCTCTTTGAGCAATACAGCGGTAGCATTACAGAGAACGTTATACATATTCATGAGAGTATTTGTGTACTTTCTATCAAATAGATTTGATAGAACTCCAATAAACACCTTGTTCTCTTTCAAATACTTAAAAGCTTCATTTGATACCCCATTTGTAATAAGGACTGGCATGAAACAAGGCAGTTTCTTGAAATTTCTGATCGTGTTGATCTTCTCTACAAAAAAAGAAACATCTTCTATAGAAGCATTGGCTTTTATTACAACATCAACCAAAACAAATCCTGGCCTCTTCCTAACATAGTCATAAAGCGGCGTTATATATGATGGCACTGTCGAAAACCACTTAAAATGAGCAAATATGGCTTCATCCGGAAAGACTTTTACAGAGTTATATGCCATAATATTGAGATTTCCTGCCCAAGTTATAAAATCTCCAACAACAATCCTGCTTATCTGTTCCTTACTCTTTGAATACGTTAGATTAACTTCTCCCCCACAATACATCTGAGAAATAGCATAATAATCCTCACAAGCCTCTACCAAAACTTCTTGTTCAATCAGGTCAGAAATAATCCTGTCAAAATTCCGATGCCCTTTAGTATTACTGATTGGTGACTTTGAAAAGACTGGTAGCAGAGATTTATTCATAATAAAATCTGAGTTTTCCAAAGCACGAATTATCATCGAAACTGATGCCGAGTCCTGTTTTAACGCTTCATATAGTCTTTCTCTGTATAGCTGTGAATTGTATTGTTCCTCTAAGTAACAAAATACTTGATTATTGCAGAACGGAAAAACCTTCAATTTCTGAACCGGTGATCTCGCTCTAGATACAGTTTTTCTCGCAGCCTCGTTACTGACAGAGAAGTTTTTACATATCGCTTTTTCTAGCAGGCCCGAAAGCATAGGCCCTTGTTTTCTTAATATATCTATTACTCTACTCATCTTTTCCTCCATGTCACACCACACTATTTATAATAAATAATATATTACACTGGTATATATTCTCAAGCATCCACTTATTTTGCTAGTCATACACACTGCATTGTCACACTATAGTATATTTTAAGCTATTTATGTCGGAATAGCAAAGAAGGTCTCAACTTCTGTTCCACAGATAAGGCGAGGCTTCACGAACCGCTTCAGTAATGGTGCACGTTATCTTGAAGCAGCCGGTCGTAAGTTTGACCAGCCTACATTCCATGCCAGAAGGATAATGGAATTGCTGGATCTCTATGATGATGATACTCTGGACAGATTTATCGGTATAACTGTTGATGAAGGAAAGATGGATATCAAGTCATTTAAGAAGATGCTCCGTGAGTACAACTCAGGAGAACGAAAAATCCCAAAGGATAACAATGCCAAATCCACAACCCTGATAATCGATTCAGCGCCTTCTTCTGAACTTACAAGAAACTGCAGCTACTATGAGAACTATGCGAAGGAGGTCCTGAATGCTTAATGACACAGAACACAAAAGCGCATACATAGAAGCAAAGATGAAGCAGTTCAAGCTCGTAGATATGCGCACCCAATACAGAGACATCATGCTCTCCAGTTAGACCACAGCATGTATACGAGAAAAAGACAGAACAGAATGCTCCTAAGGCTGAAGCTATGGAGAAACTCGTGAAAGAGCTTATCGGAGACAGGCTACTGGAACTTAGCAGATATGTCGTCATGGATACGCTAAACAAAACAATGATCATAGACAAAACAGCACTTACCGATGCTGGATACACACTGGTAACTCATTAAAAGGTGGGTCAATTCACAGTATAAAAATCGAGATTTATAAACAAAACTGACCCACCCCTAAAATCGCATTGGCGGATCCAAGGGTGGGTCAGATTTAAGTATAAAAGTGGGTCAATTTTACTTGACAATCAACACCTCCTTTAAAAAACTAGTTAGTTTTTTCAGTTTTTTAAAGTAAACCATAGTAGCGGATTAAATCATAGGCGCGTCATTTGACGCTTACAATATATCAAAAAGAGACGCCGCTTAACAGCAAATATCGATTACCCCTTAAGAATAATAAAAAAGCAGGAAGAAGCTTATGATCATTGTTATCAAACTTCTTCCCACCATTCTTATTAGCGGTTTTCTATACCATCTACATTATGTCTTTACCATCTTAAGCTTTTCCTCAACAGCTTCTTCTATAAAGCTATTCAAGCTTTGTTCACGAACCATTGCATAAATTGCAGTCCTCCTATGAATCTCGCTGTTCTTAAACCGAACGTTCATGCTCCCCTTACAGACTATATTCACGAGATTCTTCCAACCACTTACATTTCTCTTGCCTTTACTATAAATAGAACTCTTTCATACTTTCTATAGCTATTTCATTATTAAAAAGAATCTTATGTGGCTTACAATTATACAATCCATCATCGTGTCGGATAATAATGCCAATCTTATCGCTAATACCATCTGAAATTACGTCAAATAAACAATCAATGGCATTCCATCCGCACTCAGTAAAGTCCACTGCCTTTACATCTCTATATTTGCTTGGATGTTTCGTAAGGTAAATATAATCAAGTACGCTTTTACACCCAGTGGATAAATTTCTGTATGAAGTAATACCATAGGGAGTTTCAATTGTTCCTAAAGCTTGATCGACAAAATGTGCTCCGTCTATTCTTTCAATAACTTGCACGCCAATTTCATCTATCTCATTCGGAGGAACAGAAATATCAAAAAAGCGTTCAACATCGATTAAAACATTTGCCGGTTCAAAAAAGCCGTCAGCCTTATTGTATATTTTTATCATACTCTTCCTTCTATCCCTATCACCCTACTAATCATTGATTCTTTTAATATAGAGTTATCAAAAATATCATTAAGTTTCGTTACGGTATCCATATTCTTATTTGTAAAACAGCATTTTTCTTTGCAATCTTTCTCGTGAACACGTGAATTCATAGTAGCTTGGATATCAAAGCAGCTATTTAACCAGCATTTTCCTTTACTAATCGTAGATTTCTTTATATGAAAATGGCCATATCCAATGCTACGCGTAGCTATAGATAATAATTCTGATTCAAAATGCTCCCGGTTATTAGCTATAATTCCATTTTCATCTAAAAATGCATCAACTATTTCATCTGTGGATTCCCAATACCCATATCCTTTTTTGATGGCGTTATTTACATATTCAACTGTGTTTTTAATATCCGGTTTGCAATTTGAAGTCATATTCAGCAATTCTTTGTATGACAAAAAGATACTTTCGAAACAATAAAAATCAGAATAATAAAAGCATACGCCTTTATCTCTACAACTTGCCGCACAATATTCTATCAAATTGCCAGGGTTAAAGCTTGATGTATCATCTATGTTATCAAATATCAGCAAAATTGAGTCTTTCGAATCATGGCAGTTATCAAGAGTATCAATAAATGTTTTGCGTAATGACTGGTTTCCCGCAGCCACTTTAATTATATACTCGTTATCTTTTAAGTAAGATTCAAACACTATTTTCCAAAACTCATAGCCTGATTTAGAATCTTCTGTAATAATATATAGCATCAATTCCACCCTTGCTCATTGTATCTATAGTTCAATACAATAGAGCCTTTTCTTTGTTCCATGTCAGCAAAATAGTTAGGAGATAGATTAATCCCCTTGGGTTGCCTTAGAAACAGAAGATATCTGTTTTTTCTATCTCGATTGATAAAATCTCTTATCTCATCATCAATCTGAATTTCTCCACGATCTATAACTATCAATTTTTTACTTTGCTTACTAAGTTTCTCCTTATTGTCTGCGTTTAAAATAAATATATTGGATGCATCGAAGTCTTTTGCAGCTGTTCCATGATAATCCAGTATTTCTTTTAGAGTGTTACACAACATCGTTTTTCCAGTTGCACTCTTGCCACCTACAATTGTCTTTCTTCCTTTAAATTTCAATGCATACTTGTGCATCATACCAGGAATCTTAAATTCTAATTCATTTTTATCCCAATCATAGCAACTTTTCATATAATAACCGTCCTAACCTAAATATCTCCTAACAGAAGTCAATTCTTCCATTTACTAATCAATATTCTTCCGTAATTCTCTCATCTAAATTCATATTATGAAACAAAGATTCCTATGTTTTATGAATAAGTCCGATTTAGAATATTCCCTATTATCCTGTTCATTTTAGGAACGACATACTATTAGTGTAATCATAAAAAACATTGCTTCCTATAACTATTTTTTCTCCCCAAGAAAATAGTTATAGGGAAAATCTTGTCTAATTCAAACACTGAAAAACCTAAAGCTTTCTATTGATTCAAACATACTCAGTTCATCCTCCAAAACATGCTAATGATACACTTTTGTTATACGCATATTCTCATTCCTTTGGATTTGGGATATTCTTGCCTAATCAATCTACACACATCGGACTGTAGTATGTATTTTGTAGTCACTCCATAAAGTGGTAACTCTAATCTATTATTAACAGAGTGATTCTCAATTATTTCAAGTATCCTTTTGCTTGGCTTCTGTATCACTATTATGCAATGTTATATGATCATCAAATGCTCCCATTAGTTGCTTCGCATCAAATTCCATGCAGTATCCCATAAAACCAGAGTACTCCGACCACATAACCAAACTATCGCAATCCAAGCTACACGAAAGAACATAGCACCTGTCTGGGGGCAATAAATCTTCCCCTTGTAAAACCTCATATTTAATAGAAAATGCCTTATATATTCTATTTCTAACACTCTGGTTTTTTATTTTCTTCCCTACCAGTTCTATAAAAATATCACTGGCAACATGAAACTCTTTAGTATCATTAAGGAACCCGCTGTCAGTTATCCAAAACTCACCGTCAACAATTCCTTTTAATCCATCAACAGAAGTATAATGATACAACGAACCTCTAGATATAATTGGAATATTAGAATCTTCTTGTTTAACAAATGTCTGCATATTCCCCCTAAAAAACACATGGCACCAATCATATAATTAAGTACTAATACGGGTATCGGCATAAGCAAATTATTCTATCATGTCAGTACATTTTAGCATAATTTAAGGCAGCGTTATTATACCATAAGCCCCAATTAGTACACTCAGAAATTATTCATATACAATAAAAATCAACGCAAATGCAATCTCTTAGACATCTGGTCAATGTACCTAACAACAGTTATAGTATTCCAATTGGCCTGATTTCCTATATCAATTCGATTTATTTCCTTATAAGCGTAGCAGTCTCCATCCGGATCAAATTCACTCGCATGAAGTAAAGCTATCTTCTTCACTTCCATAGCATCGCCGATTATTTGACTTCTTATCGACCAAAACTTGTTTTCCTTGGCTTCATATATCAAAGCTAACGTATAGCTTTGAACCGGAATATCTTCAGGTAAATTGTCTTTCAGCCCCGCATAGTCACCGAATCCATCAAAACCACAATCCGCATACTTTATAGCAACTATATTATTAATAAGCGGTTCCCAGCCATCTATTTGATATTCTCTTTTCACATCTTTTTTATGTCTCGGTGAATTGATTAATATACATGTAGCATTTATTGAATAATCCGCTATATCCTGTAAAAGGAATTCTTGAGCCACATAAGGTTTTTCTCCGATATCTACGAACAGAAAATCCGCTTCGTTTAATTCTTGTTCTAAAAAATCCATGTAGTCATCAAGTAAATCAATCTGAACCCTAACTCCAAGTGCATTTCCCTTTTTTCGTATATTATCAACCAGTTCTTTTAAATCGTAATTAGAGATTGCAAAAGACTTTTTTATAGAAATCACAGGAATAAACTTCTCAAATCTACACACATCAATAATTTTTTCTACGTACTTTGCATAATCATTTGATAATTCCCTTGCCAACTCTACTTTTTTCAAGTTTATCTTGCTATCAGGATAATCATCTTCTGAATATCTAAAATACTCGATAAAGCATCTGTTACCCACCACAGCTTCATTTATTTTTTCAAGAGTACAAATATCCTCCGGCAAAGGTTGAGCCTTTTTAGGAGTTTTCTTTTTATTCCCTGGCTTTAGTTCATAAACCTTTTCCCCTTTTGAATCTACCTCATGTCTCGGTTTGTACTGATCATTGATTATTTCAAAATACGGAATAATTTCTTCACAAAGAAAATCCGCGCAAATCTTTAGTGCACGAATTTCAGCCGTTCTGTTTTTTATAATTGGTACATAAATCACGTAATCACCTCCTTCATATCAATTTTATTTTTGAACATGTTAAACTGGTTTTGCTCAATAACCCCATCATGTTGCAATCTGCCAACAACTATTCCAGGAAGTGTATTTTGTTCCTTGGCAAAAACCACTATATCTTCTTTGCTTATTTTCCCACCAAATTCATTTACAAAATCACAATAACATTTTGAATCAACCAATAAATCTCTTGCAAAAGAATTGGCCTCTACCTCCTCTAAACTTGAATCTCCTTCTATAGATAATTCAAAATATTTAGAATCATAATGTTTTAAAAGATGCCCTATTTCATGGAAAAAGGCAAACCAAATATGATCCATCGTGTTAAATCGTCCACTTAAAAAAATAGCCGGCTTGCCTAAATATGTTTTCAGTGCTCCTCTTACCTTACAATTAGTTATTGTTGGATAAATAACCAAATAAATGCCCAATCTATTGCATAGTCTTCTGCAATTTGTAGTTATTCCCTCAATACTATCAATCAAAACAAAATTTCTAAATAGCCGTAGCTTCCCTTCCAACTTATTCTTATCAAACTCTTGATTTTCAATATCCTTATTCTGAATATCAATCTGTTCTTCACATAATCGAAGCCATATAGCAATAGCTTCTTTTTCTCCACCATCCTCCATGAATGCCGTTTCAAATTTATCATATACTGCATCAAAGCAATTAAAATCACTAATGCCAAGAATTTTTAGCATCTCTAAAGCCTGTTTCTCCAAGCTCCAATCTAAGCCTTTAAAAACATCGCAAAAATGAAATCTTTTAGATATAGAAACCAAATCTTCTTTTGAAAGATCGTTCTCCTGTTTATTCCTTGCTAAATATTCTCTATATTTCTGTTCATATTTCAACCAATAGTCAGCCTTAACATCCGGCATTACACATTCTAATTTAAGTGCCATGTCTTCAGTAAGCCTACTTTTTCCATTAAGCATATTAGAAATATGTTTTTCGCTTATACCCGTTCTTATAGCCAAATCTTTTTGAGTTATATCTCTTGAGGCCATATATTCTTTTATTATTCTTCCTGTATTAACAATAAACTCTTTATCCATTTCATTACCCCATTAATGATAGTCTTCGATTCTCAACAACTTCACTTCAGCAATTGTCGAAAGGTCATTCACGTCATATTTTCCATATGGACATATCACAATTCTATAATTTCTAGAAACATCAAGTCCCCATTCATTTTCACCGCCTGACAATTTATGCCTTCTTGGTGGTGGTACATTTGGGATATCCTCTAACGTGTCCGCTGCTCTTATTTCTGACAATCTATTTATAATTCCATCAGACAATCTCCCATACGTCTTCTTTATTAATCTTTCGCTGGTTAAAATTTTATCCTGTTTTTTATCTGAATAATGTAAAGTCATTTATTTTGCTTCTCCTAGATATATCCTTGTAACTACAAAGTATCACAATTAACCTCAGAGGTCAATTGTGATTTCTATCTAAAATATGGTACAATAAAAAAAGTCGTAATAATTACTATAACGAGGAGAGACGAGATGTATATGAATAGTCTTTCTTTCTCTGAGATTCAGCAATTAAGTAAAAGCTATAGCCCGTTAAAAAGCGAAAGTGATCTTCTAGATCTTTTATATAGCATCAATTCAAATGCATATTATGATCTCAACAAGAGTTCAGCCAGGACCTTTATTACTTCTATTTTATTTAAGTATTATCCGAATGAAGCATCTGTTAAATCAGCATTTATAAACAAAAGACTGGTAAAATCATCAGCAATTTCACTGTTCGAATTTCCAGTAGGTAATAGTAGAATTGATTTGTGCAAAATTAATGGAACAAGCCATGCTTATGAAATTAAAACAGATCTGGATAACCTAAATAGGCTAGACAAGCAGCTTAACGATTATAAAAAAGTGTTTGAATACATTCACATCATCTGCTCAGAGAAAAAGCTAAGTGAAATAATTGAAAAGACAGATTCTACAATTGGGATTACTTATTATTCACACAAAAATGGGGACTATCACTTCTATAATTACAGAAATCCTCAGAAAAGTGTTGCTCTTTCTTCAAAAATACAGTTACAGGCATTATCGTCTGCTGAAATGTCACAAATCAAGCTAGATAATAATCTAAGCAAAGATTCATCAATCGATGATGTTATAGAAGCTTTAAGCAATTCGCAAATCAACAAAGAATTCAAAAAAGCTTTAAAAACAAGATATCAGGACCAATGGTTTTTCCTAAATAAGTACATGAACGATATTCCTAATATAGACTACCAATTTTTCTTCAAAAACTGTATAGCTCCATGCAAGGTATATCAATAGTTCAACACACAGTATTATTCCTGATTAGCAGCGATAAATAATAGGGTAATCGATTTTATGAGGGGCTACCTTCGCGAGGTGTCTTTCATGAGGGTTGCTCGTGAGGGGCAAACTTGAGGGGCTAGTTTGAGGGTTATTCGTGAGGGGTTAGCCTTTAACAATTAAAAAACAGGATTGATCAACGTAGTCTGTTGGTTAAT
>NZ_SVFW01000080.1 GCF_015056685.1 Butyrivibrio sp. | reverse complement strand
ATCGCATGCAGCCATAGCCTAAAATGGAAATTGGTTCCCCTTTTTTATTTTTTCTGTACTCCATAAGAAATCTCCCTTTACTAATTGATAACTGCAATAAAGTGTTAGCAATATAATTGAGTGAAATATAACATATTGTAGTATATTTTTCAATATTGGAGTCGTGGTTTTCGTAATAGTCAAACAACTCTTAGTGTAAGTTAAAAACTTATACTAAGAGTTGTTTAAATAAAATCATGGTGATAATTGCTTACTGCATTACTACAAAAGACTGAGGAGCCATCTTAAGCTCATAGTCATTAAGAGAGACATCCCCAATAGAATAGATACACTCGCCTTTGGAAGGAAGCTTTACGTAGGCTTTTTTGTCTGATGGATTAATTGCAATAGTCAGCTTACCTCTCTTATACACGAATGGGAAAGACTCTGCTTCGGCATAAACAACTTCAAAAGAGCCGTCGGCCTGCAGATCTTTGTACTTGTGGCGAAGAGTGGTGAGCTCTTTTACTGTATTAAGGAGAGAATCCTTGTCGTCTTGCTGATTTTCAACAGTTGGAGCATCATCAGCATTATCAACAGGTAAGTAGAGCTTTGAAGCATCAGCATCTGAGAAACCGTGATTTTTGCTGTTATCCCACTGCATTGGAGTTCTGGTGCCGGTTCTTGTATAACCGCCTTCCTTGGTTGGAACATCGAGATATCTCATTCCTATTTCATCGCCGTAGTAGATAAAAGGAACGCCGGGAAGAGTCAGGAACATGGCATAGGCAATCTTAAGTTCGTCCATATCAAGAGTTCTGCGTGGGCGAGGTGTGTCGTGATTGCAAGTGATGAAGCTGATGTAGCCATCATTTTTAGTATCGTCATACTTGGGCAGGTAATCATTTAAAAAGCGCATGATATCGCCGTTTCCGTCTTTTTTAAGGAAGCTGTGGTCACCGCCTTCTGTTTCATAATCGCGAAGAAGGGTATTGTAGCCATTTCCGTGATGATCAAGGTAGAAGTCAGCGTGGAAACCGTACTTGAGAGCCTGACGTGGATTGGACCACTCGGAGATGATTGCAGCATCTGGGTATTCTTCATCGAGCATTTGTCTTATATTTTTCCAAACGGCACCTGTAGCGGATTTGTTCTCATCATCATCTTTTACTAGGGAATCGGCCATATCAACTCTAAAGCCATCGCATCCATGATCAAGCCAGAAGCGCATAACGTCTTTCATGGCTTCTCTTGTGGCGATGCAGTCAGGGTGATCAGGTGGGAGCTGCCAATCCTCTGTTCTGTTGAGAAATCCGTAGTTAAGGGCTGGCTGGCATTTGAAAAAGTTAAGCATGTAGCAGCCATTTCTGTCAGCTTCTCCGCCTATATAAGGGTGACCTGCTATTCCCTGAATCCAGTGGTGGGTCCAGACATAGCGGTTTGTATATTCGTTTTCAGTAGCTTTTTTGCTCTCTTTGAACCATTCATGTTCTTCAGATGTGTGACCAGGTACGAGATCAAGCAGAACATGGATACCTTTCTCATGGGCGATTTTAAACAACCTGTAGAGATCTTCATTCGTGCCATAGCGGGGAGCTACTTTTTTGTAGTCCCTTACGTCGTATCCGGCGTCCTTAAAAGGTGAATCGAAGCAAGGATTAATCCAAAGGGCACTGCAACCAAGTTCTCTTACATAATCAAGCTTTTCAATGATTCCATTAAAATCACCAATACCATCTCCATTGGTGTCTTTGAAAGACTGGGGATATATTTCATAAAAAACAGCATCTTTTAACCAGTTAGGCATTTTGTAACCCTCCATATTAAGCTATCGCTGTAGGAAGCGATGTGTAAAAAAAGTTCCGGTAACGTTTCCATTATACATTAATTTTTGTAAATTGCATTAGTTCACTATTATTATCATAATTACGATATAATTATTCTATACCTTTTTTGATAATGGAGGGCTAAATGGACGCAAAAATTCTTGAAAAGAAAATTGAACTGGTGGTTGATAAACTCCTTAATCTTGGCGGAGCTGATTATGAGCAGGATAAAGAGATCCCACTTGAGGAAGTACTAAAGTCAGGTAAGTGTGCCCGTGATTATGGCATTGAAGAATGGGACTGGCCACAGGGAGTCGGACTTTACGGGCTATATCTTTTGCAGAGTTATAAAAACACAGATGGATATATGGATTTCTTTGTGAATTGGTTTGAAAGAAATCTTGAGATTGGGCTTCCTTCAAGGAATATCAACACTACATGTCCTTATCTTACCCTTGTGAATATACTTGATAAGATGCCTGAAAAAGAAAAATATGAAAAGCTTTGCCTGGATCAGGCAGAGTTTCTGATGAAAGAACTTCCTAAAACAAAAGACGGCGGATTCCAGCATGTAACCAGCGCCATCGGTGATAGAAACGGAGTCATGCTAAATAACGGCCAGATATGGGCTGATACCTTGTTTATGGCAGTCCTTTTCCTGCAACAAATGGGAATCAGGTACAACAATGATGACTGGAAAGCTGAGGCTACCCATCAGTTCCTTGTTCACATTAAATACCTTTATTCCAAGACAGCAGGGCTTTTTTATCATGGATTTAGTTTTGAGAGAAATGATAATTTTGGCGGAGTGTACTGGTGCCGCGGAAATTCATGGTTTACTCTGGGAGTTACTTTGTTCCTTGAAAAAGCAGATTATTTGGATAAGGGAACCAGGCAGTTTATTGTAGATACTTTCGTGGATCACGCAGAGGCTCTAAAAAAGTATCAGGGAAAAAGCGGCTTGTTCCACACTGTGATTGATGATGATTCTTCCTATGAGGAGGTTTCAGGAACAGCAGCTATGGCAGCCGGGCTTATTCGTGGAATCGAGCTTGGGCTTTTATCTGATGATTACAAAGAGTGTGCTAAAAAGGCCGTTCTTGCTATATGCGGCAATGTCGATGCAGATGGAACTGTCCTTAATGTATCCGCTGGAACTGCTATGGGTATGGATGCTGAGCACTACAAGAACATACAGATAAGACCAATGGCATATGGTCAGTCACTTGCTTTGGTAGCTTTGTGCTATTTTGAAAGACATAAATCAGTATGAACAGGAATTTTCTGAAAATTGTTATTGACAAGTTCGGTCAATCATAATAATGTATTTATAGTCAATAAAAACACGAAAGGAGGTAAACACAATATGATTATCAGAGTTAGACTTAATAATTTAGTTAATAGGAATAGTGTGGTTACCTCGCTGGAGTTTGCTTGATGTAAGTATACTCGAATGTATTATCAGCGCGGTTTCCGCAAATGGAGATCGCGCTTTTTTTATGCACAAAGATAATGGCGCCAGTCTTGGGTGTAAGAAACGGTAGGATCTCCATGGGATTTCCTATCGTTTTTATTTTTTGACAACTAGTTTTTGCAACAGCGCATAGCGCAAAAGGATGTGATATTTATGAAAAAGTACATTTTTAGGAACTGGTGGAGATATTTAATTGGCGGTATATGTCTTGTCTTAAGTACCCTGGTTGATATTCTCGTGCCGTTTATAACTCTTTCCATGGTTGACGATGTGATAGTGGGAAGAAATATGGATATATTCAGGAGAGATATTCTCCTGTACGTGGCAGCAGGTCTTGGAAGGGCAGTTTTCCAGTTTGTCAAAGAGTTTTTGTGTGACATGTCAGGATGTCGCGTGGCTTCAGGCCTTAGAAAGGATATGATGAAGCATATCTTTTCACTTCACAAGGGCTATTTTGACAAAAACAATACCGGCGAACTGATGGCAAGAGTTAAGGATGATGCCGGCTCAGTGTGGGACCTTACAGGCTTTGTTGGAATGCTCATGACAGAGGCGACCATTTATTTCTTTGGAGTCATCATCTGCATGGTATCACTTAACTGGAAGCTCAGTATAGTTCCACTTGTATTCATGCCGCCGCTTGCTTACATTGCCCTTCATCTGGAAAAAAAGCTTAATAAGGACTACGACGATATCAGCGAAAAGAACGCTGCTCTTACCAAGGTAGTGGAAGAGAATATATCGGGAGTAAGAACAGTAAAGGCTTTCTCTGCCGAGAGCAGTGAGCTTAAGAAATTCGACGAAAAGAACCTTGAATATGCGCAGGCAAATAAGAAGTTTGCCACAGATCTTGCGGACACGGATCCTCTTCTTGGAATGATTCCAAAGATCATGCAGACCTTCGTGGTAGCCATTGGAGGATATGCGGCTATTAAGGGCAGCATCACATATGGTACCCTTGTGGCTTTTGTATCATATTCCATCAGCATCGTATGGCCAATCGAGAATCTTGGATGGATGTTGTCGCTTGTTTCACAGGGACTTGCGGGATACAAAAAGATTGAAAAGGTTATGGCAACAAAGTCTGAAATAACAGACGCTCCAATGGATGCATGCGGTGAAGAAAACGTGTCAGACGTGGAAAGCACAAGTAGAGCTGGAGAAATCTCTTTTGACAATGTGAGTTTCGAGATGGAAGGAAAGAAAATCCTTAAAGATATTTCTTTTACCATTAAGAAGGGTAAGACTCTTGGAATCATGGGAGCTACCGGAGCCGGAAAGAGCACGATAGTTAATCTTATCGAGAGGTTCTATGACACTTCGGAAGGAGCTGTCAGGATCAATGGAAAAGACATAAAGGATATGCCAATGACTGATATCAGAGCTTTCTCATCAGTTGTAACGCAGGATGTATTTCTTTTCTCCGATACCATCACTGAAAATGTGAGGCTTGGAAGCAAGGCTACAATGGACGACCTTACTGTAAGGCGCGCTATAAAAAGCGCCCATGCCAAGGAATTTGTGGAAAAGATCACAGATGGTTATGACGCAGTTATCGGCGAGAGGGGAATTGGCCTTTCTGGCGGACAAAAGCAGAGACTTTCTATTGCGAGGGCTCTTGCTAAAAAAGCTGATCTTCTAATTCTGGATGATTCCACATCAGCCCTTGATATGGAGACTGAGGCAGCTATTCAGCAGGAACTTAATGATAAGAAAGATATGAGTAAGATCATTATCGGTCACAGAATTTCATCAGTTAAGGATGCCGATGAGATCATTGTTTTGGAAAACGGAATGGTAAAAGAGAGGGGCACACACGCTGAGCTTTTGGCTCAAAAAGGCCTCTATTACAGCACATATGAAGCTCAATACGGCGACTATAGAAGAGCCATGGCTTCAGGGCAGTAAATCTTTTACCTGGCAACATTGGATAAGGCATAAGGAGGTGTTTACATGGCTATAAACAGCACCAGAGAAGATGAAGAATTAAAGGAGAGCATAAAGGTCGATGTTCTTAAGAGGCTTTTTGCCAATCTCCTGGAGTACAGAGGAAAAATCGTAGCAGTTACGCTGCTTATTCTTTTGACAGTAGCGATATCGACGGTTTATCCACTTTTGATAGAAAAAATAATAGATGATGAGATAGTAAACGGGAATGTGAGAGGCCTGTTTATAATGGCTGGTATCATGATAGGACTTGCAGTAGTCAGCTATTTCGCAACCAGGATATGGAGGCGGATCATGGCTGATATTTCAAATGATATGATCCTGAACATCAGAAGAAAGCTCTATATCCACATTCAGGAGCTTGGAGTGGACTTTTTTGACCAAAGGCCCTCAGGTAAGATCCTTGCAAGGGTCACAGGTGATGTCAATGCGCTAAAAGAGGTTCTTTCAAGCACTATAACAACTCTTGCTCCGGAAGCAGTAAGTCTTATAGTGATCCTGGTAATAATGATTGTAAAGAGCCCGGTGCTTTCACTTTCAGCGGCAGTAGCAGTTCCGATTATTCTCTTCGGGTTATATTTTTGTGAGATTCTCGCTCATAAGAGATGGCAGATGTGGAAAAAGAAGGACTCTAACATGACAGCCTTTATTCATGAAGGAATCGAGGGAGTGTCAGTTATACAGAGCTTTAACGCTGAAGATGAAGCCAACAGGGAGTTTGGAGATATTGTTGATGAGGTGATACATGCCTTCAGAAGGGCAGTTGTCATTGCAGACCTGTACAGTCCAACTATTGAAATAGCAGGTGGACTTGGGACAGCCACTCTTTACTATCTTGCAGTGACAAAACTTGGAGTTACTGCAGAGTCCATAGGTACTTTGTCAGCGTACGTTCTGTACCTTGGAATGTTTTTTAACCCTATAAGAAATCTTGCAAACTACTACAATAAGCTGATCACAAACATTGCATCAGCAGAGCGTGTTTACGAGATAATGGACATGGAGCCTCTTGTAAAAGATAAAGAGAAGGCGGAGGATATGCCGGAAATTCAGGGAAATGTGGAGTTTGACCATGTGACCTTTGCATATCCGGATGAGCCTGATGTGGACATATTAAAAGATGTAAGCTTTAAGGCTAAAAAGGGTGAGACAATAGCGCTTGTTGGTCCTACCGGTGCAGGTAAGACAACGATAGTGAGCCTTATCAGCAGATTCTACAATACTAAGAGTGGGCGGGTACTTGTTGATGGGAAAGACATCAGCAAGGTTACTATACAGTCCCTCAGAAGTCAGCTTGGTATCATGACTCAGGATAATTACCTGTTTTCAGGTACTATCAGGGATAACATCAAGTACGGAAAAACGGATGCTACTGATGAGGAGATGATCGCTGCAGCAAAGGCTGTACATGCCCATGATTTCATTGAAAAGATGGAAAATGGCTATGATACTGTGATTACAGAAAGAGGCGGAGGATTGTCAAACGGACAGAGGCAGCTTATTGCTTTTGCGAGAACTCTTTTGACAGACCCTAAGATCCTCATACTTGACGAAGCAACCTCAAATATTGATACCAAAACGGAAATTTTGGTCCAGAGAGGAATTGAAGAGCTTCTTAAAAAGAGAACCTCATTTGTTGTAGCTCACAGGCTTTCAACCATCAAGAACGCAGACAGGATATTCTTTATCGATGATGGTGGGATCATTGAGTGGGGCGATCATGAGAGCCTTATGGCAAAAAAGGGCGCTTACTACAATCTCTACGCTTCGCAGTTTGTGAGCGCATCATAATAGAACACATTTTTAGTCAAAATGCCATCTTGAAATTTGGATTCAAAAAGTGTATGTTTATCTTGTCCATACAACTGGCGGATAAGTGGGTAACCACATGGGAGTATGGATAATAATATTAAGTCGACCGCCTGGGCAATCAAGTTAAGGATTGCTCAGGCTTTTCTTTTGTGTATCATCCGGATCCGGAGCAATTCCCCCTAGAGAGGAGACAATATGATAGATTTACAAAAAGAGATTGGAAGCACTTCTTACCCTGGAAGAGGTATTGTAATCGGTACTTCTGAGGACGGAAAGTATGCTGTATGTGCATATTTCATTATGGGAAGAAGCGAGAACTCCAGAAACCGTGTTTTTGTAGAAGATGGTGAAGGAATCAGAACACAGGCTTTTGATCCGTCAAAGATGGAAGATCCAAGCCTTATAATCTATGCACCTGTTCGTGTTCTTGGAAATTCTACAATCGTTACTAACGGTGACCAGACAGATACAGTTTATGACCTTATGAAGGAAGGCAAGACTTTCGAAGAGTCACTCAGAACAAGAGAGTTTGAGCCTGATGCTCCAAATTATACCCCTAGAATTTCAGGTCTTATGAATGTTGAAGATGGTAAGTATGATTTTGCTATGTCTATCTTAAAGAGCAACAACGGCGATCCAAGCCAGTGCCTGAGATTCACATACACCTATGACAACCCAAAGGCTGGCGAAGGATACTTCATCCACACATACATGCAGGATGGAAATCCACTTCCAAGCTTTGAAGGAGAGCCAACAAGAGTAAATATCGCAGGAGATATTGATACATTTACAAATAATGTATGGAATGCACTTAATGCAGATAACAAGGTATCTCTTTTCACAAGATATATTGAAATTGCGACAGGCAAGTATGAGACACGCATCATTAACAAAAATGCCTGAGTTTGGCAGGCAAAAAGAACTAACTGAAAAGAACTAGCCGGGCTTTAATAAGCATAGGCTGATAAATGAAATTGTAATTAATAAAAAGGAGAATCTCATGAACGAAATTCAGCTTAAATATGGATGTAACCCTAACCAGAAGCCTTCACGCGTATATATGGAGAACGGTAGCGACCTTCCTATAGAAGTATTAAACGGAAGACCTGGATATATCAACCTTCTTGATGCCCTCAACGGATGGCAGCTTGTATCAGAACTTAAGAAAGCAACAGGACTTCCTGCAGCAACTTCATTTAAGCATGTATCCCCTGCAGGTGCTGCAGTAGGGACGCCTCTTACAGATATTGAAAAGAAGATCTACTGGGTAGAGGATCTTGGAGAATTGAGCCCTCTTGCCAATGCTTATGCAAGAGCCCGCGGAGCAGACAGAATGTCTTCATTTGGAGATTTTATCTCACTTTCTGATGTTTGTGATGCTGATACAGCAAGACTTGTAAAAAGAGAAGTCTCAGATGGAATCATTGCTCCCGGCTACACAGATGAAGCCCTTGAGATCCTTAAGGCAAAAAAGAACGGCAACTACGCTGTTATCAAGATCGATGAGAACTATGTGCCTGAAGAGATCGAGAAAAAGCAGGTATTTGGTGTTACTTTTGAGCAGGGACATAACTTCATCGAGATCAATGAAGAAATGCTCAAAAACATTGTTACAGATAACAAAGAACTTCCTGAGTCAGCTAAGATTGATCTTATTATCGCTCTTATTACACTTAAATATACACAGTCAAACTCAGTTTGCTATGTAAAGGGTGGTCAGGCAATCGGTATCGGAGCAGGCCAGCAGTCAAGAATCCACTGCACACGTCTTGCAGGTTCCAAGGCTGATAACTGGTTCCTTCGTCAGGCACCACAGGTTCTTAACCTGCCTTTCCTTGACACTATCAAGCGCCCAGACAGAGACAATGCTATTGACCTCTACATCGGTGCTGATTACATGGATGTTCTTGCTGATGGAAAGTGGGAGCACATTTTCAAAGAGAAGCCACCTGTATTTACTGAGGCTGAAAAGAGAGCATGGCTTGATAAGAACACTGATGTTGCTCTTGGCTCAGATGCTTTCTTCCCATTCGGTGACAACATCGAGAGAGCATATAAGAGCGGCGTAAAATATGTTGCTCAGCCTGGCGGATCTGTTCGTGATGACAATGTTATCGAAGCAGCAAACAGCCATGACATGGTAATGGCCTTTACAGGACTTCGTCTTTTCCACCATTAATAACACCACTTTTCATTATATCAAAGAGAAATGTAGATTAGGGAGAGTAATCCGATGAATGCAGTTAGCATACATCAGAGCACTCTCCTTTTGTATATGCGTAAGTGAGGTAGAAGCTAGGGGGGAGACAGGGGCAGACATTGCCCCCTGTTATTCTATGTATAAGCTTAAGAAATTGGTAAATGCTTGGCTCCGTACGCCACCATTGACTGAACCTGAGGAAAACGCTTTGTCAGCTTTGCCGACGGTGAGGATGATGGGAACAGTAGATCTTATCTCACCGTCGGATTCAGCATTGTAGCCTTTTCCTCAGAACCCGTCAATGGCAAGCACCTACGGTGTGGCTGAATACAAGGGCCTCAGGCTCTGACTCCGAGAACAGTAGGGATGGCTACTTTCAGTAATGTGGAGGGTTAAGAAAAATAGATGCGGATGCTTTCTGGAATGTGCAGGGCTATATGCCGCAGCTCCCATAGAGCGGAAATGCTGTTTTGGACATATAAGCCTGATTTCAAGCTTACAACACCCCTCGCCATGGATTTTGACTTGTGATTTTGGGCATATACGGCTTTTCTTAAGTTACCGCACCATTAAATAGATGATTCTTATGTCTTATTTCATTCATCCAATGGATGTGTAAATCTATTTTTTCTCATATATGCCCGTTTTCACTTCCTGAAAATTTTGCCAATGGATGTGTAAACTAAAAAAAATCGCTATATGCCCAAATGAGCATAGAAAAATCTAAACAAACATCTATCATGACCAAAAACATGACCTAATCAAAAGAAAAATACAAAATAGGTCATGAATTCTGTAGTATTTTTAAGGTGTATCTGACGAAAAATATGACCTAAGTAAAAGAAAAACACAGAATAGGTCATGAATTTTGTAGTAGTTTAGTCATATCACGACAAGAAACATGACCTAAATAAAAGAAAAACAGAGAATAGGTCATAATTTTTGTAATAGCACAGCGATATCACACCAAAAAACATGACCTAGACAGGTGAAAAATGTACCGACCCCCAAAAGTTAGACCCAAAAATCTAACTTTTGGAGGTCGGTATTTTTATGTCTAAGTAT
>NZ_SVFW01000079.1 GCF_015056685.1 Butyrivibrio sp. | reverse complement strand
TCAGAGTCTCATTGTTAAGCTTCTTTTGCCAACAGTTCCTGCATTCCGGATCTTAAATCATTAAGAGTGTATTTTTTCATCTCTGATTCCATAGCTTCCTGGATGTTTTTCAATTTATCATCCAATAGCGAATGGATATTCCTACCAACAGGGCACTCTGGATTTGGCGATTCATGAAATCTGAATAGATTTCCATTCTCCAAAGGCTCAATTGCCTGATACACGTCATAAAAAGTTATATCTTTAAGATCTCTCGTAAGCTCTATTCCGCCCGTTCCTCTGATAACATTTATTAGCCCTGCGTTCTTAAGTTGAGTAAGAATCTTTCTGATGATGACAGGATTGGTATTAATACTGGCTGCAAGAAAATCGCTCGTTACCTTGTGTTCGTCTTTAAACGTATCCACGCATGTAAAAATATGAAGTGCAACCGTAAATCTGCTTGATATCTGCATTTTTGTTCCTCCTGCCACTATTTTACTTCAAGGCAGTTGTAGCTGCAATGGTTACATCTAAATTTTTTCAAAAAAATTTCCAGGTGCAGTTAAACACCTGGATTTAAAGCAAAACAAAAAAGCCATTTTGAAGCATTTTCAGCCTCAAAATAGCTTTGTAATAGTCGATTTATTATTCTGTTACAACATTTTCATTTTCATCATCAACGTCATCAGTGTTTTCTTTATTGAATTCACCTGCTGCTAATTTCTTTTCATAACGCTTATAAATGATCAATGCAGCAAGCCCAAAGATAACCGGACCGCTTAATGACCAGAAGGTAGTCTTCCAGTCGCCTTCGATGGCTGGCTGAATAATAGCAAATGCATTTGCAAAGAACAATGTAAGTGTTACAACATAGCCCCAGATATTTGCAGACTTCTGAGTCTTGAATACTTCGAAGCTTCTGTCGATGTTCTTCATCTTCTTAAACTTAGGGAATGCGAATGAAATAAACATATATGGCACTGTCATACCAACATTTACCATTGCTGTTAAGATCACGAAGAACTGCTGCATTGTATCGCCACCAAATGAAACTAAAAGAATCATGATACAAACGATTGCACACTGGATCCACATGGCGTTCTTTGGCATACCGTCCTCTGCGATCTCACCCATATTACCCGGCCAGAGCTCCTTGGGAGTTCCGTCGATAATCTGCTTAAGAGGTGAATAAACAAGTGCAAACATAGCACCCATAAGTGCAAGAAGCATAATAAGCGCGTATACTCTGGCAAATCCGTGAGCAAGAGCAGCCTGAGTAGCAACAGAAGCACCAAACACCTTACCAAACGCTGCTGCAAAGTTTGACATGATCACATATGAGACGTTTCCAAGTGTAATGCTATCTGTTCCAAGGATTTCGCTGTAGTTTGTAAATGAGCCTACAAGCAGGATAAGAATAGCATAACCAACTACGATTACCAAAGCTGCTGCCACAATTCCCTTAGGGAAGTTTTTCTTTGGATTCTCTGTCTTATCAACAAGTCCGCCAACTGCTTCGATTCCGCCATAAGCGAAAAGTGCATATACAATAAATGATAAGATCATGATCGGGCTGCCCTGATAAGCTGTGTTAAGAGGAACCATTAAAGACTCTGCGCCTAAAAATGGCTGCTCAAGCTGACCATGACGAGCAATGATCATAACTACTGAACCAACAACCACCATGATGTTGATCACAAGAACTGCTGTACCACCAATTGATGTCACCTTGCTAATCTTATCAATACCCTTTGAATCAAAGTATGTGATAAAGATAAAAAAGATGATTGCCATGACACCAAGAAGTCTTGAACCGGAAAGGATTTTTGAACCAAAGAAAGACCAGCTTGATGTGCAATCCTCACCAAAAATAAGATTTGATACAGGTACCCAGATACCTGATGAAACATTTACCATCCAAAGTACATATGATGTGTACCACATGAATGTTCCGATGAATGCATACTTAGGACCTACTGACTTGCACATCCAGGAATACATACCACCTGTTTCGTCCTTAAATGCAGAGCCAAACTCTGCTACCATAAATGCAAATGGTATAAAGAATAAAATACCAGCAATAACAAACCATGGTATTGCTGCATATCCCATTAAATAATAAGATCTCGGGATATTGTTGAAGCCATATACTGATGTAAAGATCATCAGTATGAGAGCCATGAGCCCTAATTTCTTTTCTTCTTTCATTACTACTTCCTTAAAAAAATATATTCTGCATTTAATTTTATATAAACGCAACGTTCACGATTATATCACGTTTTCTCATTTATCTCTATATCTAGGGCTCATAAATACAAAAAACGCATTTATTATGAAAGAAGCATCCTGTCGTTAGTAAGTTTTTCACCTGCCTTGTCCTTAAAGAGCTGCAAAAGATCTTCAACGGTAGTTTTAGCTCTTTTCTCGCCCTCAACATCATATATGATCTCGCCATCATTCATCATGATCGTACGGTTGCCCAGATCAAGGGCGGACTGCATATTGTGAGTGATCATAAGACAGGTTATATTGTTCTTTTCTATGACATCTTTAGTCAGAGCAAGAACTTTCTCCGCTGTTGCAGGGTCAAGAGCTGCCGTATGCTCATCCAGTAAAAGAAGCTTTGGAACATTGTAGGTAGCCATCAGAAGTGTCAGCGCCTGCCTCTGTCCACCGGATAAAAGACCTACCGGATGCTTCATCCTGTCTTCCAGTCCCATGCCCAAAAGTGCTAGTCTTTCCCTGAATTCTTTTCTGTCTGCGCTTGTCATATGAGAAAACCAGCCTCTTTTGCCTGATGCCAGATACAGATTATCCTCTATGCTCATGGAAGGAGCTGACCCCTTCATTGGGTCCTGAAAGAGCCTGCCTATTACTGCCGCCCTTTTGTGTTCGGACATTCTGGTGATATCCACGCCGTCCAGCATGATACTTCCGCTATCTATTTCAAACACACCGCTTATAGCATTTAAAAGAGTTGATTTTCCTGCGCCATTAGATCCGATGATACTGATAAAATCACCCTTTTTCACATCAAGATTAATATTGCCCAGGGCTTTTTTCTCATTGACTGTGCCTTTGCCAAAGGTCTTGTTTACAGATTGAAGTTTAAGCATTGGCCCCTCCTTTCTTCCTCATCCTGCCAAGGAAATAAGGTCCACTTATTGCCAGAATGACAATTACGGAAGAAACAAGTTTTAGCATAAAGGCTGGCATATTGAGCCTGAGTGCCATTGTATAGACGAGTCTGAAGAATATAGCCCCGATCACAGCTCCTATTACTCCATGACCTACTCCCTTATTTCTAAAAAAGAGCCTGCCAATAAGAAGGGATGCAAGAGCAATTGTCAGCATTCCGGTTCCTATGTCAATGTTGGCGGATTTGTTATATTGAGCCAAAAGACATCCCGAAAGAGCTGTAAGTGAGTTGGACAAACAAAGCCCTGTAATAGTGATAGCAACAGTATTGATTGATGAAGATCTGACCATATCAGGATTGTCTCCCGTTGCCCTTATGGCAAGTCCAAGCCTTGTCCTTAAGAATGCAACGATACAGATCATAACCACCATAACTATAAGAGTTATCACTATAAGCTTGGAATAAGGATCCGCAGCACTGCCATCCAACAGGTCTGAAGCAAATGAAAAAATGCTTCCTGAACTGTTAAGATTAAGCAGCGAAGACTTTCCCATTACAGCTATATTAACAGAATACAAAGCTGTGTTGACAGTAATGCCCGCAAGAAGGCTGTCAACGCCCATTTTAGTCTGTAAAAGAGCTGTCACAAAGCCGGACAACATACCTGACAGCATTGCTGCAGGAAGTGCCAGAAAAGGATGGCCTGCCAGTGTAACCACTGCTCCTACTGCAGCACCCATGGTGAATGCTCCGTCTGTTGACAGATCACAAACATTCAGCATGGTATAACTCATATACAAAGCAAGTACTGTAAGAGAGCTGATAAGTCCCAGCTCAACAGCAGTTTGAAAAAGGGATATCATTTCTTTTAACCTCTATAAATAATTATTCAAAACTCTCAGCGGTCTTGATGGTCTGGATTGATGAAGCATAGGCTCCAAAAGCTTTTTCTGCGCTCTCCATGTCCATACCAAGAGCCTCCATCATTTCTTCATTGAGCGTTACAATACCATTGTCAAAAGTCTTCACAGCAACGCTGCCGGGATCCTTTGCATTTAGCAGAATGTCAGCTGCCATATCAGCAGTCTCTTTTCCAAGGTCAGCATAGTTAACACCAAATCCAAGGAAAGCTCCGTTAAGTGCAAAAGAGTCAGCTCCGCAGTAGTGAGGAATACCTGCCTCGCGGAAGATCTCGTAGATTGAAAGCTCAGCTGTCATAATAGTATTGTCTGTTGGTGTGAAAATTGCTTCTACTCCGGCAGAAACCAGTGCATTGGCTGCAAGAGTAACCTCTTCCACATTTGTTCCTGTCTGTTCAACGACTTCGATATTATGTGCTTCAAGAAATTCCCTGGCATCTTTGATGGCTGTTGTGGATGCATCCTGACCTGCATCATATAAAAGACCAACCTTTGAAATATCAGGATCTGCTGCCAGGATCATATTCATGATTGCCTCTGTATTGAGCATATCTGATGTACCTGTAACATTTGCTCCGGGAGCATCCATAGAAGCTACAAGCCCTGTTGAAATAGGATCAGATACTGCAGAAAACACAACAGGTGTATCCTTACCATCAGTTGCTCCCTGCATAGCCATTGCAACAGGTGTAGCTACACCTATCATCAGGTCTACATCATCAGCCTGGAAATTAGCCACAATCTGATTAAGGACGTTTGCATCTGCATTACAATTGTCATATTTGATATTAAATGTAACGCCTTCCTTCTCTGCTATGGCACTTAGCTCACTCTGAATGTTATCTACGATCTGATTAAGAGAAGCATCATCAACATAATTGCATATGCCGATCTTGTACTCTTTAGCTCCTGTACCTGCCTGGTCACTAGTTCCTGTGGTGCCGGCGCTAAAAGAGCCGCACCCTGCTGCTACAAGGCCGATAGCTGCGGCCATTCCAATTGACATTAGTTTCTTTGTGATCTGTGCTTTTTTCATATCTTTTCTCCTTTGGTTTTTTGTTTCGGAGCAGATTTCTTAAAGCAAAAAAAATCTGCCCCCTGCATTGTTAAAATGCCGGGACAGATAAAATAATCATCTGCGGTGCCACCCTGCTTGACGTCATAGACGCCCTCTTAACGCATACATACATATGCTGACCTTTTATTACGGGGAGTCCTGCCCCGTCGCCCATACTAAGGTATAACCCTTTTCTGTTTGCCCTTGGAAGTCCATTCGCCGTTATGCTACATATCGCACTCTCACCATCTGCGACTAGCTGTGATGCTCACATATCGGTTACTTACTCTCCCGCAACGGTTTATTAAGTTAAAGTATAAAAGCATTAATTTTTTTTGTCAATAGATTTATCCCTCTTATGTTCCCTCATGAAGTTTGTAGTCCACGTCTTCATTTATTATTTCAAGCATAATAGCCGCAAAATGCGGATCAAACTGAGTTCCTAAGCCTTTCTCAAACTCTCCTTTGACCACATCCTGAGGGATAATGCCTCTGTAGCTTCTGTTACTGGTCATTGCATCATAGGCATCAGCAACAGCTATGATCCTGGCCTCTTCCGGAATCTCCTCGCCAGATAATCCGTCCGGATAGCCTTTTCCGTCGTAGCGCTCATGGTGCCACCTTGCTCCTATGGCGAGCTTTGGCATTTCTTCAATATTCTGAAGGATCCTTGCGCCCCTTTCGGGATGTGTCTTTATTTTTTCAAACTCCTCGTCTGTAAGCTTCCCCGGTTTATTGATCACCGCGTCAGGCACGCCGATCTTACCTACATCGTGAAGAAGCCCCATCATGTATATTTCTTCCTGCCTGTCAAAAGAATAACCGGCTCTTTTTGCTATTTCTCTTGCATACTCGGCAACTCTTCCTGAATGGCCCTTTGTATAGGCATCCTTGGCATCGATCGCATCTGCAAGGGTATGTACCACATGGAGTGAGAGCCCTTCTATTTCCTTGGTCTTGCGTTCTACCTCTGCATGGAGATAATTCTGAAATCTGATAAGATCTAGAAGGTGCCTTACACGAAGGGTTAAAACATCCGCAACAAATGGCTTTCTTATAAAGTCCATAGCCCCCAATGAGAGTCCTGCTGTCTCCGATGCACAATCATCATTTGCGGTAAAAAAGATAACAGGTATTTCTTTTGCCCCGCTTTCTCTTTCCCATTTTCTAAGAAGGCTCATGGTCTCAAAGCCGTCAAGCTCCGGCATCTTGATATCCAAAAGCAGCATATCTATCTCATTCTTTTTTACATAATCCAGCAAAAGCCGTCCGCTCTTTAGGCATGTAACCTTAAACCCCGCTTCCGAAAGAACCGTGTTCGCATTTTTCAATATGATCACATCATCATCCACAACAACTACGCGCTCTTCCATTCTATTTCCTTTCCGCAGGCAGCAGTTACTCCCACAAACTGCCGTACCCGCTTATAGCTTCATCTACAGTCATAATGCCATTTGCAACATTATATGCCGCTGCCCTGAACTCCTTGTTAACAGCATCATTTAGTCCTGTCTCCTGATAGCTAAAGTATCTATCCTCCGGAAATCCCTCAAGAGATGAGTAAACTTCATCCAAAGAAAAATCATTTGTCGGAGTGATAAGTCTCTTGATTGCCGCCATATTACCGAGTTCTTTCTCTCTCATGATGAATCTGATAAATTCATTGGTCATGTCCAGATTAGGGCTGTTTTTATTTACACTGAAGAACAGATTGACAGAATCAAGGAAATATCCGCCCTCATCTCCAATTGGTACCACATAGAATTTATATTTAAAGGGGTTTGCCACAAAGGCTTCAGACTTACTCTCTCTCTTTTGGGTTCCTGAAACCATATCTCCGCTTCCTAGCATCATAGGGACATCTCCCTCAAAAAAGCGCATGATAACGGCATTGTAATCATCCTCTATCTCATTTGAACACCGCTCAGGATCCATATATCCCTTATCAACAAAAGTTTTAATTTTTTCAAGGGCCGGGCGCATCATCTCACCCGCTGACTTTTCCATAGAATTAAGTGGTTCTACAGATTCAGGTTTTTTGAGGACCTCATCACAAAAGAGCGGAAAAGCAAACGGATAGTACATTCCTGCAACTGTCAGACCATTTGCTCCCATGACAGGTGTTTCATACCCTGCTGCCTTGAACTTATCGCATGCATCCACAAGGTCACTGTAATTTTCAGGAACTTCAAGACCATTTTTTTCAAAAAGATCCATATTCACAAGCATTCCATAGGACCTGGTGAATATAGGAAGCATAACCACATCCCCATTTTCCAAAGTCCATCTTGCGCCTTTTCTAATGCATTCCAGATTGATATCAAGGGCAGGATCTGACAGAACCTCCGCATTTTCAAAAACAGGAGCCATTTTATCATCTTCCAGCATCCACGAAGCCGTAACATATATATCAGGAGCCTCATCGCTCATAAGTGCGCTAGTTATCGTGTTTCTATAGTCATCAAGATTTACGTAATTGAGGCTGACATTTGGATAGTACTCATAAAAGCGTTCAAACTCGCTCTCAAGGGATTCGAAATTTGAATAGTCTCCTGCAACCTTGATCTGGCATGATATTTCAGAAGACAAAGCAGGTTTAAACTCAGTGCTTTCTTCCGCTTTTTGTCCGCAGGCAGTAAAGCAAAACACCATTGCTAAAGCCGATGTTAATCCCAGCATCCTTTTTGCCATTCTCACTGTTTTTATCTTCATGCTGACTCCTTTCAGTATTCAAAAGAATTTCTCTTTTGCTTTAGCCTGATATGATTTTAGGTATCAGATCATAATCAAAATTGTCGACAGCCTTTTTTATGGTTTCAAATTTTGCAGCTTCACTCTCCGGAAATCTGTACTTTTCAAGGGATTTCACAGTTTCTACCACACCGTCAAAATCAAAAGCTTCGCAAAGCTTTGAAATAGTTTCATAGGTCTTTTTTATATCCTGTTCTAAGATCAAAGGCTTGTCACTGCCCTCCACGCCCCCATCTATACTTCCAAGCATTTCCATCTCTGTAAGCAGATTACGATACATGATCAAAAGTTTTTCTATATCCGTTTCAAGAGTTTTGACATCTCCTTCTTCTCCGGCCTTTTCAAGACGTGCCGCAAAATCTCCAAGCTCCATCGCACCAATCACACGGGAGGTGCTCTTAAGCGCATGTATTTTTACAGTAGTATTCTTAATATCTTTTCCATTCCAGTATTTTTCTATCTCTTCTGCATTTTTTTGTCCGGAATCAAAATATGTCTTTAACGTATCCATGTAAGATTTCTGGCTTCCGCAGTGAAGGATTCCTGCATTTACATCAATGGATCTGATCTTCCAAACAAAATCCGGGATAAAACAGTCTCCATCGCTGCTATCGTCAGATGCAGGAGCAATCTTCTCTTTTGGCAGATACTCAAAAAGCAGCACCTCAAGCCTCTTCGGGTCAATTGGCTTCGTAATATAATCGTCAAAGCCTGCGTTTATGTACATTTCGCGCATACCCGAAATAGCATTGGCGGTAAGACATATGATCGGCGTCAGGGTATTAGGCGAATCCTGGATTCCTTTCATCTCCGTAATAGTCTCTATTCCATCCTTCTCAGGCATCATATAATCAAGAAAAATAGCATCGTACTTATTTCGTTTATATAATGCTATTGCTTCATTTCCACTTGTTGCCGTATCTATCTGCATTTTAGTACGTTTTAGCAGATTCTTTAAAACTAAAAGATTGACCTCTGTGTCATCAACAACCAAAAGTCTGGCATCAGGTGCTGTAAAGCTTTCACGATATCTTTCCCTCTCAGAAACAGCACGTTTAAAGGTCTCCTTATAGTTGCCAATAGGACTCCAGTCCCTGACTCCCTGCACCAGTTCAAATGAGAAAGTTGACCCCTTGCCATATTGACTTTCAACCTCAATACTGCTTCCCATCATTCGCAGAAAGCTCTGGGCTATACTCATGCCAAGGCCGGTTCCTTCTATGTTTCTGTTCTTATTTTCATCGATACGCTCAAAGGCAACAAACAAGCGGTCCATATCTTTGGGTTTTATCCCGATTCCTGTGTCTTTTACACTTATTATGAGTTTTACAGAATCGGGGTTTTCTTCCATCTTCTTAAATCCCGCCTTAAAAGTGATCGAACCCTCTTTCGTGTATTTAACAGCGTTTGAAAGGATATTGGTGATGACCTGTTTAATTCGTATCTCATCTCCGTGCAATATAGCCGGAATATCCCTATCAACTTCAATGTCAAAAGAAAGGCCCTTATCCCGCGCTTTTCCCTGAACCATATTCACAAGGTCATTTAGCATTGAGACAAAGCTGTAATCAACATCGATGATATCCATTTTCCCTGCTTCTATCTTGGAAAGATCAAGGATATCATTGATAATGCCCATAAGTGTCTTTCCTGCTGTCCTTATACTTTCCGAATATGCCACGATTTCTTCCTCGTGACTGTCCCTAAGGACCATTTCATTAAGTCCCAGAATCGCATTCATAGGTGTGCGGATATCATGAGACATAGTGGATAGGAAGTGCGATTTTGCCTCATTTGCCAGATTAGCAGCCTCTGCAGCCTCCGCAAGCTTTTTGTTATAGAGCATCAGTATCAGGTAATTGAAGATAAGGAGGGATAAAAGACCAAGCGTCACCATTCCCAGCAAAAGCCAGTCAACAACTGTATTTGCCGCCTTAAGTTCACCCGTTGGTATATAAGCCAAAAGAAACCATGTATTCATTGATTTCAAAGGAGTGTAGGATATTAAACATTCTTCTCCTTTTGAGTTTTTCATTGTCATGGTTCCTGTCTCCGAAGTGACCTTATCTCGCATTTCGTTGTAATCTGCAATGTCTGCTTCGTTATAGGATTTATAATATTCAAAAAAGTTGGAATTTTTCAGCGATTTACCATGGACCAGATATTCTCCCTCCTTGTTAATGAGAGAAATCTCTACGTTTTCATACTCACCTTTAAGAAATACAAGCTTATCCTCAAGTATACTGACAGGCTCTACGCGCATAAGAATTGCCTCTGAAAGCTGCCCATCTGACTCATCCAGAACTTTTACGTAATTAAGAAATGCCATTGACTGCACTCCATTCTGGGGATTAGTATACGCTCTTGTTAAGTTAACCTTACCAACTTCTCTACTTATCTCATCAATGTTGTCAAAAATGTTAAGATTGCGGTATGAAACCGAATAATCATTTGCATCCTTTGAGCTCGCATTAGTAGATATCCCACTTTGAGAGGTCTTATCAAGAAATATAAGATGTCCATAAATACTCGAAGATATCTTTGCCTTTCTGATAAAAGAAATTGCTTCCTCACCGGTCATTGGCGATCCCGCCTCAGCGGATCGATTAATATAGTTCGCCCAAATATCGCAAAGATGCTGCTCGTCCTCCAGGTAATTCATAATGATCTGTTCCGCAGTGATCGTCATCTTCTCAAAATCCTCGACGACTCTCTTATTACTTTCCTTCATCTTAGTATTGGCATACTGAACTATGAAGAAAAGTATCAATACCATTATCAAAAGATCAACAATAATGATCAGCGTTTTTTTCACGCCACTACCTCCATAAAAGCCGCCGTCTCGCATATCCTCACTTAATTCAACCGATAAGCACTTCTATTTTATTATACCAAACAAACGGTTTATGGTCTATTCTCGTATCATCATTGCGTTTCTTACACCAATCAAAAGCTCCCCTCACGGGCGGTCCGGGAGGGGAGCTTTTGATTGGCTAAATTGTTTATAAGGTAATGATTCTGCCAAAATCGAGTCTGGTTGTGTCTTCTGATGCAATTACAAGGGAACCGGAGCCTTGTTTGTCTCGGATGAAGGATATGGCTTTTTCCTTTT
>NZ_SVFW01000078.1 GCF_015056685.1 Butyrivibrio sp. | reverse complement strand
AAAAGCCTTCCATCAAAGTCATCAGGTATGTAAGACAGAACCTTTTCTGCAATTTCATTATCATCGGTTCCGCTCCAGAAGAAACGTATATATAACCTGCTAAAAACACTTCCCTGAGTAAGGACATCGTCATATATGTTTTTAGACGTATGATACGCACTCTTAATCCTGTCAGTTACCTGCTCATTTTCATTTAACATTCATTTCCTCCGATCACTATCTCGCATCCCTTAAACTCTATCTTTACGATGATCATTTTTTCTTATCTGTAAGAGTTAGTGCACAAACCAAATACAACACGAGCCACCCCAGTGATTCTGTCCCAGAATCCAGACCTTCTGATATCAAATTAAGTAAGTTTCCGAAAAGTACGCCAAAAACAGGGCAACATATGATCATCCATTTTTTTACAGGAAGCATCCTCTTAAGAACCATTCCAACCCATCCTATAGTCACAAACAAATCGCAGACCACAAAACCTGCTAACAATGGAATAAGTTCACTTTTCAGAACCCTGATTGTCATACCGACAGATGCTTCAATATCGCCCGTTGCTTCCATTCCTGCATTAAAAACAACCGGCAGGATGCATATGCCTATATGAATAAAGGCAAAATACAAAATTCCTCCCCAGTTGGCAACCTTGAAAAGCTTGTATAGTTTGGAATCCTTTAAATTATATTCGTTCTCCATAACCCTCATTAGTTCTGTTGCAGCATAGGCAAACATCGCTGCACACAAAAAACCGAGGATTGATGATACTGCATATCTCCAATCAGGAGCCACATTCCAGGATATGCCCATATAGGCATCCGGATCTGATGTTGTGCCAAGTGTACCGTATCCAAGAAGATAGTCCCCAATAATAGCAAGTACCATTGCATAACATCCAAATAGTATTCTTTGTTTTGACTTCATAACTTACCTCCTGCTATAGCGGAAATCGCATAAATCCGCTCCTTCCGCTTCAATCCATATATATCGACATTATAACTCTTTTTGTTAGTCATGGCTAACTATAATTTCAAAAAAATATCAGCTACTCTAGTTAAGTAGCTGATACCATGTTCATGACCGGGAGTGCGATTCAATTTTTGTGAATATGAGTGGTGCAAAAAATATAACACCAAAATACATAATAGCGTTTTGCATAAAAGCCGCCATCCATGCAATTGGTATGATTGAAGAAACTCCCGCAGCTATTATCGCCATTAGGAAATATAGGAGAATTGCTGTCACAACTCTGATAATCCTTCGTCCGAATGTCAAATTCTCTGTGCTAAAAGCAATATATTTTTCTTCCAGTATCCAGGCCGCTAAAAATCCTATAGCCAAACCAGCCTTACTGGCAAATGATGATATTGAGCGCAAAGGATCATACAAAGCATTTCCGGAAGCATCGAGATCAATAGGATACTCTTTCATACTTACAAATAATAAAGCAAGCATTATAGTAACAACCGCAATCCCACAAAAGATTATGCGATTCTTTTCCGAGCCATCTATTTTCTTCTGTATAAGGCATGTCAAAGCAATTCCAACAATAGCAATAAATAAACCTGCTAAAACATCCTGCGGTGTGTGAACCCCCAAATAGTTCCTAGAGAATGCAACCAACAGTATCACGCAGATGCATATTATGGACAGCAATTTCTTTTTGCGATAAACATACGCAAGAGAACCAAATGCTGATGCACTCCCTTGGGTATGACTGCTTGGGAACGAATAATCTCCTGCTCCCTCAATTGCTTTTGCCGAAGGCTTTATCAATTCCGAACGAATCCAAGGCCTATAAACACAGAATAAACATTTTACAAATACATTTATCACCGATGCTATCACCAGTGAGATCCATATAAACTCTCCTTTTTTCTTATCAATACAAAAGAAAATAATCATCGGTATAAGCAGAATAAGAATGCCTCCGGCCATATCGGTGATAAGTTGCATCAGATTATTAATCCATTCGGGTGCGCTCTCCCTAATTCCCTGCAAAAACAACAAATACTTAATATCCAAACAAGCTACTCCTCCCATCTGTTTATTTACATCATCATAATACACTAATCAAGTATAAATCTGGGCGTCCCCAGAGTAACACTATATAGTACCCTGGCATTCTAAAAATTCAATTCAAACCACTCATCACCAATACTGTGGAATCCAAGTGATTTAAACATTTTTTGACTTTGTTTATTGAATGAATATATATTTGCCCGTACCTTATTCATTCCCTTTTCCTTTGCAGATATAATGATTTCGTTAACACAACGTCTTCCTATATGCCTATTCTGATACTCTTTGCAGATAACAATAGCAACCTCGCCATTATCTCTAAGTGAAACGTCTCCAACTAATACTCCATTATATTCAATATAGTAACAATCACCATGGATACAAAGGTAGTCATACATGCTATGCAAAAGCTCCAGGTCATATGGCTCGTCCTTATTATCAACTTGCTTACATACATCCAAATCCTGATACCAGGCAAGTGAAACCTCATCATTTCTGTAGTAAGGGACTAGTCTTATCTCATTATCCACATATCTTTCTGACATCTTAAGCAGTCTAAGTACACGAAGTTCCCTTTTTATCATTACTTCGTTAAAAAAGTCATCACTTTTATAAATATCATTAGCCTCTATAGCCGTTTCTATATCAACAATCTTGAGAACAAATTCCGCATCCTGTTCATAAGCGTCCAATTCTTGATCTACCAGTTCATCTTCTACATCGCAAATGTAGTAATAGTTCTCCTGCTCGAAAACAGTATTCTCAGCCTTGTCGCTCCTTTGCCTGCGAAGTACACTTCCAAATTCCCGGATGCTTTCCGGAATCACGACCATTCCGACTTCCTCTCTGACTTCGCGGATCAAAGCTTCTTTTTTATCTTCATCATCATGTATTCCGCCTCCGGGAAATTTATAGTATTTTCCCGTTTGCTATATACAAGAGCTATCTTGTCACCCTTGATAATGATAGCTCTGGCTGATGGCCTTCGAAAAACAGAATCTGTATTTTTATAGTCTTTTAAATCTATTTCAAATAGTCTTTTCATACAGCAATGTCCTTATCATGATAATGAAGTTGTTTAACTCCCCGATTCTATCTTTTTCATAGTGTCTTCTAAAATTACCTCTCGCAATTCTGTAAGCCAAGAGGAAAACGCTACTGTATCGAATGCGTAGGTCTTGTTGAGTTCAAACTCATTTTCAGACCAAGTATCAAGTGGCGATTCATTATGTTGAATCAAGGCTTCTAGTTTATCTAGTGATTTATAAAGTTTAGCTTCCTTAGTTTCTTGTGCATCCATTTCTTTATAAAGTGCCGCTATGTCTTCAGATAATTCTGCTGGAAGCGTTTTTACCCACTGATTTAATAATGAATCTTCAACTTCTCTATCAGAGTCAGTCTTTACAAAAGTTGGAATATCGCCTGTAAAGCACTCGCCAAGATCATGTATAAGGCACATATCAACTACCTTATTTATATCTATATCTTTAAATTCGTGTCTTAACAAAAAAGCCATAAGCGAAATACGCCAACTATGTTCAGCTACGCTTTCTGTCCTGCGTTTTGTTGTTGTGCAATGTCTTGGGGTATCTTTTAGCCTTTCTGCAACATGCAATATTTCCAAGTACTCTCTAGCATCCATAGTATCCTCCCATTCGTTGTGCCTACCCTACAAACGTCGATTTTGTTAATTTCACTGTCTTCAATTATACAGAATCCTCATCCAGCAAGGAATACACAATTCAAAAGTGCTAAAAAAAAAGAGCAGCTATCCCGTTTTGAGATAACTGCTATGTAACGTTCACCATTCGATTAGGGCGACAAATTTGATTTGTCGATTAACTTCCGATTGTTGCTGATATGTATAAAACACTTTTGCCACAAAAGGTTCCTCCAAAATAAAAAAAAGAGAGCTCACGCATGAACTCTCTGGGCCGTGGGCATCTCGAGATTCCACAGCGCATCCACTACCTATAATATACAAGGAATCAGCCCTTTTTTCAACAACTTTTTATTACTTAAGCATTCCCATTTTATTGTATATTTTGTGCAAGAAATATACGGCTTGTTAAAGAATTTGTAAACACGTTTTAACTGAAATATAATTTGCCTCTAAAAACTCCGATTTGTAAATGGCCCCCTAACCCCGTCCACAATGGTTCATTATTTATTTTTGTCCGACAAACAGGAATTTGTATCACAGAACCATCAGCAATGTTCCGGCTCCAATCAGGATACACCCTATCACTGACTTAAAAGTAAAATCATCATGCAGAAGAACAAACGCCAGTATCAGCGTAATGACAACGGACAACTTATCAATCGGGACGACTTTTGAAGCGTCTCCCATCTGCAAGGCCTTGTAATAGCAAAGCCATGAGGCACCAGTAGCAAGGCCGGACAGAATCAGGAAAATCCAGCATTTCTGGCTAATGTCTTTTATTCCGACTTGCTGATGAGTAATAAATACCATTCCCCATGCCATGATAACAACAACCATCGTACGGATCGCAGTAGCCAAATTCGATCCGACACCTTCAATTCCTATCTTTGCCAATATTGATGTCAGTGCGGCAAAGATTGCCGAACCAAGCGCTAATAAAAACCACATAGCGATACTCCTTCAAATCCCGATTTGTCTTAGTCTATTATCCTGGAAGATATTATCTCTTAACGGCAAAATTCATAATCCCGTTGATGGTATGAATCACAAAAAATGGAACCGCCGTTCCTGCCAACAGGTAATTTCTCTGCCAAAGTCCTAAAAACAAATAGTACAACGGAACAACGGCAAACTGAGTGATTATGATCAGCCATCCATACTGATAATCCATATAGTACAGTATCCATCCAATAAAGTTGATCAATATCATCAGAATCATAAGAAAAAGGAATATTTTTTCCTTTGTTGTTTCTTTCGGAATAAGTTTAACATCATCCCTTACAATCAACATCAGCAGAATCATAGACAAAATACCAAATATTCCCTGTACTGTCCCAATCCATTTGATCTCATTCGACATATTCATGATTGGATTTGATGCAGGTTTTATCAATGGCATAACGATATATGGAATCTCTTGTATCACAAATGCTGCTATACCTATAAACGATATTCCCAAGTAATAGTTCTTGAACAAATGTAAAAACTTTATCATATTACACGTCCTCGTTAAGACTTTAATCGCTCTACAAATTCGAATTTACCTTTTTCCTGTCCTGATATAAGTAATAAGTTCCTCTAAATCATCGAATTCATCATAGTCTCCCATAATTCCTTCACGATGATAAACGATACCCGCCTGTTCATTTCGTTCAAGGCAATCCAAAAGTTCTTCAACGCCATACCTCCGAGCAAATTCAGCAAACGCACGTGCCTTGATCTTTTCTGCATATAGACCCTTTCGACATTTTGCAGGTTCACACTCGTAACAGCCGTTTAAATTATTATCTATCCCACATCTGCGAACCTCACACCATTCTGCGTCTTTACACCAAGATAGCTCCATGAATCCATCCCGTTTGCATCCCTTGCAGGTTACATTCTCAAAACACAAGCAGCATGCCAACCCACAGCGAGCTATTCCTAATTCTCTTTTCATAATAACCTCCGCAAATACCGATTTGTCGGTCTACATTGTATTCCGGTTAATACGACTATCACTTTCCTTATTCTCGTTAAGTATTCTCAAAGAACTCTATTGTTCGTTTACATACATCAACCCCGTCCCCCAGGGTTCAAACCCTAATTGCCTTTCCTGCAGTAAGCAAAAGTTTCTCGTCAATTTCACCATCGACCAGTACTTCTTTGCCATTGATATAGACTCTGTCGATACCAAAGGAGCATGTTCGGTCTCTCTCAGAGTTTTTCAATGCCTCTTCGTCAAAAACTGTGATATCCGCATAATAGCCCGGCTTTAAGTATCCTCTATCTTTAATCATAAATCGGTCCGCAGTAGCACCTGTCATACGCTGAATAGTCTTTGGCAAAGTATCTCCCTTGCCCCGCAGTGCATCCTGTAAAAATTTTGGGAAGCAGTCATAGATTGCCGGATTCTGGATACCATGTTCCTCTACCCATGCATCTGTCATATACAGGCACAGTTCATTTTTCTCAAAGTCATGAATGATATCTTCCGTCGTATATGGTCCCATGTTGACACGACCCTGGAAATTAGATTCCTTGCAAAGCTGAAGGTACATATCCAAATCAGACTTATGATTCTCTTTTGCAAGCTGATGAACAGTCTTTCCCTCATACTTTTCAAACCCAGGTCCGATATAGGCCACTTCGATATCATCATAGCCAAAGCCCAATAAAATAGAGGTGGCTTTAATCAGCAATCGCAACTTCAATTTCGTCAGCGGTTTATTTCGCTCCTCCTCGCTCATACCCTGATACCAAGTAGGCAGGATAACGGTAATGACAGATACCCCCTTCAATTCGTTGTAGATATCGAACTGGGCACGTACTCCTTCTTTTCTCATTTGATTGATAAGGGATAAAAACTCAGGCTGATCCTTTAAGGATTTCCTTCCTACGAAGATAGCATGGGAATACTGTAGTTTCAGATTGGTTCCTTTGGATATTTCCACCAATTCGTCTACAGCTCTTAGAATATGGGAGCGACCTAACAGTTCAGGATACGCCATGGAAACGGCAGAATTTGCCCTTGGATGTACGGTAAGTGGTTTATCGTATTTGACGCAGAGTTCTACCACCTTCCGCAGTTCCTCCTTGTCAGCATAAAGTCCAGGTTCATACATCAAGCCAAGCGACACGCCTGCGGCACCATTTTTTAGATTGTCTTCGATGATTGCCAGCATCTGGGTCTCTTCATCCTTAGTCAGCTTACGATTAGAAAAGCCGGATACCGCTGCTCTTGCAGAACAATGTCCCACCAGTTCTGCCATATTTGCAGGGCAGTTACCATCTATCTCTTCAAAAAAATCGGAGACATTTCCATACGCACCTTTTGTGTCTTTGAAAAAGAATAGACCGCCTCCCATTTTATCTACATACTTGCAGTCCTTTTGAAATCCAACCTCAGACACACCACAGTTGCCCCCTATGAAAGTTGTGATGCCTTGTCTAATAAACGGCAGGAAATAAGGCATCGGATCATTTTTAATTGCAAACCAATCATTATGAGAATGTGCGTCGATGAATCCCGGCGCAATAGACTTACCCCCAAGTTCTACGACTTGATCTACCCCAACTGCGTCAATGTTTCCACCTACTTCTCGTATCTTATCGTCCTCAATAAGTACGTCCCCCATAGTCGGTTCATCACCTGTTCCATCATAGATTTTGCCACCCTTTAATAGTACCTTCATCTTCTACCCCCATTTCTATAAAACCCAATTAGTGAAACAACTACATTTCCATCATTTTAAAGACAGTACATACACCTGGCAGGGATTCCACTCATCCCATAAAAGAGGGAACACTTCCAGTTCCTTGAATCCACAGCTGATGTAAAAATGATTGGTTTTGTCATAATCATCGTATACACCCATTTTTACTGTCTTCACTTGCATGAATTCATAGCCCTGGCTTCTAGCAACCTCTTTTGCTCTTTCTACCAGCTGTCGTCCTATACCACTCCGATGATGGTCTTTCAAGACTCCCATCACAGCTAGTTCGACTGTAGCCTTGCCAGTTTCTTTTAAGCAGAGGAATCCCACGTATTTCTCTGCTTCCTTTGCAGCAAAAAATGTCCAATCCGCACTTCCTGTGATGTATTCTTCTCTGCTTTCCTCGATTCCAAACCAATCCGTAAGAGCCTCTAATATGCTTCTTGCAATCATCTGTTTTTCCTGTGGATTTGTAATCTCTACAACCATGATTCTCTGCCCCTTTACATACCCTTAATTATGCGTTTCATCCGGATAGTCCCAGAAACCGCCTGTATTCACAGGACATCCATAAATTCGAAGTTACTGAGTTCTTTCACTCAATTCCTTATCGAACCATTCCTTAAAAACATTTCCACCTTCCAATTCATAAGGAATTCTCGATTCATAACTGATATTTACATCAAATTTCCCAGTTTTTACGTCATAAATCATTTTAATTTGTCTAGGAATTGGTTTATTCCACTTAGTGCAGACTGATTTAAAATTTTCCAAATCATGTGTACCAATCCTTAAGAATTCTTTCACTAAACTTACATCTGTAGCAGCTTGTCTAGCTGAAAGAATTGTCCCATCCTTCTCAAAGAAAGAATTAAACATAAAACTATGGTCCTCGATACCGCAATATGCAAAAACCGTATCTACTTGACTATCTGTAAGTTCTAAACAGAGAGAAATTAAACCTGATTGTATATCAGTAAACTCATCTTCAAAACAGATTTCTTTATTGGTTATTGTTTTATCAATTTTCTTTTTATTGAAAAATCCCATAATACCCATGTGTAACACTTATCCTTACAACTTTCGATTTGTCATGATCTGTAAAACTGGAATTCAAAACTTTAATTAACTTTTTAAATAACTCTCTCGTCTGTCACAAAATGCTTTACTCCGTCCGTCGGATGTAATAGCTCTTTTCTGAAAAACTCAGGATAATACCTGATGGGATCATTTACATCTATCCAGCGAAGGAATTCCTCATGGTCATCTTCCGTCATACTCATACAAACAGGCTCAAAGCCCTCCGGCACCTTCATATAGTAGAAATATGAAACCTCATAAATAAGCTTACCACGATTGGATTCAGCATCTCCATAGAAATAATTCTCATGGATAAAACCTAAGTGATCAACATCGAGCTTAACGCCAGTCTCCTCATACACCTCACGTATCACAGCTTCTTCGGATGTCTCGCCGAACTTGATACGTCCGCCAACGGAATAGAGATAATCCGCGCTATCGTTTCCCACCATCAATATTTTTCCGTTTTTCATAATAATCGCTCCGACGCGAAGATTGATCAGTCCTTCTTCACATGGAACTGTCATGTCATGGTTCATAATACCTCCATAAGAATTAGTATGCTTGTCAATAAAACTGAAATTAAATCGTCTTACAGAAATCAATTATTTCTTGTTTCCTTGATGATACAATATTAGGGAACAAGAAAAAAGAGACTATCACGAATTATAATCATGAAAAGTCTCTCTATAACTCTTACTTCCCAATCTGCTTAAGGAATTTCTTATCATTCATCTGCTCGTTGGTCACGTACTCGCCATCACAGAAGAAAGAATATGTTGTAATAGGAGTAGGCGCATTCTGGGCTTCGTCTCTACTTTGGATCTTGATTGCTTTGAACGGAATGTTGTTCTTCTTAGCTGTTTCTTCCAGGACTGGAACATACTTAGCATTAAATGGACACTGATTTGTGTAGTATAGCACATAGCCTTTTTCATCTATGTGTGGATGCTTGGCACATTCCTTGAAATCTGGCTTATCAGCCTTCTTATCAAATGGCAGGTACCAAAGCTGAATACCATTATCAGCTTCATCGCATACTTCAAAGCCTTTATATTTCAAGAACTTAGGATCCGCAAGGAATGGCTTTTTCTTGGCTGAAGAAAGAATGCAAAGACCTTTCCTACCCTTTTCCTTACTGTCAGCAATACAGGCATCCAGAAGCTCTGTGGAATAGCCATGTCCTTTAAAAGAGCCAGAAACCCACAGGCAATCTATGTACATATAACCATCAGCCTCAATAGGGACCCATGCACTCTCAGCAGGAATGTACTCAATAAAGCATTTGCCACGCTCCGCGCTCTTTAAAAAGACAAGTCCCTCATCGAATCTATCTGCAAGCCAGGCTTTCTTTGATGAAACCTGAACGTCTTTATTATTGGATATAGCGCAGCAAATGTGCTCTTCCTCTAAATTGTCCTTGGTAACTCTAATATATTCCATGATCATTCCTCCAATTTACATTACCAGATTTAGTTATTTCTTTGGGTCATTCATAGTTAGAAGTTACTTGTATCTTTCTGCTTTATATCATCAAGGCATATCGCAGCAAACATTTTTCCCGCAAGTTGAAAACGAATCCAGTTCCAATCCTTCTGCAAATCCTTTGTAACACCTGGTTTTTCCATCAGATATTCTTCAATCCAAGGATATTTCATCTTTCACGCCCTCTCATAGTTCTTTTTCATAGCCTCGTAGCGTTCTGCCAGCTCAGGTGCTGTAGTTTTCTCTTCCTGAAGTAATACAGAAAAAATTCCAATCAGCCTGTCTATCTTCATTATCTTTCACTTCACTAAAATCATATCATCGCAAACACGACATCTATATGTCTTGTTTATTATAACATTTTCTTATTTGATATAAAAAACCTCTATCTCATTACAACAAGATAGAGGTTTAAAATTATATGATTACATTCCGGTTTAATGCAATTTCTTCGGCAACTTGAATGTGACATTATTACTACTGATTATGTCCGAATAATCATCTTCACTATCTATAACATCCAACCAAGTTTGTTGAATATCCGATAACCGACCGCCATATTTTTTTCGTTTTTGTTCTTCTTCAAGCAACTCCTTCTTAAGAGATTCTTTGTTATTTCTTTCATCAAACCATGGTAACAAAAATTTATCGATTGCATCCATTACATTCTGAAAACTAACTTCTGCCATTTCCGCAGTAGAGTAATCCCACCACACATCTCTATTACATATTAGTTTCCCTAATCTATCACCTAAATCGTATGATAAGTAGGAATGCGTCACATATAACGGTATCAGCGCATAATTTACCGTAAATGTCCTTGATCCATATCGTTCTTTTTGCAAGTCTATATATTCCAATACATTAACATTATTCTTCCTAACATAAGAATTGATTTTATATTTTACAAATCCTTTTTGTTGCAGAAAGAAATCCAGTTTCTTTTTTTGTTCTTTAAAAGAATTATCTGCAGCATCTTTATTTACAGATGCCATCTCATCATCTGAACGGATAGCTCCCGAAACATTTCCTCGTAATTTGAATTTATTGAACATAAACATCTTTCCTCGTCAGTTATCCTGGAATATAATTTGCCTCTATAAATCCCGATTTGTAACCTACTTGTCACCAACCATTTTTTTATAATAATCTGACTCGGTAGTAGCATCAAAACCATCAAGCAAATACTCT
>NZ_SVFW01000077.1 GCF_015056685.1 Butyrivibrio sp. | reverse complement strand
AAGATGCAAACAGGATGGATCTTGGTGATGTAGAAAAGACGATTATTTCCGATGCTACATCCATGGAAGATACTCAGGATGCGGTGAATACAGAGATTACCAATATACTTAACAGACTCAGTCTTTTATCAAATGATATAAAAGGAACATTAATAGACAATCAGATCTGAGAAAGGTACTTCCGGATTCTTTGGAAGCAGAAATGGAGGGATTAACATGGCAGGTTTATATGGCGTATCAGCTTATCAGCAGACTTCACAGGCATATAGCAAAAACACAGTGAATAATGACACTAAAACACAGAGCACAGCTAAAAGTGATCAGACTGCAGCCACTAAGGGGTCACAGGCAAAGGTGGAAACAAAAGGCTGGTCTCCTATCGATACAAAATCATCTCTTGTACCAACCAAGACAGAATATGGCATGACCATAGGAGACGTGCAGTTATCTGACAAGGCCAAAGATTATCTTAGTAAGCTTCAGTCAAAGTTCCATGGAATGGAGTTTATCACAGTGAGCAAGGATATGAAGGCTCAGGTTCAGCAGAACGCTGCAGCTTACGGCAATGCCAACAAGATGGTGGTGCTCATCGATGAAGAGAAGCTTGAGAGAATGGCTACTGATGAGTCCTTCAGAAATAAGTATGAGGGGATCATTGCCTCATCCCAAAACAAGATGATGCAGGCCAAGATGGGTCTTTCCAGCAGCGGATCCAGTGTCAAGAACTTCGGAATGAGCGTGGATTCCAATGGAAACGAGAGCTTTTTTGCCACTGTAAGTAAATCTCAGGATCTTCAGAAAAAACGCATCGAGAAAAAAGCAGCCGAGAAGAAACAGCAGAAGATCAAGGAGAAGAGAGAAGCTTCCAGAAAAGCACAGGAAGAGCGCATAGAAAAGGCAAAAGAAAACAAAGCCGAAAAAACCGACGATAAGAAAGGCGAAGAGATATACGAAGAAGAATATGACATCATTGAAGCGAATTCTTTGGACGATCTTTTGTCAAAGGTTCAGACTTATTCCTATAGCAATGCAGCTTCAAGAGTAGTGACGGATGCAGAGAGAAACGTTGGAACAAGGGTTGATTTTAAAGGGTAAGGTGTAAAGCCTTAAGAGGCTGCTATGAATATATCTTTTAATACTCAAAATCCATATGGTTCATATTTTCAGAAGGCTCCTTTAGTGGGACAGGGCACCTGGAATAATAATGCCGGAGGTGCTCTGCCTTTCATGCCCGGAAATAGTGATGCAGCCTCGCCTCTTTCAAAGTTTACAGATAAGATGACGGATGATAAGCCCTCCATATCCCAGCAGATGAGGCAGATGATCAGAGACCTTAAGCAGGAGCAGTATAAAAACGCCTCCACAAAGAATCAGACAGATGGATTCTCCAAGCTGTCAGGCTCCCCGGATGCTGCAGAGGACGAAGAGATTGTCAATTCCGAGAAGTATAATTACAAAACAGTGGCAACCAAGATCCAGCAAGCCAAGACATCCATCAGCGCAGGTCAGGCTGTTCTTGCAGCAAAGAGAGAGACCTTAAAGCTCAAAAGAAAGATTGCGTCCGGTTCGGGGGATGCGGAAGAACTTCAGCTCGCACTTACCCATGCAAAACGCATGGAAATGGTAGCTAGGAAAAAGAAGCACCACCTTGAACTTGAAGAGCTGGTGGAGAATACTCAGAAAAGGGACGAAAGGCTTGAGGGTGAGAAAGATGCTTCGGTTCAGATGCAGAGTGCTCTGACTTCTGCCGAAGAAGAGAAGATCGCAGAGAAGGAAGATGCCATATTTGATGCAAGGGAAGAGATGCTGAATGAAGCCCTTGAACAGATGCAGGAAGGTAGCGCCTCTTTTTCGGAAGAAGAGCTAAAAGAGCTCAACGAGATGATCTCAGAGTTTGGTGAGGAAGAGCTTAAAGAGCTCGAAGAAGCTATGGAAATGCTTGAAACCATGGAAGTGGTAAATCCTCACATGAGCAAGGAGGACCTGGAGGAATTAAAACGCAAACACAGGGCTTCAGAAGATAAGGCCATCATGAAGGCCAATATGGAATACCTCAAAGATATGATAAAGCATGAACTTGGAAAGAACGTCTCCATGCCCGGCATGGGCGGCAGCGGTATTTACCCTGCCACATCCATGAGCATGCCTCAGGAAATGGGAATTGGGATGGGAATGGATATCTCAGCACCCCAGGCTTCAGTGCCATCATTTGATATACAAATATGAAAAGTTTTATGTCTAAAGACGCTCAAGGGTGGAATTTACGCGGAGATGTTTTAGGCTCAGGCCAAATATTATGCTGTTTAACCAGCCATATATTAAAGCCTAGCAGCAGTATCTCAGATATAGGCTGTGCATACCAGATGCCGTCAACGCCAATACTAAAGCCTAAAGTCACCATCAGTACTGCGTAGAATACCACCTCTAGGAGATAGTTCAGGTGGGCATATTTCAGAAGTCCGATAGTTTCATACAAACTGCTGAACATACTGGTGATATACATTTTCGCAAAATTCTAGTTTTACGAAAAGAACCCCCTGTGATATAATAGACTATATCAGATTATGTATATAGGTATTTATTCGGGGGTTATTTTTATGCCAGCTAATAAGATCAATTATTCGGATAAGATCAATGAACTGTTAAGCGAAATGCCTGATTTTGTAAGTGACTTTATTTACAACTTCGGACGCGTTGAAAATTATGCTACAAAGCTCGAATATTGTCGTGACATAAAGGTTTATCTTGAATATATTGTAAATTTCCTTCCAGCATATTGTGACAAGGAAATCAAGGATCTGACCATAAATGACATTGCCAATATTGAAATCCTTGATATAAACCGTTTTTTGACGACTTTATCCGGTAATCATAAGGAATCAACTGTTAAAAGAAAACGTGCATCTCTTTCGAGTATGTATGGCTTTTTTGTAGCTACAGGCAAGGTCTCACGTAATCCAATTGCCGCTACTAAGACAATTAAAATTCCTGAAAAGGATGTTATTTATTTAACAAATGATGAGCAGCGAGTTTTACTCGATACTGTTCGCCATGGAACCAAGCTTCATGATTCTGTTGCAAAAGTCCATTATATATATGCAGATCGCGATTCAGCCATGTTTATTTTGCTTCTTGACACAGGACTTCGAGTTTCTGAGATGCTTGATACAGATATTATTGATTACAATCTCGAGGATTGCAGCGTTATTGTTACCAGAAAAGGTGGCGATACTCAAATTGTATATTTTTCTGATGAATGCAGAGATTATCTTGAGATCTATTTTTCATCACAAAAGGCAAAATTCGGATTAAATAATCTTAAATTTCCTGCCTTTACTACTACTTCCGGTAATCGACTGGGAGTAAGAGCTGTAGAGATCCTGGTAAAAAAATATGTATCTGTGTGCCTTCCTGAAAAGGCAAGGATAATCTCACCACATAAATTAAGATCAAGTTTTGCAATGAGTTTTTATGCTGCAAGTGATAACAATATTCTGCTTCTTAAGAAAAAAATGAATCATAAGAGCATTCAGACAACAAATATTTACGCTAAAGCCTCTGATACAGCAATGAAGGACTCTAGATCACTTCTTCAGGGACTTAGATGATTACAAACTTCTGCTAGCTGGTTTTATAAGTTTCTCAAGGGTCTCAAACAAAACTGCCGGCTCAACAGGTTTACTCAGATGTGCATTGAGTCCTGCCTGAAGGCTCAGCTGAACATCCTCATCAAAGGCATTGGCTGTCAGGGCAATAATAGGTATAGAAGCAGAATCCTCCCTTCCCAGAGCTCTGATGTTTCTGGTGGCTGTAAGGCCGTCCATCTCAGGCATTCTCATATCCATGAGGATTGCATCGTAGTAGCCCTCTGGCTTGTTCTTGTACAGTTCAACAGCCTCTTTTCCGTTGACTGCATGATCTGCCTCAATCTTTCTCATAGAAAGAACCTTCATCATGATCTGGGCATTGACCTCAATATCCTCAGCCAGAATCACACGCCTACCTTCAAGCTCAGCTTTCCTGATACTTTCCGCAGCTATCTTTTTCTTTTTAAGTACGTTCTTAAACTCGTTTATGAGATTCTCGGTAAACAGAGGCTTTGCAATAAAGCTGTCCACACCGGCGTCCATGGCTTCTTCGTATATATCATCCCAGTTATAGGCTGTAAGAATGATCACAGCTGTATCTGCACCTATTAACGAGCGGATGTTTTTGGCTGTCTCAACGCCGTCCATCTCAGGCATCTGCCAGTCGACAATTATAAGGTTGTAGGGTTCCTGTCTTGCCTGAGAGAGTTTCACCATCTTGATGGCTTCGCTTCCTGACGTGACAGTCTCTGAATGAATTCCAGCCTGATTCATGACAAGCCTCGCCTGATCGCAGGCAAGAGGGTCATCATCTATGACAAGAACCTTCATGTCCTCGGGATGAACCTCGAGATCATCGTTATCATCTGCCAGCACCCTTTCAGAATCCCTTAATGTTACGTTTACAGTGAAGGTTGTTCCAACATTCTTTTCACTCTCGACGCTTATCTCGCCGTTCATCATCTCGACAATTCTCTTGGTGATGGCCATTCCAAGGCCGGAACTGCCGTATTTGTTGGTAGCTCCGGCATTTTCCTGAGTAAACGCATCGAATATCTTGGGCAGATATTCTTTGCTCATACCTATTCCGGTATCTTTTATCTTGAACTGGATCGAGGACCTGTCATCAAATCCACCTGTCTTTTCCACGGTAAACTCAACGCTTCCGCCCTCAGGGGTAAACTTCACGGCGTTTCCGAGAATATTGATAAGAACCTGTCTGAGCTTGGTGTTGTCACCGATGTAATAGTCATTTAAGTGTCCGTTAATGTGGCAGTTATACTCAAGGCCTTTTTCCTGGCACTGTCCGCTGAATATTACATTTATCTGCTCAATGAGTTTGGAAAATGCAAACTCCTCATTTTTAAGCGACATACGTCCCGACTCGATCCTGGACATATCAAGAATATCGTTTATAAGACTAAGAAGATGCTGTGCGCTGCTTCCTATCTTTTCAAGATAATCCTTGGTTGTATCGGAAATATCCGGCTCATTGAGGGCAAGGGAATCAAGGCCTATGATGGCATTCATAGGCGTTCTTATCTCATGGCTCATGCTTGATAAGAATACAGTCTTTGCTTTTGATGCCTCTTCAGCAGTCTTGAGGGCATCTGAAAGAGCCTGATTCTTGGCAAGAGAGTCCCTCATCTCCTCGTCTATATCAGAAAATCCTACACCTATCGCATTTATTGAGTCATGATTTCTCGCAGAGCCGGTTCTGGCTTCAGCCATTCTGAGCATTTCATAGCTCTCGACTCCATCCTTTTTGACCAGATATCTGAAGGCAATAAGAGGGCTTTCCTTTAAGCTTTTACGGATATTCTCAGGCTTAATAAACTCAAGGAACTGCTCTCTGTAGTCCTCGGATACGAATTTATTGGCATACTCGGTAAAGCCCTCAGAGAAGACAAAAACATCATCCTTGCGGATATTGTCATGAGCATCATCATTGCTAAAGCAGGTGGCACTGTCCTTGTCGAGATTTACGTAGTACACGCTCCTGTAGTCGGAAGCAAGCGCTGTGATCATCCTGTCAAGCCTTGCCCTTTGCTTTTCCTGCTCAAGAAGTTCATCCTGAAGGGCAATCCTCTCCTCGAGTTCCTGCTGCATAACCTCCGAGGTCTCTTTTTCCATGGCTAGCTTGGTGGCTTTTCTGGTCTGAACCAGCATCATGGAAAAAACAGCCGAAAGAACAATGGTAGTCAACAATGCAAGAACCAGGCTCCTCTTTATGATACCCTCTGATATCTCATCAATCTGCTGGCTGATAACGCTCTCCCTAATAAGGTATGTCAGCATCCAGTTTGTCCCGTGTACGGGAACATAGTACAAGGTCTCCTGTACACCGTTATAGGTAAAAGAAACTACACCGGTATGTCCGTTTTCGAAATCTTTCCTGATATCTTCTACAGTTCTGTCATTTTCGATGTCAGCGGCTTCAAAAGCGGATAAGAGGTTATCCTCACTGGCAAGTCCCCCCAGTACCATATTGGCAACCGAGTATCCGTCGGGAGTGTAAATATTACAGAAGGTGGTATTGTTGGAGCCTGACTCAAAAGAAAGATTAGCGAGCATGTGCTCCATGTCTATCTCCATAAAGCAGACAACAAGGTTATGTCCCTCATAAGGAAGACGATCCGTGGGAACTGCAATGACGACCTTTGTGTTGTCACCATCCTCATTCTTCAATGAGATTTCAGGTCCGGAAAGAGTCTGATAGTCGAAATGATACTGATCTATATCTGTTCTGGTCCCCCTGGAGGTATAAATAAGTCCTGTCTCATCAACAAAGGCAAATTTTTCAAGGTCATAGAGCTGTTTCATCCTAAGCTGATATGCCTGGAGATTTGCTGTGCTTGAGAGGTCCTCCGGAGTCATAAGTCCTATGGCCACATCAAGGTCACTGATATAGTCATTTAAAGTTGACGCCACAACCTGTTCTCTTCTGCCAGCCAACTCCTCAAGATATAAAATACTTACGTTTCGAACTGCCTTCCTGGCGCCTGAACTTGCACTTCGTCCAGTCCAAATCGTTCCGATAATCATAATTGCAACCACTATAATGCTTCCAATGATAGCAAGAGACATGATCTTTTTAGTATTTACACCCTTCATATAGCGCCTCCGGTTTCACTTGAGTCTTGATTGCAAACTTCTCCTATTGTTATATTATCATTTTAGCGACGCTAATAATATGAAATTTTAGTAAATGATAAATAAAAATGGGGCTGTTCACACTAAGCGACAGTCCCTTTCTTTTAACTTGTATATGTTTGATAGATATCTACCTGATCATAAATGCATCTCCATGAACTCCATGCATCAGCAGTCACGCAGATATAGTGAGTGCCATCATTAGAAATCATGTAGCTTGCACCGCAACAGCCGGACTGATTGACAAATCCAGTCTTTGCACCCATTATTTCGCCATGGATATCCTTATCTTCTATCCTTCTCATGAACCAGTTAGAAATAGTGATTCCTTCCGGATGTTCAGATGTGGGCGATGTTGTATAGGTTCTGGCATTTAATACTTCATGACACAGTTCATTTTCTTCAGCGGCTTTGAGGATCATTGCCATATCTGTAAGTGTACAGTAATGGTCTTCATCGTAGACTCCAATACAATTGGTGAAATGAGCTGTATCTGACAAACCAAGTTCTTCAAGCTTCTCATTCATTAGCTCAACAAAAGCTTCTTGAGAACCGGCTACATATTCTGCAAGCATCATAGCTGCATCGGCACCTGATGGAAGTATGGTTCCATACATCATGTCTTTTACAGTCTGTACATCGCCGACTTTTAGTCCTACAGCACTACAATCCTTACTAAAGACATAGTTACCTATTTCCTGGGTCATTGTATATGTTCCGTCAAGTGAATCTATATGTTCGGCAGCAACTAAAAGAGTCAATATCTTAGTCATTGAAGCCGGATTAATCCTGACATTTCCATCCTTTGATGCAACGGCTTTTCCTGTATCCAGATTTACCAAAACACCATAAGAGCTTTGAACTTCCTCACTTGATATATAAGCTGTGTCTGAATCAATATCAACAATATATCCGTCAAAAAAAGAATCAGCATCTTCTGATGCTTTCAAATATGGATTCTCTTCTTCTATTTCTACATCTTCAACGACTGTGTCTACAATTGTCAGCTCTGTAGTGGCTGCATCCTGCGCTACTTCTGTATTTTCAACAGGTTTATGCTTGAGCTTATATGCTAGAAAACAAATGCCAGAAGTTATAAGACCAATTATTAAAACTAAAGAAGCAATATGAAAATATATTTCAAGTTTTCTTCTTTTTTTATATTGAGAAGCGCTCATTCTTTGGCCATCTCTGGTTCGGTAATGTGCTTTTCTATAATTCCCCATTTTAACTCCCAAAAACAGATTGGTTTGACTGCTAATTCTTTGAATTAATTATTCAAAATAGTAGCTTTTAAATATTAACATTATTTACTTTGCTACTTCAATGTAAAAAAATAACAAAAAAATACCCCGATATTTCTACTGTCTGAAATATCGGAGCTTTATAGGCGACATAAAGATATTTTATTTCACAGAAGAATATGTCTTCTTAAACTGGTTCTTATCAACAATAAAGATATTGTGCTCATCATCCTGACTTATTGCGATATAATCACCCTTCTGACCGAGCATATATTTCTCATTATCCCAATAAGTGAATAATTTTGTCATTTTTGTTAGTTTTTTTGCTTTGATATTCATGTTGCCGGTTGATATGAAAGGTTTTACATAATCCATTAAGACATACGTTTTTCCGGTGTCAGCAATCTTTATTGTTGGATTATAATCCGTACTTAACCTGAACTTTTTTCTTGTTTTTGTGTAGTTTCTAAGATAATGATCATTTGTGATCGGGACAACATCACCATTTTCAGTAATGACAAGCATTGTTTTATTTTTTATCTCAATATTTTTGTCACCTGAAAGTGTTCTGATGATAGCCATTGAACCCGGTGCAACAAAGTCTTTAGGATCGATCACGCCAACTACAAGATTTGATGAACGGTACTTTTTCATACTCTTTTGATCAATGGATGCCTTTTTTGCATAGATGATATCACAATCATCAAAATATGTATTAAGGCGTTCTTTGATTATATTGGAAATAGAATACCTGGCTGCCATATCTTCTATTTCAACATACTCGGGATACTGCTTTTTTATCAGTTCATTTTTTAATAGACCGCCAGCCTTTTCAACATGGCCACCACCGGAACCTATTTTATTTGCAAGGAAAGAAGCAAGTTCATCTGCTCTTGTTTCCTTGGAACAGCTCCTTATAGAGAACTTAACACCAAATGATAAGATACTATATACAATGCAAACATCGACGGAATCTATTGCAATGATGAAGTCTCCTATCAGACCTAAGATATTAGGGTCACAAGGATCACTCTTTAATATGGCATATTTACCATTTTCATGATATTCAATGCCAAGCATTGCAACTCCTGCAACCTTTGCTTCACGAAGCGTAAGATTCATGTTTTTGAGCTTTAAAATAAGGCTCTTGTCATAGTCCAGACTCTCTATCATGTCTCGATCCAAAGGATGAGATATTTCAGAAAATGCGTTGGTATCTGAGTACAGACCATAATAAAGGGCTGTACTTATCTTTTTATCAAAAAAGTCTTCCTCTTTTTCAAGCTTAAGAAGATACCATATAGCAGTGCAACAACTACCAAGATTACTTCTTACTTCATTAAGCTTTGGCAGTGTGGTTGATACCTGATGATGATCAATCACTGCTACATTATGCGCTGAAAATTTATGAACATTGCCCTCACCATACTGGCAATCAGCCATAAGAAGAAGCTCAGGCTTTGAACTAAGCTTTGTAACATATTCAATTGGAATATGGAGTCTTTCTATCAGATATACAAGATTACTCTTAGAAATTTTAAAATTTCCTGAATAAATAAATCTTACTTTTTTACCTTTATCTGAAAAGTATCTATAAAGAACATATCCTGAACAGATAGCATCTGCATCAGGATTATCATGGCACTGAATGACTATTGAATTATAACAAAGTAAACTAGATAATTTCATAAGACCCCCAATGAGTATATATTACACTATTGGAGGTTTTATGTAAAAAGAAACTTCTAAATGCGATACAAATATCATTTGATATTGTTGATTCTATTTTTAAAATATCGCAATTATTTATATTCTGATGAATAGTATGGAATAATAAGCTGTTCTCCTGCCATCACCAGAGACGTATCGCCAAGACCGTTGATATCTTCTATTTCACTTATATATTGATCAAGATTTTTATATTTATCTGAGTCAAAATATCTCTCAGCAATATTACTGATAGTATCTCCAGTATGAACTGTTATGGTCTTATAATATTTGTACTCAGGAACAAAAGTCTCTGACTGAGCATCTGATAATAATGAAAAAGTAAAGAAGAAAAATGCAAATATCATTGCAGAAATTACTGTTATAAGGGTAATATACTGCCTTCGAACGATCTTCGCTCTGCGCTTTTTATTTTCCCTGATACGTACTTCACTTGGACTAAAAAATCTTGAATCATTATAAAGACTTGCTGCAGCCATCATTGCTTCACTCATTTTTATACCTCACATACATAACCCAAACACTACTAACCAATCTCTCAACGAACATTTGTTGCGAACAACTGTTCTAAATACATAGTAGCAACCAAACATTTGTTTGTCAACAGAAATCGAACAAATTTTCCGAACAAACATTTGCTTTTGCATTTGAAGTTTGTTATACTGAATTAAGAAAATATTTGGGAGGTCCACATGGTTAAAGGGAATATTTCAAAGAAACAGCAGGAAATACTGGATTATATTAAGGAGCAAACTCTTTCAAGAGGCTTTCCGCCTTCAGTAAGAGATATCTGCGCTGCAGTTAATCTTAAGTCTACTTCTTCTGTTCACTCTCATTTGGAAACACTTGAAAAAAATGGATATATCAGAAGAGATCCTACAAAGCCTCGTGCAATTGAAATCTGCGATGATGGTTTTAACATGGTAAGAACTGAGATTGTCAGCATTCCCGTTGTAGGTCAGGTAGCTGCAGGTGCTCCTATTCTTGCAGAGGAGAATATTGATTCATATATCCCTATTCCTGCAAGTATGTGTCCTAAGGGCTCAGATGCTTTTATTTTAAATGTTAAGGGTGATTCAATGATCAATGCCGGCATTTTTAATGGCGACAAGGTATTTGTTCAGGTTTGCAATACAGCTAAAAATGGTGATCAGGTTGTTGCTCTCATCGATGATTCTGCAACAGTCAAGACCTTCTACAAAGAGAAGGGACACATTCGTCTTCAGCCTGAAAACGACACAATGGATCCCATCATAGTAGATGACTGCACCATCCTCGGCAAAGTCTTCGGAATCATGCGCTTCTACAAATAACCATACTTTTTCGCGAGTGGCATAAAATCCAAAAGTGCCTATAACTTCGTATAGATCCCTATTGCTCATACTAAATCGCTCTATCCGAAGTTATAGGCACTTATGGATTTATGGGTTACTACACATATAAAGACAATTTTTTGCAAGAACAGCAGACGAACTGAAAGTGTAGGCATAGTGATGTGAGCGATTTATTTTGAAATGATGATAAATGGATATAAATAAGCCCACAAAAGACTTGTGTTCTGAATAAGTATGAAACAAG
>NZ_SVFW01000076.1 GCF_015056685.1 Butyrivibrio sp. | reverse complement strand
TGGCTGCATAAAAACAGCGTAGCAGCCATAAAACTGCTACGCTAAAAAAGTCTAACTTTTTGGGGTCACATCAAAATACTGAATAGGTCATAATTTTTTTAATAGCACAGCGATATCACGCCAAAAAACATGACCTAGACAGGTGAAAAAAGCTATTTAGGTCATTTTTTAAGTAATAGAATGTATCCATGTAAGCATATCCTCGTATGTTATAATAAATCAATTATCACAGTAAAATGAGCATATAGCCATGCACATCCTTGAAAGTAGCCATCCTACTGTTCTCAGATTCAGAGCCCGAGGCAATTAAAACCTAGCCACACCGAAGGTGCTTGCCATTGACGGGTTCTGAGGAAAACGCTACAATGCTGAATCCGACGGTGAGATAGAATCTACTGTTCCCATCATCCTCACCGTCGGCAGAGCCTGTAGGGCGTTTTTCTCAGGCTCAGTCAATGGTGGCGTACTCAGCCGCAAACTATACTATTTCTAATAGAGTCAGTGGGACGCTTCAAGTGACTTATCAACAGACAGTGGCAGACACTGACTCACTAACTTCTACCTCACTGACGCATATACAAAGGGAGAGTATTTTGCATAAGCACAAAGCTTACAACAAATACTCTCTAGTTCTATAGTAACAGTCTTTTAATGTGCTCTCAGATTTTTTATATTTGTCAGTAATTCCTCCGGAATGAACATCTTTCCATATCCAACCCCAAGATCAATCTTAGGTTTATTGGCACCGTGAAAATCAGAGCCTCCACTTATCAGAAGATCATATTTAGCTGCAAGATTTCTTATCTGCCTCTCTTCTGCCGGTTCATAAGTAGAATAAATAGCTTCAATTCCCTTTAAGCCGGCACCGATCAGTCTTACTACCAAAGCTTCAAGCTTTTCATCACTCATATGGTACAAAATAGGATGAGCTAAAATTGGCACTCCGCCCGCTAAAAGAATAAGCTCAATTGCATCCTCAGGAGTGATATTTTCCCTTGGAACATAATATTTACAGTGATCACCTATGTATTTATCAAAAACCTCCTGCCTTGAATTTACATAACCTTTATCAAGCATGAGTTTTGCATAATGTGCTCTTGTTATAACAGCATTGGGAAAAGCCTCAAGAAGCTCATCATAGCTTATGGGGAGTCCTGCTTCTTCAGTCAGTTTCCTGCACATTTTTTCATTGCGTTCACGCCTTGAATCTGCAAAAGCCTGAAGTCTTCTTTGAAATTCTTCATTATGATGATCAATATACAGGCCAACTACATGAACGTCTTTTCCTTCATTAACAGTAGAAAACTCGATTCCCGGAATAAATTCAATATCATTATATGTTTTACCGGTGTAATCAATAGCTTCATCAAGGCCAATTACTGTGTCATGATCTGTAAGAGCAATTGCAGCAAGATTTTTTTCATGAGCATAATCTATCAGCTCTTTTACGCTATATGTACCATCTGAACAATTTGAATGAGTATGAAGATCAATTCCTCTCATTTACCTGAAGTTCCGCCTTTCAAATACTAAGTATCAATCAAAATATGGCTTGATCACCTTTTTTACAACCTGGAGCATCAGATACATGATGATGGTATCAACGGGAAGCATGACCGCGTTAGATACAAGTCTTCCGGGAAGAATAACGGCGATTGCCTTTCCATAGAGCATATTAAGCCAAAGAGTGTTAAGTATGATATTGCATACGATCTTTACACATGCCTGTGCCGCAATGACTCTCCAGAGCTTAAGAGGCTTGTTATAGATAAAAAGTCCATAAATGATAGCGCCGATCATTGCTGTTATAGTGAAGCCTATAAAGAAGTCGCCATCTCCTGAAGCAAACCACTTGATAATATCCATGGCTCCACCAAAGATTGCTCCTATCCATGGTCCAAAGAGATAGTCAACTATCTGATTTGGAAGTCCGGAAAAGCCAATCCTAATGTATTGTCCGAATTTGATGGTGGCCACATAGCCCAAAATAACCGAAAGGGCGCCCATCATACCGCAAAAAGTAAGGACTTTTGTTTCTTTAAGCCTTGAAACTGATGAAAAATAAGATTTGCCTGATACTGTCTGTTTAGCTGTTTGATTTAACATAAAAATATCCTCCTTTGCAGTTTTCCATTACCACATCGGGGGATATTCAAAGTTTCAGATATTCCATTGATGTAGCAGCGGGATGCGAAACTTAAACCGCGGAAAAATCCTTCGTCCTGATGACAACTCCCTGTTCACCCGGCACTTAACGCTTAAATTTCTACTCTGCATTTATTATTTGCCATTCATAATACATCATAACCTCAGTAAGGTCAAAGGTTTTTTAACGTTTCATCTTAAATGCATTATAAAGCTGCTCAACAGCTCCCGGCGATGTATTACCTATCAGATGACTAAGTCCCATTACACTCATGACAGTGATCGCCATCACTTTCGACTGTCCCATAGGATTAAACTCACTGGCACTGAATATGATTGATTGAGCCATTGACATGCCGGTATTTGCTACAAGCTCTGATGTATCTTCATATCCCTTGGCTTGGGATATCATACTGATAAGATCTGTTGAAGCAGTCTTGGGATCAGTTTCTTTATTAAACTTATTTAGGAGTTTTGTCTTTCCTGCATTAATATATCCGTTCCTGATCTTCTCAACTTCTCTCTTTCCTGCATCGGTCTGAGTGTAATATTCCTTAAGAGCGTTTTTATCAGTAAGTACTCGTATTGCAAACATAGCAAAGGCAAGTCCACAATTGACCGCTTTGGAAATCATGCCATCTGTAAATCCGGATATATCAACAGCAGCACTGATAATCCTTGTCGCAACTTTTATGGAAGTCATACCAAGTCCCATTTTCTGCATAGTCTTACTAATATTCATGGAAAGATCCGCCATTCCCTGGTTTTTATCTGCAGCGTTCCTGGCTTTCTTCAGCTGACCTTCATCAAGTCTTCCATTTGTTTTGGCATTCTCAAGTTTGCCTTTATCAATAGTCTTAAAGCTTTCACTTTGCTTTTTTGTCTGATCAAGAGCACTGATATTAGAGGCATAGCTTGCAATATTCATAACATCATCAGCCGCCTTTTTTACAAGGTTTACACTTCGCATAGCACTATTGATTCGAAGCTGTGTTCTCTTTTTGAAAGCATCTACAACACTCGCGTATTTAGTTATTTTTTTGGCACTTACTCCAACTCTCCCTGCGATTTTATCAAAGGTTTCAGTCACATAGTTATCAACTGCATCTTTCATCGCTTTAAGCTTATCAGTAGCATTGGGGTCTAACTCACCTTTAAACAGCTTGTCATTGGCAAACTTATATGCAGCTTTTTCAACTGAGTATTCCATAAGACGGACAAACTCTCGTACCTTTTTAATAGGTATCTTATTAAGTGCCATATCATTAAATGTTTTAACATTCTCATAAGTACTTTTGGCACTAACATAAGTATCGTACGTGTTTTTAATATCGTCTCTTATATCTCCCTTATTTGAATTCAGTACAACGCCCTTTGCGTTTTTCTCGACAATATTTTTCTTGTCAGGATTCACATGTTTCTTATCTGTCAAAGGTTTCGATTCACTAAAGACTTTATCCAGCAACAAATATTCATTTGTAAAACTCTCGAGCTTATCGACTATCGCAGTTACTGAGTTATTTTCAAAAATAATTGAATCGATTTGCTCCTGAAGTTTTATGTAGCTCTCAGTGTTACTTTTTTCAAGAGTTTTGACGTCGTGCTTAACCTCATTCAAATTCTTGCCAAGCTTATTTACTCCGCTTACTATGTAACCTGAATCAGCAAAGCCTACAGCTTTAGATACACTTTCCAAAGTCTTTATATTTTTACAAAGCGTATCTAATTGCTTGCCGGTAGAATTAATTGGCGAAATGCCTACAGTTTTAGCCGTGGATATACCATTGAAAGAAATAAGCCTTACCCATTCATTACCTGTCCTATGGAAGTTCCGACGCAAAAATCCATAGTTCATTTTTATTCGGCCATTTTTATAAAGCTCTCCTGCGCCTCGATAAAGAAGGGCATTTCCTTCAGTAATCTCAAGCTCCTCTGTTGCTCTGTTCACAAAGTTTAGTGCCCTCTTAAAAAGCTTCCAGTCTATGGCAGTAGATCTTTTCATAAACAGATTTCGCTCAAAAGAAAAAATATCATTTATATTTTTTTGTTTTGTAAGCCTTACCCTGTCTGAAATCTGTGTAGTGTAAAGAGCTTCCATAGCCCTGTAGTATTCATCATTCTCAAGGGACAAACCAATGTTATCTTCAAGATTTGCTTCAATATACTGATCGATCAGCTTGTCACGGGCAGCAGGATTCACATAATTCCTGTCTTTTAAATTAAACAGGTTACTTTTGTAATTCTTTTTAGAGATATCAAGAATTCCTCTGTTACAAAGAGCCTTAAAGAACAAGATCTTTTGCTGCTCTGTTAGAGAATAATATCCTGCAAGGGCATTATCAATATCTTTTCTATTTCCATCACTATTGTCTTTTTCAGCATGTTCTTTTACAAGGTCTTCAAAATTCTGAAGCTTAAAATCGGCTTTATTTGAATATTTTTGCTTTAATTCCTCATTTCTTTCAAATGCCTTTTTATTACCTGCATACTTTATAAGCTCGCCATGGTTCTTAAGGGCCTGTATACTAGTCTTCTTTTCCATGATCTCATCAATAAATTTAAAGGCATTCTCAATGAGCTCCCAGTCCACTGTTGTATCTCTATTTAAAGAGTTTTTCTTAAAGCAGTCTTTTGTCAGGTCTTTTCCACTAAAATTCTTATCATCTCTTAGCTGAAAACTTAGCACAGTTGTAAAAGCCTTAAAGCAGGATTCACTGTCATCAAAGCCTGCCAGAACATCAGCACTGATATCAGGATCTCCTGATAAAGTTTCCAAAAGAGCATCTCTTTTATTTTGATTCACGTATAAAGGCGCCCCATCAGTCTTAATGCAGCTCTTATCTATGGCAGTTCTGTCCTGAAGGATTCGAACAAATATCTTTAGATCACCATCGCTCATTTCTTTAAAGCGCTTTATGATCCTGTTCATCCTTCTGTTTAGGGCAATTGATTCATCTATAGCGCCTGCCTGCGCAAATCCCACTAATGGACCAAGATAAAACTTATCTTTAGAAGCTTTTAATGCTTTTTGCAAAATAGCTGTTTTACTAAGTTTATCCTTTACTGCATAATCAATAAGCCTTTTCTTTAAATCAGTGACAGTCAGAGTCCTGCCTCTTAAGGCATCAATATGGGTAAGCTGTTTTTTACCAAACTTCGTATATGCACTAAAAACAGAAGCGTAGCTGTCTGATATACGCTCAACATCCTTTTCGCCATAAATACTCTTTTGTTTTGATATTTTCATAGCAAATTTCATGGCTCTGTCATATGCCGCCTCTGAAATCTTAAAGTCTGATAAGCCTACTCCTGAAATACCAAAGTCCAAAAGCTTATTCAAAGCATCTCTGTAGTTGATATCAAAATGATATTCCTGTCCGCTTACATATTTTTCAAGCTCCGCCTGAATTGCAGTAAGCTTTTTGTTCTTTTTCTCCGTTGCCTCAGTAAGAGCCATAGTTCCTTCTGTTCCAAGGCCTATCGCACTACTATCAAGGAACATAAGACCAATAGCAAAAAGCTTTTTTTGCTCATCATCAAGAGCATCATACTTATTTGCCTTGCCTTTGAAAATATACAGATTTGCCCTGATAAGACTTGCAATAGCTTTCTCATCAGCAGTGTCATTTGTAAGGGCTGTCTGCTCCTTCTGTATGAAATCAGAACTAGTGACTGCATTTGACTGTGAATATAGATTATTTCTGTATTCTTTTTTTCTGAATAATTCCAGTTTGTTTTTCCAAAATTCAGTACTGAACTCGTGATCACTGCTTAGTTCACCTACAACATCTTCCATGAAATACTGTCGAAGCGAGAACATAAGCCTGTCAACATAGCTCTGTGGCAGACTAAAATTCTTATTCTGCATAGCCGGATCAGCGCTCTCTTTATATATATCAATAAAACCTGGGCGAATCACCTCCATTACTTTCTTCCAATAATCTATGTAGGCTGCGCTCTTATCAATGATCTCTCCAATATGCTTCGAATTCTCTTCAAGATCAGCATGTGTTCCTTTTACTGTCTTGTTATTCTCATCACGACCACCCATGCCGGTAATGAGCATAGTTCTAAGATTCTTTCGAATCTCATCTATTTCCTGCTGCAATGATGGATCATCTGATTCTATTTTCTCAAGTTTTTGAAGCTTCTTGTAATTATTCCTGAAAATCTTTAATTCCTGACTCTTTCTTATTTCCTGAGTGTTAAGATTTTCCGGCTTATCAAACCATTTATTTATAAGATCTGAGTTACCATAACATTTTACGATAAACATCAGAACTTCTTCGTCGCCCATCCCCTTATCATTCACCTGATAAGTCTTTAGCAGGTCATACAATCTTTTCATAACAAGGGCATGGTTAAAAAGAACTTCTGAATTTCCATAGGTATCTGTAATACCAGGAATAATCCCGCCTGCAGCACCTCTCTCTATAAGCGCATCCTTAAGAACCTGTGGGAGGTCAAGCTCATCACAGTACTTGTCCACTCTTCCGCGCATTTTATTTATACGGGACTCATCAATAGTAATTGCCTTTTGTCCCTTACTGGTAACTCTTACTAAAGTCTTTCCCTGCCTTATCTCATTCAATACGTAATCATTGATCTTTAGGAATTTCAGCCGTTCAAGTCTTCCATTTTCTTTCTTGGTATTGATATCTTCTATAACCTCCTGGTCGTTATCATCTACTTCAGAATCCATGAAAGTCTTGATGTTATTTAGAATTTCAGCTTCGTTTGGTGTACTTTGTAATCTGTTTTTCAGCTCATCAAATTTTCTGCTAACAAAGTCCTTACAGGATTTTTTATTTGTAATTTCCTGAAAATCCTCGATTTTTTCGACCTTAGCATATAATTCCTGCATAACTGAAAGCTTTAAAAGTCTTGCTTCATTGCTATTTAGTTTTTCTTTCTCAAGCTTTTTATCTATCTGTTTTGAGGCCAGCTTAATTGCACCATTTAAGCTAATGCCACCTTTTGCAGAAAGCTTAAATAATTTACTCTGAAAATCATCAAGCTGTTTTGCATAAAAATCAGAGTCTCCTTTCAGAGTCCCTTCATAAATTCCTCTTATAAACATGTGGGCATATATTTGCCTTGCAGCCCCGGATATTACATATTTTGTTTTTCCTTTATACGCAGAATCGTGTTTACCAGCCTTATTGCATCCCATTAGGAAATCAGAAAGTTTCCCATCCAAAGTATCTTCAATAAAGCTTCTAAAAGATTCCTCTCCTTTCAATAGCTCTGCATAAACTTCAGGAATATTGATGATAAAAGGCACAAATTCCTTATACTTTTCGCCATCGTAATTCTCAAGGGCCTTTACACCTTTTTCATAAATATCCCTTGCTTCTTTTACCTCTTTTTGATTATCAATATCCTTAATGCCTGCGCCTAGAGCTTTTATCTGTAAAAGAGCTTCTTCAAAACTTATTACTCCAAATCTCTCAATATTTCTTCTTTTAGCTACAAGTCTCGTATCAGGGCTCATATCTTCAGTAATATCTATCAGGCCTGACATGAACCACTTAAATTTTTGATAATATGACTCTAATTCATTTTCATTAACGCCACCTGATAAAAGAACTTCCCTTAACTGGTCTTTTCTATTTTCAAACCTGCTGTTTTCCAGTTTTTCCTGTTCTATCAGGTCATCATTTTTGTTCTTATAGGCCATACTATAAGGGCGGTATGGAAGATAAGTGTTTTTCCCATCTCCCGATAGATGAACCAGGAATTTTTTATCCAGCTTATCGCCCAGATCATCTAAGCGCTTCTGCTCAATACTTATCTTTTTTAGCATATAAGGAAACTTGCTCTCATCATCCCAACACTTATTTTCTCTGTATTCTCTAAGAGAATACTTCTTTCCATTATCTTTGCGTGAAATAATAGCATATAGCTCAAGCTTAAAATCACCACTTGCAAAAGCGGAATTACTGATTGCCTTTTCTTCAATTTCCGACCATTGACTTTTAGTAAGAAGCTGCCCTTTTTTCTCCATAAGCTTGTGGGCAGATTCCCTGTTCTTATGTATCCTTTCAGCGATCTTTTTTCCTTCACTCTTCCAATCAGTATCATCAGCATTTAAAAACATGTTCGGGGCTGAATGCGTCAGAGCATCAAGCAAAACATCTCTATAGCTTTCTTCAAGTCCAAAGTCGTCCAAGAGCTTTCGAAGGCGCCGTTCAACTCTGTACTCATCCGGAGAAACATATTGCAGCATCTCCAAAAAAATGTCTGTCTGGGCAAGGACCTGATCCCTTGTTCCAAACACCCGTAAAGATCCAAGGTGCTCATAGAGCTTTTCTCTCACCCTATCCCTTGTAGCATCAGAACAGCTCTTTTTAAGCTGCTGCTCTATATAATCATCAGTATCATTCGTATGATCTTTAAAAGTGTCAAGCAAGTCCTTAAACTGCTCATCACTTTCAGCCGTTATCATCATCTCCATCGCTGAGTAGCGATAAGTATTTGCTGACTCTTTTGGTATCTTTAGCGCTCCAAATATTAGCTCACGTCTTTTATCATATTTTTCAATAATCTCACTGCTCACTGTTTTATAATTGTCACATATCGCATCAACTTTTTTTATAAATTCCTGAGGCTTTAAGAAAAAATCCTCTTCATTTGTTTCCATTTCTATATGATCACTTAGCTCTTCTCTAACCCAAGGCATACCAAGGGTAATATCTTTTCTCTTATCAAGTATCAGCGGAAAAGCAATCTTATTTGCAAGAAGACGATTGTTTTTATCCTCCAAAAATGCGATTAAATTGTTCTTATCATCTTCAGTAGTAAGTTTTTTACCTTCCACAAGCTTAGAAATATATGCAGTGTAATCATTCAGAGCCCAGTTTTCCAAAGATTTATCAAGTTGCTCCTTAGGAAGGTTTGAGTCAAGTAATCCTGTTTCTATTAGTTTATTGACATCTGCCGCCAAAGCATTGACTCCATAAGCTTTTTCAGCATCCTCCATTTCTTGCTGTGTATAGCCATTGCTCTTGTATTCGATCATACGGGCTTCTTTTTCATTGAGAGTCCTTGCCTTTTCCTCCACCAGCTTTTCCATCTCATTAAAAATACTCTTTATTCTGAGAGCAATCTGATACCTGCGTTCTCCCTTATCAAACATGTGATATCCGGAATGTGAAAATAAATATCTGTTAACAGCCTCTTTTGATCTATAAAATGTGTCAAAAAAAGACGCCCTGGTCTGACCAAGCTCTTTGTCCTCATAAACTCCCTTTGAAGCAGCCAGTTTGATTAATTTATCAACTTCATCTGTCATCAGAGAAAAAGTCTCCGACTTGCTGCCTTTTTCATTAAGAAGCTGATCCCGAAGTTCAGACAGATTCATCAGATCATATTTAGCCTTCTTGGATCCCTGCTTATTTTTTACAGATGTAGTCTTATTAAAAGAATTTACTACGTCCCAAGCCTCGTCCTGATGCCTGTTATACAATTCCTCTGTAAGTTCTATATTAAAAACTTTTCGCTGATCATTTATATATTCGTTAGGCATTTTTATGTCTCCAACATATCTATAGCCAACAGTTTCAAAAGTTTTTTGCTAGTCCATATCAATATTCTTCAAAATCTTCATCCCATTCTTCTTCGTTATAAAATCTTGTATCAATCTCCTCACTTTGTGGAATATTCTCTTTTCTCATTCCCTCATATACTTTTTCGCCTGTTTTTTTAGGAAATAGTTTTTGACACATTAAAAGTGATCTCTTATCATGACGATCAATAAGAAATTCCGTGGCAGGATCATATTTAGCTTCTGCCAACATAACAGTCTTTTTCATAATACGAATAAGCGTATTCGGATCCTCATCATGGCTGTGAAGAAGGTCTAGCACTATTTTTCCTGATGGTTTTTCATGAACCAGAACTATTGCATATACTTCTTCATCATCCTCGTAATAACAGGAAACATCATTATCAAAAAATTCCCTTGGCAGGAATAAAAGGTCATCACATATTCCGTGGTTGCCCTCAAATTCAAGTTTTGCGATCATGCTGCTAAAAAATCTGTCTTCCGCCTGAGAAAGAGGTTTTATATTATCGTATTGACCATCGCCGTGCTTTAAAAGCCTCTTTATGACTTCTGAAAGAGACACACTGATAACAGAACTTTCCTTTTCTTCCAAGGAAAACCCTGCCTTTTTAAGCGCATTTATTTCAACACCGCCAAGTGTATTGGGAAGAGAATAATATGAATAGCCACACTCTGCTAAAAGAGCAGATTCCGTATACTCATCCATGAGAACATTAGCGCTTTCTTCATCCAAAGCTCTTATAAATAAAATATGGCTCTTTATATCAAGTTCATCATCGCCTTGCTTAAGCTCCCATACTATCCCGGCAGACGGGCGATCTTCCCCCTCTTTAATACAAACAAAGCCGCAGGTAAACTCCCTTCCAATGCATTCTGCAATATCCATTGAAAGAAAATCTATGTAATCATGTACGTTTTCCTTTGTAAGGCCTGTTTTCTGCATGAATACTCTCCTTTTTCAATAAAAAAATGCGCATAGCAACTCATAGTTATTATACTTTGTAAAGTGAATGCGCATCATCGCTATATGGTTAATTTTTTCTTAATAAAGAATAAAGAAACGAATTGATACTTTCTATATGCGTAAGTAATTGACTACGTACGCCACCATTGACTGAGCCTGAGGAGAACGCCCTAACCAAAGAGCCGACGGTGAGGATGATGGGAACAGTAGATATCTCGCACCGTCGGATTCAGCATTGTAGCGTTTTCCTCAGCCCCCGTCAACGGCAAGCACCTTCGGTGTGGCTAGTTTAAAGTGCCTCGGGCTCTGAATCCAGGAACAGTAAGGTTGGCTACTTTCAAGGATGTGCATGGCAATATGCTTGCCGCTACCTATTTAATGAGAGCGGGATGCTGTTTTGGGCATATAACCTGGTTTTGAAGATTACAGCACCACTCACCAAGATTTCTGGCTTGTGATTTTGGATATATACGGACTTTTTGAAGTTCACACACCCTTTTATAGGTGGTTGATCATCTCATATCACTCATTCAATGGATGTGTAGTTCAATTTTTTCTCGTATATGCCCATTTTCGCTTCCCGAAAATTCTGCCGAGGGATGTGGTAACTTAAAAAGTATGGCTATATACCCATTTCAGGTCAAGTCCTAAATGTGGTGTAAAATGATTTCCTGATTTAAAAGTAGTGGCTGTGTTCGCCATCCTTGACGTCC
>NZ_SVFW01000075.1 GCF_015056685.1 Butyrivibrio sp. | reverse complement strand
TGCTTGGATTTATCATGTTTATAATAATATACTGCTATCAAGAATTCTACTATCTAAATGACATTGGAACCGTCCCCGCTGACTTCCCTGATCACATTCCTATAAGCATCCCCACATAGTACACAATAAATGCTGCAATCCACGCAACTACGCACTGCCACAGAACAACAGCAACAGCCCATCGTCTTCCCATCTCCCTGCCAATTGCAGCAACAGCCGCAACGCATGGAGTATAAACAAGTGAAAAGACAAGAAGGCTTACTGCAGACAAAGTGCTTATAGCAGCAGAAACGCCGCCTGCTTCGTCAAACAGCACTTCCAAAACTGATACCACACTCTCTTTTGCCATGAAACCGCTTATGAGAGATGTGCATATTCTGAAATCTCCAAGGCCAATTGGTTTAAAGATAGGAACCAGAATTCCGGCAATTGCTGCAAGCATGCTGTCCTTGGTGCTGGCCACAAGTTCCAGATGGAAATCAAAGCTCTTGAAAAACCACACAACTATTGAAGCCAGCATAATAACTGAAAATGCCCTCTGAATGAAATCTTTTGACTTTTCCCACATCAGCTGCATTACACTTCTGGCACTAGGCATGCGGTAATTTGGAAGTTCCATTACAAACGGAACTGCTTCGCCCTTAAACAATGTCTTTTTATAGATCAAAGAAACTATTATTCCTAAGACAATCCCCAGAAAATACAGCGCGGTGATCACCAGCCATCCCTTGTCAGGGAAAAATGCTGCCACAAAAAAGGCATAAATAGGAAGCTTGGCGGTACAACTCATAAATGGAGTAAGAAGAATCGTCATTTTCCTGTCTCTGTCACTTGGAAGGGTCCTGGTCGCCATTACAGCCGGAACCGTACATCCAAAGCCGATCAAAAGCGGAACTATACTTCTTCCGGAAAGTCCTATTTTCCTAAGGAGCTGGTCCATAAAGAATGCAACTCTTGCAATATATCCACTGTCTTCAAGAAGTGATAAGAACAAGAATATTGTAACGATTATAGGCAAAAAGCTAAGGACACTTCCCACGCCTTCAAAAATACCATCAACCACGAGGCTGTGAATAGCTGCATTAACTCCTGCCTGCGTCATGGCATTGTCTACAAGAAACGTCAATGCGCTAACTCCAGTTTCAATAAGTCCCTGCAAAAAAGCTCCGATCACATTAAAGGTCAAAAAGAAAATAGATGCCATTACAAGAATAAACACCGGAATAGCAGTAAATCTGCCGGTTAGGACTTTATCTATCTTCTGGCTTCTGATCTGTTCCTTGCTCTCATGAGGTTTTACAAGGCATTCATCACATATCTTGTGGATAAAAGCAAATCTCATATCTGCGATGGCTGCTGCCCTGTCAAGGCCTCTTTCTGCCTCCATCTGCCTTGTAATATGTTCAAGTGTCTCTTTTTCATTATCATCGAGATTTAGCTTATCAATTATGAGCTGATCTCCCTCTATTGCCTTATTGGCCGCAAATCTCAATGGGAGCTCTGCTGTCTTAGCGTGATCCTGTATAAGATGCATAACTGCGTGGATGCATCTGTGAACAGCGCCGCCATTATCATTTTCATCACAAAAATCCTGGCGTCCCGGTTTCTCCTGGTAGTGGGCTATGTGCATGGCATGGCGCACAAGCTCGTCTATGCCTTCATTCTTGGCTGCAGAAATAGGAACAACAGGAACCCCAAGCATACTCTCCATAAGGTTGATATCAACCGTTCCACCATTGCCCCTAAGTTCATCCATCATGTTAAGGGCAATCACCACAGGAATGTCCATTTCAAGAAGCTGCATAGTCAGATACAGATTTCTCTCCATGTTTGTGGCATCCACAATGTTGATGATGGCCTCAGGCTCTTCCTCAAGCACAAAGTTCCTGCTGACAAGCTCTTCACTGGAATATGGAGACATGGAATATATTCCGGGAAGGTCCGTTATCATTGTATTTTTTTGTCCGAGTATTGAACCATCCTTGCGGTCCACAGTAACTCCAGGGAAATTACCAACATGCTGATTTGCACCTGTCAGTTGATTGAAAAGAGTCGTCTTTCCGCAGTTCTGGTTACCTACAAGAGCAAATGTCAAAAGAGCTGTATCCGGCAAAGGATTGCCGCTTCCCTTTGGATGGAACTTACCTTCCTCACCAAGTCCCGGGTGTTCGATCTTTTTAGAATTCTTTTTTGACTGTCCTGCCTTACCAGGTTCTTTCGCCTCAGATAGCTTGGTTACCTGAATTTTCTCAGCGTCAGCAAGACGAAGTGTGAGCTCATACCCATGAATCCTAAGTTCCATAGGATCACCTAAAGGCGCAAGCTTAACAAGTGTAACTTCCGCCCCTGGTATAACTCCCATATCCAGAAAATGTTGGCGAAGAGCTCCCTCTCCGCCAACAATATCAATTCGTGCACTTTCACCAATAAGTAAATCTTTTATTGTCACTTCAATTTCTCTCTTTCATTAAGGAAACATGGGTGTTTTATGTTAAGTGCAAGCTTTTATTATAAGTAATATCAGTCGAGATGCCAGATGTCTCTGTTGTATTCAGCGATTGTTCTGTCTGATGAGAAATATCCAGCCTTAGCTATATTGGTAAGCATCATCTTTTTCCACTTATCACGGTTCTCGTAATCAGCGAAGACCTCATCTTTCTTGGCAATATAGCTCTCAAGATCAATAAGTGTCATGAACCAGTCCTTGTTAAGAAGCTCGTTGTAAAGTCTCTCAAGATTCTCTTTATGTCCAACCTTGAGGCACTCTTTACTTACGATGAAATCTACAGCTTCCTTTATAACAGGGCTCTTCTTATAGTAATCCTTTGAAACGTAGTCAGCCTTCTTGTAATGCTTAATAACTTCGTCAGCACTGATACCAAAGATATAGATATTGTCGTCACCAACAAGCTCATGGATCTCAACATTTGCGCCATCATCAGTTCCAAGAGTAATTGCTCCGTTAAGCATGAACTTCATGTTACTTGTTCCTGAAGCCTCTTTTGATGCAAGAGAGATCTGCTCTGAAACATCGCATGCAGGAATAAGCTTTTCAGCGTAGCTTACGTTGTAGTTTTCTACCATGACAACCTTCATATACTTATTTACATCAGGATCATTGTTGATGATCTCCTGAAGAACAAGTAAAAGGTGAATAATATCTTTTGCAATAACATATGCAGGTGCAGCCTTAGCGCCAAATATGAATGTAAGCGGTCTTACAGGCTTCTTGCCACCCTTTATTTCGAGATATTTATGGATGATATAAAGAGCATTCATCTGCTGTCTCTTGTACTCATGGAGTCTCTTTACCTGAATATCAAAGATTGAATCAGGGTCAACTTCAACATTCTCATGCTCCTTGAGATAAGAAGCAAGCTCTTTCTTTTTATCCATCTTAATCTCTTCAAGTTTATCAAGAACTTCCGGATTGTCAATGTGGTCTAATAGCTTTTCAAGTTTATTTGCATCTTTCTTAAAGCCATCTCCGATTGTCTCTGAAAGGAAATCAGCAAGTGGATGGTTACATGAAAGAAGCCATCTACGGAATGTTATACCGTTTGTCTTGTTATTGAACTTCTCAGGATAGATCTTGTAGAAGTCGTTGAGCTCACTGTCCTTAAGAATATCTGTGTGGATAGCAGCAACACCATTTATTGAGAAACCATAGTGGATATCAATAAATGCCATGTGAACCTTTTTATCCTTGTCGATGATCTGAACCTTAGGATTCTTGTACTGAGCTCTGATTCTCTTATCAAGCTCTTTGATATAAGGAACAAGCTGTGGAACTACCTTCTCAAGATACTCAAGTGGCCATGTTTCAAGAGCCTCTGCAAGGATAGTGTGGTTTGTATATGCACATGTCTTGCTGACTACGTTGATAGCCTCATCAATATTAAATGCCTTTTCCTCAACAAGAATTCTGATAAGCTCAGGAATGATCATTGTTGGGTGAGTATCATTGATCTGAATCACAGCATGTTTGTGAAGCTCATGAAGATCATACTGACGCTCTTTCTGTTCACGAAGGATAAGCTGTGCAGCATTTGATACAAGGAAATACTCCTGGTAAATTCTAAGAAGATTTCCTGCCTCATCAGAGTCATCAGGATAAAGGAAAAGAGTAAGGTTCTTATCGATCTTAGTCTTGTCGAAATCAATTCCTTTTTTTACAAGGCTCTCGTCTACTGACTCAATATCAAAAAGATGAAGCTTGTTTACTCCTGTGTCGTAACCAACAACGTTCATATTGTAAAGACGTGAAACAACTTTCTTATCACCAAAAGCTACCTCGAAAGTAGTATCTGTCTTCTCAAGCCAGGAATTTTCCTCGATCCAGTCATTCTTTTCAGCATACTGGAGATGGTCCTTAAATACCTGTTTGAAAAGTCCGAAGTGATAGTTAAGACCAATTCCTTCACCTGCAAGACCTAATGTTGCAATAGAATCAAGGAAGCAGGCAGCAAGTCTTCCAAGTCCGCCATTTCCAAGTGATGGCTCCGGCTCGCACTCTTCAACTTTAGAAAGGTCCTTGCCATTTTTTTCAAGGATAGCCTTAACCCTGTCATATACTCTGAGGTTAATGAGATTGTTGGAGAGAAGTTTACCGATAAGGAACTCCATAGAGATGTAGTAAACTTTCTTTTCTCCGTTGTAAACTTCAGCCACATCCATAAGGCGTGAAGACATCTCTAAAAGAATGTAGTAAGTCTCCTGGTCTGTACACTCCTTAATTGTTTTGCCGAATTTCTCATCAGCAATTCCCTCAAGCTGCTCCTCAAGGTTGAGTACAAGTACGTCGCGTTGCATGTTTGTGTGCTTGGACATTTTTCTTTCTCCTCTCGTTAATAAACCGTGTTTACGGAAAACGTTTTCTTTATCTTTTATGTGTTAAGGTTATCATAGGAAAACGTTTTCTGCAAGCATTATTTTTTATGAAATAATATCCTCGTACTTTATTCGTACCAGTTCATGCTTTATTGTGACTTTACGTCCGGTCTCGCCTGACATCAATCGGTTCAGTTCCAGGATTGCCTCTTCAGATATTTTTGAAAAATCCTGCTTAACAGTATTCATCTGTTTTCCAACATATCCCATAAGGATAATCCCGTCAAATCCACAAACCGGTCTGAATATATCCATATCAATAAGGGCCTTCATTGCCCCAATTGCCATCATATCCGAAGCACACACAACGCAGTCAGCATTTTTTGCAAAGCGCATTGTGAGCTCTCTTGCCTTTAGTTCGGAAAACTGCCCATTTCTCACAGTGAGTTTCAGGTTCTTTTCTTCACACAGTTTCTTTATTCCTAAAAGTCTGTCCTTAGTGACATAACCGGTGTCTTCACCTGCCAGGTATAATACCTTTTTGCATTTGTTCTCAGTAATAGTCTTTTTAGCAACATCGTACTGAGCCTTTGCATGATCAACGCTGACTGAAGAGGTTGAATCATTAACCATAGGCGCATCAACTACGACCATTTTGAAATGTCCACTATCTATGAGCTTGTGAATAGCCTTGTCCTTTGTGGTCATGCCATAAACAATGATTCCCCTTATTCCCTGGGATTCGAAGTAACTTGTGACCTCTTCGACAGTCATATCCTCTATCATTGAGGCAAACACAGTGATAACATCCAGCTGCAGCTCTTTTGCCTTATGAACTGCCCCGGATATGTACCGCATATTGATCTCATCACTAGCCTGCGTACTTAAATTCAGTTTTATCAAAAGTGCCACTCTTCCTGTTTTTTTGGAAGACAGTGATACTGCCACTGCATTAGGCACAAATCCCAATCTGTCAACGACTTCATTGACCTTGTTCCTGGTCTTCTCACTGACATTGGGATAATTATTTAAAACCTTTGAAACTGTTGAGATAGCCACTCCGGCTTCTTTTGCAACATCTTTTATCGATACCATTTTTCCCCGCCTGAAATGTTTAATCTTATTTTTTGATGGCACAAAATGTCATCTGATAAGGAAATCGTTTTCCATGCCAATTAATCATAGCTTTTTGGCATTGGTTTGTCCATTAAAAAAGCATAAAATTGCTGTTACACATTACGGCAGTGTAAAAAAAGAGGATTTCTGCAAAAGCTATGTGCTTAAGCAAGAATCCTCTTTTTTATCTACTTGTCCTTATTGTGTATATATGTGTAAGTTTATGTATGATCTCACGCGGTTGTCTTACTGCAAAACAAATCCACCATTTGGTGATAATACCTGTCCTGTCACATATGGCGCAGTAAGCAGGTATTCCATAGCACTCGCAATGTCCGAAACGTCACCAATGAATCCCTGTGGAATCGTTGCTGCAAGTGCATTAAGTTCATCCTGATTAACTCCCCTTAGCATATCAGTCATTATCATACCGGGTGCAATAGCATTGACTCTCACACCTCTTCCTGCAAATTCAAGAGCAAGAGCTCTGGTAAGTCCTATTATGCCTGACTTTGAAGCACAGTAATCAGCCTGATTGATAACACCTGTAAGTCCTCCGACTGAAGATGTGTTAACAATACAGCACTGATCATCCTTACTGCTATGATTTATCATATGTGGAAGCACAAGATGTGTCATGTGAAGAAAACTCATAAGATTTGTATTTATGACATTTTCATACTGTTCTCTTTTTATATCGATCCAATTACAATTGTTGGTGATTCCTGCATTATTGATCAAAACATCAATATTATCACCAAATTTTTCTACTGTTGCCTTTACCAAAGCTTCACAGTCTTCATATTTGCTCACATCAGCCTTTACTACCAATGAATCAACGCCATAATCCTTTTTTATCTTCTCTGCAATATTGTCTGATAAAGCTTTGGAAGACTCACTTCTGTAATTAATTACGACATTGTACCCCATCTCACCAAGCTTAAGAGACATAGCTTCGCCGATTCCTCTAGATCCACCTGTTATAATCGCTGTTTTTGACATTTCTTCATCCTCCTGTAATGTTGTAGTTTTGCTACCATTGCAACAATAGAAAAAGAGTAATCCCTGAATTTCGTTTAGGAATTACTCTTTTATCATAACACAACATCCTTCAATTCTCTAATCAAAAAGGCTTCACGTTTCCATAATTATTATCATTTAGATACCACTTTTCCGCCTTTATGACGTGTCATGCAAACAGATCCGCCCGTTTTAATAGTTTCCTTTACAAAGGCATTCATAATATCGGCATAAACTGTCTTTCCATCCTTGTTAAAAGATGACTCCAATGCATCAAACTCATTGCCTTCATAAACAATTGACATGGCGCTTCCATCAGACATCTTCATAACCATAGTAGTCATACTGCCTGCTTTTACTGTAAAATACTCATAATCTTCTGAATCAAGGAAAGCTTCTATATCTTCTACAGCACCTTCCATCGCATCAGCTGCTGCCGCCATATCCATCTCCGCAGGAACCTGCTCTTCTGTATCTGAAGTATCAATACCAGCTGTTTCTTCTCCTGAAGCCATCATTGCAGCTGCCACAGGGTCAATGTCCATAGGTGCTTCTACGATTGGAGGTTCCTCTGCTGTCATAGCCTCTTCTGCGGGCATTTCTACAGGCGCCTCTTCAATTGGCATCTCTGCTACCGGTGCTTCTTCAACAGGAGCTTCGCCTGCAGATGCTCCTTCCATTGCCGCCATCATTGCCATCATGTCTGTATCTGGCGCTGCCTCTTCTATCGGCATCGCTGCTGGCGCCTCTTCAGCAGAAACCTCTTCTGCTGCCGTTCCTTCCATTGACGCCATCATTGCCATCATATCTGTATCCGGCGCTGCTTCTTCTGCAGCTGGCATGTCCATAGGCACTTCTTCTGCCGGCATCTCTACTGGCATCTCTGCTGGTGCTTCCTCTGTCGGAACTTCTTCAACCGGTGCTTCTGCTGCGGCCGCAGCTGCAGCTGCATCCGCCATCATTGCCGCCATAACAGGATCTATATCATCTGGATTTATGTCCATTGCTGGTGTTTCAATCGAAGCTTCTTCAACCTGAGGCTCTGCCACCGGAGCTTCCTCTACTACTGGAGTTCCTTCCATTGCTGCCATCATTGCCATCATATCTGTATCCGGCGCTACTTCTTCTGCAACTGGCATGTCCGCAGGCACTTCTTCGACTGGCATCTCTACAAGTACTTCTACTGCTGGTGCTTCCTCAGCTGGCACTTCCCCCATAGCTGCCATTGCTGCTGCCATAGCATCGGCCTCTGCCATTTCAGCTGGGCTAGCCTCTACAGCTTCTTCTGTCGGTACCTCGGCAGGAGCTTCTCCTGAAGCCATTGCAGCCATCATTGCATCAACTTCTGAAGCATTTTGAGCAGCTGCCATCGCCGCCATCATTGCCTCAACATCCTGTGCAGGCGATGTTGCCTCTGTAGGTGCTTCTTCTACTGCCGGCATTTCTACTGGCACTTCTGCAGCCGGCATTTCTGCTGGCATTTCTACTGGTGCCTCTGCTGGGGCCTCCTCTGCTGATGCTCCTTCCATTGCTGCCATCATTGCCATCATATCTGTATCCGGCACTGCCTCTTCTGCAGCCGATATTTCTGCTGGCATCTCTGCTGTTTCTGCTACCGGCATTTCTGTTGGCACTTCTGCAGCTGGCATTTCAGCCGGCATCTCTACTGGCGCCTCTGCTGGGGCTTCCTCTGCTGATGCTCCCTCCATTGTTGCCATCATTGCCATCATATCTGTATCCGGCGCTGCTTCTTCTGCTGCCGGCATTTCTGTTGGCACTTCTGCAGCTGGCATTTCGGCTGGCATCTCTACTGGTGCCTCTGCAGCTGGCATTTCAGCCGGCATCTCTACTGACACTTCTGCAGCTGCTTCTTGTCCATTTCCAGCAAGCATAGCTTCCAGATCAGGAATATCCTGAACTGGTTCTTTCTCAACTTTCTTTCGTGGCTTTTTAGGAGCCGGAGCTTCTGCAGCTTGTTCCTGAACAGCTGCGCCTTCTTCTGCCTTCATTGCCGCTATAAGATCATCAACATTCGCTGTAGATAAATCCTGACCACCAAGCATATCCTGAGTATTCATGCCTTCCATGCCATATCTCCTTTCATGAAACACAGACAAAAACGTGACAGTGTAAACAGTCTATATATATTATCGTTTATTTCTATAATATTTTACAGTAAATTTTCTATAAACTTCACCTTGTTGCCTGCGAAAAAGTATACTTTTTTGTAAACGGACGCAGTCAAGCTGAAAGTGCCCATACCTTTGGATAGAGCGATTTAGTATGAGCAATAGAGACAGTTAAGATAAAATAAAAGCCCTGTTTTCTGTTCTGAATAAGCATGAAAGAAAACAGGGCGCATTATTTTATATTTACTGTGTCTTTGCGAATACTCCGAGATCTATCCAAAGATATGGGCACTTCTGGATTTTATGCCACTCGCAAGAAAATATGTATCCACCAGATTATATACAAGTGTCACGATCATACCCATCACAACAGGGAGCTCCATTTTCATGTACGCTTTCGAAATTGGCGCTCTCTCAAATAACTCATTTTCCATTAAGTGAAGCCTCACACGACTAAAGTCGCGTGCTTCCATACCCCGTTTTCTAGGGCATGGACTCATTGACTACAGATACAGCTTATACAGCGATACATCAAGCTGCAGCCTGAAGTTCTCCATTTAAGCTAATTAGTGTAGCCAACGTGCAGGTGCTTCTCTTCGCACAACCGGGGATTTTTGCCTCGATGCGCTGCCTCTCCCTTGCGGGCAAGGTCTTTAAGAGCTCTCTTACAAAGTACCTTGAGCATATATTATATGTGGCATTAAGGTCACAGTTGTAGATCTTTCCGTTCTGGAATTCACATTCGCTGTAACTTTTGCATTTAGTTGAATCATGCCCGCGGAGAACCCTGCCACTGCCATCATAAGCAAGATAACTTGTTCCCCTGGCGTTGATATGGCTGATACGTATGCCGTTTACATGGGCTTTATGTTCGACCATGTTTTGTACATATCGCGCCTTCCACAATGCAAGCTTTTGTTTGTGTGAACCTCTTTTCTTTTTGTTAAGATCCAGGTGCTCAAATACAATCACATCCACATTGTAGAGTGTTGCATTTTCCATAATGAAATTTACTATCTTTACTGCAATGTCATCATTAACACCTTTTGCATAACTCCAGAGATTAGTGACTACCCTTGAACCATGGCGTTGTGCTCTTTTGATATGTCCTATCTTGTGCTTTAGAGAGTCGTATTCTTTAGGAAGTTTAAGAAAATGTCTCCCTAAGACCGTGCCATCTGAACGCATGACAGTACATGTTGCAGAAGAGTTTATCCCAAGATCCACGGATAGTATTGTCTGTTTTCTGATTGGTGTATTCACAAGCTTTATGTTTTGTTCAAATGCAAAGTCAAGATACCAGCATTTGCCACGCTTTTGTAGTGTTGGAGCGCATTCTTTTAAACTTTTACAATGATGAAGGATATAGTCTACATCGCTCTTGCGAAGCTGTACCGTTATCCAATCCCAAGTATTATTACGGAACACTTTTATCTGCGCGGTATAGTCACTTTCACGGACATACATGTTGTCACGATAAAGCACTGGGTAGCAAAAGCCTGCTTTTGGCAGAGATGGTTTTAAACCACGCTCGCGCTTATCAGAAGAATCCCAGTTCAAAAGATTACTTTTATAGGAACTGACTTTACCGATAGCTTCTGATATAGCTGCTCTTCGCAGGTAACATGGCATCTTGTAAAACTTTTGATTAAAGTTATATGCTACATTTAGTCTTCTTGATGTTGGTACTGTTAGTGTCTCTACATATGACTGTTTTGCTTTCAATCCTTTGATGGGTGTTATCCTGTCCCATTCTTTTAAACAGATACCTATAAAGAAATCTGTGGCAGAACGATATTGTTCTATGGATTCTTTAAAGATATGTCTGTATTCTTTTATTTTGACAGAATACATAGATGTAATATTCATGTTCTGCCTCCTTTCTTTATATTTCTGTTTTTGCGGCTAACTCATGACTAAAGTCACGAGTGTGCGCCGCTTATCGCATCAAAATCCTGCTTTCTTTAAGAGATCTCCGAGTGAAGTTGTAGCATCACCATCACTCTCAAACTCTATTTTTTCTTCAGTGATCTCAGTAGCAGCTATTTCTTCAAGTGCTTTCATGCTAAGGCTGAGTCTTCCATCCTTTATGGCAATGACCTTAACCTTTACTTTCTGGCCAACCTTCAAAACTGATGATGGATGAGCTATTCTCTGATTACATATCTGAGAAATATGAACAAGTCCAGTCATTCCATTTCCAAGATTTACAAATGCGCCATAATTCTGAAGGCTTTCAACAACACCTTCGGTCACAAGTCCCACTTCAACATTGGAGATCATCTCTGCTCTTTTTGCATCAGCCTGTTCCTTTAAGTACTCTCTTGCAGAAAGAACAAGTTTATCAGCATCCTTGTCTGCTGTTATGACCTTAACCTTAAGAGTTTTGCCAACGTATTCAGAAAGCTTATCCTCTTCAACAAACTGAAGATCAAGTTTAGATGCAGGAATAAATCCTCTTATTCCCTCTAAGAACGCTACGCATCCACTCTTAACTGCCTCTGATACTTTTACATCTACATATGAATCCGAATCAGCTATTTCCTTTATTTTGTCCCATGAAATAACCTGATTTGCCTCTTTTTTAGACAAAAGAATATTTCCATTTCCGTCATCAGTGCTGATAACTGTCGCTGAGATCTCGTCGCCAATTTTTACATCTCTGTGAATTGAAAACTTTGGATCATCACTCATATCAGCTACTTTTATAACGCCCTGAGTGTAGTACTTAAGGTCAAGAGTAATTTCAGTTTCTGAAATATCTATAACTGTTCCCTCAAGAATATCCCCTTCTTTTACCTTTCTAAATGATCTTTCAATCTCATCCTTAAAATCATTCATTGTTTCTTCTGCCATTTTTTATCCTCCAAAAAACTTTTGGTAGTGTCAAATCTGACACCCCCTTTTTTGTTACTAAATCCTTTATTTTCGGGAGTTCAAAATAAAAAGAGCA
>NZ_SVFW01000074.1 GCF_015056685.1 Butyrivibrio sp. | reverse complement strand
CACTAGATCTATTATGCAATATGCACTTTATTTATAAATCTCATACTAATCATAAATAACAATGAATAAATATATCACTATTCATTTTCGCAATACTCAGTGGCTGATAATCTGATACAATTACTCGATTCATTTTTTCCAGCGTATCCTTATTCAGCCCTCTAAGTACTGATACTAGCTCATTGTGATTTTCTGCATCATATACTATTCCAGCACCATCAGGGATTATATCCATAGCCCCAACCCGATTACTCACTATAACCGGAACGCCAAAACTCAGAGCTTCTATAACTGTATATCCAAAAGTTTCATACCAAATGCTTGGAGCAATTAATACATCTGTTTTATCGAATACATCTCCTAACTGCTCTGAGGTATATTTACCTATTACATTTATATAAGAAGCATTATTGACAGGTTCAAAAATCTCATTGAGTACAAAGTTTTTGTTTTCTGACCATAGTTCATCCAACGCCTTACGTAATTCGAAATATCCTTTAGCTGTACTTTGAGCACCAAGATACGTGATTCTAATCGTTTCTCCATAGTGTCGTATTTTCATATTGCTGTTAATCATACTGTGCGTAATGCTGATAATAGCAGACTCCGGTAGATCATCTTTAAAAAAATCACAATATATTTTCTTGGCAATATCGCTATTAAAATGAATACAATCCATCATCTTAATCATTGAATAATAAAACTCTCTTAAAGACTGATAGTCAGATGGATTAGATTTTATATCAACTGGTGTTTTAGAATTATTCTCGTTTAAAACATTGTCTCTATGTTTTTTTCTTAACATTTGTATAGCTGGAACATTTTTCAGTCTTCTATATGTTGGAGACTGCAAAATACGTATTTTGTTAATTGATAAGGCATGTGCATTACATTCTGGACACAATTTACAATCTGTTACATCTTTGCATATACTATTATTATGAAATAATGTAACTCTTGGACACATAGCATAAAAATCATGTGTAGTAAAAACTAGTCTTATTTTCAGTTCTTTTGCTGCTTCAATCAATTCTTTATGTAGCCCCATTAGTGTATGAAAATGTATAATATCAGGATCCACTTTTTTCAAAAATGATCGATAAATGTCTAATGAGCCTGATTGCATAAATCTTTTCACTTGAGCAATCCCTTCATCATATGGAACTGGATTCGGATTAACAACCTCATAAGAATCAATGTTTCCTACAGACTGACGACGAATGATTTTTATCATTGAAGAATTAATCATTGTCATTTTTCCCGGCCAAAGCAGAGAAACCACATTTCCTTCATGTATTTGCCAATTCATTAAATCGATACAAAATTTAGTCAGTCCCCCACTTCTATATGGGGGAAATCCCAATGAATAGTGTAAAATCTTCATCATACTCCCAAATAAAAAATATTTACTTTAAACTCACACATAAAATGAAGTTCCTCAAATTAGTGAGTTTATACTTTCCTCGCGGAACGTATAAACTCACTAAGCTCAGATATAATTTAATAATTACAAAACGCCATTAAGTAAGCAAACACATATTCTATAATAGCTATTCACCCTGCATACATCTCAATCTGCTCAATATCTTCTACAAAAACAGGATCAAATAATTCAAGATATTCATCAGCAATATATTTCCAGCTATACGCTTCTCTTATCCTCTTCTTTGACATTTCACCTAGACTAATTCTCTTTTCGAGAACAAGTCCATCAGTTTTATCAATTAAATCTGCAAGATTCCCCTGTGATTTTACCCAGTACATTGCTGCATCCTGCCCGACTTCTCGGTTAAAACCTACATCAAGCAGTAAATTAACATTAGTGCTTCCTAAAGCCTCAAGAAGACTCGGATTTGTGCCTCCAACTTCGTGACCATGGAAATATGCATATGCATGTTCACGTATTTTCTTTAAAAGTTCAGTATCATATACAGTTCCAACAAATTTAATTCTTGGATCAGCAGAATAGTGCAACTTGTTCTCAAGCTCATCTAGAAATTTGTCATTAACATTTGTGATTAATGCAAAGTTCTTTTCACTATTACTATTCATAAATTCTCTGATCATTGTCTCAAAGTTATTCTCTGGCACAAAACGCCCTACTGACAAATAATAATTATCAGGTTCAAGACCTTTCTCATGAAGCCAATCTAAAAACTTATCATCATCGTCAGAAAGCGTAGATGGCCTTGTATCAGAGCCATACGCTATATAAGTTGTTCTAGGATTATATTTTGAATACTCTTTCCTAATGTATTTCTCTATATTTACCGAATCACATACTAACAAATCAGCATGTTTTACCATTAGTGTCTCAGATATTTTCCAATACTTCTTTATTGGAGCTGGCCATTTTGCACGCATCCACTCATGGCCGTCAGGGTTTACATATAACTCACCACTCATGGCCTTTATTATCTTTTTGTAGAATCCAATAAATGGTCCTATTCTACATGCAAGTATGTAAAATATTGGATGATCAATATTATTTTTCCTACAATATGCTATACTGTATCTAAGGGCTGCAATATCATAATATATTGCGCAAGCTGCACCTAACTTAGGGCAACGAATTTTAAATGCATGTGCATTGTGATACGTAAACTCTCTTACTTTACCATTTGTATCCTTAACAATGTCACTTACCCCAACCAGCTTTGTTTCATCCATGCAGCCTGATCCATTTTCCTTACATGCCACATGATACTGGATAGATCTTATATGAGAATGCTGTTCTGTAAGCTTGTCTACAAATGTCTCATATCCTCCATACTGTCCAAAAGACTTTGCGCCAATAATAAATACATGATGAACAGTTTCGCTGCTAGATGCGTTCATTTTTCTCCTCCTCCGCAAATACTAATAGCCCTATTTTTGACTATAAAAAACACACCCTGCCCTTTAGCCAGGTTTTAAAAACTTTTTTCAAGTATTTTGGAGTAAAAAAGAAGTCTGTCAGAAAGCTACTAATGTGCTTACCTAAGATGTCTATCTTTCAGAAGAGATCTCACATCCCCCTAATACCTTTTCATACACAACCCACGGTTAATTTCCGTAACCGTATTTATCCCCGTAACCGTAATCCTTACCGTACTTATAATAGCTGTAGCTCTTTTTAGATTTATCCACCTTATTAAGGACTACTCCCAATAGTCTTGCTCCGGAAGATGTGAGCTTATCGGCTACCTTTTTTACAACTTTGTAGTTGGCTCCACCAGCTTCAACAATAAGAACTGAGCCATCTACCTTGCTACTTATAATTGATGCATCCACAACACTTCCAAGTGGAGGAGCATCAATTATTATGACGTCATAGTCTTCTCTGAGTTCAGTAAGCAGATCGCTGAACTTCTGTGAAGACAAGAGCTCTGTAGGACTGTTTGTTGATGGTCCTGCAGGTATTACAAAGAACTCGACGTCTTTTTCCCTTCCGGGATTATTTCTATATATAATGTCTTCAAGGCTGCACTGTCCTGTAAGGTAATGTGTCAGGCCTTTTTTGATTATTCCGTCTCTAATCTTGCGCTTTAGAATTGATTTTCTAAGATCGCAATCTATGAAAATTACTTTTTTATCGAGCTCTGCAAAGGATCTTGCAAGCTCCAAAGTGATAGTACTCTTTCCTTCGTTGGCAAAGCAGCTTGTAAACAATACAGTTTTTATGTCCTCGCCACTAAAGATTATGCTTGTTCTGAGGTTTTTAAACTCCTCAGCCATTGCAAAAGGGTAATTCTTTCTTTCAATCTTTATGTCAAACATCAAAAAACTCCTTAAAACCTTATTTCGTATAGCTTATCTGGATAAAGCATTACCCCTCTAGCAGCTTGACAGCTGTATCATTCATAAGCATATCTGTTTTCTCTTTCCCAATTTTTCTTTTCAGATAACCGTAACACTTTTTCAGCATTGGTTTTCTGAACTCGGGATCATGTGCATCCGATGCTACGATATCTGCATCCCCGGCAAATACCAGCTTCCTTGCTGTATCCACTATTTCTTTTGCATCGTCTCCCAAAAGTGCGTCAGCATTTACCTGGATATAGGCGCCTAGTCTTCGCAGACTATTTACGCTTTCAGGTTTTTCCTGTACTGAGCGGTACCTTTCTGCATGAGCTATAACAGGTGTATATCCGCAGTCCAGGGCGAGCTCTGTAAACTCGATCATTTCATCTTTCTGATACTTATTTGTTGAAAACTCAAGCAAAATGCATCTCTTCTTTCCAAAAGGAAGTAATTCTTCTACAGGTATGTAACTGTTTTCCTCAAAGATTATTTCTTTTTTTCCGGCATAGTAGCCTTCCAAAAGTGCCTTTAACCTGCTGTCACAGTGATACTCCCTGCTAAGATATACAGACATATCTTTCATATCTGTTTCCTGAATAAGTTTTTTTACTTCCTCAAAACTGGCTTTCACTTCAGATACTTTTGTATCAAACATGTTATTCCGCAAATGCGGCGTCATAACAATATGACGCACGCCTTGGGAATATTCATCTTTTATCAGTTCTAAAGCATCCTCCATATCAGCTGCTCCATCATCTACATATGGTACTAAGTGGCAATGGATGTCCGATAAAACAGCTGCCTCAGAAAATAAAAACATGATTATTTATGCCCTCTTTTTTGCTTTGTAAGCAACAACAGATGAAACAACTGCTCCTGCAGCGCAGATAGCAATGATCCATGCGAAGTCATCACCTGTTCTTGGTGATTTAGCCTTGCTTGCACCAAGTACTGATGAGTCAAGTGTTGTCTTATCTACAACAACTGCTACAGGTGAAAGACTTGTGAACTTACCAACAATAAGTCCGTCCTTAACCTCTGTAGGCTCTACAGTCCACTTACCATTCACAAAGTGGCAAACAAAAGCTTTGGTGTTAACTGTAACTCCAGGGAAGTTGAAAGAGACGAATAATGGATTCTTCTCTGAAACTTCTACGCCAGGCTTTGCTGTAAGTTCCATGCTGCCAAGGACTGCAACCTTCTCAGGTGAAACGCTTACACCAGTTGAAGCAATTACTTCAGCGACTGCGTTAACGTCATTGAGCACTGCTGCAGCTTCTGCATTTGTGATCTGCTCTACAACAACATCGTCACTGACAACGCCTTCTCTGACATCACCAAGGACCTGTGCGCCCTGTGTTGCCTGTGCTGGCTGAGCAGTAGTACGAGCAGCGCCTGCCACTTCAAGAGTAGTTGTTCTGGAAGTTGCATAAACTTCTGAACTGAATGTTAGTGTTGAAACTAACACTGCTGCGATCGCAGCGATTGATAATACCTTTACCCTTTTCATACTTTTCTCCTTTACTAAATTTTTTGTTACAAAAAAGCTGTTACACTTTTTTATAAAAAAGCTCTAGCACAACTTCTAGAAGCTTTTCATCATCTATATAAAACTCATCATGGACTCCTTCGGTAACATTTTCCCCGGGCAAGGTCATTATTGTTCCTGAGTAGTCGTATGATGCTAGATGATCGACACTGTCTGCATCGATGTCTTCATACAGATAATCACCTGCGCTGTTTTCCATAGTCTCTATAATAGAGGAACCTTTTCCATGGATCGTATTAAAAAGAGCCATCATAAACTGTGTCTGTCTGGACATACGGTTCATGTTACTGCCTCTTATTGTCACATCTCTGGTGTGAACAAAATCGTAAGCCCTCTGTCCGTCAAGCGTTATCACAGCTCCTTTTGTGTAGGCAGGATCAATGTCTGTGTGATCATCTTCAAGCTTCAGCGTTACCCCGCCTATGGAATCTACTATTGGCTCAATGCCCTCCATAGTCAGTGATATCACGCTGTCAATCCTTGTTCTTCCAAGAAGGTCGGATACCTTTTCTCTTGTCAGATTGCTGGCCTGCATTGGATCGCGGCCATAAGAGTACTGCATTGTCAGTTGCTCTTTTCCGGTTGTAAGATAATTCCCGTCATTGTCATATATATCAACATCCACTATTGAATCTCTGTTGATCTCAAGTGGTGTGATCTGCTGTTTTTCATTGTCGATGGCGAAAAGAATGATGGTATCACTCCTTCCACCCTCATCTATCCCAATACCTTCTCTTGTCTGGTTGCTGGTATCAATTCCAAGAAAAAGAACTGTATCAACCTTGGTGTTTATCTCATATCTCTGACCTTTATAAGTGACGCTTCCATCAAAAGAATCTCTTATAAAATCATCTTCTCCTGTAGTGCCTTCAGCGGCACTTTCATTACCTGAATCTGTTTTTCTGGTAATTGATGTAATTTTATTAACTTCAGATAACTTCGCTCCGGCAAATACTGCAATTCCAATTACTATGGCTGCCGCAGCGATCATCATATATACTTTCTTCTTTTTCATTTACCGGCACTCTGTCCATCTATTTCTGTAAGAACTGCCAAAACTATGAATCTATTGCTTCGAAGCTTTGCATCGCAGGTGCTGAGTGTAAGAATGTAATTGTCCTTTGTAACCTTTACATCTTTGTCGATGTAGCTTCTGTCTGCTACTGAATCTGTTGTCAATGACTTAATAAAAGCCGTTCTATCTGATTCAATGTTGTCGTTATAGTAATAAGGAATATGTGCATCGCTATACATGACTGCACCAAATATTTTATAAGTAAATGCGTGCTCTTTCGTATAAACCTTTACTTCGCGATGCTTATTAAAAAAGTCCTTATCCTCAAAGCTATGAAGTCCGGCAAACATGCTGCCATCCTTCATATTGTGTCCATAGACAACAGTGTTGAACTCTTTAAAACTACCTGTATCACAAAGCTCAATGTATGGGCATCCGTGCGAAGATGACATTCCGTTAGCGCCGTGTTTGAGATAATATCCATCATCTGTCGGATGCTGCGCTATAGGATAATCTATCTTGGTTCCCGGAACATTGATCCATGCGAATATGTCCGGATTGGTCTTTTGTAATTTATCAAAATCAACCGGTATGACCGGCGCAGATGCCTCACTCTTATCTATCTTGTTTACTTCTACGGAGTTCTGCGTTGTAGCCAGCGCTGTCTGTGCACTCTGTTCATTGGTACTTTCCTGAACAAAATCTTCTTCGATATTTGTTTCCTCTTTTTCACGGGAATAGTTTGCAAAGCTATAGGAGCCAATTCCCGCAAAGATTGCTGCTACAAGTATCCCCGAGAGAAATATCACATTGCTGTTTTTTTTCATAATCTTCTCTTACTGTTCCTTCTGCCTCTCATATCGCCCTGCTGTTCACCCTCGATACTCTTTTCATAAGGGAACTCAGCAAGTGTAGCCAGGCCAAGATACTTGGTAACATCCTCTTCATCTCTAAGAGACATGTCGCTGTAGTAGCGAACAAGGATAATAGCGATTGCTATAAGCATTCCTATGATTCCGCCAAGGGCTGTATTTTTAGTCTTACTTGGGCTTGAAGGCTTAGTGGCCGGAACCGCATTCTCAACAGATGAAGGTTTTGTTGTATCAATTACCTCCGCAACTCTCGCTGCAAGGTTTTCAGCAAGCGCATTAGCTATATCGCAGGCAAGCTGAGGATCCTGATTAGAAGCTGTTATCTTTATGATTCGTGACCCCTTAGGATTTTCAACATCTATTGTCTTAACCAACTTCTCATAATTGGTATCAAGTTCAAGCTCCTGTATTACTCTTTCTATAACCGGACGGCTTGTTCCCAAAATCTCAAAATCAACTGTCAGCTGTGATCCGATCTGAAGATCAATGGCTGACGTTACCGATGTAGTCTTCGAAAAAATATAAATCATAGAAGAGGACTTATATACTGGTTTAATAATTAACAATGTGATTAATAATGCAATGATTGCTCCTGATAAAAGTGCAACTATAATTGCGATGATATGACTTTTCAAAACAAAGAAAAGCTCGCCAAAATCGATTTCGTCGTCAGTTCCTTCTAACTCAATAAACTCATTTTCCATTTAAAAAAAGTTTCCTTCTTATATTAATTAAATCGATAAACTGAATTATCATTCATAACATACACCACAAACGAATTAATGACAATACAATTTTCATACTTTTTTTATGTAAAATTTAGAATTTTAATTTCACGTTAACTTTTGTCTATAATATTGTACAAATATAGTCAAACACTAGCATTTGTTTCTATATAATATTCTCTTGATTTACGAATTTGTTCACAATTACACTATATAAATTTTTATATTTGTGTACATTTTGTGTTTTTATGCACGTAATTGTGTACACAATTTTTAGGGCGATTTTCGCATCTATAAATCTCATCAAAAAATGCAAAAATTAAGAGACACTTCCCGAAATTTTTTCCGGGAAATGTCTCCGTTTCCTATCGTCACTATCAATAGATAAATTATTTACGCAATGCTCCACTCTGCGCTATCATTCTGGAGCATTGTCATATGTTTAAAGATTCCATCATTCTTTTTCATAAGTTCATTAGGGCTGCCTTCCTCCGCAACCTTTCCATCCGCAAGGACCACGATCTTATCTGCCGCTTCAACAGTGCGCATGCGATGCGCGATAACAAGAACTGTCTTACCTGAAAGCAGCCGCGACAGCGCTCCCTGAACTTTTGTTTCATTCTCAACATCCAAAGATGCCGTAGCTTCATCAAGAAGAACAATGGGCGCATTTTTCAAAAGAGCTCTCGCGATGGAAATGCGCTGTCTCTCTCCGCCTGAAAGTTTTGCACCATTTTCGCCTATGGTCGTGTTGTAACCCTGTGGCAATTTCAGCACGAATTCATCACAATTTGCAGCCTTTGCTGCTGCCATTACTTCTTCATCAGTAGCGCCATGCTTACCAAGACGGATGTTTTCCATTACTGTGTCATCAAAGAGCACAACATCCTGAAATACCATAGAGTAATCAGACAAAAGCACCTCCGGATCAACAGAGCCTATATCTACTCCGCCCACTTTGATAGAACCTGTTGAAGCATCCCATAATCTGGCAGCAAGTCTTGCGCAGGTACTCTTACCTGATCCAGACGGACCTACAAGTGCTGTCACTTCCCCTTCCTTTGCTGTAAAGCTGACACTGCTCAGGACTTTCTCATCACCACTAGTATTATTATCCTGATATGCAAAGCCAACATTGTCAAAAACAATGTCATGTCCTGCCGGTTCAAAGCTTCCTGCACCTTCTGCTGTCTTTGTATCGTAGATTTCCGTAAGCCTAGTAGCTGAAATCTGCGACATGAGCATTTCTGAAATAAGGGCAAGAGCCTGATCAAAAGGCGCATAGATTCTGGTAATAACTAACATGAACATAAACAGCACCATAAAATCAATGCTTCCAGAAACAATCATCTTTGTTCCGGCAAGGATCGTTGTTGCAACGCCAAGTCGCATAATGACACTTGCTGCATTTACAAAGATCCCGCAGGAAAGCTCCCCTGAGATCATTTTTTTCTCATGATTATTTATCTTTTCATCAAGGTCTTTCAGGAATCTTTCTTCCTGATTGGTAGCTCTTATCTCCCTGATATTCTCAATTGTCTCCTGGATACCGTCAGATACCTGGATTCCGGCCTCTTTAGTGATCTCCGAATTGCGCTTATTTATTTTCCTGCTGCCAAATAAAAGAATAAATGCAACAGGCACTCCCCATAGGCAGGCAGCTGCAAGTCTCCAATCAAACGCAAACAGCATTACTGCCACTACCGCTGTCGATATATATGACCCATACAGATATCCAAGGCAGTGCGACCATACGTGTTCCAATCTGTTCACATCGCCCATAATGGTTTCTGTAAGGTCTGCGAGATCTCTTTTTCCAAAATATCCAAGAGGAAGCTTTCTCATTCTCTCAGCTAAAGAAATACGAACGTCTTTTACTTCCCCGTAAACCAGTCCATATGTTGCCGTATACTGCTGCATATGTGTGACAAAAGATATCACAACAAATCCAAGTACCAGGGCCAGGATCATTACTACACCGGGAAGCGCAGTGCCTTTAGTCAGCGTATCCATGTACTTAGACATCATATAGTAGAGGATTCCCATTCCGCCCATAGTAATAAGATTTACTATAACGGTCCAAAGTGTTGCCTTTTTTGTATTTTCTATTCCATGATCGGTAAGTGCATATTTTCTTTGAAATTCTTTTCCAAACATTTACATCGCCTCCCCTGCAGAAATGCGCCAATTGACTGCCTGATTGTAATCCGCCCACATGTGTGAGTACATTCCGTTCTTTTGTTTCAAAGTTTCATGTGAGCCCTCTTCTACAGTCTTACCTCCATCAAGCACAATGATCTTGTCTGCGCTCACAACTGTTGAAAGACGATGAGCGATCATAATGACTGTTTTTCCTTTGGTAAGTGTCGCAAAGGCTTTTTGAATGAGCACTTCATTTTCCGGATCCGCAAAAGCTGTCGCTTCATCAAGGATGACTATAGGCGCATCCTTAAGGATTGCTCTTGCAAGCGCCACTCTCTGCTGCTCTCCACCGGAAAGATAAACGCCGGCTGTTCCTATTACTGTATCCATGCCATTTGGAAGCTTAGCAAGAATGTCGCCGCACTGTGCTGCATCAAAAGCTCTTTGTACTTCTTCTCTTGAAGCTCCAGGCTTTGCTGCCCTGACGTTTTCAAAAATGCTCGCTTTAAAGAGCCTGTTATTCTGGAAAACAAATGCAATCCTGTCCATCAGGACGTGGGGATCCATGTTCCTTACATCCACGCCTCCAACATATACAGCCCCTGAGGTCACATCCCAGAAGCGAGGTATCAGGCTGGCTGCAGTTGTTTTTCCTCCTCCCGAAGGTCCAACAAGCGCTACTGTCTGTCCAGGTTCCACTTTAAAAGAAACATGGTCAATTGCTGGAATATCTGCCCCTTCATAAGTAAAGCTTACATCCTTGAATTCAATGCTGTTATCTTTGGGTGTCTCAGGGTTATCTGTCACTTCGAGCGTTGGAGCCCCCATAACCTGATCAATTCTCTTGATAGCACTACTTGCAAGCATTATACCGTTTGTAGCGAACATGATCCTTGCAAGAGCAGTAGATACAATAGCAGAAAAAACTGCATAGAAAGCAAAATTAGTCACAAAGCCTGCAAAGTTCCCGTCCTTCAATGCTCCAGGTGCGATAAGAACTGCTGCCGGAACAAGGAAAATAAATGCTCCTTCGGTTGCTGTGAGGTTAACTGACTGAGGGACTCGGCAAACCTTAATCGCATAATGCTCTGCCTTCTGGCTGTAGTCTTCTATAGCATCCTTAAATGCCTTGAAGGAATACACCGTTTGCTGGAAAACCTTAACCACCGGTATTCCCCTTACATATTCTGTACCGGCCTTACTCATATAATCCTGCGCAGCCTGATACTCATGCATAAGCTGTGCATTCTTACCGCCCATCATTGTAAACATGGCAGCCACAGATACAACTGCCGCCAAAAGACATGAAGCCCCCATCCTCCAGTCAAACACAAACATCAGGACTATCATCCCAACAAACATAACAATACTTCCAACAATATCAGCCAGGTTATGGGCCAGAAGTGTTTCAGTTTCTGATGCTGCACCATCAAGGCGGTTTCGTAAAAGACCTGACGCATTAGAATCAAAAAATCCAAGAGGCGCCTCCATAAGATGTGCCATTCCCTGCTTTCTGATATTTGAAGCAGTTCTGAATGCTGCAAGATGTGTGCACATAAGTGCAGCAAAATAAACAAGTATACCTACTACTGCAAATACAAATGCCATCCATCCGTATTTTTGAACCCCTGTTGCCAATGTCCAGTTTGGTGCTACTGCAATGAGATCCCGCGCTACAAGCCATATACAGATGTACGGCAACATTCCAAGAAACATTGCAATTCCTGACAATGCAAGTCCTATAAAAGTCAGGATCTTGTATTTTCCTGCATACCCCAAGAGTATTGCAATATCACTTTTTTTCTTTTCCTCCATACATATTTCCTCCTTTTGTCACTATATTCATGCATTCAAAGCAAAAATACGCAATTTGCTAGTTTTATATAGTTAGCCACAGCTAACATTCTAGGTCTCATTCTGATTTAGTGTCAATAATATTACGGAATTTTATATGAGAAAAAATATCAAAAAAAGACACTTCTTAGAATCTCTTCTAAAAAGTGTCTCTAATTAATTCAATATATATAACTGTAATTACTCAGCTACGTAAGGCATAAGTGCCAGAACTCTTACTTCATACGCCCTTATCGGTTATTATCGGTAATTATCAGTAACATACCGACTTCTGCCCTTTTATCATCAAGGTATTATTAGTAATTATTGGTAACAAAAACTGTGTCAGTTTTATGTCCATTACCTTTTTTATATGTCTTTATAACATGGAGGCCTCTTTCTATAATTCCTTCCACTTAGCAGATAAGTTCTGCATAGCCTCCTGATTTTTTGTTCCTGTGGCTTCGGCATATACATCCAGTGTAGTACGAACGCTCTTATGCCCCATCACAGACTGAACTACTTTTACATTTGACTCATTCTCACAAAATCTTGTACAAAAGGTGTGTCTCAGATAGTGTACTGAGAAATTTGGGAGAAGCAACGGCTTTCTCTTTTCCTTTGCCGCTCTGACTTCCTCTTCCATATTATAGGATGCCACTATTCTCTTGATTGCGAAATTAAGATTCTGCTCACAAAGAACATCATTATTGGCATTCTTGAAGATAAATCCGCTCATTCCCTCTATTACAGTTTCGTTAAATCCAGTAACCAACTGCTCTTCATAAATTCGCTTAAAGCAGTCATAAACTTGATCCATCATTGGAATTACACGAATTCCTGCATCTGTTTTTGGAAGGGATACCCCTAGTCTTCTTGCCGGATCTCCACGATGTCTCTTTACTCTGACAAGCGCATGGTTTATGTTAATCGTTCTCTCTTCCATGTCTATGTCCTGCCAGCGAAGACCTATAAATTCACCACATCTACATCCAGTTCCCAGAAGAATTGTGAAAATCGGCCACCAATGATCATATACTTCGTGCCCTTCCATATAGTTCATGAATGCTTTCTGCTGTTCAACAGTAAGTGCATTCCTGATCCCTTTGTTCTTACCATAATCATTGGAAAGCTCTCCCAGAACTCCATGACAGGGATTCTTCCTTATAATGTCGTCCCTTACTGCCATTTCGAACGTCGGGTGAAGGCAACTATGAATAGTAGCAATTGTGTTTGGCTGTATTCCATCCTCTGTGACCATCTGCTTATAGAACAGCTTCACATCTGAGTACTTGATACTTCCAATTGGTCTTTCTCCGAAGCCATTCCTAACATGCCTGTTATACATCACTTCGTAATTAGCTCTGGTTGTTCTTCTGAGATTAGTCTTAACAGCCATAAGTCTGTCAAACACTTCGTTGACTGTTGCGTGACCTGCCACATAACTATCTATGCCTTCCATCTGGTCCCGCTTCAGATCCATTTCTCTTTCACGCAGCTTGGCCAGATCTGTTGCATATATGTATCTTCGTGTTCCTCTTGGATCTATATATGTGTAATGATATCGCTTTTCTTCCGGTCGATAGGTTTCACCTTTTCTTAAGACTCTGCCTTTGTTATCCTTTCTGGACTGTGCCATTTAACCGCCTCCTTCTTTGATAAGAAAGAGACCCTTGCCTTGGTTATCCTTTGGCGTAAACCAATTCAATACCTTCCATGATAACCTGTGTCATCGTCTTTGAATGCTTCTCGGAGTATTCCTTCAGCCTGGAATAATCGTCCGCAGTAAGCCTGATTGTGACTGGGCTTCTCTTTGGATTTTCTGCAAATGGGTGTCCCACTTTTCTCTTATTCTCTGCCAAAACAATACCTCCTTGCATCTATAACCATTATAATTGGTGTATGACATCAATGCAAGTGTCTC
>NZ_SVFW01000006.1 GCF_015056685.1 Butyrivibrio sp. | reverse complement strand
TTTATCATGTTTATAATAATATACTGCTATCAAGAATTCTACTATCTAAATGACATTGGAACCGTCCCTCTGTCTTCTTCCCTGTGTCTTCTTACAAAAAGAAAGCATCCTAACATAAGCAAAAACTTACGCTAGAATACTCTCTATTATTTTACATTTCTTTAGTTTTTATAACTTTTACAGAATCAAACACTAGACCACTCTGAGCAAAATAGAACTTCAGGTAGAAGTTTCCAAGGAAAGATGGAGCAAGCTTTATGCGGAATTTCTTCCACTCTTTGTCCATTCCTGTAAGAGTGATGGTCTTTATTAGCTGTCTGTCCTGGAAGATTGAAAGAGGAAGCTGAGCAACATCAGGCTGATTATCTGCTCTAAGTACCAGTTCAACATCCATCTCACATTTTGTAGGTGTAGACAAAAGAAATACTGTTGTTTCACCTTTTTCTGTATTTATAAGCTTTGTATCAAGTGAAAGTTCTTTTTTATCGAACTTAACCTTGATCATATCCTGAAGAGATGCATCATCCTCATCAATTGCAGCTTTCAGTTCTTTATCAAGAGCAGACTCTTTACCGATAAGATGCTCAAAAGCAGGAGTCTTAAGAAGGAACCTTAAGATATTGCCTGCACATCTTGCAAGCTCATCTCTTGTTACAAGTCCTTTTTCTATAGCATCATCAAGATTATCCTTGTTGGAATTCTCTTCAGCGCTTGAATTAACCATGTTGAGGTCATTCTGGGCACGTACCTGTGCAGCTACGTTAGCATAGCTTCCCTTACCGTTTGCTTCGTCATTGCCCATTGCCCACCAGTCTGTCATAACAATGCCGTCAAATCCCCACTCTCCTCTAAGGATAGTAGTAAGAAGGTCATAGCTGCTTGCTGTCCAAAGACCGTTAACAGGGCCGTATGTGCTCATTACAGCTCTTGCACCGCCTTCTCTTACGGCAATTTCAAAGCCCTTTAAGTAAATCTCACGAAGTGCTCTCTCAGATACAACATTGTTTACATTGTGTCTGTTTGTCTCCTGGGTGTTTCCTGCAAAGTGCTTGATAACGCCTGTCACGCCATACTTGTGCATACCGCGAAGTTGTGCAGAAACAAGCTTACCTGTAAGGAACGGATCCTCTGAGAAATACTCAAAGTTTCTGCCGTTAAGAGGACTTCTGTGGATATTCATTCCAGGTCCTAAAAGGGCATCAATCCTGAACTTTCTAAGTTCAAGTCCCTCCCAGCCAAACAACTCTTCGTTTATATCTTCATTAAATGTGCAGGCAAGACATGTTCCATTCGGAAGTGAAAAAGCGTGGGTTCCACAGTCCATACGGATTCCGGAAGGTCCATCTGAACATCCGCCTACAGGAATTCCAAATTTTGAAAGAGAATCTGTCACTCCGCCATAAGCACCTGCAATTCCGGCAGTTACTTTTGGAGAGCACATTCCCTCGCCGCGCATCATAGTAACAAGATCACGGTCAGAAAGCTGAGCTATAAACTTATCAAGGCTGACTTTCTTATTAGCCACATCAACAAGCTTATATCCCTTGTCACCTGTGTATTTAAGTGCCTTGGGAAGTCTGTCCTTTCTCTTTTTGTTAGGATCAAGAGTTCTAAGAGGAACATCTTCATAGACCTTTTTAACACCTTTTCCGGATACTTCTGCCTTAAGGCGCTTAAACTTATCAACAGGAGCGTACGCTTCCTCGCATTCACATACAACTTCAAGCTTGTCTAAAGAAAACTCACCTGCAACCTCAGCGCTTCTTACATCGCTGCCTGCATAAACAGTATATTTGCCCTCTTCAAGGACATATGAAGACTTGTGACCTGTAACACCACCGTCATCATAAGAAGCCATCCAGTACTTAGGCACATCAAATTCAAGTTTCTGACACTGACCAGGCTTTAAAACATCTGTCTTTGCAAAGCCGCAAAGGACTCTTTTAGCCTTTCCAAGCTTGCCGTTTGGTGCTTCAAAATACACCTGAACAACTTCCTTACCTGCTCTGTCACCTGTATTTGAAACTAATACTTCAAGGGTTACTCCTTCTTTTTTGTCAAAAGAAAAATCTCCCAAAGCTATATCAAAGCTTGTATAAGACAGTCCATATCCGAATGGATAAAGAACCTTCTCTTTATCAAAGGTCTCAAAATAGCGGTATCCAACATAGATATCCTCTGCCTGGAAATTCTGTTTGTCTGAGCCAAAGTTCTCAGTTGAAGCATAGTCATTGATATCTGAAGCAATCGTATCTGAAAGCTTACCTGAAGGATTAACATCTCCGCAAAGAACATCAAGAACAGCGTTGCCGCCTTCCTGACCTCCCTGCCAAACATACAACACGGCTGAAGGCTTGCACTCCTTCACCCACTTCATATCTATGATATTTCCAACATTCAAAAGAACTATTGTCTGCTTAAATGCCTTGCATACCTTAGAAAGAGCCTTGCTTTCTTCTTTGGTCAAAAGATAGCTCCCCTCTGTAGCCTTATTATCCTGATCTTCACCGGCAGTTCTTCCGATGATGAAAATGGCTTTATCAGAATCAGCTGCTGCCTTTTTTACGAGCGCATCAGTTAAAGGCATTTCCTTCTGAAACCATGGCTCTGATGCCCAGCCAAATCCTGACTCATAAGGATTTTCTTTTACAAAATCTTCATATGCTTTCCTGACATCTTTGTTTATCTTAAATTTGCCTGAAGCTTCAAGTGCCTCGTAAATTCCTACAACATAGCGGGCATTGACCATTCCGCCTGAGCCTGTTCCGCTCTTGTAATAATTCATCTGAGCTCTTCCAAAAACAGCAATCTTCTCATTTTTCTCAAGAGGAAGTGCGCCGTCTTTATTCTCGAGCATAACTATGCCCTCTGCTGCTGCACTTCTTGCTGCGAGCTTAAACTTTTCTATGTCCCACGTCTTGCTCATAACCTAACCTCAAATATAATTATTTTTTACTAATGATATTGACTTACTTAAACGTTTTCGTCAATACTATTTTTTTCCGACAAGAATGGTTATTGCCTTTTCAACAACTTCTATCTCAGTTTCTTTGAATGCTCCGCCAAATTCTCCGTCCAGCGTCCATTCTGTTTCATCATCGGAAACGAACTTTGCGCTTTTTACCTGCTTGTAAATAATATATGGATTGTCGGGTTCTTTTGTGGCAAGTGCAGCTATTACCGCATTGAATTCAGCCAGATTCTTGGGTGCCTTTATTAAAAGAAGCTCCATAAAGCCATCATCCTGCTTTATATCGCTGTCTGCAAAAAGAGTCATTCCGGCAACTGAAGCAGAATTACTTACTGCACCAAAAATAAAATCTCCCTCTTCATACAGATCATCCGCTTCAATCTTCATATGGCAGCTGTAACCTATATTCTGAGGAAGTTCTGCTATTGCACTGATAACATAGGCAGCGTAGCCCAATACGTTTTTCAGATCCTGATCTGTAGCATAGCTAACCTTTGAAAATGCACCAAATGCAGCCACGTAATTAAAATACTTGTCGTTCATTCTTCCAACATCATAGGTATAAGGCATCCCTTTGGAAACTACCTCTATAGCTTTTGCCTTTGAAGAAGGAATTCCCAGTCCCTTGGCAAAATCATTGGTGCTTCCAGATGGAACATAGGAAAGAAGTGGCTTTTTCTTCATGTGCATAATGGCGTTCATAACATGATTCAGCGTTCCATCTCCGCCACTGCACATGATCATATCCACTTTCCCATCATACTGAGGTATTATCTCCTCTGATGTCAGATTGCTCCCCGGAAGAATAGGGTAAACTATTGGTTCATACCCCTTCTGTGCAAGAGCTGTCGCTATTTCCAAAGTCTCGCTGGCTGCTCTTCCTGTTCCTGATGTCTTATTTATAAGAATCAATGCTCTTTTTTTATCCATAATTGAAATACAACCCCGCTTTTTTATTTGCGCTTGTATGTCCTATATGTGTAAGTTATATCAAAATAAACCTGCTCATCGCTCTCATCTACAAGTTCCCAGTTCGGATCCTTATCAAGATTAGGGAAGTAAGAATCAGCCTGATATTCCTTGTCGATAAAAGTAACTATTGCAGTATCGCATTCATCGATAAACTCGTTATAGACGCTTGATCCGCCAATAATAAAAACACTGTCTGTATCAATATCTTTAACAAGCTCCAGAAGCTCTTCTTTGCTGTGAGCTACCTCTGCATTTTTTACTGTATAGTCCTCTCTTGTTGAAAGGATTATATTCCTTCTGTTTGGAAGGACCACCTGCTGTGGAAAAGTCTCAAGGGTCTTTCTTCCGTAAACTATAGTATTTCCTGTTGTGAGCTTTCTGAAATTCTTCTGATCGGCAGGAATACTGACAAGGAGCTTCCCCTTGTGTCCAATTGCCCAATTGCTGTCTACTGCTACTATTGCTTTCATATGTCCTCCAAATGTTGTGTATTATATGGCTATCGGAATATCTTTTATCTGGTCGCCGGCTACTTCATAGCCTTCGAGAGATACATCATTCCTTGTAAACTCATAGAAGTCTTTTACATCAGGGTTGAGTTTGAATTTTGGAGCTGGCAGAGGCTTTCTCTCAATAAGCTCCTTGATAAGCGGCACGTGGCGGTCATAGATGTGAGCATCTGCAATAACGTGTACCAGCTCACCTACGTTCATATCACAAACCTGTGCGATCATGTGAACAAGAACTGCATACTGAACCACATTCCAGTTATTGGCTGCCAGAACATCCTGTGATCTCTGGTTGAGGATCGCATTGAGTGTAAGTCTGTCCTCACCTTTTTTCTGTGTTACATTGTAAGTCACACTGTAAGCACAAGGATAAAGGTTCATTTCATGAAGATCAGAAAATACATAAGTATTAGTCATGATCCTGCGGCTGAATGGGTTATTTTTCAGGTCATAGATAACCCTGTCCATCTGATCAAACTCGCCCTCTTTATAAATGCTCTTTTGTCCAATCTGATAGCCGTATGCTTTTCCAATCGAACCTGTCTCATCAGCCCACTCATCCCAAATATGGCTGTTAAGGTCATTTATGTTGTTACTCTTTTTCTGGTATATCCATAAAATCTCATCTGTCGCACTCTTAAGCGCTGTCTTTCTAAGGGTCATGATTGGGAATTCCTTTGAAAGATCATATCTGTTGACCACACCGAATTTCTTTATGGTATAAGCTGGTGTTCCGTCCGGCCAGTGTGGTCTTACCTTTTCTCCCTCTGTTGAAGTTCCATTTTCCAATATATCTTTACACATATTTATAAAGATCTCGTCAGCTCTGCTCATACTTTCCTCCTACTATAAACTCTTACTTGCTCCACTTGTCACAAAGTGAGTTTATCTGATCTGCAAATTTAGCTTTGTCTTTATTGCTTATCCCCTCGCTTTTTGCGATTATGCCCATAAGTCTTGCACCGGCAGCTTTAAGCCTTGCATAAACATCCGAAACAAGCGTTGATTCTTTTCTCTTTACAGGAATAGGCATTCCTTCCTTCAGAACAACTCCTGATATAAGATCAACTTCCGTGCCGCTGTAAGGCGCCATAGCATCGAATCCGTATTCATTTCTCAGACACTCGGCAAAAGAGCTGCATACACTGTCCTCACCATGAACCACAAAGACTTTTTTAGGTCTCTGCACAGTGAAGCCATTTATCCACTCAATAAGTCCATTTTTGTCTGCGTGTCCTGACAAGCCTTCAAGCTTACAGATATCTGCCTTTACATCAATTGTCTCTCCAAAGAGCTTTACCTGCTCGGCTCCATCTACTATAGCACGTCCTGTTGTTCCTATCGACTGATATCCAACAAATAGTATCGTGCACTCTGGTCTCCAGAGATTGTGCTTTAAATGATGCCTTATTCGTCCTGCCTCACACATTCCGGAAGCAGAAATGATGACCTTTGGCTCTGGGTCCTCGTTTATTGCTCTTGATTCCTCGGTGGTGATCGCAAGATTAAGTCCAGGGAATGTGATAGGATTTATCCTCTTTTTCACAAGCTCCATGGCTTCCTCATCATAGCACTCCATCTGATTGTCATTGAATATCTCTGTGGCCTCAACAGCAAGAGGACTGTCCACAAACACCTGGAAATTCGGGTTTGACTTTACAAGTCCTTCCTTTTTTATCTTTCTGATAAAATACAGCATTTCCTGAGTTCTGCCCACAGCAAAAGAAGGTATGACAACATTGCCACCTCTTGAAAAAGTTCTTTCAAGAATTTCTGTCAGGGCTTTAATATAGTCAGGCCTGTCAGTAGTATGAAGTCTGTCACCATAAGTGGACTCCATAACCACGTAATCTGCCGCATCAGTTTTTTGTGGATCCCTAATAAGCGGCTGGTCCTTATTTCCAATGTCCCCGGAAAAAACAATCTTATTAGATACATTTTTTTCCTGAATCCACACCTCAATGCTGGACGATCCAAGCAGATGTCCTATATCGGTAAACCTGATCTTAATGCCTTCGCAGATCTCAACCTCTTCATCATATCTGCAGGGCACAAAGCTCTTTATGGTTTTCTCAGCATCTTCCATGGTATATGCCGGTTCCATCTCAGATATGTCCTTGTTTCTTTTGGCCTTTCTGTTCCTCCACTCAGCTTCCTGCATCTGGATATGCGCACAGTCTCTGAGCATTATATTACACAAAGATGCTGTAGCTACAGTGGAAAAAATCTTTCCCCTAAAGCCCTTTGAATATAAAAGCGGAAGATTTCCGGAATGATCCACATGGGCATGGGTCAGAAAAACATAATCAATTTCAGGCGCACTTACCGGAAGTGAAACATTCTCAAAATAGTCCTTGCCCTGTTCCATTCCGTAATCCACAAGTATCTTTTTACCTGCTGCCTCAAGATAATGACAGCTTCCCGTCACCTCATGATCAGCACCAATAAACATAAGTTTCATCTGCAATACCTCGTTTTTATCAGTATAACATACTTTCGGTTTCACACGGCACTTTGTTGTTTCTTTGACACTATTGGAAATATTTTCATAAATTTGATACAATATAGATTGACTTTATTTTAAGGAGACTTTGGAAATGTACATTAATAGATATGCCAAAAAAGCTATCGCTTCCATAATGTGTGCTGTTACTGTGCTTTCAGTAGCTGCATGTTCATCAACTGACACAGAGGACACTTCCTCAGGTGATGTTTCTTATGAAGCAGTAGAAAAAAATGATTCAAGCGCAGAAGCTACGACAGCAGAGGCAGTTGCGAATTCTGACGAACCTTACGTTCTCCCTGAGGGAATGTATTTCAGTGAGCTCACAGGTGAGCCAATAAGCGAAGACATCAAGGATCAGCGTCCTATCGCAGTTATGGTAGATAATGAGATCAAGGCTCTTCCACATTATGAAACAACTAAGGCTGACGTTGTATACGAAATGATGAACAGCACTGCCAATGACCGCATTACACGTCTTATGTGTGTTGTAAAAGACTGGAAGTCACTTGAACAGTTTGGTAGTATTCGTAGCACCAGACCTACAAACATCATCTTAGCTTCAGAGTGGAACGCTATTCTCTGTCACGATGGTGGTCCTGTCCATAACGATGCTTATTTTGCCATGGATTGGGCTAAAGACCATATTTCAGGTCTTTTCTCCAGAATCAATAACGGTAAAGACAAAGAGTTTACTGAGTACATCGTTTCTGGCGATCTTGAAAGAGAAATACCTAAGGCAAACATTTCAGAAACCTATAACGAATTTGCTAATGAAGGAAGCCACTTTAATTTTACAGACTATGGCAGTGAGATAAATCTTGATGAGAAATATGACAGATCCTACACTGCTAACAAGGTATCTCTTCCTTTCCCTCATAACAGTTCAACACTTACTTATAATCCTGAAACAGGACTTTATGAGTATTCTGAATACGGCGAGCCTCATGAAGATGCCGACAGCGGCGAAGTTCTTTCATTCAAGAATGTTATTCTTCAGAAATGCAGCTTCACACAGCTTGATGATGAAGGATATCTGATCTACAACTGTGTTGGCGCCGGTGAATACGCCTGGTACCTCACAAACGGCGTTGCTAAGGACGTCACATGGGTTAAATCAGGATACACTGATGTAACAAAGTACTATGACGAAAACGGCGATGAGCTTGAGATCAACAATGGTAAAACATACATTGCACTTGTTCCTGATGACACCTGGGAAAAAATTATCTTCGAATAAAACAATATGACTTTCAATATAGACAAATACCGCAAACTTAATGGCAATACACTTAAATTAATAGCATGCATATGCATGCTTATAGACCATATCGGCGCAGCAATCATTCTTCCGGTATTTCAGGCCGGAGTTCAGAAAGATATATTTGAATTTGAGAAGCTGAACATGTTTTACAAGGCTATGCGATTTATAGGTCGCAGTGCCTTTCCGGTATTTGCTTTTCTACTGGTTGAAGGTTTTTATCACACTAAAAACAGACTAAGATACGCTCTTAGTCTGTTTATTTTTGCTATTATTTCAGAATATCCCTATGATCTGGCATTTAATAAGACTGAAGGTGATTTCATGTACAGCTCAAATGTCATGTTTTCTCTTTTTATCGGTCTTCTCGTTATATGGGCTGTAGACTTCTTTAGAAAAGAATTATCTATGTCAGATAAAAAGATATCCCGTATTGCATTCTATCCTGCCAGCGCCCTTGTTATAGCCGTTGGCGCCTACACGGCGCATGTTATTAACTGTGACTATCGCGAATTTGGAATAGGTGTAATACTTATATTTTACTTCTTTCATTTCTATGAAGCTGTAAGCCTTCTTGCTTCCTATATCACACTCTGTGGAATACCTAATGAATTCAAGGCTTTTCCGGGCTTTATTCTCCTGTTTTTCTATAACAAAAAGCGGGGCAAAGATTTAGGAAAGCTCAAATATCTCTTCTATATCTTCTACCCCGCACATTTACTATTGTTATATGCGATTCGCTATGCAATTTACAAAATATGATCAGTTGCCTACGAGACTAGCCATAGCCTCCTGAGCACCACAAATATTTGTAGTTGAAATTGTATAATTCTGTAATATGTTGGTCTGGAACTCAACACAGTCAGGCTTTGAAGCTACAACCTCAGCGTACTGTGTATATCCGCCGTCCTTATTGCCTGTAAGAATATATACAGTCTCTCCCTCTTTTACCTGGAACTTAACCTCTATAGTTGCTGTGTCAGTCAAAATAGCATTGTTACTAAAAACTATCTTGTAAGTTCCCGGATAAAAAGCATCTTGTGACTTGGTTATTGTTCCACTAAATGGAAGTGTTCCCTCGCCAGTCTTAACCGTCACTCTCTGTGAGAGCCTAATATGTTCGCTCTTATTCGATGTCTCATGAGAACTCTCATAAATACTACGAGTAATGTCCATATTGGCTTCACTTGCAGTACTAAATAGCACTATAGCACCAGCAAGTACCGATATTCCCAAGAGAAATGCGCCAAGAACAATAAGCATTGTTCTCCTTGTTTTTGTCATTTCAACCCACCTATTAATTCATTTCTATCCACAAATACTACTAGAGTCTATCACATTTTGGACACAATTTTCAAGAGCTTGTTTATAGAAATTTAATAATTATTTCATTTCTTCCAGGTTTTAGGCTTTATGAATATGAGTATAGGAAGTAGCTCAAGTCTTCCTGCAAGCATGTCAAACATCAATACAATTTTGGCAAGAGGTGAAAACTCTGAATAATTGCCCATAGGGCCAACCATTCCAAGTCCGGGGCCAATGTTATTCATGGTTGCTGCCACCGATGTAACTGTGGTCTGGAAATCAAAATTATCAAGAGCCACCAATATGCAGGAAATCATGAAAGTAACTACATAAAGACCCAAATAAGCTGAAACTGATTTTACAGTGGTACCCTCCACAGTATGACCATCCATATATACTCTTTTTACAGCCTTTGGATGGACAAGGTAGTTAAGTTCGTTTCTGGCGTTTCTTATGACGATTATTGCTCTTGAAAACTTAAATCCACCACCTGTTGAACCAGCGCAGGCTCCTACAAGAGATAACAAACAAAGGATCATTTTGGAAAACATTGGCCACTTATCGAAATCCATTGTTCCAAAACCTGTAGTTGTCATAATTGATGATACTGTAAACAGAGAGTGATGGAAGGAAAGTCTTAAGTCGGTAATAATCCCTGCTCTGTATACATTTATTGAGATAAGGCACGCAGCTATGAGCATAGTCGCAAAATAGTACTTAACTTCATCTACAGCAAAAGCCTCTTTTGGCTTTCTGTTGATCAGGAAATAATAAACGGTAAAGTTAACACCGCAAAGTGCCATGAATACAGTGATAACCGCCTGGCTTGCGATTGAATATCCACCAATACCTGCATCATTAACAGAAAACCCACCGGTTCCTACAGTGGAAAAGGTAATAGTAACCGCATCGTATATAGGCATTCCAGTAATAATAAGGCAGATGATCTCCAAAAGAGTAATAGCGATATATATCTGGTAAAGGATCTTCGCTGTATCTTTTACCTTTGGAACAATCTTACCAACAACCGGTCCCGGGCTCTCTGCCCTCATGAGGTGCATACTGTAGCCATCAACCATTGGAATAATAGCGATGAGGAACACCAAAACTCCCATTCCACCGATCCAGTGTGTAAATGTACGCCAGAACTGAACGCTGTATTCCATGCCATCCACAGAGGTAAGGATACTTCCTCCTGTGGTCGTAAAGCCCGATATAGTCTCAAAAAGGGCATCAATATAATTGGGGATAGTTCCTGTCATAACAAAAGGCACAGCTCCAAGCATACTCATAAATATCCAGGCAAGAGCTGTTATGGCAAAGCCTTCTTTAGCATAAATAACGGTACTCTTCGGCTTTTTTATCGAGCCTAGTATACCGACAACAAGCGTGATAACAATCAGTAAAAAGAAAGACTCCGCGCTGTCATATTCCTTGTGAATGATTGCCACAAAAAACGGCAACATCAAAAGAAATCCCATGATCCTGAAAAGTCTGAACAGGATATATCTGATCATTGAATAGTTCATTTTACTTCTCCAGTATGTCGTTGATATCATCTAATCCGGTACGTGTTGTTACTACGATTACCGAATCTCTGTCTCTTATAACGCTCTCTCCACTAGGAGTTATGATCTCTCCGTAATGATTTATGCAAGCTATAAGAATGCCCTTCTTAAGATTAAGCTGAGACAAAGGAACGCCAATAACAGGGCTTCCGCTTCTTACTATAAATTCAAGGGCCTCAACTCTCTCATCATTGAGCTTATAAAGCGCCTCTATGTTACTGTCCTTTGACGCCGACATTCCTCGTACAAACTGCACGATTCTCTCTGCAGTAATATTCTTGGGATAAATAATACTTCCAATATCAAGTGATCCGATTATCTCACCATAGTTAACTCTGTGGACCTTTGTTATAAGCTTAGCCTTTGGATTGATGTTTTTTACATACATTGAGAGCATTATGTTTTCTTCATCAAGATTTGTAAGGGAAGCAAAAGACTCAACTCTGGTGATTCCCTCTTCCAAAAGCATATCTTTATCAGTGCCGTCACCATTTATGACAAGCGCCTGTGGAAGAAGCTCAGAAAGCTCCTTGCAGCGCTCTGAATCTTTATCAAAAATAGTCACCTTAATGCCGTAGGATATAAGCTGTCCCGCAAGATAGAAACCTGTTTCTCCGCCTCCTACAATAATTGTTGAGTGCACCTTTGCAGTAGGAAGTCCCATCTTTTTAAAGAAATTAAGTGTATTTCTGCTGGATCCGATGATAGTAATCTCATCTCCCGCCCTTAATATAAAGTTTCCATCAGGGATAAAGATATCTTTTCCTCTTGAAACAACTGCGATGATAACCTGCTTTTTAAGATCTGCCGGGATATCCTTAAGCGCCTTATCGCAGAGCCTTGAGTCCTCACTGATGACCATCTTGATAAGCTCTGCTCTGCCTCTTGCAAAGGTCTCGATCTTTGTAGCTGAAGGAAGCTTTAGCAGCCTTGCAGCTTCATTTGCAGCTGCCTCTTCAGGGTTGATGACCATTGATAAGCCAAGTTCTTCTTTAATAAAATTGATCTCTTTTTTATAAACAGGGTTACGTACTCGCGCGATAGTATGGCAATTACCCGCCTTTTTAGCTATAAGGCAGCATAAAAGATTGAGCTCATCCGAATCAGTTACAGCCACCATCAGGTCTGCCTTTTCAATTCCGGCATCCTTCATGATAGAGTAACTTGCGCCGTTACCCACAATTCCCATAACGTCATAGCTGTTTACAACGTTTTGTACAACACTGCTTTTTTCTTCTATTACGGTTATATAATGTCCTTCTTTACTGAGCTGCTGAGTAAGGGTCTGACCAACATTTCCACAGCCCACGATAATAATTCGCATAACAATCCTCCAAAGACATAAAAATCCTTATATATTCTACCACAAATAGCTATTAATATATCGGCTATTCCAAAGAATAAGCTAAGTATTGCCCACAAAATGACAATACTTAGCCCATTTAATTCACATGAATTGTAGCAGCACTCTGCTCAAACAACTCCTGACAGTTATCATCTTCCGCTCTCTGATAAGTGATCGTAAAGGTCTTGTACTTAGACATTATCATATATACTGTCTGGTACGCCTTCTGCTGATCAGGCACCATAAAACTTGACTCGATATGATAGCCCGGATAACCGTCGATAGTAATATTCTTAAAGCTCTCCACTGTAAAGTCCACGTCACTGCCAAAGGCTTCATTATAAGATTCTGACAAAAGCTTTTCATACTCACTCTTGGTGAGATTGGCTGTATTGTCTACAACTGCCTTCTCTATGGATGCGGGATTTCTTTTCTTCTCCCTGTTCGTGAGGGTAATATTTTTACCATTGTCATATATGTTATAGCTGATTGATGAAGACTCCATAGGCTCGTTCTTGTTGACAAAGGTGTCTGTCTCAGCCTGAAGTGTAAAGTCAGAAGGTACTACAAACGTACACTGTCTGGCCTCTTTTAATTCATCTTTGGCATAAATTGTTATGCCATCTAAAAATCCAACACTACTAATTATGGCTATGGTAACAGCCAATAAAAGCAGATAAACGGCTCGTATCTTTTTCATATTTCCTCCAATTAAAGGCTTAGTTCAAATACGTCAAACCAGTATCTCTCCATGAGATAGCTTCCAAGATTCTCATAGGTTATACCATATTCCTTATTCCACTCATCAAGTATAGCTTCTCTGCTGTTAAAGCTTCCAAGAAAGAGGACTCTTTTTCCTGACAAAAGATAATTCTCAACATCCACAGAATCTTCAATAGTATAGAGCCCTGTCAGCATTTCATCCACAAGTGCTTCAGGCTGTCCGTAGTAGAGATATATTTTATGCTCATCATCTGTCACATCTTCATTTAGATAATAAGCCAAAAGAGCCTGAACATGATCAAAGTTACTGATAATAAGCGTATCTGAATCTATTTCTGAAAAGAGGTCTAATGTCTTTTCCATGTTAACCTGTCGGTACTCTTCGTTGCCGATAAAGCCTTTAAAATCCACACATCCAACTATAGCAATAAGTATCCCCAATATACAATAAGCTATCTGTGTGATTTTGTGGGTAACTTTCTCATTAAACACACTCCCTATACTAATGCTTATAGCAAGATAGAAAGTACCCATGGCTGGGATCATATACCTGTTAACAAACACCGGGCGGATCAGAATTGATGCCACAATTCCTACAATAACCAGTAAAGGAAGCACCATGACTGCCATAAGATTCTGAAGGTCTTTTACCTTTTCATTTTCATCCTGATATCCACATTTTACCAGCCTGATCACATTGTTAACCACAATGAAGGCAACAAGTATGAACAATATAACCGCTAAGACAGTAGTAATGATACTGTTTGAGAAATATCCGCTAAAGAGATATTTGATACAACTTCCAAAGGTCCTAAGTCCCACAGGCTGTATCCAGTAGCTTCCGCTCACAGTATGTGCCTGTCCAAGAAGAACCGAAAGCCATGGAACATAGCAAACAGCAGTCAGGTTAGCGCTGATGATAACGGCTGCGATTGCCTTGAAATTCAAGTGCTTTATGCTACCTTTGCCACCCATAACAGCAACGTACTTTATAATCATCCAAAGTAAAACATAGAAATAAATAATTGCTACTGAAAGTGCAGCATAGTAATGGGTATAAAAAGCTGCTGTTCCAAACAAAAACAGTGCGATTCCGTTTGGTAGATCCCATTTTTTGTCTTCGCTCAGATAATTTTTCATCAGATTGAAGGCATGTATAAGTGAAGCTGTCACAAAGAAAAGTGCCCAGCTGTACATTCTGATTTCTGTTGTGTATTCAGGAAGCCCCGGCATAGTAACTGACGCAAAGCAAAAAAGCCCGCTTGCAAGCATCCCATGATTTTTCCTGATGACAGTGACTGCATAAACAAAAAGCAGTAAAAACGGCAAAATTGACGCAATCTTGCCACTTGTTTCGAATGGCAGACCAAAGCCATTTCCAAGGAGTAAAAAGACCCTCACGATCATATAATAGAGCGGCGGGTGCACATCCTTTGAGGTAAGACTGATAAGTTCCTCGAAAGGTCTTTTGGCAAATTCCATGGAAAAAAGCTCGTCGTACCAAATATCTGTAGAAAAGGTCAGGAGAAATGCCCTGACCAGACAATATATAGCCGCAACAATAAAACCTATCCCAATACAGTCTTTTGTGACTTTAATTCTTTTTTCAGACATTCCATCCTCTTAAATATAGGCACAGCCAATAAATAGCTGTGCCTATGATTGATTAAAGTGATTCTATAAGTTCAAGTGAATGCTCTGTGTTAAGCTTCTTGCACATTTCAACAAATGTCTCTAACGGAACATTCTGAACCTGCTTGTTTGAACCGCGTACATTGATAGATACTGTACCCTCAGCAGCTTCTTTGTCTCCAATTACAAGGATGTATGGATCTTTGTAATTCTTGAACTTTTTGATCTTCTCTTTCATGTTGTTGTCTGAGTAATCAGCTTCAACACGAACGCCTGCTGCCATAAGAGCTTTCTCTACCTTCTCAGCGTATTCGTTGTGCTCAACTCTGATCGGAACGATACCAACCTGATATGGGCTGAGCCAGAATGGGAATACACCCTTGAAGTTCTCAATGATGATACCGATAAATCTCTCGAGTGATCCATAGATAGCTCTGTGGATAACTACAGGCATCTGCATTGTTCCATCCTGAGCCTGGTATGTAAGGCCAAAGTTATGAGGAAGCTGGAAGTCAAGCTGTACAGTTCCGCACTGCCATTCTCTTCCAAGAGCGTCCTTGATCTGAAGGTCGATCTTAGGTCCGTAGAAAGCACCATCACCTTCATTTACTTCGTATCCACCCTCGCCGTACTTTTCATCAAGAATTTCCTTAAGAGCAGCCTCAGCTCTGTTCCAAACTTCAATATCACCCATGAAGTCTTCTGGTCTTGTTGAGAGCTCAGCTCTGTATGTTACACCGAATGTCTTGTAGATCTCATCTGCGATAGAGATAACATCTGCAATCTCCTCTTTTATCTGAGATTCCATTACGAATGTATGGTCATCATCCTGACGGAACTCCTGAACACGGAAAAGACCATTCATCTGTCCTGACTTTTCTTTACGGTGAAGAACATCATACTCGCTGTAACGGATAGGAAGCTCTTTGTAAGAGTGATTTGTTCTCTTATATGTCATCATGGCATTAGGACAGTTCATTGGCTTAGCTGCCATTGTGTCATCCTGCTCACGATTGTAGATAACTGAACCAGCCTGGATCTTGATGTTCTTTGGCTCTTCTGCAGGCTCATTGATGTTCTCAAGTACACCAGGAATCTCAGCGTCTGCCTTAAGCCATCCTGAAACACCAGGAACCATGAACATGTTGTTTACGTAATGAGCCCAGTGACCACTGATAAGCCAGAGCTTCTTGTTGTTTACAAGAGGAGCAGCTATTTCTGTATAGCCGTGTCTTTCCTGTACTTCTCTAGAATACTTAAGAAGTGCCTGATACATCTTCCATCCTCTTGGAAGCCAGTAAGGCATACCTGGAGCCGTTTCATCAAACATGAAAAGATCAAGTGCAGCACCGATCTTCTTGTGGTCTCTCTCCATAGCTTCCTGGATCATCTTGATGTGCTGTTTAAGCTCATCCTTGCTTGGGAAAGCATAAAGATAGATTCTTGAAAGCTGATCTCTATGCTCATCGCCTCTCCAGTATGCACCTGATACAGACTTGATCTGATATGATGCATTAAAGAGCTCCTGAGAGTTTTCTACGTGAGGTCCGCGGCAAAGATCCACATAATCCTCACCTGTATAGTAAACAGTGATTACCTCATCCTCTGGAAGGTCATTGATAAGTTCAGTCTTGAACTTCTGATTCTTGAACAGTTCAAGTGCCTCCGACTTTGAGACCTCTTTACGTGTCCAATCCTCTCTTCTCTTGATGATCTCGCGCATCTTGTCTTCGATTGTCTTGAAGTCATCCTGTGTTACAGCCTTTGGAAGAACGAAATCATAGTAGCATCCATCCTCGATCTGAGGTCCGATAGCATACTGAACTTCCTCACCGTAAAGCTCGATAACTGCCTTGGCAAGAATGTGCGCAAGTGAGTGACGGTAAACTTGTAAATACTCTTCTTTATTCATTTTTTCATCCTTTCGTGCTACCCCTACCGGGAGCAGCCTCTTTCATTATTTATATTGTATTAATCAACAAATAGAAATACTGACGTTTACATATGAATGAGCAAGCCCTTCATACATAAACTCAATATTTCTACCTGTCAGATCAATATCTCAAATTAAGCGTTTTTGCCGTGGCACTTCTTGTACTTTTTGCCACTTCCACATGGACATGGATCGTTAGGATATACCTTGTTCTCTTTTCTGATTGTATGTGAAGCCTTCTCCTCTTTGTAAAGAGCTTTTCTCTTGTTCTCATCAAAGATAGCTTCCCACTCTGTAAGGTTGTAAAGCCAGTCAGCACCGGCATTTACCATGTTCTTATAAAGAAGTTCCTTGTCGAATCCAAGGTTAACCTCTGTATCCTCTTCCATATCGTCGATAGGGTTCTGCTCTTTAAGAGAGTCGTTGATACCATCGAGGAATCCAACCATTGTCATAAGATCAACGCCGTATTTCTCAGCAAGTTCTTTTACAGTTCCCTTTACAACTTCATCAGGGTTCTTCAAAAGAGTTGCATAGATGTCGCGTTCTTTCTGAAAATATTCTGTCCACAGCTTCTGAAGACTTCCCTTATCTGCAGTCTCAGAATAAGCCATATCACGCCATTTTTTAAGTAATGCCATAACCAAATACTCCTATTTCTTTTTTTATTATAAATTTTTACTTTTGTTCAAAGCATACACGTTATTTTAATATATTTGCCTGGATATGTAAACCAAAGTTAGTGTAAATATGATGGTAGAAATCATTAAACATTTACTTTCCGTTTTCCCTGGCAACTATATAGATTCTCTCACTGTCATCCGTTACAGCTTCATGGGTATCTGCATCAATTGCCGTAATAAATTCAAGCCCGGCTTCTTTTACAAATGAAGTCATTTCTTCAATAGTATAGCCTCGCTGGTAATGAGTCTCTACTGACCTTCTGAACAGCTCTTTTTCCTTATCGCAGATAGCATAGATTGTCAGATCATATTCATTGATATGCTCATCTTCATGATAGTAGTTATCCCAAATAAAGCTGCAATCCTCGCGGTTTTCTGCAATTGTCACATCGCCGATCACATCTCTGTACTTGTGAAGGGTATTAAAATCAAATATAAATATTCCCTTTGGAAACAGGAAATTATTGACGAGTCTGAAGGTTTCTATAACGTCGTCATCTTCAAGCAGGTAGTTTATGCTGTCGCAGACGCTGACTATTGTTCCAGCGGTGCAGTACAGGTCAAGCTCTCTCATATCCTGTTCAAGGAACATAAGGTCAATTCCCTTATTTGCCGCTTTATTTCTGGCAATATCAAGCATATCGGGAGATAGATCAATTCCCATTATGTCATAGCCTTTTTTGGCCATTTCAATGGTGAAGCTACCAGTGCCACAGCCAAGCTCGACCACAAGATTTTTTTCCTGGTCAAGGGCTTCCTGGCTTCCATCTTCTATTACATCTGCCTCTAAATCAGATTCAACATTTTCATTCTTGTCAAAAGCCACTGCTTTTTCATTGACATTCTCAATTTTTATAGGCTTACTGACTCCATATTTTTCAATTAATTCAGCAATAAAATTACCCCATACGTCGTATGGGGTTTCATCCATGAATGTATCATATACACTTGCAAAATCTGTATAAGCTTCCATGTTTATTCCTTTTTATCACAACTGATTGATGATCAAACAGTCAAATCCATTTCAAAACTGATTCCTGATCAGAACAGGCTTCCTATAAGAAGTACTACCTTTGTTCCAAGTCCCATTATAATACCGGCAAGTACAACACCGCAAATAACTGCTTTTACACTCTTTTTGAAATCCATATCAAGGATTGAAGCAGCAAGTGTACCTGTCCATGCGCCTGTTCCCGGAAGTGGAATTCCTACAAACAGGAAAAGTGCCCAGTATAAACCTTTTCCGGCTTTTTCTTTAAGCTTTTCTCCGCCCTTATGTCCCTTCTCAAGACAGAAAGTAAAGAAACCACCGATCACAGGCTTATCTTTACCCCACTCAAGGACCTTTCTGGCAAAAAAGAAAATAAATGGCATCGGTACCATATTTCCGATGATTGCAATAATATAACTCGGAAGAACAGGAAGTCCCATAGCAATTGCATAAGGTACTGCTCCTCTGAGCTCAACAAGCGGAACCATCGAGATAAAAAAAACAATGATATACTTTTTTAACATGAATAAATCTCCTAATCGTGAATGTGCTCTCAATTATTGAATGTCTGACTGATAATTTCACTACTCATTCATTTGACAGGCAATTGTTTTCAGTCAGCAACTCAAAGATTTTATCATTAAACTGTATTAATCGCAATCATGTATTATGTACAGCTTTGTTTCATAATATGTATGCAGTTTTACCTACATGCAAGTATAAAAAACATTTTTTGCATTTCTGAATGTTGTGATCAAGGTAAGTATTCACTAAACTACCTTTTTTACCCGGCCTTTATTCATTGCCTTGGGTAAATAAAAAATAAATACTCTTTTTACCCGAGCTCTTTCCACCGCCTCGGGTAAATAAATAATAAATGCTCTTTTTACCCGAGCTCTTATCCCTCACCTCGGGTAAATAAACAATAAATGCTCTTTTTACCCAAACTCTTTCCATTCTCACTAAATCTTCTTGGGTAATATATCAAGAAATTATTTATTTACCCTAAGTACATTTATTTGCTCGGGTAAATCATTGATTTCTGTTTTCTTTACCCTTTCCATTTTCCTTGCATCGGGTAAAAAGTTTAGTTTTTGTTTCTGTACCCAAAAACATGTATTATTTAAAAAAGCTATTTACTTTTCTCAAAAAACATGTTAACTTTTTGTTTCGAAATCTTGAAAATCTTGTATTTCTTTTGACATATTCATGTCGGATTTCAAAAAATAAGATAAGGAAACAAATATGGTAATAAAAGAAATTATGCAACACGAGAAGCATAGACTCGAAAAACAGCTTAATTCTATGAAAAAGGACTATGACAGGAACTCTTTTCCAAAAGGGAAAATCTCCTTCAGCAAAAATGGCAACACATATAAATTTTATATAATTACTGGCACGGAACGCACTTACATTCCGGCGAAAGAAAAAGAGCTGATACAAAAACTTCTTCAAAAGCGATATTATGATCAAAAGATAGAATCCTATCAAAAAGAAATCCATGCTCTTGACCTGTATTTAAGGAGAAGTCCCACGGATCCTGATGATTTGCTGCGAAACCATCCCTCTCTCAAAAAAATCATATTGAATCAGTCACCCAATATGTTCAATGTCACAGACACAACTGCCATTTTCTCCGATTCCCCTGATAAAGAATGGGCTCAATCTGATTATGAAAAAAGCTCTAATCATCCTGAAAAACTGATAATAGAAACACTGAAAGGTGATTTGGTTCGTTCCAAGTCTGAATCCATGATTGCTGATGAACTCTATAGATATGGCATTCAATACCGATATGAGGAAAAACTCATCATCGGAAATGACATATTTTATCCAGATTTCACAACCAAAAACAAACGGACAGGGAAAAAATATATATGGGAGCACTTTGGCAAAATGGATGACATAAGGTATCTTGATAACAATTACCTATATAAAATTAACAGGTACGTCAAGGCAGGTTACATACCCGGTATCAATTTCCTTGCCACTTACGAAGACAAACAAAACCCATTTTATCCGGCCAAAGCCAGTCAAATAATAAACCAGTATTTACTATGAGACCTTTAACGACCTTCAGACAATTACCCGTAAGCTCTCTATTAAATACCTTCAGACAATTTCCCGTAAGCTCTCTATCAGCGTATCCATCTGTTCATCGGTGCCTATAGTGATCCTTAAGTATTCGCTGATGCGTGGAAGATCCCATCTTCTGACGATTATTCCGCATTTTCGAAGTTCATCAAATATCTTTTTTCCTGAAACGGTTTTATGCCTTGCAAAAATAAAATTACTTGAAGAATCTGGGAAAATAAAGCCAAGTTCTGACAAAAGTGGCTTAACTCTCTCCCTGGTTGCGATTATCTTGCTGCAAGTGTCCTTAAAATACTCTTTGTCAGCAAGCGTTGCAGCCCCAAGCTCAAGAGAAGTCCTGTTCATGGTGTATGAATTAAAGGAAAACTTCGCATCATTCAAATATTTTATCAACTTTTTGGAACCGAAAGCAAAGCCAATCCTCATGCCTGCCATTGCCCTTGACTTTGAAAAGGTCTGAACAACAAGCAGGTTCTCGTACTTATCAATAAGGGGCAGTGCACTCTTTCCACCAAAATCAATATAAGCTTCATCAACGATCACAACCACATCCCTATTATTCTTAAGGATGTCTTCTATCATGTCCAGATTTTCAACAAGACCCGTGGGTGCATTCGGATTAGGGAAGATAACTCCGCCGTTTTCAACATAGTAATCTTCCTTCTTTATCCTGAATTCCTCATCAAGCGGAATCTGCTTATACGGAATCCTGTACAGATCAGCCCATACATCATAAAAAGAATATGTGATATCAGGGAAAAGAATGGGCTTATCCGAATTAAAAAATGTCAAAAAAGCCATGGAAAGCACATCATCAGATCCAACTCCGACAAATATCTGATCTGAAGGCACATTGTAATAGTCTGACAAAGCATTTATCAATACGCCTGAACCCGGATCCGGATATAATCTCAAGGATTCATATTCAAAGTTATCCAAAGCTCTCTTTACAGATGGAGCCGGTGGATAAGGGCATTCGTTTGTATTTAGTTTGATAATATTGCTTATTTTAGGCTGTTCTCCGGGAGTATATGGAACAACTTTCCTGACATTTTCTTCCCAAGACATGTTAAATCCTCCATTACTTTATTGCTCTACCATGATAAAGCATAGTCTAACATATCATTTTTAAACTGGCAATCTCTTTTATCCCTGCATATCAAATTTACTTCTAATCCTACGTTACCCTATTATCATCACATCCAATGTGATATCTTCATACCTCAATCTCGCCCTCAAATACTGTTGTTGCCGGGCCTTCCATGATGACAGATGAACCACTCCCCCCGTCCCAGGAGACCTTTACTTCTCCGCCAAGGACATGAACTGTCACATCATTGTCTGTAAGTCCGTTCAAGACGCAGGCAACTCCTGTTGCACAGCATCCGGTACCACAGGCAAGTGTTTCACCTGTTCCTCTCTCCCACACGCGCATGTGAACGTTGTTTTTATCATCAATCTTTACAAATTCTGTATTTACGCGTCTTGGAAAGAACTCATGATTTTCAAACTTTGGCCCGATCTTCTCTATATCAAAATTTTCAAGGCTCATATCCTCAGGTAAAAAAACTACCGCATGAGGGTTACCCATTGAAACACAGGTCATGTGCCACTCTTTGCCATCAACGACAATTGGAGCATCCACAACCATATCAGTTTTTTCGCCATCATTGATACAGACCGGCACATCCTCCGGTTTTAATATAGGCGCCCCCATATCAACCTTCACAGATGAGACCATTCCATCATCACCAATTGTAAGATCTATGTATTTCTTTTTTCCTGCACTTACGATGACAAGGTTCTTTTTAGTAGTAAGCCCCTTATCATATACGTACTTTGCAACGCATCTAATGCCGTTCCCACACATTTCTGAACGGGAACCGTCCGCGTTATACATCTCCATTTCGAAGTCGATGCTCTCATCATCTACAGGATTTATAAAAATAAGGCCATCAGAACCTATTCCAAAATGTCTGTCAGAAACTTTAATGGCAAGCTCAGACTTCTTTTCCTGAGAAATCTTCTCACTTTTTCCATCTACATAAACATAATCGTTTCCACAGCCATGCATTTTTGTAAATTTCATATCTTTAAACCTGATCACTTCCAATAATCTGTGAAAGTGTCCTTTCTATACATATTTATTTTATAGCACTCAAAAGCCACAACAATTCATCACAGTTGCCACTTATTATTTTTCATATTAAACATCTGCCAAAAAAAGCGCAATAAAAAATGTATACAATTATACAAAAATGGTGTAGGATAAATCACAAATTAAATTGTGCACGACAGATACGAGAAAAGTATAACACAGTAATAACAGGAGAACACACTATGTTTAAGCCAAATGAAGATTATTTAAAACTACCCGGAAGCTACCTTTTTAGTACAATTGCAAAAAAGGTTGCTGCTTTCCAGGAGGCAAACCCAGATAAAAAGATCATCCGACTTGGAATCGGTGACGTCACAAAGCCACTTCCAAAAGCAGTTATTGAGGCTCTTCACAAGGCTGTTGACGAGCAGGCAAGTGCAGAAACTTTCAGAGGATATGCCCCTGACCTTGGATATGAGTTCCTTCGCCACGCAGTAGCTGAAAACGACTTTAGAGCAAGAGGATGCAATGTCGCAGACGATGAAGTCTTTATTTCCGACGGAGCAAAAAGTGATTCCGGAGCTATACAGGAAATCTTTTCAAAAGATTCAAAAATAGCTGTCTGCGATCCTGTTTACCCAGTATACGTTGATTCAAATGTTATGGCTGGAAGATGCGGCGATTATGATGAGAATACAGGAATGTGGAGCAATGTTATCTACATGCCTTGCACCGCAGAAAACGGCTTTGCGCCTGAACTTCCATCAGAGACACCTGACCTTATTTATCTGTGCTTTCCAAATAATCCTACAGGTGAAGCCATCACAAAGGACCAGCTCCAGAAATGGGTTGATTACGCAAACAAAGCAGGCGCTGTCATCATATTTGATGCTGCTTATGAGGCTTATATTTCAGAGGATAACATTCCTCATTCCATCTATGAGTGCGAAGGCGCAAGAACATGCGCTATTGAGCTTAGATCTTTTTCCAAGAATGCAGGATTCACCGGGTTAAGACTCGGTGCAACGATTATTCCTCACGACCTCAAAGTATCCTTCCAGGGAAAAGAGGTCGAGATGCACAGCCTCTGGGCAAGAAGACATGGAACCAAGTACAACGGCGCTCCATACATCGTTCAGAGAGCAGGCGAAGCCATCTACAGCCCAGAAGGCAAGGCTCAGGTAAAAGAAATGATCGCGTCCTACATGAAGAATGCAAAATACATCTATGATGGTCTTAAGGAAGCCGGATACACAGTATATGGCGGCAAAAACTCACCATATATCTGGCTTAAAACTCCAGACAACATGACAAGCTGGGAATTCTTTGACTACCTTCTCGAAAAAGCCAATGTTGTCGGAACTCCCGGTTCAGGCTTTGGTCCAAGCGGTGAACACTACTTCAGACTCACAGCTTTTGGAAGCTACGAAAACACAGTAGAGGCCATTAACCGAATAAAATCACTGTAAAAATTTTTCTATCGCAAGTGATAAATTAAATTTCAACCCTTATTAAGTTTTTTACGCATAAGAGATTAACGAGAGGAATACTGCCAACCTGTTTGGTTACGCAGTATTCCTCTTTATTTGTATAAGCGTAAGTATGTTGAAAGAAGACACCGGGACGGTTCTAATGACTTATTAAAAGCAAGTCACTCAACCGTCCACAAGACACCGGGACGGTTCTAATGACTTATTAAAAGCAATTCTCTCAACCGTCCATTTAACTTCTTAGAAAAGTATAGGTTGTAACTGCGTACGCCACCATTGACTGAGTCTGAGGAAAACGCCTTGCCAGCTCTGCCGACGGTGATGATGATGGGAACAGTAGATTTTCTAGCACCGTCGGATTCAGAATTGTAGCGTTTTCCTCAGAACCCGTCAATGGCAAGCACCTAGCGGTGTGGCTGGTTTAAAATGCCTCTGACTCCAATTCCGAGAACAGTAGATGCGGCTGCTTTTAAGAAAACGCTGGCGCGCCAGTTTTCGCATGCAGCATGTTGCATACGAAAGTGGGGCTAAAGGAAGTTTGTATGTGTCCACTCTATAGGTAGTAGTAGTTTAGAGAGCCGAAAGCATTGTCTTTGGGCATATAGCTCGTTTTCAATACCTCAGCCACCCGTAAAAAAACCGATTTTGGGTATATAGCCTGATTTTAGGCTTGCAGCCACCCCTCGTCATAGTTTTATCGCAGACGATTGGGCATATACGGTAATTATCCGTCCACAGCCACCATTTTAACGGGTGGCCAGAGGCTTGAAATCAGCCTATATGCCCATTTGAGGGGTGGCTGGCCTCGCAAAAAGCTGCTATATGCCCAAAATAGTAAGAATCAAAGGTGGCTGGAAGCTCTCCAAAGCGCTATATGCCCAAACCATTATTCTTCACGACGTATGGAATGAATTGAACATGAGGAACTGGGTATATAGTCATACTTTTAAGTTAACACATCCATCGACAAAATTTTCAGGAAGCGAAAATGGGCATATACGAGAAAAAAGTGGATTGCCACATCCATTGGATGAGTAAACTGAAACATATGATCATCTATATAATGGTGTGGTAACTTCAAAAAAGGCCGTATATGCCCAAAAACGCAAGTCAAAAAACTTGACGACTGGTGTTGTAAGTTCAAAAAACGGGCTATGTTTCCAAAACATAATCTTCGCTCTCTATACATTGAAAGACGCAGACATATAGTCACACATATCCTTGAAAGTAGCCACCACTACTGTTCTCGGATTTGGAGCCTGAGGCAATAACACCCAGCCACACCGTAGGTGCTTGCCATTGACGGGTTCTGAGGAAAACGCTACAATGCTGAATCCGACGGTGCGTGATAATCTACTGTTCCCATCATCCTCACCGTCGGCTCTATGGCCAAGGCGTTTTCCTCAGGCTCAGTCAATGGTGGCGTACGGAACTAAGCATTTACCAATTCCTTAAGCTTATACATATCAGTGTCTTCATAAGTCATTAGAACCGTCCCAGTGTCTTCTAACTCACTTACGCATATACAAATTAAGAGGATTACTGCGTAACCAAACAGGTTTGCAGTAATCCTCTCGTTAATCTACAACATATATTTCTTATTGATCCATTACCAGATCAGGATTCTGTCTTCCGGAGCAAGATACATTCCATCGCCTTCTTTTACGTCGAACGCTTCATAGAATTCATCAAACTGCTGGGAAGTTACATTTACTCTTAAATAATCTAATGGATGCGCATCCTGAGTGAGTTGTGAATAAATAGCTTCATAAGTAGAAATATTCTTCCACACATTAGCATAGCTCTCAAAGAACTTTTTATAGTCAAAGCTTTCTTCCTTGGATGCCAGTGTAAGCATTGCTTTAAGGCCTGCCATGTCTGCAATTGCTTCAGTCTGTACCAGAGAACCGGTAACTTTTTCATCGCCAAATACTGTTATTCCATCGTAGTAGTTTATAAGTTTCTGCGCTCTTTCCTGGAAGGCACTGTAATCTTCATCAGTCCACCAATTGCTGTAATTACCATCCTTGTCAAACTGAGCTCCGTTTGTATCAAAAGCATGACTTATCTCATGTCCGATAACAGCTCCGATTCCTGCATATATCTCCTCTTTTGACTTATCATCGCCATAAAAAACTCCATCAAGTATTCCAAGAAGAATGTTAATAGAATTGGCCGTTGGGTCATAGTAAGCATTAGTTTCAAGTGTTGACATACCTTCCCAGAGATTCTTATTTACAGTTCCGTTTGTTCGTTCTTTATCAAGCTCCCAACTAAAATCAGCAAGTGCTTTCTGTATTTCAAAATAAGTAAGACCATTTAAATCAAGGCCACTGTAATCCACGTATTCTTTTGGCTCAACCACATTGATTTCCAATGAGTCAAGTTTTTCCATTGCATATTCTCTTGTCTCGTCAGAAAGCCAGTCCTCGTTTTCGAGCATTTCCCTATAAACATCCGCTACATCTTTGCATAACTGCGTCACTTCTTTTTTTGTCTCAGTGACATCATACTTTGCCATATATGCCTTTTCCATAGCTTCAGGCAATGCTGCATTTACATATGCATATGCATATTTTTCATCAGAAAGAGTACCTGATGCACCATATATAGAACGCTGTGCCTCAAGTCTTGCATCGAATGCCTCTCTGTCAAGGTCAGTTGTACATCCCAAAACCGTCTGAACCATGAAATATCCCTTGATGTTCTCAAGGTTGTCCGATGTATAAAGATCTGAAATCTTTGCCAAAGCATCCGGCTCTGTTACAAGAAATACCTTTGCATTGTCGTAGCCATTTTCCTTTATAAATTCATCCATTGGGAAATTAGGAGCCAAAGCTGCCATTTCCTCTGGCTCATAATAGTTAAGTATCTTGTCATAGATTGCAGGATCGCTGTTTTCCAGCGAAGTATATACTTTCTCAGAAAGAGCTGACTCAAAAGAAAAGCATGCATCGTAATACTTATCAGCCTCATCATTAGTATATCCCAGCCTTGTCATCATATTGGAAAACAGGCTCCTGTAGGCATCATACTTTAACTTTCCAACTGTGCTAAACTCTTTATACTCCGCAGAATCTCCCAGTAGAAGGCTTGAATGATCCACATTTGTCACATACCTTGATGAATCTGTCAAATCACCCACGTTTCCAATTCCAACCAAAGTAGGGGTAAAGTTTGATCTGTCATTATCCAGTATGAATTCTGTTACATCTTCTATGCTTGAAAGAGATTCAATATCTTTAACAAATGGCTCCAACGGTGAAAGCCCTTTTGCATTTCGGTCATCCCAATCAAGAAAAGCATTATAATATGCTCTTGCAAGTTCAGCATCATGCCCGGTAATTGTCTCATCCTTCAAGGTTTCAAGTGCCTTATCATCAATTATCTGAGATACTTCAGTAAAGCTGTCATAAGAACTGTATCCATCCGGTATTTCTGCTGTGATTGCCCAGTCATAGTTAACCGCAAGATTCAGATCATCTTTTGCAGAAGCCTTATCACTGTTAACAACATTTTCTTTGATGTTGGAGTTTATCCAGGGACTTCCTCCATCAACAACATAAGATTCGCTTTCAGCCTGAGCTGTTTCTTCGGAAGACTCAGCACTAGCAGTGTCTGTTGATGCATCTGCTGCCACCTCTTCCTTACTTGCCCCCTCGGCAGGAGTTTCAGTTACCGCACTATCAGCTGCAGTTCCGCACCCGGCAAGTAACAAGCATCCTGTCAAAAGAGCTGCCAAAATCTGTTTTCTTTTCATAACACTTTTACTCCTTTTTTGAAATATCAATCAACACTATTTCTTTTATCGCATATATAATGCAATTATGCAAGCGCACCCACCTACTTTCTAAAAGAAAAAGCCAGCGGAAGCCCCACGCCTCCACTGGCTGTATTGACTAAATATTATTTTACCATAATAATGTGCACTTATTCCTCATTATCTTGTTCAATAAGTTTTTCCATGCTCTTATCTACGATAAATTCTGCATCTATCGTTATGTTCTCTACATTCCTAAGGTAGGTATATCCCGTCTTAACAGGGTAGCGGCCCCTGTCGGATGGGCGCTCATCAAGAATAAGCTCTGTCTTGCCACTTTGATTCTTGAAAACAAATTTTGACTCAGTGACGCTGATATTTTCGATAGGAGAATAGTCTTCTCCAGCCATGATTATGGGTGACTCACAGGTAATAAAAACGTGATCGATATTTATATCCCTGACTTTTCCCGGGAGCCTGTCCACGCCATCTCGCTTGGTTGCAGTAATGGCCAGGGGTTCACCTTCCCCCCACCAGTTCCAAACGCCGGTCCTTCTATCCTTGCAATCTACAAAATTCCTGGTTGTTCCGCGAACATGGTGGATATCGATGTTGTAGATCTCGCCGCCATCCCTTGACCAGATGCCAATGCCTCTGATGCAGTCACGAACTATACAGTCAGAGATGATTATGTCGTGAATATCTCCAAAGGTCTCAGTTCCAATCTTGATCCCCGAGCAATTTGATGACAAAAGACATCCATTAACCACTATATCCTTGCAATCCCCGTACTTTTTAAACATTGGAGTTGTGGATTTAAGTACGATGCTGTCATCGCCTGTCTTTATCCTGCAGCCCTTAATGATCACATTCTGGCAGCAATCCGGGTCTATTCCGTCATTATTAGGACCTCTTTTGTCATTATCAATAACAATGTTCTCTATTCTGACATTCCTGCAGCCTGCCATGTGAAGGGTCCAGAATGCGGAGTCAAAAAAGGTAACATCTGTAACAGTAAGGTTTTCCACATCCTCAAGATAGCTCATTCTGGGCCTGAAGCCTCTGACATTTAAAGGACTACCATTTTTAGCAGTCTCAGGATCATCATCGTCAAAAAAAGCATTTCTCCCCTGACCATCAATTGTTCCCGTTCCGGTTATCGCAATATTCTTTTCATGAAGCGCAAATAAAAAGCAACCGCCTTCCCAGCCGTCAACCTCATTGTCCTCGTCGCCATCCTTGAAATAATCAATAACATCCGCTTCATCAAGACTGGACAAAAGAACTGCTCCATGCTCTAAATGCAGATTCACATTGGACCTGAGGCGAAGTGTACCTGATAAAAATGTTCCTGCCGGCACCACAACTCTTCCGCCTTTTTTAGTACAGGCATCTATTGCCGCCTGTATAGCAGATGTACATTTTGTTTTTCCGTCGGCTACTGCTCCATAATCCAGAATATTATAGGTCATTTTCTTTTAAATGCTCCTTTCCTTCCATATCCGTTTCGATGCGCTTTCCTCTGTCAAAAGAAAAACTTTCCTTCCCGTCAATAAAAGCATAAGCCTTATTTTGTCCCTGTTCAATCCTGTAAATATGACCATTTATATGCTGTTCATAAAAGCCCTCATCTTCTTTTATACTGCTCCAGATGAGTTTATCTCTTTTTACCACAACCCCGTACATTCTGCTCACATATTCCAAAACCGAGAGCATTGCAGGTCCATAGGCATCCTGGCCTCCGGAAACACTGTGAAGTGAAGGCTTCATGGTGAATGGGTCGTACTGCTGAACAAAAATGCAGTCCTCACCTATTGCCTCAAAAAGCTTTCGGCCAAGCTTGGGGATCAGGCTGTAATAGCCATAGTTTTCCATTGCATCGATTGCTCTTTGGAAGGTAAGAGCCTGAGGCTGACCGCTCCAGTTATTCTCAGTATCATTTCTGTATAAAGGATCTGACACTGAAACTGACGGAAGTGGCATATTGGTCCAAAACTCTTTTTCATTCAACAAATGCACACTGACAAACCTGTCAGCTTCTTCTCTTGTCATACTGTTCCAGTACATCATTCTCAGATTGTTGTGGATAAGTGTTGGCAACTTATTGTGATTCTTATCTCTGTCAAAAAATGCACCACTAACCCCGTCCCACAGGGCCATTTTGGTTCTCATTTTTATTGTATTTGCATCTATCATATGACTTTCATATAGCGCGTTGTCGCCTTTTATCCTGGCAATCTCTGCCATTGTCTCCCTAGCAGCGTAGGAAAAGCTCATGAAATCCATGGAAGCCATAGGGACAACATCGTAGTTTTTTGGTGCCTCGTTACTTTCCCAGTAATCAGGGGCATTTCCATACCTGACAGCATTGTCTTCTCCGGTGTCATATCTGCACCAGCTCTCAAGACACCCGTCATTATCAGAATCTCTGTATTTCCACAGATACTCGTCATATTTCCTTAAGACCTCGTAAAGCTGATCGAGGTAATCACTTTTTTTACCTGTAAGATAGTACACATCAAGCGCAGGAGCAGGAAAACAAAAACCCTGAAACTTATCGAACTGTGGAATGAGCCTGCTATCCCTGCACTCTATGCTTCCGGGGAGCCTGCCGTCTTCCCTTTGATGATCCATGAAGATTTTCTGATTGTTATAGGCAACTTCCAGATCTCTTTTTGCATACATAGCTCCGCCCATAGGCTGAGTCTCAATCCAGACCTTGTTGTAGCCGCCGCCCTCTATAAGGACCCTTCTTCCGGCAAAAGACTTTATGTTGAGCCTGCACTTTTCTTCTGCAGCATCATATAGTTTTTGCACAAGTTTATTTGATGTTTGAAATAGAACTTTAGTCTCATCCATAAAGTCATCCTTTCAGGCCGCTGGTTCCTATTCCTTCAACGAGATATTTGTTAAAGAAAAGGAATATCAAAAATACCGGGATCAAAGACAGGGTAGACATGGCAAACATTGCGCCGTAATCAGTAACTGAAGCGGAATCTGCAAACAGCTTAATGGCAATGGAAGCCGTGTAAGACTGTGGTCTTGATAAATAAAGAAGTGGTCCCATGTAATCATCCCATTTCCAGTAAAACTGAATGATGATAGTTGTCACAATCGCGGGTTTCAAAAGTGGAAGAACGATCCTTGAGTAAATTCCATACTTACTGCAGCCATCTATTTTGGCAGCTTCATCAAGTTCCCTTGGTATTCCCTGCATAAACTGCATCATCTGATATATAAAGAAAGCCTGCCCGCAAAAATACGGTAAGATAAGTGGAACATATCCCGGAACCAGGCCCAGTCTGTAATAAATAAGGTACTGCGGGATCATGATAACCTGCCCAGGAAGCATCATGGTAGCCAGCATAAATGTGAACCACAGATTTCTTCCTCTGAACTTTATTCTGGAAAAAGAGTATGCAACAAGTGATGAAGACAGAACCGTTCCAAAAGTCGCAACAGTCGTTACAAAAATTGAGTTCTTAAAGAACGTAGCAAATGTGGTTCCGCCAAAGCCCTTCCAGCCCGTGTGATAATTTGAAGCTTTAAATTCAGCAGGCACAAGGCTTAAAGTACCTCTTAAGATCTCAGAATTATCCTTAAATGAGCCGCTTATCATCCATAAAACCGGGTAGATCATGATAAACCCAAAGAGCAGCACCAGAATGTGATATAAAGTTTTTCTCGCAATTTTCTTTTCTCTCATGACTGCCCCCTTTAACCTTCTGACTCACTAAATACCCAGAATTTGGAAGTTCTGAATATGATAAGTGTGATAAGGCTCATTACTATCAGCATTACCCAGCTCATAGCGCAGGCATAGCCCATGTTGTTGTACTTAAATGCCTGATTGTAAACATTAAGGGCATAGAGCATTGTGGCGTTGTTAGGGCCACCGCCTGTAATGACAAATGCCTGAGTAAATGTCATAAACGCAGATATTGTCTGCATTATCAGATTGTAAAGAATAATTGGTGACAGGCATGGAAGTGTTATCTTAAAGAACCTCTGAAATCCGTTTGCACCGTCAATTTCTGCTGCCTCGTAGTAGGTTGTCGGTATTTCTTTTAACCCCGCTGCAAAAATGATCATTGAAGATCCAAACTGCCACACTGCCATGAGAATAAGCGGATAGATGGCAAGGGCCTCGCTTCCAAACCAGTTGATCTTCTCAAAGCCCATATTTACGAGTACTGAGTTAAAAAGACCTTTTCTTGCAAATAGCTGTTTCCATACAAGGGCAACAGCTACAGAACCTCCTACAAGTGATGGTACATAGTACAAAGACCTGTATAAAGTCACCATTTTGCTCTTTCTTGTAAGCACAAATGCCACCAGGAGGGCAAAAGAAAGCTTTATAGGAACAGCGATAAAGACATATTGAAGTGTCTTGTTTATAGACTTGATGAACACCTCATCCTTAAAAAGCATAAGAAAGTTCTTAAGTCCTACAAATACCGCAATCTTGCTTCCCAGTGAATAATCGGTAAAAGAATAATACAGCGACATGCATATCGGAATGAATGAAAAACATACAAACCCAAAGATAAATGGCGCCGCAAAGACATGCCCCACAACAGCATCGCTGTTCAGAAATCTACTCAGGGTTTCTGTTTTCTTCTTCGTATCTCCCATATCTGACTCCCCTTTTATAATTTCCTTTGGTATAAAAAATCCTGCTCGCTTTAATTTACGAGCAGGATTTAAAATCATTTATTACTTGAAAATAGCCTCGGCATCTGCATATGTCTTTTCTGCTGCTTCAGATGCTGTGATCTCTCCGTTTACAACCTGCTGAATGTAATTGAGGTAATTGTCCTGTACCTGATCCTGTCCGTCCGGAGAAAGAACGTTGTACTCCTTTGGTGTAGGCATCTTGCTGACTGCATCAACATAGTCGTACATGATCTGCTGTGCCGGCGTTGCTGATGCAGCAAGTGCTGCTCTTACATCCTCGTTTGCAGGAATGCCTCTCTCAGCCTGAAGGATATTGTTGCAATCTATATCATTTTCAAACCAGCTTATAAATGCTGCAGCGGCCTCTTTATGCTCTGAATCCTGTGAAACACACAACATCTGGGAGGATTGGATCAAAGTTCCGGAGTTACCGCTGGCAGTTACCTTTGGTAAATGAGCAAGTGCAAGCTCTCTTCCCTGTTCAGCACATACGTTGTAAATTGTTGGGAACTGGTTAACAGCAACCCAGGTCATAGCTGCTTCGCCTGTTACAAGGAAATCATTCTCGATGTTAGTAACTTCTGCTGATGCACCTGCATCCGGGTATGAACCCTTCTTTATCATGTCTGCTCTCATCTGAATAAATGGAGCAAGCATCTGTGGATCATCAAATCCCATTCCTGTGAGATCAAGGTTAAAGAAGCTGTTCTGTCCAAGGTCTCCCTGCTGAGCAATATATGTCGAGCAGCCTGCGATGAAATCTGATGTAAGGAATGTTGATGAACCAAAGATTCCAAGCTTTTCTGTAATGAGATCTGCTGCCTTCTGATAATCTTCCCATGTCCAGTCATCTGTAGGAAGGGCAGCTCCTGCCTCTTCAAACATAGCAGGGTCATATGCTATACCATAAGTGTTTATACCATTTGTAAGACCAAGCTGTGTGCCATCTGTCTGCCTTGTGGTCTTAAGGTTTGCCTCAGAGATCTTTGAAACATCCACAACTCCTGAAGAAATGAACTCATCAAGAGGATAGATCTTATCAAGATACATTGGGAAGTTTCCGCCAAGCTGGAATACATCCCAAACCTCATCGGAAGCAACCAGTGTCTTTAACTTTGTAAAATAGTCATCAAATGAATAGTATTCGTATTCAATCTTTACGTTTGGATTAAGGCTTTCATACAGCTCGATTGCTGCAATTGTCTTATCGTGTCTGTCCTGTGATCCCCACCATGCCATTCTGAGTGTGATAGGCTCGTCAGATGAAGGTGTCTCTGCAGACGCTTCCTCTTTTGCCTCAGCTGCAGGAGCTTCTTCCTTTGACTCAGCTGCAGGAGCCTGACTATCTGAAGGCGCCTGCTCAGGCTGGCTTCCACAACCAACAATTGACCCCGCAACCATAGCTACTGCCAGTAAACAACTAACAATTTTCTTCTTCATGTTCCCCTCCTAAATCCTTCTCATCATACTCTTATTATTCTGTTCATCATTTAGAATTGTAAAAAGAAAAATAAAAGACGTCTTTGTTGTGTAAATCTTACAACCAAAGACGCCTGTGTTCAATATTTTTGGGCATATCTGACAACAAAGTGAAAACTCATCGTTTTTTCAAACTATATTTACCGCACCAAAAACTCATTATTTTGACCGCGTTTCCTTGCTGACGATACTTTTCCTGTACTGCAGCGGAGTGACGGTCATCTGCTTTTTAAAAACTCTCTCAAAATACGTGAGGCTATCATACCCCAAGCGGTTCGCTATCTCAGCCATGCTCATTTCTTCCTTCATAAGGAACTGCTTGCTGGCCGCAATCCTATAGAGGTTGATGTACTCAGATATGGTGAAGTTTGTAACCTCTCTGAATATCCTGCAAAGATAAGCCTTGCTCATATAGAACTGATTCGCAAGGGCTGATACACTCTCAATCCTGTCATAGTTTTCCGCTATGTAATCCGCAACCTGATGAACCTTTCTCTGCTTCTCAATATGAGGCTGAATCCCGATTTCATCAAATTTGCCTATTTTATTATCTTCCCACTCTGAAGCCCTGAGGAACATCTCCATGACAGCAAGCTTTATCTTCCCGGAAGTTGTCTCATCTCTTTTGCCCATCGCAAGCTCCTCTATACGGGCCACCGTTTCCTGAATGCAGGGGTTGTCAGAAACCTGATAAACTCCGTGATGGCTTCCAAAAAATTCCTTTATATCAATCCCAAGAAGAGCGCACAAGGGAGAAATGAAGCTCTCTTTTATCTCAATAAGAAGCCTGTCATGGCTGCTGCCGCCTATAATATTGGTCTTTGGGATCTTTGTTTTATCAATTATGGTTATGGTCCCCGGAACCATGCGATAACACGTGCCATCGGAAAAGAAATATCTCTCACCATCAAAGATATACTGTATCTGATACTCATTGTGATAATAGGAAATGCTGGTGGTAAAATTCTGATTTCTTACAACTCTCCCCACAGCTACTCCGTCATATTCCCCTTTGTATACTTCCTTATACATCCTTCCTCCACTTTTTTCTGTTTTTATGTCAAAAATAGTGATTCTATAAAAAAATCCATGTGATAAAATTAAAAACAAAAACGAGGTTTTTACTATGACACTTGAAGAAATCAACATCCGTGATCCCTTTGTATTACCTTATAAAGACACATATTACATGTACGGAACAAGAGCCAAGACCTGTTGGGGACTCGCCGATGGCTTTGACTGCTATACCAGTAAGGACCTGGTAAACTGGGACGGTCCTTTTGAAGTATTCCACAAGCCTGAAAATTTCTGGGCTGACAAAAACTACTGGGCTCCTGAAGTACATATTTACAATAACACTTTTTACATGTTTGCGACATTTAATTCTGAAGCTCTCGATAAAAAAGGCACCATGATCCTGTCATCTGAAAGCCCTCTTGGACCATTTAAAGTTCACAGTGACGGCAAAATAACTCCTGATGAATGGAACAGCCTTGATGGAACCTTCTATCTATCCCCTGAAGGAAAGCCATATATGGTATTCAGCCATGAGTGGGTAGACCTCGCAGATGGGGAGATTTGCTCTGTTGAACTCTCTGATGATCTGACTCGCCCCGTATCAGAGCCTGTAACCTTATTCAAAGCTTCCCAGGCAAAGCCATGGGTAAAGGGAATGCAGCACAGACTTCGCAATGAGATCTGCTATGTTACAGATGGTCCCTTCATGCACCGCCTTGAAAACGGAGAACTCATCATGCTCTGGGCAAGCATCTCAGAAGGTGGCTACGCAGAAGCCATTGCCCGCTCCGATAACGGAAACATCGATGGTAACTGGACCATAGATGAGAAACCTCTCTTTGATAAAGATGGCGGCCACGGCATGCTCTTTAAAACCTTTGACGGAAAACTTATGATGGTTCTTCACCAGCCAAATGAAACTCCAAAGGAACACCCTGTTTTCATACCGTTAAACGAAACATCACTTGCCAAAACTACAGTATAATAACAATTAAAAAGAGGGGGAAAAATGAATAATTTTGCTGACTACAATGTATGGGGCGGCTTACTTCTTGTTTCGGTTCTGCTTTTAGCTGTTATAACAGCCAACACCTTGAAGCGTCTGATCAAGCCACTCCACAATTCTCTTATTCCTGCATCGGTTCTTGGCGGACTTATACTTCTTTTAATATCATTTTTGTATAAGATCATATTTGGGCAGGAAATTCTGGAGACTTACTTTTTTGGAACCAATGGCTCGTCAAATCTCGAAATAATAACCTATCACTCTCTTGCTCTTGGTTTTATCGCCACAACCTTTAAATCACAAAAAGCTGCCACTTCCAAAAAACGTCTTACAGAAATTTTTAATACCGGCATTACTACTGTATCCACCTATCTTCTTCAGGGTGTTGTAGGTCTTGCTATTTCTATCGCAGCCGGGATGCTCATACCAAATTTCTTTAAGGCTGCCGGTGTTCTTCTCCCATTTGGTTATGGTCAGGGAACCGGACAGGCTCTTAATTACGGCAATATTTATGAAACCGATTTTGGTTTTACCGGAGGCAAAAGTTTTGGTCTTTCCATTGCAGCCATGGGATTTTTAAGTGCCAGTATCGGAGGCGTTATCTATCTGAACGTCCTTAAGAAAAAAGGACAGATTGAACAACCTATCCAAAAGGCAGAATATCTCTCAACCTCTGACATTCAGGGCAGTAACGAAATTCCCATGCAGGAAAGCATGGATAAGATCACAATTCAGCTCTCATTTACAACAACGGCTTATCTTTTAACCTTCGTAGTTATGAAATATTTGAGCATGCTTATACCCGGAATGCGCTCCGTTATCTTCGGATTTAACTTCCTTCTTGGTGTCATCATCGCCTCACTTATGAAAACCATAATGAGAAAGCTAACCCAAAAGCACGTGATACACAGGGAATATATAAACGATTTCCTTATGACAAGAATCAGCAATTTCTTTTTTGATCTCATGGTTGTCTCAGGAATCGCCGCAATCAGGATCAATGTACTCATAGACAGCTGGCTTGTTCTGCTCATTTTAGGAATTGCAGGTCTTATTGTAACCTTCGTATATAACCGTCTTGTAGCTGATAAACTCTTTCCTGAATACAAAAAAGAGCAGTTCCTTATGATGTTTGGAATGCTCACGGGAACTGCCGGAACAGGCACTATATTACTCAGAGAAGTTGATCACGATTTTCAGACTCCGGCTGCAGACAACATGGTTTATCAGAACTTCCCGGCTATTGTTTTTGGTTTCCCGATAATGCTCCTTGCCACCGTAGCCCCGGTTAAACCATATATGTGTCTTGCCATATTCACCGGATTATTTGTTATATTCAACATAATTCTTTTCAGGAGTAGGATTTTTGGTACCAAAGCAGATACTTGACCGCATTAAATGTATCCGGCCCGGTTATCTCATAGTGCTCAGATCTGTTTTTTTCATGGATACTGAGTCTGTTTCTCTGAACTATATCCACACTGCTTATTGCAGTTTTTTCAAGGCACTCTTCTCCTATCATGAGATGATCATGACAGGCTAAAAGAGTGCTTTTTTTACTGGCAAGGATTTTGTGGTCATATGTCACTTTTGAAACCGTAACCTCATCCTGCCATAATATCTCTTTTTCTTTATCTTCTAAAAGCTCTTCCAGCAGCTTTTTTTGCCGGTTGCAGGCATCTGTAATAGAAAATGGCTCATTTTTCTCATCACTTAAATATCCATACTCATCCAAAGTAAGTTTATAGCCGCAGCTGCAAACAAGCTTATCTTTCCGTGAATGCATAGTCCCTATTTTCTTACAGCAGGGACAGCAGAACAAAAGTGTCTCCAGATACATAGCTCTGTCTGAATACTCAAATCTTACTCTTTCCGTTTCCTGCTCTTTGTAGGCATCAGTATATATTCCTTCTCTGATAACTTTAAGAACATCGGAAGCAGTCATGTTCTTTAGCTCATCAGAAGACAGTATCCTTGCAATTTGTCCCCTGATTTTTCCTTTTCTTATGCCCCGGCCCCACCTTGGAGTTGTAAGATACCCTCCTGTCAGCCTGTATACTACCAGAGTTGCACCCGTCATCCTGGCAATCTTGCCAATGGCATCGGAAATATCACGTGTTTTTCCATCAAAAGACCTGTTTCCTTCAGGAAAAAGCATGACACTTCTTCCGGCCCTTATTCTTTCTGTAATACTCTTTAATGTGGAAACTCCCTTACTCCCCTTATCATGAAGGATAGGTTTAAAGGTCTTGGCCGCCCATCTTGCCAGAGGGCCTATTCTCATCATGGCCTCGGTAGCGACAAAATCCATAGGTTCCTCGGATACAGAAACCAGAAAAAGAAAATCGACATCAGTATTGTGATTGCACAGAATAAATCTCGGTCCCAGACCTTGGGGCAGAGTTTCGCCTGAAAAATTAAACCTTCGCGCGATGATCCTTGCAATCGTAGCTCTTACTATTTTGTAGAATCTGTCATAAAAGGTGAAATCATCTGCTTTACTCATGAAGCCTCGATTCTTTAGTACTTTGTTATATCTGTTAACGGAATCTTCTTTATTTTGCTGAAAGATATAGAATAGATTAACAGTGCAAATATTACTTCACAGGAAACTGCCAGCGCCCATGCAGCCACATAGGTCTTTCTAAGGAACATGAATCCCTCGGATTCAACTCCCTGAATGATAAAATATGTGGCTGGAATTCCCACCAATAATCCCAATATTATTCCAAGTCCTGTTGTCACAAGCACTTCTCTTACAAGATATCCTATGACCTCCGCATTTGAAAAGCCATTTACTTTCATGGTAAGTAACTCTTTCATTCTGTGGGCTACCAGAATATTGCTCAGATTCAAAAGAATCATAAACGACAGAATGATCGAGAAACCGATCACAACAAATACCACAATAGTATAAAGCCTTGACATTGACGCCTTCTGGTCAAGCACCTCATCAGAAAGATGTATTGCCGAGATTCCTTCATATTCTGACAACATATCAGCTACGCTTTTCGGATCCTGATCTTTGACCTTTATCATGTAAGTATTTAATGCAGGATCTTTACCAAAGGCAGTTTTATAGTATTTCGCTGTCATTACACCACCTTTTCCCACATGAAGAAGGTAGTGGCCCTTTATGGTAAGTTTCGCTATATCAAGAGAATCTGTTATCAGTGTCACATTCTCTTTGTCCTTCAGGCCATTCTTTTCCAACATTTCCAACGTGACCATAAGACCATCATCAAAGACTTCAATTTCCTTTCCTTTCCCATTTTCAAGCTTATAGAATTCTTTAAATCTTTCTGTATCATAGATCACATATATTTCTGAAAGAGTCTGTCCTTTTCCGGTCTGAAGAACTCCTCCTATCTTACAAACTTCCATGTAGTCGAAATTCTGAATTTTTTCTTCAATCTTCGCCCTTTCTTCATCGGTGACATTATCAGAAAGTGTAACTGTAAGATCATATCTGTTTATGTTCTCAACCTGATTCTTAAGAGCACTGTAGTGACCGAATTTTATGCTGCTTCCAAGTCCTATAACAAATACACACACAAGGATTATGACGATTGAAACAGTCTCTCGACCGATATCCATCATGAAATTATTCATGATCAGCCTGAAGTAAACGCTTCCTCTACTGTTTTTCCAAGCCTTACTGCGTCCTCTCTTTGCCGGCTCATTGCCGCTTACAAGTCCTACAGCGGAGCAGGATAATATTTTTTCCGACGACCACACCACCGCAAAAGCTGTGACAATAGCTGCACCCACCGGCATTATGATAATAGGCATAATCCTGAATACATGCTCTACATTAAACACAAAGGAAGCGTTCAATGAATTGCAGATCATTTTTTCAAAAGCAAGTCCTCCGCCGATTCCTGCTAAAGCGCCAAGAACCGCTGCTGTAACGCCAAACAGAAGATACTTTTTTCTTATCTCTGTCTTGTACATTCCAAGTGCCTTACAGGTTCCGATCTGCTTGGACTGCTCCTCCACGATTATAGCCATGGTAAAAAAACATACAATAATAACAATTCCGGCATATATAGGCGTGAATACCCTGCCTACATTTTTTAACACACCACAGTAAGACTTAAATTCCACAAAATAAACATTGGCATCTCTGGTCTGGACAAACCACTGGCAATCCCTGTTTTTGGCCTCATCTATCTGCTTTTTTACACTTGCAAGAGTATCCATTGCCTCATTGTAGGCTTTATCATATTTTTCCCTTGCCTCGGCAAGTTCTTTTTCACCCTTCTCTTTTTGTTCGTTAAACTGTCTTATACCTTCATCCAGTTCTTCTTTCGCCGCTGCAAGCTGGTCCTCAGCTTCTTTTTTCTTTATGGCATAAGTGTTTTTGGCATCTTCAAGCTGTTTTGCACCATCAGCTTTTTGAACTTCGAAATCTGCCTTGGCATCAGCAAGCTGTTTTCTTGCCTCAGGCTCTCTTTTAGCAAGCTCCGCCTGACCATCAGCCAGCTCTCTTCTTCCCTGTTCCAAAGAGTACCACCCCTGATCAAGAAGCTTTCTCGCCTCTTCAAGCTCTTTCAAGCCATTTTCATACTCCCTCTGGCCATCATCCAGTTTTTTCTTACCTTCCGAAAGTTTATCAAGACCAGCCCTGAAATCGCTTATACCAGTTATCTCATCAAATACCTCCAAGACCTTTGGATCAACCTCAGCCATAGCAAAATCATATACATCCATGACAGCATAGCCTTTGGCCAGAGCATCTTTACTCTTTGAATCCATAAGCTCCGGAATAATAATATCCCTGATCTGCTCTTTATCTTCATCGGTTATCTCAGGATCTTCATAATACCCCTCACAGCCTTCTATTATAATATCTATTGTCTCACTATCGAGGACCTCATCAATCCTGCTGATACCGCTGTTATACTCCTCCCAGCCTTTGTCCAGTTCTTCTTTTCCTCTGATGAGCTTATCTCTACCCGCGTTATACTCCTCTTCCTTTTCTTTGAGCTTTTTCTCAGCCTCATCAAGCTGCAGGAATCCGTCAAACAACCTCCATTTATTGTAAGACAGCTCATCCTCCATTTTCTTTTCAGCTTCTTCAAGCTGCCTTTGCCCATCGGCTATCTTAGTGTTGTATTCTTCCTCACCATCCTTTATCTGCTTGGCGGCTGCGCTAAGCTCCCTTTCAGCTTTTGCCTCGCCCTCTTCATACTCCTTTTTTCCATCCTCTATCTTTTTTTCCGCTTCTCCTATTTTCTCATCAAACTCCTTCTGCGCATCGTCAATCTGCTTCTTTGCTTTTGAAAGCTCTGTATTTGCCTTGTCCTCAGCTTTTTTATACTCACTATCAAGGTCATCGGAAAGAGTCTTTTTCCTTTCAATCGTCATATCGTCAATTCTTGCCATGACTCTGTCATATACTTCTTTTACGGCATCATTATATTTCCTGTCCGAAAATATGGCGCCCTTTGGCGTATCAGCCTCGACATAAACTGCTGTATAATCAAAAGCGCTAAGTGATGTGTCAAAGGAGTCTATCGGAAGAATGCAGAAATCTATTCTTCCTCTCTCCATATAGTCGGGATGTCCGGCTATTCCTGTAACAGTAAACTTCTTTTCCGTAAGTACATTGTCAATGCGGGCTGCAGAAACCACGATAGTTATGGTATCTCCGATGCTTACGCCCAGCTTATCCGCAAGTTCGGGATTTATGGCGCACTGACCGTTTTCTTTGGGTAAATCGCCTTCTACAGCATAAGGCACACTGATTCTCTCAGTTACTGAGATGATCAGCGCACCAATGTTTTTCCCTGAAAATCCAAGTTGGCCCGTAAAAGCAACTACTCCTTCAGCATCCGCCACTCCCTCAATAGAACGTATATCTTCCACTTCTTTTTCAGTGACACCCATGCTGCAGGCTATATTCAGGTCTTTATAGTTATGCTCGGTAATATACCTCTCTCCCACAGAAGAAAGAGACGTAAAAGTAAACCTAAGCCCCAATATGACGCTGGTACCGATAAGCACTATTGCGACTATTGACAACCATGAGACTATTCTTTTTTGGATATTCCTTAGTGCATCTGTCCAAAATGTCTTTTTCATAAATCACCATCACCAGACAATGTCTGCCGCTTTCATAGGCCACGAGTTGATACGTATACTGGAAATCTTACCGTTTCTTACTCTCACTACCCGGTTTGCCATCTTGGCTATCTCCACGTTGTGTGTAACCATTACCACTGACGTCTTACTGCTTGCTATAAGCTCTTCTATAAGAACCAAAACCTCCTGTCCTGTAGTAAAATCAAGTGCTGCCGTAGGTTCATCTGCAAGAATGATTCTTGGATTCTTGACTATAGCTCTGGCGATTGAGACTCTCTGTTGCTGTCCTCCACTCATCATAGAGGGGTAATTGCCGGCCCTGTCTGTAAGTCCTACCTTAGCAATTGCTTCTTCCGGATCTCCCGGATTCTTACAAATCTCCGCTATAAACCTTACATTTTCAAGAGCTGTCAGGTTTGGCATCAGATTATAGGACTGAAAAATAAAACCTATCGAATCCCTTCTGAAATCCACCAGTTCTTTTTCCGTAGGATGTGAAAAGTCTTTTCCATCAACGGTAATGCTGCCTTCAGTTAGACTGTCCATACCTCCGATTATGTTAAGAAGAGTAGATTTTCCGCAGCCGCTCTCACCCAGGATTACTAAGAGCTCATTTTCGTATACATCAAGATCAACGCCCTTAAGGATATGAACCACATCCATTCCTGAGGGATAGTCCTTTTTGACACCTCTAAGGGACATTATTACCTTCTTTTCTGTTTGCGCTGCGTAGTTATATCCCTTCTCCTCTATGACCATGGGAATAAGTCCTGCAAGAGAATGCATGATATATTTGTCTTCGTCGCTAAACTCCCCACTCTTGGCCCTGTTTATTATCTCTATGCAGCCAACGGTCTCTTTCCTTAATGTCATCGGCACGAAAACGACATTTTTCATTTCAATACCGCTGACCTCATCTTTACCTGCAGGGAATCGCTCGTCATTTGCTGCATCAGAAACACTTGTCATCTCTGTGCTGTCGCAAGCTTCTCCCACAAGGCCCTGACCATACTCTATGGAAAAACCCGTCAGATTGTCCTCTCCAACGGACACAATACAGTAAATGTGCTTATTTTCAGGATTCTTTATCCAGACGGCCGCAGACTCAGCTTCTATACTTTTAAGCAGCGTCTCCATTGCCTCCGAAATGCCGTTTTCAACCTGTTCCTCATCCAGTGCCTGCATGATTTTCCATAATACTGAAATATTATCGCCTTTTCCCGCCATTGATCCACCTCATATAAAGTACAAAATTAGTAGGATAAAATATTTATATATACATTATACCAATCATAAGTGTCACAATAAAATAACAACTTTATTCATTCTGCATAAGTCAAAAAAATCCCCTTAAGAGGCCATTTCGCTTGCTTAAGGGGAAATCATATCTATTAAATTAAAAATGTTTTTTTACCATCCCTTAGGAAGGTAAGTCTTAGTATTATCAATCATATCATCCACAAGCTTGTGAATATCTTCTACAGAGCAGTTCTTGCCGATGAACTGTGGATCATTTTCAAAAGCCTCATAGACAAGAGCTCTGTCGCATGTTGTAGCAGCTTTGTAGATTCTCTCGTGGTTCTTTACATGAGGGTCGATGAGTTTTTTCACATCCTCTTTTATAGCACCGGCAAAGATTGGTCTAATGGAATCTCTTGAGAAAACAGCATTGGTCTCGACAATCGCATTTGCCGGAAGATTAGGGATCTGAAGCGCATAATTTGGAATATTTACGTTACTTACAAACCTGCTAAGACCGCAGAGAGCCTTAATAAGAAGTATTCCCTCTTCTCCGGTCTCTTTAAGCTCCATCTTTTCTTCGCCACTTACAAGGCGCTTACTTCTTTCAAGCCTGTCCTCTAAGTCTTTTTTCCTCCACTCAACACTTGTCAGAGCGTAATTCCACTTGGTTACTGTCTCAGGGTCTTTTAGATATTCATTGCCCGGCATAAACTCTGCAAGATGTCTGTCACCTGCTGCCGCAATCAGTCCATATCTGTTAAAAAGATCCATCTTGACCCTGTGCTTGCAGACAAAGTTCGCATTGAGCCAGTTCTCACTCTCAAGAGAAACACCTTCATCAAAGTGCTTATCAATATAACTTCTGTAGATAGGGAAAAGATCTATTCCCTTATATGAACTCTCTGTAAACCATGTGAAATGATTGATTCCGACTACATTTACAAAAACGTCATGCCAATCGGGAATCTTTTCACCTGTCTCTTTTTCATAAATTGTCTGTAAAACCTTCTGTGTTCCGAATACTTCATGGCAGCAACCAAAGGCCTTGATCTGAGGATATGCCTCATAAAGAGCCTTCACGCAAAGTGACATAGGGTTAGTATAATTAATTACCCATGCGTCAGGTGAATACTTCCTGATAGCATCTGCAATCTCAGTGAACATGGGAATAGTCCTTAGAGCACGGATCATTCCTCCGCACCCTGCAGTGTCACCAACTGACTGATATACCCCAAGCCTCTCAGGCAGATGTACGTCCGACTCCATCTCATCAAAAGTTCCCGGCAAGATTGAGATAACTACAAAGTCACAGCCTGTCAGGGCACTTTCCAGTGAGTTCTTAACTTCAAACTTCCAGTCACCCTTCGCGTCACCTCGCGCCATAAGAGTATTTCCTATTACAGCATTGTTCTCAGCTGCCTTCTCATCAAGGTCATAGAGTCTTATGGTTCCTGAAATCTCATCATCAAGCGCCAGGTCTGTCATAAAAGTCCAGGCCCAGCCTCTGGAGCCACCGCCTATATAGGCAATGTTTACATCCTTCATTTTTCCTGCTTCATACCTCATTTTTTTACCCCTTCCCTTATGAACGAAAACTAATAATCTCTCGCATATTCATTATTTCACTATGCGAGAGATCATTCTTATTATTTATTACACTATTTTACGTATTTTTATTGATATCATCCCTTAATACCTGAGCTTGCAATTCCCTCAACCAGTGACTTCTGGAATATAAGGAAAAGAATTGTTGCAGGAACGATTGAAAGTGTTGACATAGCAAGTGTTGCACCGATATCTGAACCGGCTGATGGATCGTTAAAGAGCTTAAGTGCCAGTGATATTGGTCTCATTTCAGGCTTTGTAACATAGAGTAAAGCTGAAAGGTAATCATCCCATCTCCAGATAAATGAGAAGATGGCACTTGTGATCATGGCTGGTACGATAAGTGGCAGGATGATCCTGAAGTATATTCCGTAAAAAGAGCAGCCGTCAATCTTGGCAGCCTCATCCAGCTCTTTTGGCACGCCCTGAATAAAGTTCATGATAAGGTATACAAAGAATCCCTGAATGGCAAAGAAGTATGGCAGGATCATTGGGAAGTAAGTACCAACCCAGCCAAGTCTTCTAAACCACATGTACTGAGGAATCATCAGAATCTGTGGTGGAAGCATCATTGTGGACAACACCAGAATGAACAAAGGCTTTTTAAGCTTAAAGTCAAGTCTCTGAAGCGCATAAGCCACAAGTGATGATGAAATCAGAGTTCCAAAGGTTGATGTGATGGAAATAAAGAAGGAATTCTTAAAGAAGGTTGCGAAGGTATAACCCATAAATCCCTTCCATCCTGTCTTGTAGTTGTCCAGTGTCCATACTGACGGAATGAGCTGTTTTGCAGTTGGAAGAACATAAGTTGTCGGTTTAAAAGAGCTGAAGATCATCCACAAAAGCGGATAGATCATAACAAAGGCTCCAAAAAGTACCAGTATATGATAGATCAAATCCAAGATCTTTCTTTTCGTATTCATAATAAACGCCTCCCCTTAATCTTCATATACCCACTTGCTACGGCTCCAGAACAACAGAGCTGTTACAGCGGAAATAATGATGAGCATTATCCATGCAAGAGCTGATGCATAACCCATCTGGCTCTTTCCCATGTTAGGGAATGCTTTTTTGTACACATACAATGTATAGAACAATGTGCTGTCGTTTGGCTGACCATCTGTAATAAGTTTACTCTGTGTGAAAGCAAGGAACGAGTTGATCGTCTGCTGTACCAGATTAAAGAAAATAGTTGGAGTCAACAGAGGAAGTGTTATCCTCCAAAACTGTCTCCACTTGTTAGCTCCATCAACTTCCGCAGCCTCGTACAATTCGCGGTTGATCTGCTTAAGTGATGAAAGGAAAATAAGCATCGATGATCCAAACTGCCAGACAGTTAAGATAATGAGAACCCAGATTGCGCTTCCCTCTCCAAACCAGTTAAAATTGGATATTCCGGGATACACAACTGAAAGAATGGCATTGATAGTGCCTGTGGGTTCAAACATTCTTCTCCAAAGAATTGCTACAGCAACTGATCCTCCAATGATTGAAGGAAGGTAGTATGCTGCACGATAAAAACCTGTAAGCTTTGTATCTTTTGCCAAAATAAGAGCGATGATAAGAGCGAAAACAACCTTTAATGGTGTGCCAATAAGTGCGTAATAGCAGGTAACCCTTAAGGCTTTCCAAAATGATGTGTCATCGGTAAAAATGTTGATATAATTCCTAAGGCCAATAAATTTTGCAGGGTTTTGAATGTCGTACTTACAAAATGAAAAATACAGCGATAGTATCATCGGTATAAGCATGAACATCAAAAAACCAATGATAAACGGCAAACTGAACACATAGCCTGCCACTTTCTCCTGCCCAATCCATTGGCGGAAGCTTTTCTTTTTATCCATAGAACTCTCCCCTTTCTTCCTGATGTCCAGTAATTTTTGTAAAAAAAGAGAGGCGCCAGTTTATAAGTTATAAAAATAACGCCTCTCTTTGGTTCAATTACTTAAGGTAAAACTGTTATTCCCCAGATCAATAATCAGCTGCTACCTTATTTGCACCCTCTACGAATGCCTTTGCAAGGTCTGCAGGTGTATCTGTAGGATTCTTTGAAAGTGCTCTGCTTGTTATTCCCTCGATAACGTCTGTGTTAACTGTTCCTGCATATCCAGGAAGTGGAGGGAAGATTGCTGTTGAATTCTTTGATACCATATCAAGATACTCAACAATGATAGGATATGTGTAGTCTGTCTGTGATACTGTATCAGCAATAGCTGCAGCTACTTCACTGTTAGCCGGAACACCACGCTCTGCTCTAAGAAGTGTGTTGGCCTCAACATCGTTGATGAGGTAGTTAAGGATTGCTACTGCAAGATCAGGATTCTGAGTATCTGTTGTGATTGAGAAGAACTGAGAAGGCTTAAGGTAGTTAGCCTGTGCTCCGTTGTCCTCTGGCCATGTTGAGATACCAAGCTCGATTCCATCAGCCTTAGCTGCATCGCAGAATGCCATGTACTGGTTTGAGAAGTTAAATGAGCACCAGCTTCTTACGCTAGGATCTGAACCATATACAAGTGGGCTCTGAGGAATTGTAGCTGTGTCAACAGATGCGAACTTATCTGTATCGAAGAGCCATCCTTCAGCTACAGCGTTCTGAAGACGTGTATAGAACTCAGTCATCTCTTCTTCACTAACTGTTACGCCATCTGCTTCAAAGAGTGCGTTGTGGCCCTTGCCACGAGCAAAGTATGCAATTGGGTTCTCAGAGTTGAAGTTGTGCCATACAACACCGATTCCCTTTGCGTCATAAATCTGTTTTGAAATCTCTGCGAACTGATCCCATGTCATGTTATCAGGAACTGTGATTCCAAGTTCATCTGTAAGTGTCTTGTTGTATGAAAGAGCCGGAGCGTTCATACCTGCGCAGACAGCGTAGATGTGTCCGTCGCTTGCGCTCTTACCTGTGTTTACGATACTCTCAGGAATCTTTGAAAGATCAAGTGCACCGCTCTCAACATAAGGCGTTAAGTCAAGAAGGTCTCCTGCCTCAACCCACTGCTCAAAGTATGCGTAATCCTGCTGCATAAGATCTGGCAGTGTATCACTTGATGAGAAGCTTGTCATCTGTGCCCAGTAGTCATTCCATGCCTGAGAATTGAGGTTAAAAGTAACATTTGGATAAAGTTCTGTGAAGTGATCACATGCAGCCTTTGTAACTTCATCACGAACCTGGTTGCCCCACCATCCAAATCCAACAGTTACATCACCTGCTGTTGCAGGATCATAAGCTGCAGCTGAAGCATCAGCAGTCTCGGCTGCCGGAGTCTCTGCCGCTGGAGTCTCTGTCGCCGTCTCAGCCTTTGGTGTTTCCTCTGCTGCAGGTGCAGTAGTGTCTGCGGCTGTTTCTCCGCATGCTGCCAGGGACATGATCATCATTCCTGACAATACCATTGAAATAACTTTCTTTTTCATTTCTTTCCCTCCTAAGTTTAATTGCAGGCTTTTGTATAAAAATACCATAATTTATTATATCGTTATTTTGTACCTCTGTAAATATTGGACACAAAATATTGATATTCCTTAAAAATTATATGCACGTTGCACAACAAATTATTTGTTTCGCGATATACGGATTGCTACACTTCGTTCTCGCAATCCTACGCTCATTCGGAATCCGCACTATCGTGCTACTTCCTCATGTCCGTTCAGTCTTCAAATAGATACAAAGCTTTGTGCAAGCACAGCTTTGTATCTACTTGAATCCTTATATCGCTCACATCCCAATAAGATCAAACTCTTCAAATGACACTTTGAGGCTGGCATCGTGCTTTGGATTCCTAAACTTAATGAGTGCTGCTCTCAAGGTCTCGCTATAATACCAGCAGTTATCGGATGCTTCAAACTTTTCCCTGTCCAAAATGTGAGTTAGCTTCTTGTCTTCAAAGGATATCCACAAAGGCGCTTTCTCTTTATACACAACTGTCGCCACCACTGTTTCCACAGTATCTTTATAAGTGCCCTCGCCCTTAAATGAGATATCTATTACACCGCTGCCACTCATGGTAATAGTGGTCTTTCTGTATACTCCGTCCTCGAAATCATTGCTGCAGCCGTCATCATCGTAATATATATACTCTGATACATGCTCTTTTCCATCTGTATACGGAACAAATGTGAGGCTTAAATCCGTCACCGGGTCTTTTTCCGCATTCATAGGCTGATTGAGAGCCGTTGGCAGTATTGCACCCTCCCTCAAGAATCTCGGGATAGAGTTGATATTTACAGGAATAGATATCACCTGTCCACCTTCGTAGCATTTAAAGTTGTTCTCAAGATCAAACCATTTACAGCCTTCAGGAAGATAAATATCTTTTACTATCTGTCCCTTTTCAAGAACATTTGCCACAAGCAGGTCTTTTCCAAGCATAAACTCAAAGTTTTCTTCATAGACGTTCTCATCATTTTGGAACTCATAGACAAGAGGCCTCATTATCGGAGCACCGGTCACATGAGCTTCATACTCCAGTGAATAGAAATGAGGAAGCATGCGATATCTAAGCAGGATTGCATTTCTTATCCTGTCAGTCTGTCTTGAATACATCCACGGTTCTGTTACAGTGTTGTCACTACTTGCCGAATGAATTGAAAATCTTGGCTGGAATATGCCATGCTGCACCCATCTGACAAAGAGCTCTTCTTCAGGTGCCGGTCCCGCAAAACCGCCAATATCACAGCCTGTATTAGGTTGGCCTGATAGTCCCACTCCAAGCATGGTCGGTATATTGTGTTTTAAAGTTCTCCACGCTGTGCAGTTATCACCAACCCAGTTCTGAGCGTATTTCTGAATTCCGCTGCTACCACTTCGGCAAACAACATAAGGTCTTTTGCTCTTGTCATGCTCTTTTACCGCTTCACAGGCAAGCTTACTCATGATGGTGCACATAACAGGCTTGAACTCGCCGATCCTGCCGCCCTCGCCGTCGTAGTCGCACTTGCTGTCGTGGTCCAAAAGACTGTCATATTCGCAGTTATCATCCCAAATAGAATTGGTTCCAATATCAATAACAGTCTCTGTAAGATATTTTTTCCACAGTTCTCTTCCCTTAGGGCTTGTGTAATCCCAAAATGCCCCGGGGCCTCCCCACCAGGAACCTACAGCCGGTTCTTTATCATTTTCACTGTCTCTTACAAAAACGCCTTCCTTTTTGAACTCATCAAACTTTGGATGCATCAAAAGAATTCCCGGCTTAACATTAGGAACGTTCTGCGCCCCAAGCTCGTTCATCTTTGCAAAATATCCCTTTGGATCAGGGAACCTTTCTTTATTCCAGGTAAATACGCACCTCTTATTGTCGTATGATGTATAGCCGGAAGACAGATGGAATCCGTCAATTGGGAATCCCTTTCTTCTGACAGTCTCCACAAATTCAATAAGCGCCTTGTCAGAGTCTTTTTCAAGCTCCGAATAGTACATTGATGACCCCTGATAGCCAAGAGCTCTTTTAGGTAAAAGAGCCGGTCTTCCCGTCAGAGCTGTATAATCATCCAGCACATTTTTTATGGATGGGCCGGTGAATACAAAAAGATCAAGATCGCCGCCGTCAGCCTGGAAGTATGTGTATCTTGGCCAGTAATTACTCTTTTCTTTTCCCATATTAAATACTGATTCATGGAAATTGTTATAAAAAAGTCCCGTTGCCTTCCTTGCCTGCCTGTCGAGCCTTAAATAAAAAGGAATGTGCTTATACATGGTGTCGCACTTTTCAGGATCGTAGCTCCAGCAATCGGTGGCTCGTTCTCTGATAAAGTCCTTATTCTTGTTTATTGGACCAGTCTTTTCACCAAAACCATAGAAGCAGTCGTCCTCATTCATTCTGGTGTAACCGGTTACTCTGTTATTAGCATCCTTTATAAATGGGCTTCCTTTTACACCTTCATAAATGACATCGCCATCTTTATCCACAAGCTTTATGCTAAGCGGGTTCTTTTCCAGCAAAAGACATACTGAATCAGTCTTCAGACATATCTCATTTTCTTTTTCCTCTAATAGAGCTTTAAGTGGAGTTACATGCTTTCTGTCTTCAAAAAGGAAATCAAGTCTGTCATCCCAGCCAGTCATCTGAAGCACGTATGATCCTTCAGGCTTATCAGCATCTGCAATATCTCCAAAAGATACTTTAATTCTGACAATGCTGTCGGTTAAAAAACATATCTTCATGTATGCTTTGTCAAGTTCAGCCAGATATCCGTAATCAGTCTTTTTTATGCTGTTTAACTTTTTACAAATTTTCATGGGATACTCCTAATCCTTTCAAATATAGAGAATTCACTTTACTCATCAGTTCATTTTTATAATAATGTGCATTTTTAGAATCTGCTTCAATTATGCCGGAAACATCCAGTCAAGGATGCTCCTGATCTCCAGATCCCAAAAATCCCAGTTGTGCATATGATCAGGAACTTCTTTGTAAATGCTCTTCACTCCCATTTTTTCAAGTTTCTCATGAACTCCCTGATTGAGCTTATATAAAAAGTCTTCTGTGCCGCATGACTGGTACAGTTCTGGAACCTGTCCGTTTTCCATATCTCTTTTTAATAATGCAAACAGGTCTCTGTCGCTCCCTTCAAGGTGGCCTGCCGCTTCACCAAAAGCATCCTCCCAAGGGAATGGGTTATCCACTTTACCGGCCATTGCTTCATCATGAAGTCGCACGATATCAAGAGCTCCTGACATTGATGCAGCCTTTGAATAAATATCGGGTCTTGAAAGTGCTAAAAACCAGGCTCCGTATCCTCCCATAGAAAGCCCTGCAACATACGTATCTTCTCTTTTCTTTGATGCCGGGAATATGCGTGTAATGTACTCCGGCAGTTCTTTTGTCATATATGTATAGTACTGGCCTCCCCGTGCCATATCCTGATAAAAACTATTTTCAACGCCCGCCATTACCGCAATGCAGTTATGTGCCTGAGCGTATCTTTCTATGCTTGAAAACCTTGACCATGAGCTGTTGTCTCCAAAAGCTCCATGCAACAAATAAACTACAGGAAGACCATTCTCATAGTCATAACGCATATCTTTCCCTGTAGCAGTAATCTGCTCATTTCCTTCAGGAGTCGGAATTACAACATTAATCTCCGTATTGTGATTTAAAACGTGGCTAAAATAGTGACATGTACAAAACATATAGACCTCCCCAAGAATATCGATGAATTAATTGTACTCATGCGATATTGCGTTAGTCTATAGTGTAAATTTGATAAGAATAATAGATGAATTTTGTTGATTATGAAGATTGAAAAACATAAGTAAATTGGCTCTGTACGCCACCCCTGACTGAACCTGAGGGAAAACGCCCTGGCCTGCGAGCCGACGGTGAGGATGATGGGAACAGTAGATAGATTCTTTCACCATCGGATTCAGCATTGTAGCGTTTCCCTCAGAACCCGTCAAGGGCAAGCACCTTCGGTGTGGCTGGTTTTAAGTGCCTCGGGCTCTGAATCCGAGAACAGTAAAGGATAGATGATAATTTGCAAGTTCGATATGAGGAGCTTATCTCTTCAATTTAACATACATTGCCTTACTGCCTAAAAGATAGATGTATGATCAAGCATGCAAAACAAAGAGGTATAAGCGACTATGCATTGCAATGTCTACGGCCAGCTGTGCATATAAGATAACTCTATTATAAACAGCCTGATTTAGCTTATAAAATAGGACTTGACCCATTTTTTTAAAGAGCATTGCGGGTACTAAAGAACAAAATGCAGGTTTTTACCCATGAGTTAGTTTAGTGAATGATTTGGGTAAAGAACTAAAAGAGATGATTTTTACCCGAGAATTATTGAATAAGCTTGGGTAAATATGAAAATAATGATAGATTTACCCAATGATTGTTTGATAACTCGGGTAAAAGTCAGAGAAAATTAAATATTACCCATGGGCACTAATAAAACACGGGTAAAAGGTCGGAAAATTAAAAAATTGCCCGTAGGTAGAAAAGCGTCCGCCTCAACTGTTCCTGGATTTTGAGCCTGAGGCAGAAAAAACAGCCACACCGCTAGGTGCTTGCCCTTTACTGGTTCTGATGAAAACGCTACAATGCTGGGGCCGACGGTGAGTGAAGAATTACTGTTCCCATCATTCTCACCGTCGGCGAGGTATAGACGGCGTTTTCCTCAGGTTCAGTCAATGGTGGCGTATAGGAGCGCAATACTTACGTTTATCCAAACCACTCCCCCTCGAATGCTTTGTATACCCTTAACAATTGTGAATTGATAATAAAAGAATGCTTACGCCGGTGGCGTAAGCATTCGTAATAATCATCAATTCTAATCCATTTTAGCAATTTCTAAATCTTACTCTGACAGAACAGTAGCACCAAAAATATCTACAAGGTGCATATATCCGCAGTAACCATTTTCATCAAGAAGAGTTGTAACAGGATATCCGGCAGGAATTGTTACTTTTAGTTTTTGTCCTTCTTTATTTTTGAATACTATGCTGATAGCAACGTCCGGTCTCTGTGCAAACGCCTGAACCATATTATTATCAAGGCATGAGATAGTATTTGTTTCAATAACTACATTTCCATCTGCTGGCGCACTTTTTACTGTATCGCTTACTGCTGCTGTCATTTGGGCAGGAGTAATACTAAATATATCAAGAGACAATGTTCTGGTAGGAACCTCTGCGTTTCCAAGTTCAGTAGTTGGAAGTGCATTGCCTACTGCTGTGCTTATTATATTGATCCTACCTGTCGTATCAGGCGCCTGAGGTTCCTGATTTGCTGGCTGCTGTGGTTCATCAGCTGGTGCTGCAGGCTGACTATTATTGGTATTTTCAGTTACAACAACTGGTGTAGGCTCTACATTTTCTTCTGCTGGAGTTTCTGGCTGTGCTGGCTCTACAGTTGGCTCTGTAGTTGGCTCCGTAGTAGGTTCTGTGGTAGGTTCTGTAGTTGACTCCGAAGTGGGTTCTGTAATTGGCTCTGTAGTCGTTCCCTGTTCTCCTGATTCTCCTGATGATTGTCCTTCTTCACCACCACTTGTTCCTGATTCGGATGAAGCAGTTGTCAGGCTCAATCTATAAGGTTTATCAGTTTCATTACCGATATATTGAAGTTTTACCACTTGGTCTTCTGACAAGGTCGTCTCAAACCCAACCAAATTTGATGTTAGTCCACCAACATAGCCGGAACTTGGACTCTGTTGACAATCAAAGGCATAGCCTGCTCCATATTCTTTGCCATCGGCACTATCATCTGTGACTTCTTTAAAAGCGCTTCCTGTATCATAAACTTTTTCATAATCTTGATGTTCATCTTCAGATAAGAAAAAACCATTATGCCCTACAAATAAGTAGTCTTCTTTTTCATCATCACACTTATACAAATTACCATCCTGATAAGATTCCTCTGCCAACACAACAACCGGTGCCTGAATAAACAGCAATCCGCTTAAAGCGACCGCAAATAATCTACTTAGTTTCATCAATTTACCTCTCTTTCAAAGAGAACCTCTGGCTTTTTATATCAAAAGCCATCCCACACAGTTACACTTCTAGTCTACCCCCCCCCGAAAAAATACAATTAAATGAACATTAACTATCATTAAAAAGAAATAACTTTCTTAAATCACAATAAAAAATTATAAAGGTGATGCAAAGCTTTCGAAGGATACTTACATTTTGTATATGCGTAAGTGACTTCTCTAACTCTCTAAAAATTTTAGATTGCGGCTGCGTACGCCACCATTGACTGAACCTGCGGAAAGCGCCGTCTATACCTCGCCGACGGTGATGATGATGGGAACAGTAGATTCTATCTCACAGTCGGATGCAGCATTGTAGCGTTTTCCTCAGACCACGTCAATGGCAAGCACCTTGCGGTGTGGCTGGTACAATTGCCTCTGGCTCTGACTCCGAGAACAGTAGAGATGGCTGAAATTGAATCAGCTGGAGACTTGGGATATTGAAAACATAAAGATTTACCTGGCTATAGCATGCTGCGAGAGATTTTTCTCGATTTTCATGCCTTGTGCATAGGCTTCTGACATGATTTGAGGATTTTTTGCAAGTATTACATGCTTTGTATAGTGGTTCAGACATGTTGTTAGTGATTTTGACTCAGATACCATGTCTTTGTTTTGTAATTCGACATGCTGTGTCAGATTTTTCTCATAATTTCATGCCTTGAATAGAATCGTTTGGCATGAGATCTGGCATTTATTCTATTATTCATGTCTTGTACATCTTTTTCGACATGACGCGAGGGTAAAGAAATAAAAGAGATGATTTTTACCCGAGAATTATTGAATAAGCTTGGGTAAATATGAAAATAATGATAGATTTACCCAATGATTGTTTGATAACTCGGGTAAAAGGCAGAGAAAATTAAATATTGCCCATGGATACTATGAAAATACGGGCAAAAGGTCAGAAAATTAAAAAATTACCCGTAGATAGAAAGTACCCCCTACTGTTCTCGGAATTGGATCCCGAGGCAATAATTCCCAGCCACACCGCCAGGTGCTAGCCATTGACGGGTTCTGAGGAAAACGCTATAATGCTGAATCCGACGGTGCATGAATCTAACTACTGTTCCCATCATCCTCACCGTCGGCGAGGTATAGACGGCGTTATTCTCAGGTTCAGTCAATGGTGGCGTACGTAAGCGCAATACTTACGTTTATACACAGGAATACATTTCTTAAATCACAATAAAAAAGACCTACACAATCTATCTGTGTAGGCCCATTCTACTTTTTTAGTACGCTCCGTCCTGGCCGAAGATTGCCGGAAATGTACGGAAAATTAGCTCTATGTCTTTTGCAATGCTCATATCCTGAATATACTGAAGATCAAGTTCAACCCACTTATCCCATTTGATCTTGGCTCTCCCACATACCTGCCAGTAGCAGGTAAGTCCGGGCTTTACGATGGTTCGCTGTTTCTCGTAAGCATTGCATGCCTCCATCTGAGATGTAAGTATTGGCCTTGGTCCTACAATGCTCATGTCGCCCTTTATGATGTTAAAAAGCTGTGGAAGTTCATCTATAGAGTAGCGCCTTATGAACTTCCCCACGTGGGTAACTCTTGGATCATTCTTGATTTTAAAAGCATGACCTGTCTGTTCATTCTGTGCCTGCATTCTCTCAAACTGAGCCTCAGCATTTTTGTACATACTTCTGAACTTATATATTTTGAAGCTCTTCATGTCTTTACCCGCTCTTTGCTGGGTAAAGAAAACAGGACCGCCATCCTCCAAAAAGATAGCCAGAGCTGTCATTATAAATATGGGCGAGAGAATGATAATCGCGACGCTTGATGCGACTATATCAAACACCCTTTTTATCCACTTATAAATGTTGGGCTTATGATCATATATTTCCTGATAATTAAGCTCAATTATCTTTCGCCCGGCCAGAACTTTTTCGACTCTTACCGGTACTGTAGCAGCCTTTGCCATAAATTAGCCCCCTCATAGGTCAAAAATGACAGCTTAATCCTTTATCAGTTCGTTGCGTATGCAAGAACAGGAACTCTTATAAATGCCACTGTGCCGTGTCTTGTCATGTTGACAATAACATGATCTTTTCTGGTCTCAACTACAGGAAGCTGAACCCACTTACTTCCCTGAAGCTGATATACTGCGATGTTGTCGCCTGCACTTACTCCACTTACGTAGAAATTAACCTTTGCAGTTTTAAATGAAGCCCCCGGAGAACTTGTAGTAACTACATTAAGAAGTTCTCCACCAAGTCCTGATGAGAAATTAGTTGCTGCTGTGAGCTGTCCGCCTGTAGCAGGAGTAAGAACAAATGTTACATTACTCTTTCCACCGTTGATCTCAACGTGACCGCCCTGTCCAACAATTGTAGAACCATAACCGATTATATTATTTCTCTTATAAAAATCGTTAGCAGATGAGGAACTTCCTCCGCCTCCGCCTGAGCCTCCTGATGAACCTGATGAGCCTGAGCTCTTTCCGCCGCCTGCATTAATCGCATTGGCAAGATTCTGAACCTGAGTAGTAAGGCTTGCAAGCTGAGCAGTGTTTACATATAGCTGCTCTTCATATGACTCAAGGGCATCTTCATACTCAGTCATCTTCGTGGTGAGTTCCTCAATTTTTTCGGTATTAGCATTCTCACTGCTTTCAAGAGTAGCTATTTCTTCTTTAAGAGTCTGTATTTTTTCCTGCAAAGTTACAACATTCTCTCTCAAAGTAGCCACGCTCTCCCTAAGAGTTGTAACCTGCTCACTGGTGCTTGTTTCACTTTCTTTAATTGCACTTTCAAGCTTTGTCTGCAGTTCTTCAATCTGCTTCATCAGATCATCTGTAGTAACACTGTTTGATCCCGTATTGGTGGTACCGTCTGCTGCACACACACTTAGTGATGAACATGCAAGCAAAACACCTGCAACTGTGAGAGCAAGAATTTTCTTCATAATAATTTGCCTCCATACAATTTCAAAAACACAACTTAGCCATCTATATCTGATCTGGATCCCTCCAGCTGTGGCTCTTTGGCCATTTTAAGGCTTGCTCCAACCTATTGTGGAAAAGTCCTCTTCCGGATCTCCCCAGTCGATTTCTCTGTCAATCTTTCCTGCCGCATCTCCAACAAGACACCCGATTACCACAATTTGCCTGTCGCTGTCATCCGATGTAAGTGTCAAAAGAAAATGGCTGGGCTCAAGGCCCGTCTCCCATCCTGACCTTATATTCTTGTTCATGGTCCTGCCGGAATAAATCTCATCAATAAACTGCTGGCACCCTGACGCATAGGAAAAGTCATATTGTTCCAAGAGTCTTGTATTCTCTCTTGTATAAGCAGCCATTATGTAATAAATGAGGGCATTTCCCTCCATATATACATGTATGTACTGCTGCTCTTCAAAATAGCTCCTGTCAAGGAACTTACTAAGCTCCTCCGTCGGTACCCCGTGGACAACTTCATTAAAATCGCACATATTTGCCATATTAGCGGCTTCTATGTAAAAGCACCCTTTTGCATCCGGTTCTTTTGCCACATTATGACTTGCGTAAAAACTGTCATCACCATCTGCATTTTGAAGGATTGGACCATTGATCGGCGTTCCCGGAACATATATCCATGCAAATATATCTCCGTTCTCCTTTTTTAATTTTTCGAAATCAATGATCGGTCCGCCTTCTTCTGAAGTACTGACAATTTCCTCTTTTTGACCACATCCTGCAAGCATAAACAGAAAAAGAATTGTCAAAAAAAGACTTATAAGAGCTTTCCTAACTATATATCGTCTAGTTTTATCCATTTATTTAGCCCACAACATCAACTTTTTCATAAAAAACTTCTAATATTGTTTTGTACAGGTCATCATCATCCACATAAAACTCTTCAAACTTTCCATTTTTCACGTTTTCGCCCTTTATGGTAATAATGTCATCAGAGCTAAAACTGAATGAAGAAATATATGGTGCCAGATAGCTTATTTCATCTGCACTTATATTGGTAACCATTTTGCTGCTTATGGCTGTAAAGAGATCCACTGCCGCGTTGTTATTCTCTTTCGTGGTCTCTCTTGCAGCTTCTATAAATCCTTCAAGATACTGCCTCTGCCTCTCAAGCCTGTTTTCATTGGAGCCAAAGACATGTACATCTCTTGCTTTAACATAGTAAAAAGCACTGTCGCCTTCCAGATGGACCTGAGCCCCCTCCTTCAGCGTTTTATCCCATTTGGTAAGGTCCTCCAGAACTGTTACATCTACACCTCCAACCTGATCATTTATAGTTGGGATGGCGCTCATGTTTATGGCCGCATAACCATGTATCGGGAGCTGGTAAAACATATTTGAAACAGCTTTGACCTGATAGTTACAGCTCTCTTCCATGCCGTCTCCAAAGCCATGCTGGGTCGCGATCTGAGCTATAACAGTAGTCATATATCTTCCATATTCATCGTAAACATCTATATCGGTCATGCTGTTTCTGTTGATTCCAATTACTTTTATGGACTGGTCACGAGGATTTAGTACCAAAAGAAACAGTGCATCCGCCTGGCCTCCATCAGTTCCTTCCGCAACCTTGACCACAGTTTCGTCGTCCTTGTCGATTCCCATTATCAAAAAAGTTATTATGTCATCGTTGTAATCATAGACATTTCCGTTGTAAGGTACCCAATCTTCTTCCCAGTAAGCATCTGTGCTTTCAGAGACAGACATATCCGTCTGCGCCATCATTGGTGTTGACGTCGCAGATTTAGAGTCAAGATTCGATTTTCCAAGTATTCTCATTGCCTCAAATCCGGCAAGACCAAGTGTAGTAATGGTCATAAGCACAGCCCAGATTATGAGAAAAACCTTTCCTGCTCCTCGCATTTGCTATCGCTCCTAGTTTTCAGTTTCTGTTGATGCCCCCGCTAAAGAATCCCCCTCACTGCTTTCTTCGCCGGCTTCCATCTTATCGCCCGATAACATATCAGGGAAAAGACCATCCTCCATAACATCCACAGCATCTCCATTGTTATCAATATCTTTTATATCTGCCGGAAATACTCTGGACTGTTTTGTCACATTCCCGCTATAGTCCGCAACAGCATAGTACACAACCGCTGTTCCGGCATCCCTGTTGAGCACCACCTTCTCAACTACAATTCTCTGTGTAAGATCTCCATCTCTGGAATCATACGCATTTATGCCAACTAGCAAGTCTTTGTCTGTAGTCTCGGAGTCGTAAGTCAGATTAAGGGCTGAGAATCTGAACTCCGGTGCCATCCTGTCGCTTCTTCCATAAGCAAGCACTATAAGTGCTATCAGAACCCCGCTTAATATGGTAAAAAAAATACCTAAAATGTTTCCTTTCACCTGCATCTCCCCATAAAATCAGTCTTTTCTTGTAACTCCGGCAAGATAGTTAAGTTCATCAAGGTCATCATCGTCCGGAGGTGCCGGTTCTGCTGCCTTTGGGCGAACCTGCTTGTCAGCTGTATCCTCTCCGTTTCCATAGTATTTGCCATAATACTTGCCGTAGTATTTGCCGTAATAATTTCCATAGTGGCCGTAGTAGCCTTTTCCTGAAATATCAACTTTATTAAGTACAACTCCAAGAATCTTTGCCCCTGCTTTATCCAGCTGGTCTTTTACCCTTTGGGCAAATCTATAACTTATGGAATTGCTCTCGATCACCATTACAGTGCCATCGCATTGCTTCGAGACAACTGCCGCATCAATAACGCTTCCAAGGGGCGGCGTGTCTATGATCACATAGTCAAAGACCTGCTTCATATTCTCAAGGACCTTTTCAAAGATTCTTCCGCCCAAAAGCTCACTGGGGTTCGGCGGAACAGGTCCACTAAATACAACGTAAAGATTGGGCGTATCCGTCTCACAGATAACACTTGAAAGTCTCTCTCTTCCAACAAGACAATGAGTAAGTCCAAGTCTAACAGAACCTGTCCTGTATCTTCCCACAAGGACTGACTTTCTCATATCCGCGTCAACCAAAATAGTCTTTTTACCTGCCTCAGCAAAGGCTCTTGCAAGAGCCATGGCTACAGTTGTCTTCCCTTCACCGGGAGTACAGCTGGTAACTGAGATGATCCTCACATTCTGGCCGCTGAACTCAATATTGCTTCGCAAGGTCTTATAGGCTTCTTTTATCTGATAATTATTCTCTGACTGGCTAAAATGAAGCTTCGCGTTCTGCATAAATCCCCCATTTACTTCTTCTTTGCTTTTTTCTTATTTTTCTTTTTATCCTGTTCCTCTAAAGTCAGTGGAACAAGCGCCAGTGTACTAAGTCCAAGATATCTCTCCACATCGTCATTGCTCTTTATTGTGTCATCAAGAAGGTAACCAAGTATTACAAAAAACGCTACTATAACCGCTCCGATAAATCCTGAAAAAACTGTCCATCTGCCTACGCTGGGGCTTGCCTTTTCTGTGGGAACATTGGCTGTCTCTGCCACATTGATGGCGTCAATATCCATAACGTTTGTGATATGTTCACTTGCAACTTCACGGATACAGTTTGCAATCTTCATTGCCATCAGAGGATCTTCGTCTCTTACTGTAATTGCAACAATTCTGGTGTCAGAAGGTGTATCAACCTTTAAAACATCTGAGAGGTCTTTATAATCCATCTCTATCAGATTGAGCCTTTGGATAACCTCTTCCAAAACATATCTGCTCTTTATAAGTTCAGCGTAGTCCTGTGTGAGCTGTGTGGATATCTGCACATCAGAATACGTAACTGTCTGGTTTTCTTCTTTGTTCAGGATATAAATCTTGGTTGTCGATTCATATACAGGGTGAAGCACAAATTTGCTGACGAACAGTCCCGCCAGGGCAAAAAAGATTCCGGCGGTTATGATCACAAAAGCTCTCCCCAAAAGGATTGCAAACAATTCCCCAAGATTAATTTCGATGATGTCATCTCTCTTGTTCACACTAAATCTCCCCTGATACTTGTTATCAGCTGCACAGTTTATATCACTTCATTTTTTAAAACGCTTAATGGATTATCGCAAAAAATCTTTTGACCATAATCAGCGCCTATTTTCTTATCCACATAGTTCCTGCAGTCCTGTAAATGCGGCGCCCTTTTGTTTGTATCGTGTGCATCAGTGGCCACAAAATGGACCAGATGTTTTTTCAATAACTTCTTAGTAAAATGAGCTATACCAAAACCATATTTACCCATTACACTGGAAGCATTCACCTGTATATAGCACCCCATACCTATGAGTTCTTCTACATAGGATGGATGCGATACTATGTCGCTGTATCTTTCAACATGGGCAATAATAGGAATATATCCCGCTCCAAGTAACTGATAAACTGCATTATGAATCGCTTTATAGGGATTGGTTGGATGAAACTCAACAAGGACATAATCAGATCCAGCCAGAGTACATATCTTACCCTCTTCGAGCTCTTCAAGAACCTTTTCGCTGTAATATATTTCGTTTCCGGAATAAAGCTTTATTTTTAATCCAAGATCTTTGGCTTTGCTTTTAAGAGAATCTTTGTAAGATGCGTTGTGGGCAGGGCTTACATTATGATGCATAGGCTTATGATGCGGCGTCAGGATCATGGCCACAATGCCATCCTTTTCAGCTATCTGCAGCATTTTCAGGCTCGTTTCCATATCCGGTGAACCATCATCAACTCCAGGCATTACATGACAATGAATATCAATACAAGTTTGCATTTAATATCTACCTTTTTAGCTTTTTCGAATGACCGCACAAAAATATATGATATATCAAAATAATTATACACCTTTATTTTCGGGCGTTTCAACATGATGTGGTAATTTATAAAATTTTAACCAATATGTTGGGTGGCTAAAAATGCTTATTCTTGCTGATAAAAAAACAGAATGATAAACTGTTAAATGCAGCATGGCCAAAATGCCATAATCACAGAACATACAAACAAAGGAGAAAGATCATGATTCCACAGGACCCTGTAATGCTACTTAGCTTTATAAACATGAAACTTCGAGATGAATATGGAAGCCTTGAAGCTCTTCAGGAAGGCCTCGATATTTCAAATGATGAATTACAAGATATTGTATCTAAACTAAAAGGTATCGGCTATATATACGATAAAGTCAACAATAAATTTTCTTGATTTTCTAAAAATTCAATACAAAATATAACCCAAAAATAAAGAAAATTAAGTCATCATAAACATTTGGTTAATAAACATTTCAGAGCGCAATTATGATTATTTTTATGATTGTGCTCTTGTTATTATGACCCTAACAAAAGGGTGAAACGCACATATAAACGAAAGGTGAGGGTGAATGTTATGATGAGAAAAAATTTTTGGAACCACAAATTAAAGAACATGATGATCATTTTCCTTTCAGCCGCTGTATCTTTTTCATCAGCTGCAGGAATGAGTCTTAAGTCCTACGCCGCAGATGAACAGCAGGAAAATGAAGAAGAAACAAACGACAGCAATGAGAACGGTGATGCCGGTGAAAACAACGAAGAAAATGAAAACAACGAAGCTGCTGAAAACAACAATAATAATGAAAATAACGAGAACGACGAAGAAAATGCTTCAAATGATGAAGCAGACGTTAATGAATCCGATACCAATGACAATGACGCAGGCGATGAGACAGAAAATAATGAAAATGCACAGAGTGAAGAAAACAATGGAACACCAGAAAGCGCAGCTTCTGCCCCTGTAGAACCTACAAAGCCTGAGATTGAAGGCGAACTTGATAACGACAAGATCCGCCAGTACAACCAGGAAGCTGAGAATTACAACCAGCAGGTTGATGAATACAACAAGGCAGTCGATGCCGAATATGAACAGGCTGTAGTTGATACTGAAAAAAGAAATGAAGAAATAGAAGCTAATAACCAAGCCGAACTTGAAAAGGCCGAGGAAGTTCAGCAAGAAAATGAAAGACTTCAGGCACAGTACGAAGAAAATCTTGCACAGTATGAAAAAGACCTTGCAATGGAAGAAAGAATCAAGGCAGTTGGATACACTTCTGTAGAACAGTACAACAATACAATCAACACTTATTACAATAATCCTGCTAAAGCTTCTGTAGAAAAGAACGCAGATGAAAACGCTGTATTTGCAATCGGCAGTTCCTACACTATTGAAGAAGCCGCTGAAAAATCCGGAAACATGGTTAAAATACATGTTGAGCACAACTTCTCAGAAATAGGTCTTTTCTACTCTGAAGATTTTGAAATTGATGAAAATGACACTATTACATTTAATTCAGCCGGTGCACAGCTTGAAACTACAAACCCAGGTTATGCCTGCTTCTACATGAACACTGATGAAGATCACAGCATGGGATACTGGATGAGCGCCGGAAGTATTCTAATGGACAACGCAGTCACAACTTCATGGGATTGGAATTGTGGTGACAGCCATACTTTAACCTATAAAGATGGTAAAAATCATGTTAATGATATAACAGATATAGATATGATCTATGACTACGCATGGATGCCACTTAAGGTTTATAAGACCTACAACGTTCCTGTAGAGCCAACTTTAAACCTTGTAGAATATACACCAAACATCCTTGAAAAACTTGCAGCACCTAGCAAAAGATCATATTTAAATCACATTAGCCTTATGGATCTTCTTGCAGAACCTGAAATTATTCCTACTCCTGATCCTGAACCTGTAGTTGATCCAGAACCAGTAGTTGATCCTGAGCCTGTGATTATACCAGAAGTTACTCCGGTTCCTGAAATAGATCCTATAGTTACACCAATAATACCTGATCCAGTAGTTCCAACAGCTCCGGCACCTGCAAGTGAAGACACAACTGATGATGATACTGATACAACTACTGGAGACGAAGTTACTCCTGCTCCATTTACTCCAGCAGCTATAACAATTGCTGAAACTCCTGTACCAATGGCAGCAGCTACTGAAGAAGGAGCAGTCCTTGGAGCAACAAGAGATACAAATAACGAAGCTGCAGTACTCGGCGCAAGAAGAGCATCAACCGAAGACACAACAAATACTTCTGCAAGAATCATGATTCTCCTCCTTGCAGCATTCACATCAATCACAGTTATAAGAAAAACAGCAAAGAACACTGTTCTCAGATAATACTTAATTGAAACCCTTTTTAAACTTTCATATAGCTTCACCTTAAAAGCAGGGACTGTACTCATCGCAGTCCCTGTTTTTTATTGTCTTTTAAAGAATTTCTGCCCCAGTCCTGGTAATTCATAAAAATATGATTTGACATTATCATTTTCTGTGTTATAGTTGTAATAGAACAATAATAACAATGTATATTGATCCTTTTTATGAGGAGGGAACTTTATGAATATACAGAAATTCACACAAAAATCTATCGAAGCTGTCAATGGCTGCGAAAAAGTGGCTATTGAATATGGAAATCAGGAGATTGAACAGGAACACCTTCTGTACTCTCTCATGACTATTGAGGACAGCCTTATTTCTAAGCTCATAGAGAAAATGGGCATAGATAAGGAAACTTTCCTAAACAGGATAATCTCCGCCATTGAAAAGAGAACCAAAGTTTCCGGCGGGCAGCCCTACATCGGAGCAGATCTCAACAAAGCTCTTTTGTCTGCCGAGGATGAAGCCAAGGCTCTTGGAGATCAGTACGTATCCGTCGAGCATCTGTTTATGTCTCTTATTAAGAAGCCCAACAGAGAAGTAAAAGAGATCTTCAGAGAATTTGGTATCGACAGGAACAGATTCCTTCAGGTCCTTTCAGAGGTACGAGGCAACAGAAATGTCACAACTGACAACCCTGAGGCAACCTATGACACCTTAAGTAAATATGGCACAGAGCTGGTAGAAAAAGCCAAAAAGCAAAAGCTTGACCCTGTAATAGGAAGAGACACAGAAATCCGAAATGTGATCAGGATCCTGTCCAGAAAGAGCAAGAACAATCCTGTTCTTATCGGTGAGCCCGGTGTCGGCAAGACTGCAGTCGTTGAAGCCCTTGCCCAGAGAATTGCAAGCGGTGATGTGCCAACTGCTCTTAAGGATAAAAAGATCTTTTCCCTTGATATGGGTGCACTGGTAGCCGGTGCCAAGTATCGAGGCGAATTCGAGGAGAGATTAAAGGCAGTCCTTGAGGACGTCAAGGCCTCCGATGGAGAGATAATTCTTTTCATAGATGAACTTCATCTTATTGTAGGTGCAGGTAAAACAGATGGTGCCATGGATGCCGGCAATATGCTTAAGCCAATGCTTGCAAGAGGCGAGCTCCACTGCATCGGCGCTACTACCCTCAATGAATACAGACAGTATATTGAGAAGGATGCCGCTCTTGAGAGACGTTTCCAGCCTGTTATGGTTGAAGAGCCTACAGTTGAGGACACCATCAGTATCCTTCGTGGATTAAAAGAGAGATATGAAGTCTTCCACGGCGTTAAGATCATGGACAGTGCTCTTGTTAGTGCCGCTGTTTTATCCAACAGGTACATTTCTGACAGATTTCTTCCAGATAAGGCAATCGACCTTGTGGATGAAGCCTGTGCTCTCATCAAGACTGAGATGGATTCAATGCCTGCCGAGCTTGATGAACTTAACCGTAAAATCATGCAGCTGCAGATTGAAGAGGCAGCCCTAAAAAAGGAAGATGATTCTCTGAGTAAAGAAAGACTTGCTAACCTGCAAAAAGAGCTTGCTGAGCTTAAGGAAGACTTTGATACCAGAAAAGCTCAGTGGTCCAATGAAAAAGAAGCTGTAGATAAGCTTGCAGCAATGCGTGAACAGATTGATACCATCAATTCAGAGATTGCCATCGCCCAGCGAGATGGCGACTATGAGAAAGCCGGTGAGCTCCAGTATGGAAAGCTCCCTGCTCTCAAAAAACAGCTTGAAGAGGCTGAGGAAAAAGCCAAAGAAAAAGAGGCAGACGGTGCCCTTGTACACGAAAAAGTTTCAGAGGACGAAATTGCCGGAATCATCAGCAGATGGACAGGCATTCCTGTAAACAAGCTTACAGAGAGTGAGAGAAACAAAACTCTTCATCTTCCTGATGAGCTTCATCAGAGAGTAATTGGTCAGGATGATGCCGTTGTAAAGGTATCTGAGGCCATAATGAGATCTAAGGCCGGTATCAAGGATCCAAGTAAGCCAATTGGCTCATTCCTCTTCCTTGGCCCTACAGGTGTTGGTAAGACAGAGCTTGCCAAAAGTCTTGCCCAGTCACTTTTTGACGATGAGAACAACATGGTCAGAATTGACATGAGCGAATACATGGAAAAATACAGTGTGTCCAGGCTTATAGGAGCACCTCCAGGATATGTAGGTTATGAGGAAGGTGGTCAGCTTACTGAGGCAGTTCGTAGAAAACCTTATGCTGTAGTTCTTTTCGATGAGATAGAAAAAGCCCACCCTGATGTATTCAATATTCTTCTTCAGGTGCTTGATGACGGAAGAATTACTGATTCACAGGGAAGAACTGTAGATTTCAAGAATACTATCCTGATAATGACTTCAAATATTGGAGCTCAGTATCTGCTTGATGGTATCAGAGATGACGGTTCAATAAGTGAAGATGCTGAAAAGGCCACAATGGAAGATTTGCGTTCTCACTTTAGACCCGAGTTCCTGAACAGACTTGACGAAATCATTATGTTTAAGCCTCTTACCAAGAACAACATAAGTGGAATTGTTGATCTGGTAATTGCAGATCTTAACAAACGTCTTGCTGATAGAGAAATCAGTATCAAGCTTAATGATGCTGCCAAAGACTACGTAATTGATAACGCTTATGATCCTATATATGGTGCAAGGCCGCTTAAGCGTTATATCCAGAAATATGTTGAAACTCTTTCTGCCAAGATTATTCTTGAAGATAAGGTAAAGCCTCATGACACCATCATCTTTGATGTGGAAAATGGCGAGCTTATCGCTAAAACGGAGTCTTTTGTATAAAATAACCAAAATGCTGCCATGTGTTTCTTTTTTCATGTGCACGATTTATAAATTTTTTATAAACAAAAAATTAATATTGCATTAACCGGAACTGTACATTATAATTCTCGATAGTTTAAAATTTAACATTTGGCAAAGCAGGCGAAAGCCTGTGGCGCAAAGCTATAGGGACTTTAAAATGTCAGCCAGTTGCACCTTTAATTAGGTTTTTTTGTAGCACGGGACATTTCGTTCCGTGCTTTTTTGTTAAATAAAAAGGGGTTCGAGAGTTAGAGGATTAAAGGAAAGGAAACACAAAAATGAAAACAAAAAACAGAAACATGGTTCGCACTATAATTGTTATCGCATCAGTTCTTGCCCTTCTTATGGCAGCATGTGTTGGTATCATAGGCTTTAGAAACATTCAGAAAGCTTATCTCACTTCTTTTTCAGAGGGTTTGCATGCAGCGGCAGTTCTTTTAAATGATGAAGTATCCAATCAGTTTGAAGGTGACTGGACTCTTTCAGAGGATGGCCAGCTTATGAAAGGTGACGTAGCAGTTCACGACATTTACCAGGCACAGCTTGATGCACTCCATGAGAAAACCGGTATGCACTATACATTATTTTATGGTGATACACGTTTTGTTACATCTCTTACAGACGCAACTACAGGTCAGCGAATGGAAGGAACAAAAGCTTCAGAGACAGTTGTAAGCGAAGTTCTCACAAGTGGAAATGAATATCTTGCTTCAAATTTTGAGATTGCAGGTCAGGATTGGTACGCATACTATCTTCCACTTAAGAACTCTGATGGTTCTGTTGTTGGTATGGTTTTTGCAGGACGTGATACTACTATCGTAAAAGCAAATATGGACGCAGCGCTTCGTTCTATTATTTTTACATTCATTGGTTTTTTCCTGTTCAACTTTGGTGTAGCTCGTTATCTTATAAGCACTTCATCAAGATCAATCCGCGATATTGTATCAGGTCTTAAAAATCTTGAAGATGGTGAACTTTCTTTCTACATCAATGATCGTACATTCAACCGTAAGGACGAGCTTGGTGTAATTGCAGAAAGTTCCGCTATGGTTCGTGACAAACTTCAGGATGTAATCAGCGCAACTAAAAAGCTTTCAGATGATGTAACTCTTTCCGGTGAAAAGCTTGCATCTTCTGCTGAATCTGCTTCTAATGTAGCTGAACAGATAACAGCTGCTGTAGAGGATATCAGCCGTGGAGCTGCTTCTCAGGCTGAGAGCATGGAAAATTCTGTAGCTAATACTAACCAGATGGGCGACAGTATTGACGAAATTACAGAAAAAATAGAAGACCTTTCAAATTCTGCTAATGAAATGATGTCAGGTGCTCAGAGAACTGTAAATACACTTCATGACCTTATGGGTAAAAATAAAGATGTCATGACTTCAATGAAAGACATTCATACACAGATTCGCACTACTAATGATTCAGTTAAGAGCATCGCAGAAGCTTCAAACATGATTACTGCAATTGCTGAACAGACACATCTTCTTTCTCTTAACGCTTCAATTGAGGCAGCAAGAGCTGGCGAATACGGAAAAGGTTTCTCAGTAGTTGCTACTGAAATTGGTAACCTTTCAAAGCAGTCAAAGGACGCTGCCGTTTCAATCAAGGAAATAGTGGAAAATCTTGTTGCAGAGTCACAGAAGAACGTTGAAATTATTGAAGAGCTCGGAAAGAGCATGCAGGAGCAGAATACTCAGCTCAATACTACAAAAGATGATATGGATGCAGTTGTAGAAAACGTCAACAATGTAGACAATTCTACAAAGGTAATATCCAAGAAAATTCATCTTCTTAATGAGCTTAAGGCAGGATTTTCAGACATTATCACAGAGCTTTCTGCTATATCTCAGCAAAATGCCGCTTCTACAGAGGAAACAAATGCTTCAATGGAAGAACTCAATGCTACATTTTCTCTCATAAGTGGTGCAGCAAATGATCTTCGTGACATGGCTGAAACCCTCAACGAAAAAATGGCATTCTTCACATTGGAAGAAATGCCTTCATAATCCATATTTTCTTGCGAGCGCTAAGATAAAAACCAATCGAGCACATAGCTATGGCTAGATCTCGATTGGTTTTTAATTTACTGCATATTAGAATACTCTCCATCTACCTTTTATGTGGATAAGTGTTTAATACTTGCTAAAATACTCTCCTTTTGTATGTGCGTAAGTGAATCGGCTGCGTGCGCCACCCTTGACTGAACCTGATGGAAACGCCGTCTATACCTTGCCGACGGTGAGGATGATGGGAACAGTAATTCTTCACTCACCGTCGGACCTGGTATTGTAGCGTTTCCATCAGAACCAGTAAAGGGCAAGCACCTGCGGTGTGGCTGGTTTTTTCTGCCTCAGGCTCTGAATCCGAGAACAGTAGTAGGATATGACTGTCCTGAACAGATGCTTCGTGCACGCTAAAGTGAATTATTATCAGATTGCGTGCAAGGTATATGGATGCAAGGCACGCTAGAATAGATTTTCCCTGGACGGCGTGCATAACATAGAGGCATAAGCGGCTCTGCGTTGCAATGTCTTCGGCCAACTGTGTATATAAGATAACTCTATTATAAACAGCCTGATTTATCTTATATGGACCAATTGAAAGTGCCAATAAAAGTGTTTTGGTCTCAAATCATGGTCTCGTATTGTCCATTTTTAAAGAGCATTGCGGGCAAAAAGAACAAAATGCAGGTTTTTACCCATGAGTTAGTGTATGATTTGGGTAAGGAAATAAAAGAGATGATTATTACCCGAGAATTATTGGACAAGCTTGGGCAAATATGAAAAAAATAATAGATTTACCCAATGAATGTCTGATAGCTCGGGTAAAAGGCAGAGAAAATTAAATATTGCCCATGGGTACTAACAAAACACGGGTAAAAGGTCGGAATATTAAAAAATTACCCATAGTCAGAAAAGTAGCCACCCCTACTGTTCCTGGATTCAGAGCCCGAGGCATAATGACCAGCCACACCGCTAGGTGCTTACCCTCATACAAAGAGAGAGTATTCTGGCAAAAACAAAATGTTTAAAACCATAATACTCTCCCTTTTTATTGGATAATCAATATTCAATGCCCAGGCGCGCTTCAATGCCTTCGTCGTAAGGATGCCTTATTTTCTTCATCTCTGTAATATAATCTGCATTATCAATAAAAAAGTCAGGTGCATTTCTACCTGTTAAAACAATTTCCATATAGGCAGGCTTGTTTAGTATCAAAGCTTCAAATCTGTCCTTATCAATAATCCCGTAATTGTAGGGATAGGTGGATTCATCCATGACAAGGACGTCACACTCTCCACTACTTACGAGTTTTTCTATTTCTGTAAGGATTCTGTTGTGTTCGCCGGTAAACGCGGATACAGAGTCTTCCGAGTCCTTTTTGAACCAGCCGAGGTTTTTATCACTTCTTATGACTTTAATATTCGGGATCAGGGCAAAAGAGTTTAGTTCTGATGTTTGTCTTCCTTTCATGAACTGGGTGAATACAACTTTTTTGCCGGAACCTGCTGCTCTTATGGCAAGTCCGATAGATGCTGTAGTCTTGCCCTTGCCATCGCCGGTATAAAGGTGGATCAGGCCTTTTGCCCTCTTATCACCGTCTCCCATGTTTTCTCTCTTCTCTTTCGACAAATCTATTTTCACATCTGCATTATCTTTCAAAACTCTTGTAGCTCCGGCATACTCACTTGTCCTGTATACGCATTTTTCAGCGCTGCAGCTACTACACTTGGAATGCTTTTCCTGCTGCTTTTCAAATAGTTGAGTCCTAAACACAACACTCTTTTTGGGAACAAGCACAAAGGCGTCATTATATCTTATTTTCTTTTGTCCAAGCTTTTTCATGGCTTCAGGAATACTTTCAAGCGGAAAGTCATCACTTCCTGCAAACTGATATCCTCCGGCATAAAGACCTGTGGACTCATGGAGCTTTTCATCTATTTTTTCATAGGCAAGTGATAAAAAATCCAGTCCCAGACAATCAACAATATAGGCTTCCTGAATATTTCCCTTTTCCAAAAGATTATTCTGAAACTCATCAATTGCTCTTCCAAGACTTGCTACTACAAGTGCAGACTTTTTTCCCTCTTCATCCTCTTCGATGATATGGTGAAAAATAGCATGAACTCTTGGAGCAATCTTCCTGTAAATTCTTATTATTTCTGCTTTTTCATTGTCATTAAAATGATATCGCCTGATGAAAGCATCAATGCAGCCCTCATCAAGCGATACCTCTATTGGTTCAAATGTCATTATTATTCCTCAATTTCCGGCATTACTTTTTATCTACATCCTCAACAACTGCTTCAACATCGACAGCATTCATCTCCTGGTTAACTCTCTTTGCATACTTGGAGACTCTTGATATTGTCCACAGATTGGTGATTCCATCATAAACCAGGAATATTCCGATGATAGTCACCGCTATTTCTTTTGCATCCTTAGGATTAAACAAAAGAAATGCTCCCATACCGATAGTTCCTACTGCAAGGATCAATGAGATCCACCAAAGCGAATATCTGTAGCTGACAAGAGAGATTGTCTGTCCCAGATTCATAAGTCCGCTAAGCAGGATAAATACGCCAAAGAGCTTGGGGATAAAATCGGTAAATGTATCAGGCTTAAGGAAGATCCAAACGCCAATGGCTGCAATAATAACTCCCATTGCAAAACCGCCTGACATCACAATGCTGCGCTCTTTATGCAAAAAATAGCTGAATACAAATATCACACCTGCTATTACCAGCAGGATTGCCAACGCTCTCGCCATGATGAGAAGGCTCGCTTCTGTCCAGAATATAAGAACAGCACCTATAGCAATCATCACAATGGCTTCAATCACGTAATTTAACTTCATTTTTTTAAGTGTTTCCATACTCTGCCTCCGAATATGCTATAATGTATTAACATTCACCTTAAATTTTAACTTAATCAATGATTATTGTTAAGCATCAATTACAAAGAATAGAGAGAATAGCATGGTTATTAAAAATGTAAATCTTGAAACAGTTTGTGGAATCACAAGCACACTTCCAGACAATCAGTTTCCTGAATTTGCCTTCGCAGGAAAAAGTAATGTAGGCAAAAGCTCACTCATTAACGGCATAATGAATCGTAAAAACTATGCCAGAACTTCACAGGAGCCTGGAAAGACTCAGACAATCAACTACTACAATATAAACAACGAGTTCTACCTTGTAGACCTTCCGGGATACGGATTTGCTCGTGTTCCTGAAAAGGTTAAGGAACAGTGGGGAAAAATGATTGAGAACTATCTCCACACATCCAAGCAGCTCCTTAGAGTTTTCCTTCTTATCGATATTCGTCACGAACCTTCAGCCAACGACGTTCAGATGTACAAATGGATCGTTCATCAGGGCTTCCAGCCGGTTATCATTGCAACCAAGGCTGATAAGATCAAGCCTTCTCAGCGCGAGAAGCACCTGAACATGTTAAGGAACGGCCTTGGCCTTCCTGATGAAATTAAAATCTTCCCATATTCAGCATTATCCAAAGAAGGCAGACAGGAAATCTACGACTTCATGGATGAACTGCTCACGGAAGCATCTCCTTCAACTGAAGCTTAAAAAAGAAGCTGTGAAAAATGATCTCTCATTTCTCACAGCTTTTATTTTTTATTTAGCCTGTTTTAATTTCTTGCTGTCCTTGTGGACGATGAGTGGCTGGCTTGTGCCATCTACAGAAGCATCTGTGATAACACACTCGCTGATGGTGTCATCAGAAGGAATCTGATACATAACATCCATCATAGTCTTCTCCATAATGGAGCGAAGTCCACGGGCTCCTGTTTCTCTCTCGTAAGCCATCTCTGCAATTCTCTGAACTGCTTCATCCTCGAATGTAAGCTTAACATCATCGAAGTCAAAGAGCTTCTGATACTGCTTAACAAGGGCATTCCTTGGCTTTGTAAGGATCTTGACCAAAGCTTCCTTGGAAAGACCTTCCAAAGTAACTGTGATCGGCACACGTCCTACAAACTCAGGAATGAGACCAAACTTAACAAGATCCTGAGGTGTTACCTCTTTAAGGACCTCTCCGATCTCTCTTTCTGACTTATCAGCAATCTCTGCATTGAATCCGATTGAATTTCTGTCAAGTCTTGCCTCAACAATCTTATCAAGACCATCAAATGCACCGCCGCAGATGAAGAGGATATTGCTTGTATCAATCTGGATAAGCTCCTGATGAGGATGCTTTCTTCCGCCCTGAGGTGGAACACTTGCAACAGTACCTTCTACGATCTTAAGAAGTGCCTGCTGTACACCTTCACCTGAAACATCTCTTGTTATAGATACGTTCTCACTCTTTTTAGTGATCTTATCAATCTCATCGATATAAACAATTCCGTACTGAGCTCTCTCAATATCGTAGTCAGCATTCTGGATAAGTTTAAGGAGAATATTCTCAACGTCCTCACCAACATAACCTGCCTCAGTAAGAGTAGTAGCATCAGCGATAGCAAAAGGAACATTTATGATCTTGGCAAGTGTCTGTGCAAGATATGTTTTACCTGAACCTGTAGGTCCGATCATGATAATGTTACTCTTTTGAAGCTCAACATCGTTTTTGTCCTCGCTCTTAGGAGCAAGAACTCTCTTGTAATGGTTATAAACAGAAACTGCTAAAACCTTTTTAGCTTCATCCTGTCCGATTACATACTCATCAAGAAAGTTTCTGATCTCAACCGGCTTAAGAAGATTGATGTTCTTTTCGCTGGCTGCGACAGGCTCGTCCTCGAACTCTTCCTCTATGATATCTGCGCATATCTCAACGCATTCATCACAAATATATACTCCTGCAGGTCCTGCTATTAACTTTTTTACCTGATCCTGTGTCTTGTTACAAAAAGAGCACCTGATCTCTCCGGAATTTTTTCCTGCCATAACATCTCCTTTGATTACTTAGATTCCTTTTCTACAGGACGATTCTCAATGATTGAATCGATAAGACCGTAGTCAAGAGCTTCCTGAGCTGAAAGCCAGTTATCACGCTCTGTATCTGCGCAAACCTGCTCATATGTCTTTCCTGTATTTTCTGCAAGCATTCTGTTCATCTTCTCTTTTGTTCTGAGGATGTGCTTTGCAGCAATCTCAATTTCTGTAGCCTGGCCCTGTGTTCCGCCAAGTGGCTGATGGATCATAACTTCAGCGTTAGGAAGTGCCATTCTCTTCCCCTTTGCACCACCTGCAAGAAGGAATGCACCCATGCTGGCAGCCATACCGATACAGATTGTGCTTACATCACACTTGATGTAGTGCATTGTATCGTAGATAGCCATTCCGGAAGTGATCTCTCCTCCTGGGCTGTTGATATACATGTGGATATCCTTGTTAGGATCCTCTGCCTCAAGGAAAAGAAGCTGTGCAACAACAATACTTGCTGATGTAGCATTAACTTCCTCACCAAGGAATACGATTCTTTCTTTTAAAAGTCTGGAGTAAATATCATAAGATCTCTCTCCACGGCTTGTTTGTTCAATGACATAAGGTATTAAACTCATTATCTGTCCTCCAACCTTGCCTTATCAAAAAGCATTATTTACCACTAAACCTAAATAGTGTGGTCTGCACAGCTAAAAAACTATACACAACCACACTATATTATACGGCTAAATACTGTTTTTTGAAAGTCTTTCGCACAATTTAATAAACTCTTAATTATTCGCTCTTTTTGAATAATTTGTTAAAAAAGCTCTTTATTGCGTTTCCAATCTTCTTGATAGGGCTTGTCTTCTCAACAGATTCATCAGCACTTCCATCTTCATTTACGGCAGGCTCTGCATCCTTTGGTGCAATTTCTTCGGATAACTCTTCACCATCCTCTATAGCCTTTGGCGCTTCATCACCTGTCTTTGGTTCAAGGTCAAAATCGATTCCTGCTTCTTCCAAAGCGCTCTGCAGCGCTGCTCTCGCATCTTCAACAGCCTGCTTAACTTCAGCTAATGTGTCTTCATCAGATTCTGCATCTATTGCTGCCTGCTCTGCATCAAGGGCATCTACAAATGCATCATATAATTCTGTAATGTTTTCTTTTACATCTTCATCATCCAGAGCTTCGATTGCCTCAAGAAGATTTTCAAGCAAAGTTGTCATATCTGCGTCTGCTAAAGGCTTTTCTCCATCCTTAGGCTCTTCTTTAGGAGCTTCACCCTCTGGCTTTTCAGGTGCTTCACCGGTACTTGCAGCTCCTGATGCATCAGGCATTTCCGGTGGCTGCTCACCCTCTTTTGGTGCCTGTCCGCCCTTTGGCGCTTCGCCCTGGACAGGTGCCGCTCCCTGAGCAGGTGGCTGCGCATCTTTTGCCTGAGGTGCTGCCATGGCTGTAACCTGCACGGTTGCAAGCATTATAATCGCCGAAGCTATTGCTGTCATTGTTCCAATTATTCTTTTCATCATAGATTCCTCCATTTTTAATTTATTTTTAGTTCCTCACAGTAATATTTCTTGCAAGCAAACAAATATAGTGGGGTCACATTAAAAAAATTCAAAAAATCTTTTTTGGCGGGCTACCCCATTCTTTGTCCATCCATATTCGAATAATTCAATATACTCGGGAGTTAATTATGGAAAAGAATGCATTTAGCGAAGAAGTCATAGAGGTAAAAAATACTCCGGCTCAGCTGAATTCTTTTATTGAAAAAAACACAGGATACATAAAATACTGTGCATATAAATGTGTGGGAAGATTCATAACAGAAAGTGATGATGAGTACTCCATTGCACTTAGCGCTTTCCTTGAAGCTATCGATTCTTACGATATTTCCAAAGGAGCTTTCTCAAGTTTTGCAAATCTGGTCATAAAGAGAAGGATTCTTGATCATATGAGAAAGGCAAAGCACCATGAATGCGAGTTTAGCGTAGAACCCTACCTTTTTGAAGGAGAAATAGATGAGGACAAGGAGTCTCCTATTTCATTTGAGCTCAAGGAAAAATCAGCAGATATTTCTTATTTAAAACAAGATTCCATAGACCATCAGGTAACTGTAAAAGATGAGATAGCAGAGATCAGCAGCAAGCTTACTGACTATGGTTTTAGCTTTATGGATCTGACAAAATGCTCCCCCTGCACGGAAAAGACTAAGAGAGCATGCGCTAAGGCTGTAAAGGCGATGTTAACTTCAGAAGAACTGCTGCAGAAAATGAAACGTTCAAAAACTCTTCCAATGAAAGAACTCGAGGAAAAAAGCCGAATATCAAGAAAAATGCTGGATAGATACAGACGCTACATAATCACTGCAACACTGATAATAAATGGTGATTATCCACAGCTTTCAGAATATATGTGGTTTATAACTAACTCTCCATCAAATTTGTAAAGGGACAGATCATGCACGCAATTGTAATGGAAAAAAAGAAAAGAATATGTGCCGTTCTTTGCGATGACGGATGCTTTAGAAAAATAGCCGGTAACTTTGACGTCGGCCAGGAAATATCAGTCATTGCAGACTCGCCAACAACCTGTCATATAAGAGGCAAAAAAAACAGGCATCAAAGCATGTACAGATTATTTCTGCCATATGCGGCTGCTGCCCTTATCATCATTGCTGCAGGCCTCTCCTATATGTACGAGACAGCTCTTGCTTATTCCTATGTTACAGTCGATGTAAATCCATCCATAGAATACACCTTAAACAGACTGAACAGGGTAATAAACGTAACCGCCCTCAATGACGATGCTGCCGAGGTTGTTGATGCCCTTAGTGATAGTCTGAAAAACAAAACTCTTTCCGATGCACTATCAGAAACAGTTGCTGTTTTACAGGAAAACAATTATCTCCTCGGTGACGATGCCTCAATACTAATTGATGTCGTCCCCGGAAGTGAACGCTCTTACAGTGATCTTTCTGGTGATATAACCGAAGCTTTTGATGATAGCAAAATCAGTCTTTGCCTCCTTGAATCTGATATAGCTTCAAGGCAGGAAGCCATAGGCTCCGGTATGAGTACAGGAAGGTTCGAAGCCATGAAGCAAATAGCTGATAGCAACCCTGATAATGAAACAGATTCTTTTACCGGTGATAACAGCCAGGACTTATCAGCCCTTAAAGATGTTTATAAGTCACTCCCCGTAAAAGAGATACTCTCAGAGTACTCTGGTGCTGAAGGTAACGGAAATGGTCCTTCTGAAATTCCAGGTGAGATTCCGGAGGAAAACACAACTGATAAGCAAATCCCAATTGATGATCCCGAGAGCCTGCAAAATCCCGACATCCCATCCGAAGGCAACAACAATCCTGATCTGCAAATAGCACCTGATAATCAAAATGCATCTCAGTTAAATGAAGCTCCCGAAGAAAATAACAGTGCTTCAGAAAATGCTCCTCCTACAGATAACATGCCAACTACAGAAGGTGCCCCAGCTGAAACCAATAATAATGCAATAAAAGAACCGGTACCACAAGATACCGGTTCTAAAGGCATTTCAGAAATGCCGTCGGCTCCGCAAAATGCTCCGCCACCAACAAATTAGTGCTCATCAACTCTTGCCGCACATATAACAAGTCTCATGGAGTCATCGTAAGTACAGGTAGAGAGCGTAACTATATGGTCAAGGCTCTGAGGCGCAACACTTGATTCAACATCTGCATTCTTGATGATATCACTGAGTGCACTCCAGTAATGCCTTGGATCCTTTCCATATGCATAATAGATCTCGTGATCGTCAGAGATCAGTTTGCAGGCAAATATCTGATAGCGGTAAACCTTGTCCTTCGTAAATATCTGGAAGAATTTGTGCTCGTCATAATACTCTTTGTCATTCTCATAGAATTTGAGTTTACCAAACATGGTAAGATTACCCATATTATGGCCATAGATCAGAGTATTGGGATCGTTAAAATCAGGTGTTGAAAGACCATCTACAAATATCGCTCCGGCATTGGCCCACTCTCCATTGTATGCAGTCTCAAGATAAGTCGTATTATCGCCGCTATAAACTATAGGATAGCTTATATCCTCGTTTTCAAACATTATCCATCCAACGACATCCACATAGTCTTTGCTCATTTCTTTTACGTTGACCTGAGCAAGATTCCACCAGTCATTTGACGCACTCGTCACAAGCACCTGCTCATCCGCATAGCCAAAAGACTCTGCTACAGTCTTACTTACAGCCGCGCTTGTAACTGTCATCTTACCGGCGTTTCCTGATGAAGTAGTGACATATTCATTCTTTACTTCATCGTACATAGCCTTAGACTTTATATAGTCCTGGTTAAGCCTGAATATAAGGATAAAAGAAACAGCCATTATCAAAAGTCCCACGCGGCATATTGACTTCCAGCCGTCTTTATACCACAGCTTGTCCTTTTTCTTTTCACCTATGTAAATATATATGCCTGCAAGGAAAACTGTAATAATTGCCTCAAGGATAAGAATCCACACTCCTGTAAACTTTCCAACATAAAATCCACTGGTCTTGGGAGCTCTTCCCGGAGTTATGATCACAGGAGGCGCTGGCACTTCCACTAGGGCCGGAGTATAAACCACTTCCTCATGTTTTACTTCCGGATCAGGTGTAGGCTCCGGAGTTGGCGCTGGTGCAGGCTTTGGTTCCGGTTTAGGCTCTGGCTTAGGCTCAGGCTGTGGCTCCGGTGTAGGAGTTGGCGTTGGCTCAGGCTGTGGTTCTGGTTCAGGCTCTGGTTCCGGCTCCGGAACTACTTCCACAGGAACTACATATGAAAGAACATATGTAGAAAAGTACCTTGAATAGATGCAGATCACATTTTCACCAAAATATACAGTGCCATCAACATAGTCATCTGTTGGCCTGTCTGAAAGTGAAGCAAAGGCAAGGACTTCTCCATCGTGTTCTCTGACAAGTTTAAAGTCTTCCTTATCAGTCATATCAAAGCCGACTTCAATCTCTATTGTCCTGTCAAGGTCATGGATATTCTCAGGATCTTCATCATTGATTCGCCTTGTTACTCCAATATCCAAAAACTCTTTTTTCACATTATCAAGATTTGAGCTGTCATAAAGGCTTTCTATCTTGGAAGTGACGCTATTTACAATGCCACTATCAATATCTTCAGGTTTTTTAGGAGTTACCAAAAGCCTTACTCTGACCTTATCTCCTGTCTGCTCATCCGTATAATCCGAGAGTTTATCAGCCTTTACAGAGGAAATTGAGCTTTCCACATCCTCATTTTCAAGATCCACAATTGTCTCTTTTTCAGGTGGCAATATGGTTATTATCATGCTTCCATATTCAGTCACATAGCCAACCTTGGCCGCCTGATAGTAGACTGTATACTGACCAACGTCCTTAAAAATAGGCGTAGAGTACCCGTAATGCTTATCATCACCAATTGAATATCTGAGGATCGCATCAGCCGGGTCAGAAGTACAAACAAATGAATGATACTCGCCGTCTGCGACTATGGTCTTTTTATCAGGTTCAGTAACAATGATACGTAAAAGATCCACAGGGTTTAGTCTTGTATGTACCGTTGTACCTTCAGAAATTTCGGATTTGAAATTACTTTCTGTAGCCGGAATCCAGGTCTTTATAATATAATCAGTATCTTCATCAAGTCCTCCAAATGTCAAAGGAGTCCCATCCGTTGGCGCATCCACCCAGTCTCTTCCCGGGATCTCATTGCCATCTTTATCATAAAGCCTGTATTTCTGTGAAGGTTTCGTAGGATCAGGAGCTGGGAAAATAACTGAAACCGTCTCAGGATCAGCAGATATCCCTCCGCCACTTGGATCTATATCTTCAGCTATTGGCCTTGGAGGAATAGCCAGCAGCTGTGGAGGTGAATCTCCGTATCCACCGGTACCTTTTTTTACTATAGCTACAGCAGTATCAATAATGTTATAAGGTGTTCCGTTGTCATCAGTACCTATAAGTGGTATTGTTCCGCTTCCTGATGAAGTAATACTAAGAACTGTTCCATCATCAGTTGTTATTTCAAAAAGTGACGATGGATCAAGGTTATTAAGCTCTTCATCAATATATCCAATTTCAGACTCAGGGGCATGGAAAGAAAGAGAGCCTGCTTCAATAAAAATATACGAATTAACAGCAGTATCTGATATATCACAGATTGCAAGCTTGATCTTTACTGTATCTCCAATATTAACCTGTTTTTGGGCTGTAAAAACATTAGAAACTCCATTAATACTACCGCCATTAATTTGTATTTGCTTTTCTGTAAAAAGACTGTGAAGTCCTCCTAAAGTAGTACTGGTACCACCACTCATCTCAGTGCCGTCAACACCGGCTCTTAAGTTATTTATGGTGACAGGAACCTGGCTTCCATTTGTCCTTGTTATAAGCGCAATATTATCATATGCTCCACCATTGACACTTACAAAGAGTCCAAATATATCATTATATTTTGGTGGCTGATTAAACTCTCCTGAAGCGAAAGCATAATTAAATGTCAAAAGAGGCCCATTTGCAACCAGTGAAAACTCCAAGGTGGACGTATGTCCGCCATAGCTATAAGCAGAGTCTTTAATTGAATTAAGCTGCGCATCAGTTCCACCAGCAATCTTTCCGCTTGTATCAAGAATAATTCCTGCATCTATTCCTACATCCGCAAGTCCATTTGAAAATGTATATACTGTTCCCGTTCTTGATTCGTTAGTTGCAGCTATTCCGCCACCAAGAATCTCTTTTACCAGATCACTTGCAGACTTATTAAAATCATCGTCATATACTAAAGTACCACCACTTGCAGTAACAGCCGCATCGGTCATAAGAATCTCATAGGTTATGCCGCTAATATCCACTTCAAGCTTTTCATCCGAATGAAACTCCCTGTTGGAAACAAGATATATCTCGCCTTCGTCATCTCTTTTTACACTGACCAGGTCCTCATTGCTTGACCTTGCATCTGTGGCAGTTCCTTTAAGTCCCACTGCATCAAGGATTTCTGAAAGAAATACCCTTCCGCCGCCTTCAATTGAGTATTCGATCTTCCCATAGGTGAACTCAACAGTGTAAAAAGAAAAGCCGTCGGTCTCTACAGTAACTTCATTTCCACTAGTTTCTGCATCAAGCTTTGACGCATTAAGGTCTCCCGCTTCATCTGCCACATGATAAACTCCTGTATCAAGGTTATCATTTGCCACTTCCACCAGAGAAAAGCTAACCTTTACTTCACCCTTTGAAGTATCAGGCTGCAGCTCATTTCCATCCTTATCAACGACCTTTATATCAAAAGAGTACGATGCAGCTACATTTACATCATCAGTTCTTTCTTTTTCTACAGCATCTAATATCTGCGTCTCTTCACTTTGAGAAACTTCGCTTACAATAAGGCGCGCACCTTTCGGGAATACTCCTTCGGCTGCCTTCACAGTTATTGAAACGCCATTTATAATACTTGTCTGTTCAAAAGAAACTGCTTCTTCATCTTCTTTTTTCTCATCCACATATACAGTGATAGTTGGAAAATCACTCTCAATCCTGTATTCATCAGAAATAACAGGGAAGTAAACAAATACCGCCCCGGGTTCCTTAGTACTAAAATCCTCCGAAGTACTCTTAGTGCCATCAAGCTTCCACTCTATTACTGAAATCGAGATTTCTTCAAGAGTTCTCTCATCATCTTCTTTATCAATATCATCTTCCGTATCGTCTTCGTTGTAATCTCCGGGTGCTATGTAAGATGATGTCTTATCATCATCTTCTTCAGCAGCATAAACTGTCATCCTTCCAAACAGTCTCTCCCAAAATGTCAGCTTTGCGCTGTCACCTGAAGCATCGCCTGAATTATCGTTTTCTTCACTGTTTGAGCTATTATCATGATCATTATCAGAATCTACATCTTCATTTTCAGAATTACCATTGCCTTCCTCATCTCCGTTTCCGGAGTCAGTATCTTCAGCCACCTGGTCACTGGCAGAATCACTATCTTCGTCATCCTGCTCATTTACAGAATTGCTGTTTTCACCATCCTTATTACCACCAGGAGTATCTTCTGACGTTGTTCCAGTCTCTGTTCCTTTTGCCCCTTCACTTGCAGCCTCTGCTTCTCCATTTCCATCGCTGTTATTTTCGCCGTTGTTTCCCGCATTATCTGTGCCGTTTTCGCTTTCCTTTTCTTTCTCACTACCTGATCCATCTATAGTATTATTTGTGGCAGAGGAATCACCTTCATTTGCATTTTCCTTTTTGTAAGAGCCGCTTTCACTACTATCAGTATTGGCATCGACCATACTTCCTGCTGTTGCTGCATCGGAAGACTCTTCTTCAGTTGATGCGCTTGCAGCAGCATCTGCCTCGTCTAGTGAACTGCTACTGCTTGCTGCAGCATCTGCCGAATCTCCACTTGAAGCGCTAAGTGAAACTGCAGACTCATCAGAAGATAGAAGTGACGAAGCTTCTCCACCTTCACTTACCACATATGCTATTAAATTATCCGGGAATATTATCTTTTCAAAAGGATCCCCCACAGATAGATGCTGGGTAGCGATACCCTCAGGAAGTTCTAGAAAACTACTGATGACTTTCGCATCATCTTTTTCGGGCTTGGCAAAAGATGTCAAATTGATGACAGATGCTGCCAACACAAATGACATAGATATTGCAACTATTCTTTTATTAAGTACTGATTTAATAGTCATGAACATTAATCACCCTTAATAAAAAGACTATTACTTATCTGTTTATCGTACGTTTCACTATATTAATTAACACTATAAATCTAACATTTTTATAAAATGCTACATCAAGAAGACAGAGGGACGGTTCTAATGACTTATAAAAACAAGTCATTAGAACCGTCCCTCTGTCTTCCAAAGAAAAAAAGATTCTCGCGCAAGCATTTAGCTTGCGCAAGAATCCTCTTTATAATCTATATCTCTATAAATTGTTGTGCTTAAATATACAGAGTTAATTAAGCCTCTTCTTCTGTCTTTTTCTTTCTTGTTGTCTTCTTAGGCTTCTCTTCTGCGTCGTCATCCTTCTTAGCAGCTTTCTTTGTAGCTGTCTTCTTAGGCTTTTCCTCAGCATCGTCTGCTTTCTTTGTAGTCTTCTTTGCAGCTGTCTTCTTTGCTGGCTTTTCTTCAGCATCGTCAGCCTTCTTTGTAGCTTTCTTTTTAGCTACTTCTTTAACATTCTCTACAAGGAAATCAGCAGCTTTCTGAACAGCAAGGTCACTTCTCATTGTCTTCTGCTCAGACTCTGACATAAGCTCTTTAAGCTTGTCGAGTTCCATCTTGTACTGCTCAGCCATCTTCTTGAGTTCTTCTTCAAAGTCCTCATCGCTAACTGTGATGTTCTCAGCCTTAGCAACTTCCTCAAGAACAAGTCTAGCCTGGATTCTTTCGATAGCCTGTGGCTTAACCTGCTCGATCATCTTGTCTACAGTGTTGCCTGTATACTGAAGGTACTGATCCATGCTCATGCCCTGCATCTGAAGTCTCTGAGCAAAATCATTAACAATCTGTCTAGCCTGAGTCTCAACCATAGCTTCTGGAAGTTCCATCTCAGAATCTTCGATAACAGCCTTAACTACAGCGTCCTCTCTCTTAGCCTTCTCTTCGTTTGTCTTTCTCTCTACGAGTTTCTTCTTAACATCTTCCTTGTACTCAGCAAGTGTATCGAAATCAGATACATCGCTAGCGAACTCATCGTTGAGCTCAGGAAGCTCTTTAGCTTTGATAGCCTTAACTGTGCACTTGAATGTTGCAGCCTTGCCAGCAAGGTTGTCAGCCTGGTAATCTTCAGGGAATGTTACGTTAACATCGCCTTCCTTACCAATTTCAAATCCAACAAGCTGCTCTTCGAATCCAGGAATGAAAGCACCTGAACCGATTGTAAGAGGATAATCTGTTCCCTTACCACCTTCGAATGCAACTCCATCAACAAATCCTTCGAAATCAAGAGTAACGATATCGCCATCTTTAACAGCTCTGTCTGTTACTTCTACTGTTCTTGCGTTTGTATTTCTCTGCTTGTCGATCTCAGCATCAACATCGCTGTCAGATACTTCGAGATCCATCTTCTCAGCCTCTACACCCTTATATTTACCAAGCTTAACCGGAGGCTTAAGAGCTACTTCTGCTGTAAAGATGAAATCCTTACCAGCCTCAAGCTGCTCAACATCAATCTTAGGTGAAGAAACAACCTCTTCTCCACACTCCTCTACAGCCTTAGGATACTCTTCCTCGATAAGCTCGTTAGCAGCATCCTCATAGAATACTCCCTTGCCATACATCTGCTCGATCATCTTACGAGGAGCCTTACCCTTACGGAATCCTGGGATCTGAATCTTGTTTTTGTTCTTGTCATAGGCCTTCTGGATAGCCTTCTCAAGCTGCTCTGCAGATACTTCGATCTTAAGCTTAGCCATGCTCTTCTCAAGCTTCTCTACTGTTACGCTCATTTTTGCTAAATTCTCCTTCTAAAAATTGTTTATATAAAGGGTTTTTAAACCCTTCTGGCCTTTTAGGCACAATCGCTTGTAGATTATAACATAGCTGAATATTTTTTTCCACAACAATTTATCTTAAAAAAGTCAATTCTCATCAAATCACAATTTTACTGAGCTCATGTGAGAGTTGCTATATTTCACATCACCGGTAACATCCTCAAAGAACCACTTTGCCGGCTTATACGCTCTTGCTGCCTCTTCACTTGGAAATTCAACTTCCGCAAGAATAGTCCCTTCAAAAGGCGCATCAAAAATATCCAGTTCTATCTTGATCTTTCCCTCTTCTACAGCTTTTTTTATATCAGGATCACCCGCAAAAAAAGCTTCATCAAATCCATCGCTGTTTAACGGAATAAGGTATCTCTTTTTCCTTATCATATTGCCGTCAGCCTTGAGCACAAGATGATCATAAGATTCTTTATCAAGGGGCATGTTATATTCTACTTTACCTATTGGCCTGCTCTGGCCGTCCTGCGATGGATCTTCATTTTCCATGGAAGATCCCTTATATGTCATGTAATAAATGTCATCTTCCCTGCGCACCCTAACTGCCGGGTGGACATTAAGATACCCCTGCTCAATAACATGGTAGGGGTATCGGTCTAAGTCCTTGGGAAGCTCTTTTACTGTGAATTTACGTTCAATCTCTATTCCCATATATTTTTCCTCAATAGACAGGAATGTCTTCTGAAACATTCCCTGGAACTTACTGTTTATATACTATTTTTGCTGCCATCTCATCTGCAGCTTTTTTGCCCTGGAATTTCTCGATGATAGCAAGACCAAATGGAATTGCTGTTCCCATTCCGCGGCTGGTTATAAAGTTATCATCAACGGTAACTTCTGATGTCTGTACATCGGCGCCATTAAGATTCACTTCGCAGCCCGGATAACAGCAGGCTTTTTTGCCATCAAGAAGCCCCATTCTGCCATAGACTGTAGGTGCAGCACATATTGCAGAGAGAAGCTTTCCGGAATTATTGAACTCAGTGATTTTTTCTCTTAATGGTTCACAGTTAAACAGATTGTTTGTGCCAGGCATTCCACCCGGAAGAATGATCATGTCGATTTCATCAAAGTTCACATCACCAAATAACTTATCAGCTTTTACTGTTATGTTATGTGATCCTGTAACCTCAAGAGAATCGCTGATTGAAACTGTGCTGATCTCTATCTGAGCTCTTCTTAAAAGATCAACAACTGTAAGTGCCTCAATTTCTTCAAACCCGTTTGCTAAAAAAATCGCTGTTTTGTTCATGATTTCCTCCTGGTTGATTCACCCTCGATCAGTTCGCAAGGGAATGTAATGTGGCGATGACCACTTTCACCGTCGATGATGTCAAATAATAACTTCATTGTTGCCTTTGATATGTCTTCAAGTGGCTGCCTTACTGTTGTAAGTCTTGGCACACAGAACCTTGCAATATCCTGTCCGTCAAAGCCAGCCACGCTCACATCCTCAGGCACTCTTATACCTGCATCTGCAAAAGCCCTTAGAGCTCCGACAGCAAGTACGTCTGAAATACAATAAAGAGCCGAGAACTCTTCACCGGACTCAATTAGAGCCTTAGTGGTCTGGTAGCCGTTTTCCATGGAATAGATTCTCTTATCAACCAGACGGATAAGATTTTCATTGATCTCTATGCCATTTTCCTTAAGTGCCTCTATATATCCTTCAAGACGAAGCTTTACTATGGATGGCTTATCGCTACCTTCAGATAAGATCGCGATCTTTTTATGTCCAAGTCCGATCAGATACTCAGTCATCTTGCGGCTTTCAAGCAGATCATCCACAGATACTGTCGAGTACTCTTTTTTACTTAATTTTTCTGATACTTCCGAACCAATGGTAGCAAAAACAACCGGCACATTAAGCTGTTTTATCTTGGAAGAAGAATGTCTTGAACTTCCTCCCATAAATATAATGCCGCGAAGCCTCTTTTCTTTTTCCAACTCAAGAGCCACATCCAGCTCATCCTCATATGCCTCAACATGTCTGAGGACCAGAGCATACTTGCGGTTCTCCGCTTCCTGTTCTGCTATTTGTATCATCGGGGTAAAAAATGGATTGGTAATTCCCTTTACCAGAACAGCAATGCATTTGGCATCTGTTCGCTTCAAATTCCTTGCGCTGTTATTGGGAACATAGCCTGTTTCCTTTATTACCTCAAGAATCCTTTTTTTGGTTTCAGGATTGATATCAGAGTGGTCATTGATTGCTCTGGATACAGTGCTAACACCAACGCCGCATCTTTTCGCAATCTCAACTATTGTAATATCCGACATAACTTCCACCTACCTCTATGAAACTACAAGTCCGATGCCGCATGGATTTTCCACACGCCATCGGATCTGTTTTTCTTTATCTCAATCTTCCATAGATTCTAGCATAGTCATACATTCTCTTGCAAAGAGAATCTGAAAGAGCATCCTTTCTCATACGCCATACCCAGTTGCCACCGAGTGTTGAAGGAGTATTGATCCTTGCCTCTGCACCAAGTTCCAGATAGTCCTGCATTGGAATGATGGCTGTGTCAGATACGCTGGCAAAAGCCGATCTGATCATAGCTTTAACTGCATCTTTTGAGTATGTGATTCCAAGATATTCCTTGGCAAATCTCTTGTCGCTTCTTGGAAGTGCATCGAACCAGGCTCTGCAGGTTTCATTGTCGTGAGTTCCTGTATAAACAATGCAGTTCTTTGTATAGTTGTGAGGAAGATAGTCGCTCTCCTCTCTTGAATCGAAAGCAAATTCAAGGATCTTCATTCCGGGGAAGCCTGTCTTTTTAACAAGCTTTATTACAGAAGGAGTCAAAAAGCCAAGATCCTCTGCAATAACTCTCTGCTGGCCAAGTTCCTTTTTCATGACATCAAAAAGCTCGATTCCAGGGCCTTTTCTCCACTCACCGATCTCAGCTGTCAGGTTACCATATGGAATTGCATAGTACTCATCAAAGCCTCTGAAGTGGTCAATTCTTACGACATCATAGAGTTTAAAGCAGTGGGCAAGTCTCTTCATCCACCACTTGTAGCCTGTTTTCTTGTGGTAATCCCACCTGTATAAAGGATTGCCCCAAAGCTGGCCTGTTGCACTGAATGCATCCGGTGGGCATCCTGCAACATCTGTAGGAACGTTATCTTTATCAAGCTGGAAAAGTTCCGGATTAGCCCATGTATCAGCGCTGTCAAATGCCACATAGATCGGGATGTCTCCTACAATATCAACACCATTTTCGTTGGCATATGCCTTGAGCGCTTTCCACTGTTTTGAGAAAAGATACTGTAAAAAGCTGTAAAACTCTATCTCAACCTTATATTTTTCTGTGGCTGCCTTAAGTGCATCCTTTTTTCTGAGTCTAACACCCTCTTCCCATGTATCCCAGGCCTTACCGCCATTGACATTTTTAAGAGCCATGAAAAGGGAATAATCTGAAAGCCAGTCATTGTCAGGATCATTTTTGAAAGCTTCAAATTCTTTCTTTATCTCTGCTGCCTTTGAAACCTTGTCCAGATTGTCAAAAGCCTTTTTGAGGAGCTTAAACCTTGATCTGTAAAGCTTCTCATAATCTATGTACTCATCGCTGACACCAAAATCGCACTTGTCTGCATCAGCTTTATCCAAAAATCCCTCTTCAATAAGGGCCTCGATATCTATAAAATATGGATTTCCTGCAAATGTGGAAAAAGACTGATATGGTGAATCTCCATAACTTGTAGGGCCAAGGGGGAGAATCTGCCAGTAGCTTTGTCCTGCCTTTTTTAGAAAATCAACAAATTCATACGCCTGCTTTGAAAATGTTCCAATTCCATATTCAGACGGAAGTGAAAAAATAGGAAGTAAAACTCCACATGCTCTTGTCTTCTTTTTACTTTTCTTAGCCATACCAAAACCTCTCAGCAATATTAAAATCTATCTATGTAACAGTTCTTCATCAAAAGAGCTACGGAAAAAATCACCGTTCCCGGTAACGTTTCCATAGCTCTACTTTATCAGTTTATAAAAACTATTTCAAGTAAAAAAATCAAACACCTTGCTCTTCAAAAGGAGTCTTTTTAATTCCCCAAATGAGATTTCTCCACTGCTCAAGCTGGTCTACAGTCATAAATCCATTGGAAGTACCCATGTACCCGATCTTGTAGGATGCAAATAAAAGAGCATTCTTTATTGCGTTTACACTGTCTCCTGTCTCCATATAAAAATGAAGGAAACATGCAAACAGGGCATTACCGGCACCGATTGTATTGACAACTTCGTTGGTCTTAACTGTCTTGTAATGAGCCTTTATATCCTTGGTCTTGTCAAACAGGATAAGTCCTTCACTACCCTGTCCAAGAATAATGATCTCTGTTCCATAAGTTGATGCCATTCTGTCTATGAAATCATAAGGGTCCTCAGAGAGAGTATCATCACTGAAATACAGTACTTTTGCAGGTTCAAGGAAATCCGTATTGTATTTTTCCTTCTCAGGATTATAGCTTCTTATGTTGACAGCTATCGGCTTTCCAAGCTCCGCAGCAGTCTTGGCAAAAGGTCTGCAGAAATTGGCATTGGCAAGGACCATCATGTCACATGCACCGGCTATTGGTGTTACCACGTTCATGTCATATACATTTTCTCTAAGGTCCTTAATATCCTCAAATATCTGCTGCTTTCTCTCCTTGTCATAAAGCACCACTTCTGTGGGAGTTTCCTGCATCTGAGGAATGATATAGTCAGTAGAAAGAGTTATCCTTCTGTCTGGCGGATTGATAAGACCTAAATCCTGATTTCTTCCAACAATGGACATGAATGTAACATCATCTCCCAGCCACTTAAGCGCCAGTGACTCATTGTAAGCATCGCCGCCCATGGCAGTATAGATGGAATTCTGAACGTTGCTCAAAGGTGCATAACTTACAGGAATCTTATCCACTCTGACAATTGTTTCAATCTGTGTTACTCCAGCTACTAGAAATTTGCTCATTTTTGCCTCCTTTTATGAGAGAACCATTTTGCTTACCATATCAACATATTCAATAGCTTCTTCTAAAAACAGATCTGACCTGAAGGTGTCCTGCTTCAGCTCTTTTTCCATAACTCCATCCACAGTATGATCGAGCATATTCCAAACCTTGTTATAGTTAATTTCAGGAGGAAAAACTGTTATATCAGCTCTTTCTCTTAAGGCTTCCATTATCCTTTGATATTTCTCGCGCCTTTCCATTATTTCGGAAAGAGCCTCTGCATAAGTCTCATCCTCAGCTCTTTTCAGGAAAAGATATATATATGGATACTGGCCCATAGAAGCCGCCTTGGCTGAAACGATCTGCTTGTACAGTTCAAAGTACTCTGTCTCGCCTTTATCCACATTCTGTGCAAGTTCAAGGGTCACAAAACGGGTCGCATAATCATATAGAAAGGAATACAGCCCGATCTTGCTCCCGAAATAGTGAAAAAGAAGTCCCTTACTTATTCCGGCAACTTTAACAATTTCATCAGTGCTTGCATGATAATAACCGTAACGGGAAAACACTAAAAGTGCTGCATTTATCATACGGTCCTGTTTTTCTTTTTTCAATTCAAAAAATTTTTCATTCATCCTGTACACCCTATGAAGTCTATATTGACTACAACAGTCTAGTCTAAATATAGCATTTTACCAAGTCCAGTTCAAACGTTTTATCGTACTTTATCAATTTTTAATCATTAATATGGTATACTAGTAGTATCTATAAATATAGTCTTTTGGCAGGTGTTCGCATGTACGATTTTTTGAGAACTTACCAACTTGATATAATGTTGTTTCTAAGTGGTGGCTGTGGAGTCCTTACTATACTTGCCCTGTCCACCAAAACTCTTACCATGATACGCAAGCATGCTTTGGTGTCCATGGAATTGTCTGCCATGTTTCTTCTCATATTTGACAGACTTGCCTACATATACAGAGGGGATATATCAGACAAAGGATACTGGATGGTAAGGATCAGTAATTTTCTCGTTTATTTCCTTTCCTTATTTGTTTCCCATGCATTTAATCTGTATGTTATGGACATCGTAAAAGAGACTGTTCATCATAAAACACCGCCTTTATCTTTGGTCATCTGCGAAATTCTTTTCACTATAGGAAGCGTGATGATCATCTTAAATATTTTTACCCACTTTTATTACACCTTTGATGCTTCAAACCGCTACGTAAGAAATCCCGGATTTATAATATCCTATACCTTTCCTCTGGCTATTACACTTCTGCAAATAATGGCTATAGTTAAATACAGACGCTACATAGGAAAAAGTTCAACTGCTTTTCTTTTGACTTTTAGTATTCTCCCCTATGTAGCCACAATAATACAGATTTTTTCCTATGGGCTCTCCCTTACCAACATAACAATAGTTGGAATGATCGTTCTTATTTACGTTTTTGAAATCATAAACATGAATAAGCTGCAGGAAGCCAAGATTGCCGCAGAAAGGGCCAATACTGCAAAATCAAGATTTTTGGCTAACATGTCTCATGAAATAAGAACTCCCATCAACACAATACTTGGAATGGATGAGATGATTCTTAGAGAAGATGCAACAGATGTTCCCAAGCCCTATTTCATGTCAATCACAAACTATGCACTTGATATACGCTATGCATCAGAGTCTCTTCTTGGACTTATCAACGATATTCTTGATATTTCCAAAATTGAGTCCGGAAAAATGCATCTTGTAGAGCAGGAATATGATGTTCAGGAGCTTCTCCGCGGAGTCATCACTATGATCCGTATAAGAAGTAACCAGAAAGATCTGACATTTGACCTTGATATTGACGCTACTCTTCCCAAAAAACTTTATGGCGATATGGGAAAAATCAAGCAAATCATTTTAAATCTCTTAACTAATGCCGTAAAATACACGGAGCAGGGCGGCTTTACTCTGACTGCAAAGGTTTTGAGCAGGAATTCAGAAAACTGTAATCTGCTGTTTTCAGTAAAAGATACAGGAATCGGCGTAAAAGAAGAAGACATTCCCAAGCTATTTAGTGCATTTGAGCGTCTTGATGAAGAAAAAAACAATGGCATACAGGGAACAGGACTTGGTCTTGATATTTCCAAACAGTTTTCTGAATTACTGGGCGGAAGTCTCACATGTGAAAGCGTCTATGGAGAAGGCTCTACTTTTATTTTTAATGTAAGTCAAAAAGTAATAGACATGACTCCTATTGGCGAATTCAAAGAAAATGATGATTCAAAATCAGTTGGAATGTACCTGCCAAGTTTTACTGCTGAAAAAGCAAAGATTCTTGTAGTAGACGACAATTCCATGAATTTATCAGTTTTAAAGGGGCTTTTAAAATCAACAAAAGTCCAGGTCGAAACTGCAGAGTCCGGTTATGCCTGTCTTGACCTTTTAAAAGATAATTCCTATGATTTACTTCTTTTAGATCATATGATGCCCGGAATGGACGGCATAGAGACACTTGAAAAGGTACGGGAAATAAATAAAACAATTCCCGCTGTTGCCCTTACCGCCAACTATATGGCAAACGGCGATGAATTCTATGGTTCAAAAGGTTTTTGCGGATATATCAGTAAACCAATTGATTCAGCAGCTCTTGAAGAAATCATAATCAAAAACCTTCCCGAAGAACTGGTAACAAAGCTGGAGCCGCAACTTGTAAGTGAAGATACCATGGAACTCCCTTCTGATATGGAATGGCTGGAAGATTTAGATGATATAGATGTAGCATCCGGAATAAAAAACTGTGGCGGAGTCACAGGATATATATTCTCGGTTCAGCTTTTCCTTGATACTATTGACGAGAATGCGAAAGTTATTGAAAACGCCTACGCCGAAGAGGATATAAAGTTATACACTATCAAAGTGCATGCCCTTAAGAGTTCCTCCAAAATCATTGGCGCCAATAACCTTTCAGAACTTGCCAGAGAAATGGAAGATGCCGGAAACAGGGGCGATATAGCATTTATATCATCGCACCACAACGAGCTGCTTGCCATGTACAGATCATTTAAACAAAAGCTCTCAAGAATGAATTCACATGAATCAGCAGATGATACTTCAAAAGAAAGCATATCCTCTGAAGATCTAAAGAATGCCTATGAAGCCTTAAAAGAGACAGCGGAGCAAATGGATTACGACAGTGCCGAACTGATTCTTTCCCAGCTTGATAAATATGACCTTCCAAGCGCAGATAACGAGACTTTCGCCGAAATATCAAAAGCACTTAAAGCCTTTGACTGGGATAAAGTCGATGAGCTTCTTTCCTCTCACTAAAGTGCACCATCCATCAAAAAACCTCCGTCAGTTTATACCTGAGGGAGGTTTTCCTTGTTATATCAGTTTTTCCATTTCATCCCAATCTGCCTTTATAAGGAGGGATTTTAGGTTGGTGATTTTTTCCAGTTCTGCGGGGGGAAGGCTGTATTTTTCAAGTTCGGAAATGACCATTTCCACCCCGTCGTAGTCCATCGCCTGAATCAGCTCTTTTAATGCATTATAGGCGTCCTGTAATATTTCATCTGAAACAGTTTCTTTATGTACATCGCCTTTGTGCCTTTCCCTGGCATATCCACTCAGTATTTCCTTATAGCTCCTATATAGGAATAAAAGTTCTGCCGTCTTATCTTTTATCAGTTCAATATTACCTGCTTTTCCGGCTTCTTCAAGACTAAGTGCAAGGGCAGAAAGTTTTTTGGCTCCTATAATTCTGGATGTGCTCTTTAACGCATGAACCTTGATCGTATAAAACTCATAATCCTCTGCGTTATAGGCATCTTCTATTTCTTTGGACTTTTCATCTATGCTTCCATAGAAGGTATCAAGAAACTTTTCCATAGATTCAATACTTCCGCAGAAATTAAGTCCATCATCTATGCTAATCTCTTCAATACCCATTAATTCCTGTAGTTCCTTAGGAAGCGTAGCATTCTCCACAGTTTCTTCTTCGTCAGCTTCTCTTATCAACCTGTCCGGTAAGTATTTTATAATTGTCTCTTCAAGCTGATCTCCATTTACAGGCTTTGCAAGATAATCTATAAATCCCTGACTCTTATAATAGTTTTTCCCATCGTGTGCAGCATTTGCGGTAAGCGCAATTACCGGTATATCAACTGTGATTTTTTGTATTTCATGAAGAGTTTCTATTCCATCCATTCCAGGCATCATATGGTCAAGCAAAATAAGATGAAAACTCTCGTCAAGCTTTTCAAGGCATTCTGTGCCGCTCATAGCTGTTACAACATTAGCCTTTGTTCCTTTTAACAAACCGCAAATGACCTGAAGGTTCATTTCGTTATCATCAACCACCATGATCTTTGCATCAGGAGCTATGAATTTAGGAATATACCTGCCTGAAGGCTTTTCATCGTACTTTTCTACAAACTCCCCTATTGGATCACTGTTTATAACTTTCTGCTCAAGTGTAAAGAAAAATGTTGATCCTTCTCCGTATTCGCTTTCACATTTAAGCTCACTTCCCATGAGCTTGACAAACTGACGTGAAATATTAAGCCCAAGGCCTGTTCCCTGAACAGCTTCATTCTTTACTTCATCTACTCTTTCAAAGGGAGCAAATATCTTTTTAATATCCTCTTTCTTGATACCGATTCCGGTATCCTTAACCCCAAAATACAAAACGCAACTGTTTTCTCTTTTTTCAATTAGAGCTATTTTCAGCGTAAAACCGCCATCATCAGTATATTTAAGAGCATTGGTAAGAAGGTTTAAGACAATCTGTTTAAGCTTTCCTGCATCTCCATAAAGAATTTTGGGGATATCTCTGTCTATTTCAACTTTAAAATTTAATCCTTTTTCATTACTTCTGACACGTATCATTGACACTACATTTCTGATAGCCTCCACTGTGTCATAGTTTGTTTCTATCAAATTCATTTTCCCCGATTCTATTTTGGACAGATCAAGGATGTCATTTATGAGTCCAAGCAGAATTTCAGATGCCTTTTTGATAGACACAGCATAATTTTTTATTGCACCGGAATATTCCTCAGAAATGCCTGTAGCATCCTCTCTGAGGATCATTTCATCCATTCCCATAATGGTATTTATAGGCGTTCTTATCTCATGGGACATATTTGCAAGAAACCTTGTCTTTGCCCTATTTGCGCTGTCAGCATCTTCTTTTGCCTTCTGCAGAAGATCATACTGTCTGTCCAATATATTGTGATAATTAGCTGCAAGCCATATACCAAGCGATATGCTAAGTATAAGGAAGCTTAAAGCTACCAAAAGCACTCTGATCGTAAAGTCATGTATATAACTGAGCAGATCCATCATAGACATATCTGCTCCGACATAGGCAACACACTCACCGCTGCTGTTATAAACAGGCTCGTAGGCAGTTATAAACCATCCATATTTATCCCTTGTTTCTATAGGATCAATTCTTTTTCCCTCAAGAAGATCCGGAATATATTCCATAAAATCTTCATCGAAAGCAAGGAACTCTCCAACTTCCCCATTTTCTTTAAAGTTAGGATCAGAGTCAAATATAATTCTGCATCCGTCTTCCTTAATCTGATATACGTATGTATATTCTATTCCGGGAGAATGATCACAGGCAGCCAGTAAAAGCCCTTCCATTTCCTGATATTCCCTGCTGTCAAACCCCGTTTCCAAAAAATAAGGAATCATATCCCCATCTAAAGCACCGGCTATAAGTTTGGTCACTCCGGTCACCTGCTCAATTCTTTCTTTTACAGCATTTTCATTATACAAAGATATGCTCATATAAGAAATAACTGCAGATAAAAATGTTGCTTCAAGAGCGATTATGGCAAGAAGTTTTCCCCTTATCTGCTTGCGGTTGACATTATCATACTCACCTGAGTTAAACTGTTCCTTGGCTATTTCCGCATAGCTATACTCCCTGTTCCATATACCTTCTCTGACATGCCCCGGAATAATCCACACAATAAAAAGGCCTATAGCTACTGTAAATGCTTTGTCAATCACATTCACAGCAATATCGGATAGCACAAAAGAAAGCAGGTACGGGAGTCCTGCGCTATTTGAAAGAAATTCAGTTGCCCCTGAAATCAGTGGATTCTCAGGCACCCCAATTATAGACCACTCAATGAAGGCAGAAAGAATACCGCTTACAAAGGCTATTACTGCAATATATACAATGATTCCTTTTTTCTTCTTTAAGTAGTTTTTATAAAAGAATCTATTGGAGCATAAAGCAACAGAAATATTAACCAGAGCAAAATACATTGAAGTACTGCTGAAATAATTGCCAAGTACGTTAGATGTCAATGCCACCACGATACCTGCAAAAAGGCCGCACTCAGCCGAAGCAAAAATAGTCCCTGCTGTATCAAGAAAAAGTGGTATTTTGAGCCATACACAGACCCTTGATAACAAAATATTCAGAACTATTCCTTCTAATATGATGCAGACTCTGTAGATATTAATTTCTCTGATTGAATAATCTTTAAAACTCTTTTTCTCCATCAGACTACATTCACCTTGACATAAAGAATTTACGAATTGTGTTTACAATTTCATCCTTTCCGCTTGTCTTAAGCACATAACCCTCAGGTTTAAGCGAAAGAACTGCCATTACACTTTCCTTATCATCCTTACCTGTAAGAAAGATAACCGGAGTATCTTTAGTTTCCTGATCGCTTCTTAACATTTCGAGAACCTGTGGCCCGGATGTGACCGGCATTTCATAGTCCAGAAGTATCAAATCAGCTTTATTAACACTTAACCATTTAATAGCTCGCATGCCGGAATTGGCCATTGAAACTTTATAATTGTCTTTAAGCCATTCCCTTACAAGTCCCATATAATTGGGATCATCATCCACAATTAAAATGCTTTTTTTCATCTCGCCTTCTGCTTCCAAATTAAAATAAATGGAAACAGCATTGATAAAAGCATCATAATCAAGAGGTCTTCCAAATACTTTTCCAATCAGATGCGGAGGAAAAGAATCGGTTACACTTCTTGTATCAACAGGGTCTCCGATGACAAAAAGCTGCTTATTATCTTCGGAGAGCTTATCCTTTAGAAATGTTTCCACCTCTGATGAAAGTCTTGCACCAGCCTCCATATAATACGCAATTATTCCATTTTCAGGCCAATTTTCATTAATTGCATTTACATTCTCTGAGGCAAAAGCAGTTTCAATCTTAGCATCATTTAATTTACCTAGTAGTACTTTAATGATAAAAGTTTCTTTTTCTCCTATTACCAGTACCTTGCCTGAGCCGAAAAACATAATGAATCCTCCATTACTATCATGTCTTTAGTTCATTCTCTACTTTGTCCCAATCAAATTGCTTTAGTGCATGTTCTATATTATCAAATACTTTCTTATCTTTTTCAGGAAGCTTGTACTTTTTTACCTGCTCAACTACCATTATAGCGCCATCATACTCCATTTGCTCGGTAAATTCTTTAAGAGCTTCGTAAGCTTCCTTAAGGTCATTTTCCGGAATCAGCTCTTTATCTGAATCATCAGATGCCTCCTCCAAAAGAACTTTTAATTTTTCCTTAAATCCTCTGTATTTCTCAAGAAGAATTTTTGTCTTCTCATTGATAAACTCAATGTCATTATCATTGCCTGCTGCCTCAAGCTTTTTGGCAAGTTCAGAAAGATCCATTGCTCCTATCAGCCTTGCAGCACTCTTTAATGCATGAACTTTGATAGTGTAGGCTTTAATATCTTTTTCCTCATAAGCTTTCTCAATAACTTCAGAGTTGTCAGAAACAGTATTTGCAAAAAGTGTAAGGGCGCTGACAAATGATTCTTTGCTTCCACAGTTCGTTATTCCTTCATCAATGGAAATATCCTCAATATCTTTTACCCATGACATATCTCCAAGATCATTAACAAGCCTTTCATTATCCACTCCAGCGCTGTCAGGAATCTTTTCTGTCAAAAGATCTTTTGGAATATACTCTCTTATTGCCTTTTCAAGATCAGATCCGTTTATCGGCTTTGGAAGATATCCGTTAAAGCCATGGTTTTTATAGAACTTATTGCCACTGTTTGCAGCATTGGCGGTCAGCATAAGAACCGGAAGATCAGGATAGTCTTTTCTTAATTCTTTGATAGTCTCAAGTCCGTCCATAACCGGCATCATATGATCCAGCAAAACCAAGTGGAACGTATCCTCCTTAAGCTTATCCAGACATTCTCGCCCGTTTGTAGCGCAAGTAAGCTGTAAACCCGTTCTACTAAGGAGCCCTGATATAACCTGCCTGTTCATGGCATCATCATCAACAACCAAAACTTTTCCTTCAGGGGCATACACTTCCGGAATATAAGGTCCAACTTTAACCTCTCCGCTATTCTCATTAAATACTCCAATGGCAGAACTGTCTATAACCTTCTGTTCTACCTCAAAAGTAAATGTGGAACCATTTCCATACTCGCTCTCACACCTAAGCTCACCTTTCATAAGCTCGGCAAACTGTTTGGAAATGTGAAGTCCAAGTCCTGTCCCTTGAATTGATCGGTTCCTGTTTTCATCAACTCTTTCAAAGGCTGAAAAAAGCTTGTCTATATCTTCAGGCTTAACTCCTATTCCTGTATCAGTCACACTAAATCTGAGCCTGCAGCTCTCAGCATTTCCCCATACCCTTTCAACTTTCAGTGTAAATCCACCTTCTTCAGTATACTTTACCGCATTTGTCAAAAGATTTAATACCACCTGTTTGATCTTTCCATCATCGCCATATAGCTTTTGTGGAAGCTTTTCGTCTACTTCAACTTTAAAATCAAGATTCTTTAGATTGCTTCTTACTCTTATCATTGGAATTATTGATCTTAAAAGTTCTTCAAAACTGTATTCCTGCTCAACCAAATGCACTTTTCCGGATTCAATCTTAGATAGATCAAGTACGTCATTAATGAGTCCTAAAAGCGATTCCGAAGCTCTTTTTATATCACTTGCATAACTCATTATGCTCTGATAGTACCCCTTAGGAACTCCATCTGCTTCCTGTCTCATTATCATCTCATCCATACCCATTATAGTATTTATAGGAGTACGTATCTCATGGGACATATTAGCAAGAAATCTTGATTTTGCACTGTTTGCTCTTTCTGCCTCGTCTTTAGCTATGCGTATCTGCTCATACTGCCTGCGTATAACAGTTCCTCTCATAACCTGCCACACCACTAAAGCTACTATTGCCGCTCCAACAAGTATTATAAGAAGCCTTACCGCCAATATTTCTGTAAGTCTGGCCTCTTTTTTTATATTGAAGATCTCATCCTGATATACGTTTCCGGTCGCCTGGCTCTGAAGCTGTACGTGAAGCTTATAATTGCCGTGAGGAAGTGAAGTATATTCCAATGCTGACATATTGCTTTGATACATTGTTACGCCTTCATCTTTGGCCCCTTCAAGGTATATTTTTACTCTTGGGTTAATAAGCGTATAATTTAAAATTGAAGCAGAAATCTGAATTCTGCCTCTTGAAGCCGGAATAATATAAGTTCCATCCTGCTCCGGATTAATGGTTTTATCATCGACAGTTATTGATTTGATATAGACCTTTACATAAGCTTCACGATCCATATAGTCATCGATATTCACACTGCTTACACCAGATCTTCCGCTTATATAGAGATTTCCCTCATCATCTATGTCACTATAGGAATTTCCTGTAGGAACACTTGGAAGCCCACTGGCTGCATCAAAAAACTGGTACTTAAAATCTTTTCCGTCTATCATATCCTGCCCATTGGCAACATAGATTCCATTTGACGCAAGTACCCATGCATCACCGGACTTGCTAAAGAAAATATCATAATTATTTGAATATGGAAACTTTTCTACTATATGAATCTTTTCATCCTTCATATATCCAAGAGCGTTGGATGAGATTACCCAATAGACTCCCCGTTCCTTATCCCTCTTTATTCTCATGATAACATCACTGGTCAGTCCGTCATCTCTGCCCAGCTTTCTGATTTTTTTATCCTTATCAACAATATATATACCATCACCATCTGTACCTATGTATATCTCTCCATTGGGGCCTTCTGCAGATGTTAAAAATAAAGTATTGGTCACCTCTCCTTCTTTTCCTATTGTATCTATAACCTCTTTGTCCTTTATTATGGCCAGTCCTCTGTTGGTTGATACAAGTAAAGAACCATCATCTCTTTTAACAATACTTCTGACTTCATTACAGATAAAGCCTGATTTCTCATCAAATCTTATGATCTGTCTGTTTCGCGTATAGCAAATAAGCCCCTTATCATTCGTATAAGTTGCAATCCACAGATTATTGTCGTCATCTTTTATGATGCATCGTATTCTGGTTCCTTGAAGCTCATCTGTCAGGATATTTTCAATTTTATGGTTCCCTGAAGTTATAATTTCAAGTCCCTTCTCTGTTCCCACATACAAAGCGCCATTATATGTGCAAGTCGTATTTACAACTTCACTGCCGGCATCCGATCTCTCAGAAATATCCACAAAACTATTGGAAACCAGCTTCATAATCCCCTGACGCGTTGATGAAAACCACAGATTTCCCTCATAATCCTCTATCATAGAACCAATCAGACTGGTAAGAGGCAGATTATTAAGTGTAATATATCTGTTTTTCTGATCGAGATACCCAACAACGCTGCCTGACATAACCCATATTCTGTCTGCTGCCTCCGTAATCCACGAAATATCATTGGCAGGACTTACTGATATTCTTTTAAGTCCCATTCCCTTGCTGCCAAATCTTCCATAATACAGCTTATCAGATGTAGTCCCATAATAAAGATATCCTTGTGTTTCGGGATCCACAAAAATAGTTGTAATCATCTCAATTCCAAGATCATCGCTTGAAAAATATTCAATAATTTCCCCGTTTTCAATACAAAAAACTTCACCAACTCTGTTACATCCATATATCCTTCCATCTTTGTCAGAACACAGTTTCATTATGTATGTATCGCTAAGCATTGAATCATCCACAAGATGAAGCTTCATATTTGAGTCAACATAAGAAATTCCATTAGTGGAGCCTGCATAAACAGATCCGTCTATGCTTTCAGCAAGGGATCTCATTGTAGATGATTTAAGTCCGTCCAAATAGGTATACTTATGGGTGGTTACACCGTTGTCATAAACCAGTATTCCATTATCATTTGTACCAACCCAGATTCTCTTTTTCTCATCTTCTAAAAGCGCGTTGGCATTGGTAAGTCCTGTAGTTGAATCCTGTCTCTCAAAAGAAACACCGTCATATTTCATAAGTCCTGCATAACCACCAACCCAGATATATCCATCACTTGTTGATAATATGCAATTTGCATCCGATGTGGGAAGTCCATTTGACGAGTTATAGAGCTTGGTAGCATATCCTACACCTTTAAGTTGCCCTGTGGCAGCCATAGCTCCACCGGCGTGATTTTCTATCACTTCTTCCTCATCTGCAGCCATAGACCTAAACGGCATCAAAAGAAAGCATATAAAAAACATGTATGATAAAGCTATTTTCTTTAAAACCTGCCTTGGCATAGTATGATCTCCCACTTGGCTCAATAAACGTAATTATGATTTCACACATTACATTATATCATTCACAATCTTCTCAAATTATTTCGTAATTCTTATAAAAGCATTAGATTTCCTTAAACTTTTTTTGCCCATCAATGAATTAACGCTTTTATTTGTAATTAAATTGTATTAAAATTAAACTATCGTTCGATAGGAGGATTATTAAAATGTCCAAAAACAGTGGATTTGGTAAGTTTTTATTGTTCTGTACAGCAGTAGGCGCTGCAGCTGCAGGTGCTTATTACTATCTTTCCAAGAGAGAAGCTGAGATAGCTGACAGCTTCGACGATGATTTTGATGAATATGATGATTTCGAGGATGATCTCGATGAGGAAAAAGATATAAAGACAACTTCCAGAAAGTATGTTGATATCAAAGCTTCTGAATCTGACGCAAAAGATGAGGAAGAAGAAACTGATAAGGAACCATCCTCATCAGAAGAATTCTTTGACGACGAAGACGAGAAATAATTGTTTATGACAATAAAAAAGTGAGGTGCCATATGGCACCTCATTTTTTATTGCTCTCCTGTTTTCTCAGTGAGCATTTCTTTTAAAATTCTGGCTTTATCCTTGATCCTGCTGTTAGCAACTCTGGATGTAAGTATCTCAGAGATCATCTTACTTGCAACATCAAACTGATCTGTCTCCATAGCAAGAGCTGCTATCAGATAGTCAAGAGTTGTTGAATCCATTCCTGCAATTGGGAATTCCTCAGACTGTCTTGCCATTACAAATCCGTTAAGGGCATTTGTAAGGAGCTCTTTCTCCTGCTCATCATTTTCTTTTTTCTTGGTCTCGTAATCAGGATCAGACTCATCAAGACGCTGTGTCTCACCTCTTACGACCCATGCTGTTTTCAAACAGATGTATGCCTTTTCACTATTTTTTGCTTTCTTTACAACTGCATTGGCAAGTGCAAGCTGATAAAGACTCTTGGCATGTTCATAGCTGTATGTAGGTTCTTTATAGACTATTTTCCTATAATTCATGCAGATCTTTATTCTGATATCTTCGATCTGATACTTATTAAGAGTTGAAAAGTATCTTCCAAGAGCTGCATATCCACATTCAGGACAGCCTATAACATCATATTTATTCTGATCAACTTCGCTGTAATCTGGTCTGAGGTCGATATCTACTGCCTTCATTCTGACCTTACCTGTTCTCACAGTCTTAGCTTCAAATTCTGATTCGCAAACCGGACATTTATACTTCTTGTCAAAAAGGTAATCTTCCTCATTAACAAGCGCGAGCTTTTTCTTGGGCTCTTCCTTTTTAACTACAGTTTCTTTTTTCTTTGGATCCTCAAAAAGGTCTCCGCCACCGATGTTTCCCAGTCCAAGTTTTTCAAGTCCAGAAAAAATACCAGCCATGCCTATACCTCTTTTCTTAAATTAGTTTTTAGGTAATACAAATGAGCTCTTTAATGACACTATTCTGTTGAATACAGGTGCTCCCTCCTTGGAATCCTTTGAATCAACACAGAAAAATCCATTTCTTACAAACTGGAATTTGTCATAAGCTACTGCATTTTTAAGCTCAGGTTCAAGTTTTGCATTCTTGATCACAGTGATGGAGTTAGGGTTAAGGTTAAGTGATCCATCCTCGTTATAAACACCCTTTTCTTCATCAATGATGTTCTCATACAAACGTACTTCTGCATTAAATGCTTCCTTAGCAGAAACCCAATGAATTGTACCTTTAACTTTTCTCTCGTTAAATCCGCTTCCTGACTTTGTTGCAGGATCATATGTACAATGAACAGCAATAACATTGCCATTCTCATCCTTATCGCATCCTGTACAGGTTACAAAGTAAGCGTTCATAAGTCTTACTTCATTTCCCGGGAAAAGACGGAAATACTTTTTAGGAGGATTCTCATAGAAGTCCTCTCTCTCAATATAGAGCTCTTTTCCGAAAGGAATCTTTCTTGTTCCCATTTCAGGAACTTCCTTGTTATTCTCAATCTCAAGATACTCTGTTTCACCTTCAGGATAATTGTCGATAATAAGCTTTACAGGATCAAGTATTGCAAGCATTCTCTTAGCCTTGAGCTTAAGATCTTCTCTTATGCAATACTCTAAGCTCGCATACTCAGCTGTAGAGTTTGCCTTACTGATACCACACATATCAACGAACATCTTTATAGATTCAGGAGTAAATCCTCTTCTTCTAAGTGAAGCAATAGTAACAAGTCTTGGGTCATCCCATCCGTCAACTATGCCATCTTCTACAAGACGCTTGATATATCTTTTACCTGTAACAACATTGTTGAGATAGAGCTTTGCAAACTCAATCTGTCTTGGTGGGTTCTTATATTCACATTCTGTCTTAACCCAGTCGTATAAAGGTCTGTGATCCTCAAACTCAAGTGTGCAAAGAGAATGTGTGATGCCCTCAATAGCATCCTCAATAGGATGAGCAAAGTCGTACATAGGATAGATGCACCACTTATCACCTGTTCTTGCATGTGTCATATGAGCAACCCTGTAGATAATAGGATCTCTCATGTTAATATTAGGTGAAGCCATATCGATCTTGGCACGAAGTGTCATAGCGCCATCTTCAACCTTGCCGCTCTTCATCTCTTCAAAGAGTCTTAAGTTCTCTTCTACACTTCTGTCCCTGTTAGGATCATTCTTACCGGGTTCTGTAAGAGTTCCTCTGTACTCACGCATCTCATCAGCAGTAAGCTCTGAAACATAAGCCTTACCTTTTTTGATGAGCTTTACAGCGTCTTCATACATCTCGTCAAAATAATCAGATGCATAGAATAAACGATCCTCATAATCTGCACCAAGCCACTTAACATCCTCGATGATAGAGTCCATGAACTCTGCCTTTTCCTTTGTAGGGTTGGTGTCGTCAAATCTCATATTAAACTTGCCGCCGTACTCTTTTGCCATTCCATAGTTTAAAAGAATACTCTTAGCATGTCCTATATGTAAAAAGCCGTTTGGTTCAGGCGGAAAACGAGTATGTACGTGGTCGTACACTCCATCCTGAAGATCCTTATCAATTGCTGCTTCAATAAAATGCCTTGAAGGAATATTGCCTTCTTCAGCATTGTCATTTGTTTTTGTTACTACTTCTTCTGCCATTTTGTTCTTATAACCAACTTTCTAAAAATTATAATCGTACAACATAGTATATCATAGTACGCAACATTTAACTATAGACGTATTTTTCCTCAAATGCAGCCCTTCGTAAAGGCTTGTCATAATAGTAGCCCTGAACGTATTTCACTCCCAGCCCCTTTAAGGCACTTAGCTGCTGCCGGGTCTCTATGCCTTCCACGCATACCTCTGCACCTATAGTCTTTCCAAGCTGACTTATGGTCTTTATGAAAGCTTTGGAATAATCATCTGTTTCTATTCCCTTGGAGAAATTCTGGTCAACTTTGATAATATCAAAGGGCAGTGCCCTCAAACTGCTAAGTGCGGAATATCCTGTTCCGAAATCATCAAGCGCAAGCCTTACTCCAAGCGCCTTGATATCAAGAAGTGTCTGCTTGGTCCTTGCAAGATCATTTATAGCAAGTCTCTCAGTGAGCTCAAGGATGAGATTCTGAGGTTTTAAATGGTTTTCTTCTATGCATTGTTTAATTACATCCACAATATCTGTCTGCATGATCTGAACTACGGAAAGATTTACGCCGACCGCAAAATCTCCTGTTCCCGATTCATTCCACTGTCTGCAGCATTCACAGGCCTTTTTCAGGACATAATTGCCAATAGGATTTATAAGTCCCAAATACTCCGCCAGAGGAACGAATTCATCAGGACTAAGGAATCCCAGTTTTTCACTGTTCCATCTGACAAGAGCCTCCGCTCCTATATGCTTATACTGACCGGTGCCGCTCTTAAGGTCGGCAGGCTGCATGATAATTGGCTGGAAGAATACTTCAAACTCATCACAGCTCTTTCCAATGGCATCATACATGCTCTTTTCAAGGTCAAGTCTGTGGATAGAAGAAGAATCAATATTGTCTGAGTACTCTGCCACGCGGTTTTTGCCGGATTTCTTGGCTTCATACATGGCAACATCAGATTTCCTGATAAGCTCAGATACACTATCCCCGTGATCAGGAAACTTTACAATACCCATACTCATAGTGCAGTAATAATCACTGTCTTTAAGGTACCAGGGCGTAGCAAAGGCGTCCTTGATCTCCTCCATTATCTTATCAAGTCTGTCAAAACTATCAGGTGGAACAATGATGACAAACTCATCTCCGCCCATTCTGTAGCAGGAATTGCCGATACCCTCAATCCTGCTGATCGACTTGGAAATATCCTGCAAAAGAATATCGCCGTACTGATGACCCAAACTGTCATTTATATGCTTAAAGTCATCAAGATCAAGGTACATAAGCGCACCGTGTGTATTATTCTGCCTTGCTTCATCCACATATCTGGCAAGGTCTTTTTCACAGCACATTCTGTTGTAAAGGCCTGTCAGGAAATCTGTATAAGCCTGAAGTTCAATTCTTCTCTGATAGAGCTTTTTCTCCGTTATGTCATACAAGGCGCAAAGAGATACAGGTCTTCCGTCAACCCACTTTATTCTTGTGTAGTAAACGTCGTACCATTTACCTCTTGCCCTGTGATGTACTTCATAGTTACCGCTTCGGCTCCTTGACGGAATATTGGATTCAAAAAGATCCACAAGAGAGTTCTCACTTATTTCCCTGCTGAAGTTCTTTTTAAAGCTTCTGTTTGCAAACAAAAGAACTCCGGTCTCAATATCTCTTACATAAATGGAACTTCCCACATTATCAAGAACTGACTCAAGTGAAGCAAAAGAGCTTGCAAGAGAGTTCTTTTGCAGTCTCTTGGTAATAATACTCTGGAGCACTCTTATAGCATCATTTATGTATTTGATGTCATCAATGGACCATATCCTTATTTCTCTGGTCTCTGTAAAGCACGCATAGAACAGGATAGCGCCGTTGACAATTATAGGCATGGCCACAAGTGCCTTTATTGACAGATTATCAAGCTGTTCCCTTTCGCCTGCATTCATCTGACTGTCGCTTGATACAACAACCGCTTTTTCAGAGCCAAGGAACCAGCATTTCTCCTGATCTGTCGTATCAGGAAACATCTTGGATACGCCTGCTGCCGTCCACTGAACTACAATATCCATCAGATGGCCATGATGGATCCTACAGGTGTATGCATTACTTACCTGAAGATACTCACAGAGTTTAGATAGCATATCCACCATTATTTCCTCAATTGAATCATCACTATCCAAAAGAGATACTATCTCTGTCATGGTCTCAGCTCTTCTAAAAGAACTGGTCATTTCAAGCTCCTGCTTTTTGCTGACCTTGCTGCTGGCCTCAGCCATTGTTCTGGATGTTTCAATACCCAAGACCACACTAAGTGACTCTCTGAGAAGATCTAAAGTCTTATATAGTTTTCTTTCAGATATCTGGTAAGTAAAGGATTCTAATGGCTGAACATGATAAAACTCTTTTTCATATTCCGCATCAGTAAGTACACCGCATACTATCCACACAGCGGCAGTAGAATTATCGTTTTTGACAGCAACAGCAGCGAGCTTTAAATTTGGAACTTCCGTGATCTCCACAGCCTGATCCTCAAGCTCGCTCTCAGATACACGCTTAAATATGTTGTGTATCCTTACATCTGTCACGTATTTTTGAATTAGTTTTATTTCTCTGGGATTACCTGAAAATTGACTTACAGGTACTTCATTAGTATCAAGGCAAAAAGCATATATACCAGCCATCTCACAGAATCTGTCCTGCCATGACTGGATCGAAGCGGCATTTTTTTGCGCAAAATCACCAAGGGCTCCGCTAAAATCCTTTAGAGAACCCATTTCACCAGTGTTTTTTGCTTCTGCTTCCGTAATATGCTCTTGCAAGTTTTCACTCCTCTAATAACGCAAGTATATTACCTGACTTATGATGTTCGGATGCTGATACCGGAGAATATTTTTATCTATCAGATGCGCTGTAGTTAGGCGCCTCTTTTGTAATCTGAATATCATGAGGATGTGACTCACGAAGTGCTGCTGAAGTGATCTTTATGAATCTGCCATTTTCCTTAAGCTCTTCTATTGTCTTGCATCCACAATATCCCATTCCTGAACGAAGTCCACCGATAAGCTGGAATACAGTGTCTTCAACTGTTCCCTTGTAAGCTACACGACCTTCAACACCTTCAGGAACAAGCTTCTTGGCATCTTCCTGGAAATAACGATCCTTTGAACCGTTCTCCATAGCTGAAATAGAGCCCATTCCACGGTAAACTTTGTATTTTCTGCCCTGGAAAAGCTCGAAGTCACCAGGTGCCTCGTCACAACCAGCAAACATTGAACCCATCATAACGATGTTACCACCGGCTGCGATAGCCTTTGTAATATCACCTGAGTACTTGATACCACCATCAGCGATTATCGGGATACCATACTCCTTAGCAACTGCATAACAGTCCATGATAGCTGAGATCTGAGGAACACCAATACCTGCAACCACACGTGTTGTGCAGATAGAACCAGGTCCGATACCAACCTTAACAGCATCCGCACCAGCCTCAATGAGGTCCTTTGTTGCAGCGCCTGTTGCGCAGTTTCCTGCGATAACCTGAAGATCTGGGAACTTCTCTTTGATCATTCTAAGGCACTTAAGAACATTCTCTGAATGTCCATGTGCAGAATCAAGAACAACAACGTCAACCTTAGCATCCACAAGAGCTGCTACACGATCAAGACAGTTTGCAGAGATACCAACTCCGGCTCCGCATAAAAGTCTTCCCTGATCATCCTTTGCAGCAAGAGGATACTTGATTGTCTTTTCAATATCTTTAATAGTGATAAGTCCTACAAGATTGTAGTCATCATCAACGATTGGGAGCTTTTCTTTTTTGGACTTTGCGAGGATACTCTTTGCTTCTTCAAGAGTGATACCCTCTTTTGCAGTAATGAGGTTTTCGCTTGTCATTACTTCCTTTATCTTCTTGGAGTAGTCTTTTTCAAACTTAAGGTCTCTGTTTGTAATGATACCAACAAGCTTTCTCCCCTCTGTGATAGGCACACCTGAAATGCGGAATTTAGCCATGAGTGAATCTGCATCTGCAAGTGTGTGATCTGGTGAAAGAGAAAATGGATCTGTGATTACGCCATTCTCAGACCTTTTAACCTTATCAACCTCTTCAGCCTGAGCTTCAATTGACATATTTTTGTGGATGATTCCGATACCACCCTGTCTGGCCATTGCAATAGCCATTCTGTGCTCTGTAACTGTATCCATTCCTGCACTCATCATAGGAATGTTAAGTCTGATCTTCTTAGTAAGCCATGTTCCAACATCTACCTGATTAGGTATAACCTGTGAATAAGCAGGTACCAAAAGCACATCATCAAAAGTAATTCCTTCACCAATTATCTGTCCCATTATAATCTCCCATTATCTATAAAATCTTATTTAAATTGAATTGCAATTATTAACTTAATCTGTAAATACTTTTCTAGGTGCTACAGCCTTAACTGCTGCTACGAACTCTTCTGTTGGTTCAAATATTATCTTGTCTTTTCCATCGTAATAGATTGTGTATGTAGGATCGGGCTGTGCGTCCTTGTTCTTAGATGAAAAATCTGATGTCTTGTATGTCTTATTCTTGAATTCGTCTAAATGATATGATCTGGATGGAGCCATTGCTTCAATGTGCTCAACTGAATAAGTACCCACGTGCTTACGGGAACTTTTATTAAGAACTTTGTCTACTGAAATTTCTTTGTCACAATACTGATACTCGTACTCAATGTTTGCATTAAGTGCTGCGAAATGATAAGCAAAACCTGCTGCCACGCAAAGTATAAGGCCAATTATTCCAAAACCAAGCATGAAAGCCGCAATGAAGAAAACAACTGCAAAGAAAATGCTCAAATACTTGAGAAAAGTAATAACCGGCGATGCCTTACTTTCAACGAGGCATTCTACATAACTATTGTCGTTAACCATCTGTAAAACCACTCCTCCTGTTAGTCGCCATTTTTATCAAGTATCTTATATTCAAATTAATGTCATGTCAAGGGCAACCACGATTATTCTTATTGACATTGAAGGACATAAATTTGTATCATATGTGACAAGTGCTCTTAAACAATTCATTTTGTTCCTGCACACAGTCATCAATTCTATTATATACATTTTTACGAACATAAAATATTATATTTCTGTTAATATTTTTTGAGCTCCGGAGGTTTTAAAATGTCAGTACATGAAGAGATCAGAGAACAGCAAAAGAAATTAAAAGGTCAGGGCATAAAGGCTCACCTTGAATATTTTTGGGACTACTACAAAATACATACGATTGTTGCCTTAGCTGCTATCATTTTTATAGTAGTTTTGGTTAAAGATGTTACAAACAACAAGCCTTATGCTTTTTACGCACTAATGCTCAACAGTTATTCATCAAATGCAGAAGAAGTACTTGAGAGTGAATTCACAGAGTATGCCGGCATTGATACTACTACAAACAGTTGCTTTATAGACACTTCAGTTACAAATAATACAGAAATAATTGATGAAGTAACAATTGCAACCAGTCAGAAAATAATGGCAAACCTCTCAGCTGCAGAGCTTGATTCCATGGCTGCAGACCAGAACACATTTGCCTATTACGCGCATCAGGATATATTCATGGACCTCAGAACTATATATGATGAAAGCTTTCTTAACAAATATGCCGATAAGCTTTTCTATGTAGACAGAGGCCTTGTGGATTACATCGCATCCGATGCTTATCAGGATTTTCTTATGAACGGTTCTTACGATAAAGACAATAAGTACGCTGTCATGGCTGCTGATATATATGCAACAGGCCAGTATCCTGATACTCCTGTAAATGAAATGGATAACCCTGTTCCTGTCGGGATCATTATTGATGATTCAAAAGTAATAACAGACAACACCCTCTACCAGGGAACAACTCCTGTAGTCGGCATAATCGCCAACACAACCCGACTTGATAACGCAAAACTCTTCATTGAGTATCTTCTAAAATAAATAAGTATACTTTCTTGCGAGTGGCATTAAATCCGAAAGTGCCCATACCTTTGGATTTATGGTTTACTACACATATAAAGACTACTATTTTTGCAAGAACAGCAGACGAACTGTAAGTGTAGGCATAGTGATGTGAGCGATTTATTTTGAAATGATGATAAATGGATATAAATAAACCCACAAAAGACTTGTGTTCTGAATAAGTATGAAACAAGTCTTTTGTGGGTGTTTTATGTCCAATTTATCACATTGAAAAATATCAGAGTGAACAGAGCTATGCCTACACTTTCAGCTCGGCTGCGTACGTTTACAAGAAAGTATATTTTCCGCATCGAGCGCTGCCTAAATGCTCACCCCTCTTTATACTTAAACCAGTCATTGCCGCCAGGATTACTCTTTGGTGCCAGTTTATCCGGTTTTTTCTTCATCTGTTCACTGTACTTAAGGATAGTCTCCTTATCGATTCCGCCGGTAACATATTCAAGCTCACTATCAGAAATAACTTTCTTATCTATATCCATATTATTCATGATCTTTACCTCCATCATATCTTTGTTTCTGTTACCATTATATACGAGCCATTTTCCTACATGGCAAAAAATAATCATAAAAAAGTATTACCATTTTATAAACAAAAACTTCCCTTGCAGCCACGCCACGGCTACAAAGGAAGGCTATTTTAGCAAATTGTCTCAGACCTGTGTTGTTACAAAGATGTCGTAGATGGCACTGATGGCTTTTTCGAAGTCACGGGTTTCTACGCCGATGATGATGTTAAGCTCAGATGAGCCCTGGTCGATCATGCGGACGTTTACGCTGGCATGTGCAAGCGCTGAAAAGATTCGTCCGGCTGTTCCTCGTGTTGATTTCATGCCGCGACCTACTACTGCGATAAGTGCAAGATCTGATTCAATCTCAAGCATGTCAGGTCTTGCGAGTCTGTGAATCTCTGATACTACTGCCTGCTCTTTTTCAATGAACTCATCCTGCTGAACAAATACTGTCATGGTATCTATTCCTGAAGGAACATGCTCAATTGAAATATTCTGATCTTCAAATGCCTGAAGCACTTTTCTTACAAAGCCAACCTCAGAGTTCATCTGATCCTTTAGGATATTTACGCAGCAAAAGCCTTTTTTACCGGCAATACCTGTAATAACAAATTTGGACTTTTTAGCTGTTGACTCTACAATCCATGTTCCTGGATCCTCAGGCTTATTGGTATTTCTGATATTGATCGGGATTCCTTCTTTTCTGACAGGGAAGATCGCATCTTCGTGAAGAACTGAAGCACCCATGTAAGCAAGCTCTCGAAGCTCTGTATAAGTTATTGTCTCAATGTGTGGTGGCTTCTCAATGATCCTTGGATCAGCAACCAAAAATCCTGATACGTCTGTCCAGTTCTCATAGACATCTGCCTTTATGGCCCTTGCTACGATAGAACCTGTAATATCTGAACCTCCCCTTGAGAAGGTCTTGATGCTTCCATCAGGATAAGCTCCATAAAAGCCAGGGATAACAGCCTTTGGAGACTTCTCAAGCTTTTTGGCCATCTGCTTGTTGGTCTTTTCTCCGTCGAACTCTCCGTTCTTATCAAAAGCTACTACTGTTGCCGCATCAATAAATTCATATCCAAGGTATGCAGCCATGATAATACCGTTCAAATACTCGCCGCGGCTTGCAGCGTAGTCCTTTCCGGCTGCTGCCTTAAAGTTCTTTTCTATGGTCTTAAACTCATTTGAAAGGTTGAGCTTGAGTCCAAGTCCTTTTATGATCTCATCATATCTTGCTTTGATGTCTGATAGCTGTTTTGAAAAGTCTTTTCCTGCCTCTGCAAGAGCATATGTCTTGTAAAGCATATCCGTAACTTTAGTGTCCTTGGAATTTCTTTTTCCAGGTGCTGAAGGAACTACATAAACTCTGTCAGGATCTGACTTTATGATGTTTCCTACTTTTTCAAACTGTTCGCTGCTGGCAAGTGAACTTCCGCCAAATTTAACTACTTTTTTCATAATATTCTCCTAAAAAATAATAGCTATTTTTAATACATTCTTATATAACCTTTAACACTATCAAGCTTCCAAAGCTTCTCTTCAAAATCCTTTTCAGAAATAAGATCTGTAATAAATGCAAATTCACCTGAAACGCTGTTTCTTTTCACAACGTCGATATCTGATCCAAAGAGCTCTGTTGCCTGATCCTTAAGTGATTCAGGAACTCTTACAAAGAATCTTCTGACAGCGTTGTCCTTTGAAGTGAGCTTAGCCTTTTCAGAATTCATATTAACTTCGATATGTTTGCCCTTATGCTTGACCATATCGATAACATCGGCAACTACAGCGCTTGCTGTGGCATTTTTTCCTGCTCCCTTTCCATAGAACATTACATCACCCAGCATGTTTCCATGAACATTTATGGCATTAAATACACCATTTACATTGGCAAGTGGATGCTCATAAGGAATAAGGAATGGCGCAACAATAGTAAAGAAGCCATTCTCATTTCTTTTACACATAGCAAGGAGCTTGATGGCCATATTAAGTGCACGCGCATATTCAAAATCTTCGATAGAGATGTGTGTGATGCCCTCTGTGTAGATATCCTCATAATCCACATGTTTGCCACTCATAAGGCTTGAAAGAATGGCGATCTTACGGCATGCATCATATCCTTCCACATCAGCTTCAGGATTTCTCTCCGCATATCCCTTTTCCTGAGCCTTTTTAAGGACTGTTGCAAAACCAACGCCCTCTTTATCCATCTTAGTAAGAATATAGTTTGTAGTGCCGTTTAAAATACCTGTAATAGAGTCGATCTTTTCATGCTTAAGAGAATCATTTATTGAACGAAGAACTGGAATTCCACCGCCTACGCTTGCTTCAAAGAGGTAGCTTACTCCATTTTCCTTTGCAAGTTCCACAAGTTCAGGCCCGTGAGCTGCAACAAGTTCCTTATTGGAGGTGCATACACATTTGCCCTTTGAAAGAGCCTGCTTCTCAAAAGTAAATGCAGGTTCTATACCACCCATGGTCTCACAGATAACGTCTACTTCAGGATCATCCAAAATAATATTGATATCGTGAACTACCTGTGATTCATGCTTATCCCCAGGGAAATCGCGCAAATCAAGAATATACTTAAGTTCTATCTTTTCACCGGCGCTTTTTGCAACTTCATTTGCATTAGTATCCAATACTTCAACTACGCCGCTTCCAACTGTGCCATATCCTAATACTGCTACTTTTGCCATGTCTTCCTCCAAAATATTATCTATTATGTAAAAGTTGCACTGCGTCCCGTAATGTGAACCTTGTGGACGCCGTCAGCCTTTTCCATCTTATTTATCATATCCATGATGTCTCTTGTGGTAGGAAGAACCTGAATAGTTATAGAAATGGATGCCACACCGTTAAGTGGGATTGATTGATGAATTGTAAGTATATTGGCTCCAAACTCTGCGATGAGTCCAAGCACATAAGATAACAGCCCCACCTCATCATTCATCTGGAAAGTGAGTGTCAGGGTAGTTCCCTGCAGGCTATCGTGGAATTCATAGATATCTTCTTTATATTTGTAAAAAGAACTTCTGCTGATCCCGACTCTGTCAGCAGCTTCATTTACAGTTTTTACTTTGCCGGATTCCAGAAGCTTTTTGGCATCTACAACCTTTAAAAGCACCTCTGGCACCGCTTGCTTTTTAATTACATAAAAACCGGTATCCTGCTCCATTTTCCTTCTCGCTTACATTTTTTAATATTTGTTTTTCTACCACGGACATTTGTATGTACTGGAAAGAATTTTAGCACATTAAAGTTTTAAAGACAAGTACAAAAATTAAAAATTTCAAACCCAATTAAAAATATGACAAAATGCACATAGAAGCTCGCTTAACCAATGTGTATTTCGTCATATTTCATTCTACAATATCCGACTGACTGGTAAAAAAACCTTACTTTAAAGCATCAAGCTTTTCTTTATTTATCTTACCTTCGGCTATAGTGCCATTAACCCAAAGCTTGAGTGCCTCAACAGTAGCATCTATATGTTCAAGCTGCTTCTGAATATTTGCAAAGTCCTCAAGCTCATCATCAGATATCTGTCCATCGGCTGTGATCTCAATAAGTCTGTCTTTCTGACGTTCAAGAGAGTTGAGAGATGAAAGCATTCCAAGTACGATCTCTGAAAGTGATGATATTTTTACTTCAGGCACAGATGTCTTTCCAATAGCACATTCATGAGTGCAGTAGTAATTGCAAAGATCAGGTCTTTTATAGGCTTTAGCCATAAGGACAACGTCCTCAGGATATATATTGGTCTTGCCTGTTTCCATCTTCTCAAGGCTGCTCTCTGAAATACCCTCCATCAGCTCGCTGGCCTGAGCTCTTGACAATCCAAGACTATCCCTGCATTCAAAATAAATATTTTTATTTTCCTTAATAGATCTTTTTCCCATATAAACCTCCAACTCACACACTGCTAAAAAACATTTCTACTAATTCTACAATACATCTTAGCCCATGTCACCACTTACAGAAGCAATCTCACTTATTTCGTATCTTTTTTCACATATTAATGCAGAAAGCCATGACACGGGGAATGTCATGGCTTTCTAAACGCTTATAAAAGGAAAGAGTAAAATATGAAGATAAACTTATAAAAATAAGTCACCTCATCAAATTAAAACAACGAATCGTTGTGTAAAGCAAAATCAACCCTTTACCGCTCCTGCTGAAACTCCGCCTACAATATACTTAGAAAGGATAAGGTATATTACGATAACAGGGAAAATAGATGCTGCGATCATAATATAGATCTGACCCATATCAAATCTAAGCCAGTCAGCTCCACGAAGCTGAGCGATCATAACAGGCAAAGTCTTCTTTGTATCTGTATGTAAGATAAGAGCTGGTGTGAAGTAGTTATTCCAGCTACCTACAAAGCTGAATATCATCTGAACGCTGATAGCAGGCTTTATAAGTGGAATAATGATTGTGTTAAATGTTCTAAACTCACCTGAGCCGTCAATTCTTGCTGCCTCAACCAGTGACAATGGAAGGTTACTTTCCATGTACTGCTTAAGATAGAAATATGTAACAGGTGAAGCAATTGCCGGCAAAATAAGTGGAATAATTGAGTCATCAAGTCTCATTCTATTGATGAGCTGTAAGAAACCAAGTGCTGTAACCTGTCCTGGGATCATCATGATTGCCAGGATAAATGCAGCAATCGCATCTCTTCCTTTAAATCTGTATGTATTGATCGCATATGCTGTCATTGCTGAGAAGTATACGCAAAGAATACTGGTGCAAACTGAAACCGTGATACTGTTTGCAAAACCTCTTGCAATAGGAATAGTTCCTGTTATAAGGCTATTCCAGTTATCCAAAAGATGTGTGCTTGGAAGAATTGTAAATCCAAGTGTCATCTCTGAATGTGATCTTGTTGAATTGATAAGCAATATATAAAACCATATGAGACATAAGAATGAGAAGAAAACAAGTACGATATAAGCAATTGTTCTTCTTGCTCCTATAGGAAGTCCATGGGTTTTAGCTGCTGCCTGATTTTCCATAATCCCTTTTCCTCCTTAGTCTTTATCCTTTGAGCTGTTCATTCTAAATACAACCAGACTCAAAATACCAGTGACAATGAATAAGAATACTGACAAAGCACCGCCACGGCCAACGTCCTTACTTGTAAGGTATCTGTTGAGCAACATGATAACTGTTGTCAAGGAATCAGTAGGGTTACCTCTACCATTTGTCAGGATCTGAGGAACATCGAACATCTGCAAACCACCGATAAGAGATGTTATAAGTACATATGTAAAGATAGGACGAAGTATAGGCATTGTGATCTTAAAGAAGACCTGTGAAGCTGTAGCTCCATCCACCTGTGCTGCCTCATAAAGTGATGAATCGATACCAAGCATTCCAGCCATCAGAAGGATTGTTGTATTACCGAACCACATAAGGAAGTTCATAAGCATTACAAGTACTCTTGATGCAATAACATACTGGAAGAACTTAAATGGCTCTTTTATAAAGCCAAGGCTCAAAAGAATCTGGTTTACTGGGCCAGAATCTGAGAACAATGCAAAGAACAACATTGAAAAAGCTGATGCCATGATAAGGTTAGGCATGTAAATAACTGTCTTGAAGAATCTCTGTCCCTTAAGACGAAGAGATGGATCAGAGAACCAGTAAGCCAGCAAAAGAGCTATAGTGATCTGTGGAATAAAGCCACCAACCCACATGATCAGTGTATTTACCAAATATTTCCAAATTTCCGGTGAGCTAAGAAGATTGATATAGTTGTTGATTCCAACAAAGTTAGGTCCTATCTGCTTAAGACCGGAACGATAATTTTCAAAGAAACTGTTATAAATTGTTGAACATAGTGGAATTAAACTAAAAATTACATATGTTACAAAGAATGGTATAAGAAAGATGTATCCCCATCTATTAAACTTAACCACGTTAGAATTGGACTTCTTTTTGTCCATACTACCGTACCTCCGCGATATTTTACTCTTTAAACCCAAAGCGTTTTAAAGAATTGCCTGCCGGCGAACCGGCAGGCAGTTTATTAGGCAATAATCTTAAGAATGATTATCTTGTAAGTTCAGGATATCTCTGAAGTGCTAATGTGTAGAACTGCTCAAGAGCCTCATCATATGTAGCATAGTTGCCATTGATGTAGTCGCCCATAGCTGTCTGGAAGTCACCAAGAAGACCCTGATCATAAGCTGTAAGGTTAGCCATATCAATGTTATCAGCACCAGCGCAGAACATCTTAAGAGGGTTCTGTCCGCCAAGAACTGCATTTGAGTATGACTCATCAGCTGCAAGACCTTCCATAACAGGTCTGTTGTTTACGAAATCATTGTCCTTAAGAACGATGTCCTTCATAACTTCTGGATCGCATGTCATCTTTCTCATGATATCTGCTACAAGGTTAGCATTATCTGTTCCAGCTGCTGCGCAGATCCATGTACCGCCCCAATAGAAGCCCTGAGGTCCTTCTGTAGCAGCCCAGCCGCCATCATGTGCAACAGAACCATCTACATCAGCTGCCATACAGAAATCGATAAGCCAAGCTGGTCCAAAGTAAGCAAATACTTTTCCTTCAGGATAGAAGCCCTTGTTCCAGTCTTCGCCCCACTGTCCCCAAGTGTTGCAGTAGCCAGCGTCAGCAAGTTTCTTAGAATCTTCAACCCACTTCTTAAGGTTGTCATCAACCTGGATCTTTGTTCCATCTACCCAAGGAAGCTTAGCGTTGTTCTGATATACACGGAATGTATCAGCTGTTGAAGAAATTACATCGTAACCAGCCTTATCAAGTTCGCCTGCTGACTCAAAGAACTTATCCCAATCTGAGAACTTAGCCTGGATATCTGCAGGCTCATCTGTTCCGAATACTTCTTTTGCAATTGCTCTGTTGTAGATCATAACGCCAGGGCAGCCCTGCCATGATGTTCCCTTAAGAACTCCGTTAGAATCTGTAACAACTGCCTGTGTGTATGCATACTGATCTTTGAGATCTTCATCTGTGATTCCAAGATCCTTTATAGGAAGTGTGTAATCTGTATCTGTGTACTTAACAGCGTAGTCAGCTTCTACAAGGAAAAGGTCAACCTTATCATCTGCTGCTGCACTATCCTGTGCAAGAAGAAGCTCATCAAGTCTGTTCTGGTAAGCGTTCTCTTCGTTAGGAGTAATGAGCCAGTTAACTGTTACATCACCGATCTTACCTGTTGTTCCATCGATTACCTCATATCCTGGATAGTGATCTGTAAGACGAGACTTAAACTCTTCGTTCCATGCTGAAATGTTAAGAACTTTTCCCTCATCTGCTGGTAATTCAGCAACTGCTTCTGTTGTTGCCTCAGCTGCAGGTGTCTCTGCTGCTGGAGCTTCTGTTGTTGTCTCAGCTGCAGGTGTCTCTGCTGCTGGAGTCTCTGTTGTAGTAGCTGTGCTACCGCATGCTGAAAGCATACCTGCTACCATAGTTGTTGAAAGTAACAATCCAAGTACTTTCTTCTTCATAACTAATGTACCTCCCTTTTATATGAGTGTTTTGTTAGTATTATCTAAAACGGCTTTGCCGTCTTAAACCTTATTTAACTGTTTCAATACGCCCTACGGACTCACCCTTCTCAAGAGTCCCTTCTATAACTATCTGCTCGATCAGCGTTCCTTTCGGATTATTTATCAGATCAATCAGCTTGGCTGCTGCTGTCCTTCCAATTTTGTCTGTATTCTGAACTATTGTTGTCATCAAAGGACTTATTCGCCTTGCCAGCTCAATTCCATCATAACCGGCAATGGAAATATCTTCCGGGATGCGCAAGTTCCTCTCTCTGACTGCATTGAATCCGCCAAACGCTGCAAAGTCATCGGGATAAAGAATACATGTAGGTGGATCAGGAAGATCAAGAAGCTTTTGGGTAGCTTCATAAGCCTTCTCAGTATCTCTGTAAGGACTTCCCACGATATATTCATCCGAAACGTTTATACCAAGTTCCTGCAAAGTATTGTAGAAACTTGCCAATCTGCTCTGTGTAACGGCGGTATTTTCATAACCGTGTACATAAGCTATCTTCCTATGTCCCATTTCATATACATAAGTAACTAAATCCTTAATGCCTTTTATGTTGTCAGACATGATCGATATTCTATTGAAGAAAGAGTGGTCGATAGTGACAACAGGAATGTTGCTCTTAATAAGCTCATCCACTTGGGGATCTGAAAAATCAACACAGGCAATTACCACACCGTCAAATCCTCTGTAGATTGCGTGAGATAAATAGCTCATATTGTTGCGGGTCTTATTACCATTAATAAAGGTGATATCGAAACCTTCCTGCTCCGCTTTCTTTTTGAAACTGTCAAGAACATGTGAAAAGTAATCATGAGTAAGGCCGCTGTTTGCCTCATCAACAAACAGGACTCCGATGTTATTGGTTCTGTTTGTCTTGAGCGCCTGGGCTGCAGCATTGGGATGATAGCCAAGCTGCTCAGCAATTTCTCTGACACGTTCTTTCGTTTCTTTACTTATATCACTATGATCATTAAGGGCCTTGGAAACGGTCGCAACCGACACTCCACAAGCCTTAGATATGTCTTTGAGTGAAACCATTCTCTTTGTCATTTGTACCTTTTCACATACACTTAATCGTTTTCGTGATTTCAATATACATCATTTTTACTTTCAAATCAAGTATCATTATTATTTTTTTGTGCACATTATATAATTTTGTTTGTTTTTTACAAATTCATTATCGCTTTTTCATACATTTTTCCGAAGTTGTACATAGTTTGTTCATTTTTGATTTAAACGTTTTCGATTTGATACAGATTCTGCGCCTATTCCACGGAAACGATTTGTTTATTTTAATTACCCCTAGGTTTTGTGCGGCATTCAGGTGAATCTTTTTTGGATTTTTTCTATTGCATTCCATCAACTTGCCATATATAATGTCACTAGGAAATTATCTTAAACGTTTAAGTATTAGGAGGTCGATATGAAATACGGTTACTTTGACGACGCAGCTCGTGAATACGTCATCACTACCCCAAAGACTCCCCTTCCCTGGATCAACTACCTCGGGAATAAAGAGTTCTTTTCACTAATATCCAACACTTGTGGCGGTTACACATTCTATAAGGATGCCAAGCTTTTAAGACTCACAAGATATCGCTATAACAACGTGCCTTATGACAACAATGGTAAATACTTCTATATTAAAGATGTAACAGATGCCGCTAACACTGTTGTATGGAATCCGGGTTGGCAGCCTGTCAAGACAAAGCTTGACAGCTACGAATGTCGTCACGGCCTTGGATATAGCAAGTTCACATCATCCAAAAATGATGTTGAAGCAAAACTTTTAACATTCGTTCCTATGAATGACAACTGTGAGATTTCAAAGCTCACTATCACAAATAACAAGAGCACAGCAGCTAAATTGTCACTCTTTTCTTATGTAGAATGGTGCCTTTGGAATGCTGACGATGATATGAAGAACTTCCAGAGAAACCTTAGCACAGGTGAAGTTGAAGTTGTTGACGGCGGATCTGTTATCTTCCACAAGACAGAGTACAGAGAGCGTCGTAACCACTATGCTATCTACGGTGTAAATGCTAAAGTTGATGGATTCGACACTAGCAGAGATGCTTTCCTTGGTGCATACAACGGCCCTGACAGCCCTGATGTAGTTGCAGAAGGAAAGGCAACAAACTCAATTGCAAGCGGATGGTCTCCTATTGCATCTCAGCAGATCAACCTTGAGCTTGCTCCTGGCGAGTCCAGGACTTTCATCTTTACACTCGGTTATATCGAGAATCCTGAAGATGATAAATGGGAAGCTCCTTCTGTTGTTAATAAAAAACCTGCATTCAAGATGCTTGACAGCTACAAGACAGAGGAAGCTGTTGATAAGGCTCTTAAAGAGTTAAGCGATTACTGGGATAACCTCCTTGGAATCTACCACATCTCTTCCAAAAATGAGAAAGTTGACAGAATGGTCAACATTTGGAACCAGTATCAGTGCATGGTAACATTCAACATGTCACGTTCTGCTTCATATTATGAGTCAGGAATTGGCCGTGGAATGGGCTTTAGAGATTCATGTCAGGATCTTCTGGGCTTTGTTCACCTTATTCCGGACAGAGCAAGACAGCGTATAATTGATATCGCTTCTACTCAGTTCCAGGATGGTAGCGCATATCATCAGTATCAGCCACTTACCAAGAAGGGTAACTCCGATATCGGATCTGGCTTCAATGATGATCCACTTTGGCTCATTGCAGGAACAAGCGCATATGTAAGAGAGACAGGTGATCTTTCTATATTAAAAGAGATCGTACCTTTTGATAACGATATGAGTGTTGCAAAGACACTTATGGAACACTTAAAGTGCTCACTTAACTTCACTATCACTCACAAGGGACCTCACGGACTTCCTCTTATCGGAAGAGCTGACTGGAACGACTGTCTGAACCTCAACTGCTTCTCAGAGCACCCAGGTGAATCATTCCAGACATTCGGACCTTCTGAAGGGCCTGTTGCAGAATCTGTATTCATTGCCGGAATGTTTGTTAAGTACGGTGAAGAGTACGCTCAGCTCGCTGAACTCTTAGGCGATGATGCTGAAGCAAAGCGCGCAAGAGACGAAGTTAAAAAAGTTTACGACGCTGTGCTCGATGCAGGTTGGGACGGCGAATGGTTTGTAAGAGCATATGATGCCTACAGCAACAAAGTTGGTTCAAAAGAATGTGAAGAAGGTCAGATCTACATCGAGCCTCAGGGCTTCTGCGTTCTCGCAGGAATCGGTGTTAAGGAAGGCCTTGCAGCTAAGGCTCTTAAGAGCGTTGAAGAAAGACTTGATACCAAGTATGGCATAATGATCCTTCAGCCTGCTTACACAAAATATCACCTTGAACTTGGTGAAGTAAGCTCATATCCACCGGGATACAAGGAAAATGCCGGTATCTTCTGCCACAACAATCCTTGGGTTTCTATTGCTGAGACAGTTCTTGGCCACGGAAACAGAGCTTTTGAGATCTACAAAAAGACATGTCCTGCTTATATTGAAGACATCAGCGATGTTCACTGCACTGAGCCTTATGTATACTCTCAGATGGTTGCAGGAAGAGATGCTAAGTTCTTCGGACAGGGCAAGAACAGCTGGCTTACAGGTACTGCTGCCTGGACATTTGTTAATATCTCACAGTACATTCTTGGTGTATATCCTACTCACAACGGTCTTTCAGTGAGCCCTTGTGTACCTGAGGACTTTGGTGACTTTACAATCACAAGAAAGTACAGAGATGCCGTTTATACAATTGACGTTAAGACAAATGGTTCACAGAGCGGAGTTAAGAAGCTCACTGTAAACGGCAAAGAGATCGAAGGAACTGTAATTCCTTACGAAGCAGGAGTAAAAGAATACAAAGTTGAAGTTATCATGTAATCTTATTTTATAAAAGCTATCGACCACGAAACTTATTTTTCATAAAAAATTATACTTTTTTATACCTCTTTTAAAAAATGCCTAAAAGCCGCATATTTTCTGCATTCAAGCAGATTTATGCGGCTTTTTGCATATTGACTTTAACATTTTAAGTTAATTTTAGGTTTAAGTTTCATAATGCACACATAAACTAAAAAGCAAATCTATTAGGAGATGACTTAAGATGAAAAAAAAATATGTCAAAAAACTGATATCTACTGCAGCTATAACAGTAATGTGCGCATCACTTGCTGCCTGCGGTCAGGAAAGTACAGCTTCAACTCTGGATACCCAGGCTGAAAGCAGTGTTGAAGCACCTGCAGAAGCTGGTGAAAAAGACATGGCTCAAGGCGAAGCGCCTGCAGATAATAAAGAAGGTGAAAAGCCTGAAGGCGAGGCACCTGATGGAGAAAAGCCTCAGGGTGAAGCCCCCGATGGAGCACCTGGCGGTGGTCCCGGAGGAGAAGGCGGTGGCGGCTTTGGCGGCGGTAGCAGCAGCGCTGATATAGATTATTCAGGTGCTGTTGAGATCACATCTGCCGATACTCAAGACTCAAAGACATATTCAACAAGTACAGTTGATCAGAGTGCTCTTTTGATTGCAACTTCTGAAGACGTAACAATAACAAATCCAACTGTTGAAAAGACAGGTGACTCAGATGGTGGCGACAACTGCAACTTCTACGGTCTTAACGCTGCTGTCCTTGTAAAAGACGGATCAACAACCACAATCACAGGTGGAACTATCACTTCTGATGCAGACGGCGCAAACGGCGTCTTCTCTTACGGCGGTAACGGCGGACAGAACGGTGCTTCAGGAGACGGCACAACAGTTATCATTTCAGATACATCCATTACAACAACAGGTGACGGTTCAGGCGGTATCATGACAACAGGTGGCGGTATAACAAAGGCTTCCAACCTCACTGTTGAAACATCAGGCCAGTCCTCTGCTGCTATCAGAACTGACAGAGGCGGCGGAACAGTTACTGTAGATGGCGGAACTTACACAACAAATGGTCTCGGCTCACCTGCAATCTACTCAACTGCGGATATTACCGTTTCAGATGCAACACTCACTTCAAACCTTTCAGAAGGTGTATGCATTGAGGGTATAAACTCCATTACACTTAATGATTGTGATATGACTGCAAATAATACTGACACTAATGGTAACGCTACATTCTACGACACCATCATGATCTACCAGTCAATGTCAGGTGATGCAGACAGCGGAACATCTACATTTACAATGAACGGCGGCTCACTTACAAGTAAAAATGGTCACGTATTCCACGTTACAAACACAAACGCGGTCATCAACCTCTCAAGTGTAAGCATCAACAATGCCGATTCTGATAACATCCTTCTCTCAGTATGTGCAGACGGATGGACAGGCGATAACAATATAGCCACACTTAATGCAGATGACCAGATCCTCTCCGGAACAATCCTTGTCGGAGATGATTCTGAGTTCACATTGAACCTCACAAACGGATCAACCTTTGAAGGAGCTATCGACGGCAACATAACAAACGCAGACGGCGAAACAGTGTCAACAAAGGTCGGCACAGTATCAGTAAGTATCGACTCAAGCAGTACCTGGACACTTACCGCTGACACTTATATCACATCCTTTGACGGCGACGCATCAAGCATAATCAGTAACGGTTACACACTCTACGTAAACGGCACAGCATTAACAGGCACAAAGTAAATAGTAATTTCTTAAACTCCCCACACCACAGGGCGCCCACATAGCCCTACGGTGTAGGGAGTTTTTTTTGTGGAATCAGAGGGACGATTCTTTGCACGTAATTGTGTATTTCGCTGGGGTTTTGCGCATAATTTGCCATTTTACTGGCATATATGATAAAATATTTAGTCAGTCGGAGGTGAATATGAGCGCAGATAAAAAGCCCAGAAAGCACAGGCATAAGAGACATTATACTTTTATGATCATTTCAGGAGATTCTGATGGAAGTACCAAACGTCTCCATCTTAATCATTTTAAGACTCAGGTGCTTGCCTACTGTTCTTTTGCAATAGTTCTTGCACTGGTCTGCTACATTATCTACTCGGCAATGACCATAAATACTCTCAGGTCCATACAGGCTGAGCAGAAAAAACAGATTGAAGATCTCAAAGTAGAAAACAGTACTTTGGAAGCATCGAATGAGACTCTTGTAACTGAGGAACAACAGCTTAGAGCAGCTCTTAATCTGAGACTGGAAAATGAGCAGCAGTCAGCTGAAGAAGCTGAGACCCTCGCTGTCCCAACAGGTTTTCCGCTTACAGCAGGAGCTTCAGCACCTATTGCAGCTGTTGATGATACTAACTCCACTACTGTTACCAAGATTACAGATGAGAATAAAGATACTGCTACCGGCAATCCTATTGTTTTATTTGAAGCAGCAGCCGGAAGCAATGTAATTGCAACAGGTACAGGCACAGTTTTATCAGTAACTACTGATGCCAAATTTGGCAATATGGTCACCATTGACCATGGCAATGGATATATCACTTTCTATAGAAACGCAGGAGATCCACTTGTTTCTGAAGGCGATGCCATAGACAGAGGTGACATAATCTTTGTGGTAAGTGACAATACCACCCTTGGATATCAGATTCAGCAGGATGATAAATTTATCGATCCTGAAGAACTAATAGAGATTAATGGTTAAATCGGAGGATAATCATGTTCGGAAACAAAAAAGACTCAGCCGAAGACAACGCATTACTGGAACAGGTTGGAACAATCATTGGCCCCGGCGCTGTAATTGAAGGCCCACTGACAACTAAAGATTCAACCAGAATTGACGGTATCATTAAAGGAAACGTAACCATCTCTGGTGCGCTTATCATTGGCCAGGACGGCAAGATTACCGGTACTGTATCAGCACTTAACGTATATGTTGCTGGTGAGGTTACAGGTAATATCACTGCTCCACAGGGCAAAATTGAAATAAGTGATACCGGAAAAGTTTACGGCGACATTTCCTGCAAAGGAATCATCATCGATGAAAACGCTGTTTTCCAGGGTAAATGTGAAATGACCGGTCAGGATAAGTCTTCTGCTTCTATAGCGAAAGAAAGAGCTGTTGCTGATAAGGAATCAAAAGAAGAAACGGCTGAAGATAATAAGGCAGAAACAAACTGAAGATAATAAGACAGAAACAAACTGATAATGAATTAAATAAAAAACGCTTGCCCACGGAAATTATCCAAGGCAAGCGATTTTTTTTATTTCATTCTCTCGAAAACTAACTCGTAACCATCATCACCATAGTTAAGTGAACGGTTAACTCTGCTTATGGTTGCGGTAGACGCACCGGTCTTCTCCGCTATCTCCAGATAAGTCTTATGTTCTCTCAACATAGAAGCAACTTCAAATCTCTGTGAAAGAGAAAGAAGCTCGTTAACAGTACACAGATCCTCAAAGAAGCTATAACACTCCTCTTTATTCTGAAGGCAAAGAATTGCATCAAACAGGTGATCTACTGCATCTGTTCTTATTTTTTTGTTCATCTGCCATGTCCTCCAATTCAATATTTTTTCTGTCGCCACAACTTATCAATATTTCGTATAAAATACTTTCGTGCTTAAACATTTTATCACTCTAAATTTGTAAAGTAAAGAGGTAATTTAAATATCGGAAAAGCACTAAAAATTGTAATGATTATACGCAAAATACAAAATATGCGCTTTACTTTTGTTTTTTACTGTGCTATTGTAAATATGTTGTCATAGACTAGACAACAGAACGAATATTTTTTTATTTTTAGTGGAGGTATTACAATGAACAAAGGTACTGTTAAGTGGTTCAACAACCAGAAGGGTTACGGCTTCATCTCAGACGAGGCTGGAAATGATGTATTCGTACATTATTCAGGACTCAACATGGAAGGTTTCAAGTCTCTCGAAGAGGGCGCTTCTGTAGAGTATGATGTAATCCAGGGCGAAAAGGGACCTCAGGCCGTAAACGTAAACAAGCTTTAATTCTGAATTAGAGCAATTAATCAGACTACAAAGTGCCTTATTCTAATATATATATATTGAATTTGCAAGATTGTAACAATGATTAATAGAAAAAGCCATCTGACATTAGTCAGATGGCCTTTTTTAGTCTTGAATCACTCACATGCTGTGATCACATCTTCCATCTTCAGATTCCCGCCAAATATATCAAGCGCGGATCCAACAGTAACATCTATCTTACCTTTCCCAAGCTTTTTCAAGCTTTTAATATCGGATATACTGCCAACACCGCCGGCATATGTGATAGGTCTTTTCCCCCAATCGGCCAGGATCTTAACTACATTCTTTTCTATTCCGTTTTGCTTGCCCTCAACATCTGCTGCATGAACCAGAAACTCATCGCAATACTCTGAAAGTTCATCCAAAGTTTCGCTGCAAAGTTTCACATCGGTCATCTTCTGCCATCTATCAGTGACAATATAGTAAGATGCAGGCTCATCCTTGCTTTCATCTTCTCCTGCTTTACAGGAAAGATCAAGAACTATCCTTTCTTTCCCAACAGCCTTGACCAGCTTTTTCAGGTTCGTATAGCTAATCTTGCCATTTTTAAACACGTATGAAGTGACTATAACATGAGAAGCACCTGCATCAATGAATTCCTGCGCATTGTCAGCAGTTATCCCGCCGCCAACCTGCAAAAGACCGGGATTAGCTAAAAGAGCTCCAAAAGCCTGTTTTTTTGTCATTTCATAATAAGGGCTGTCCACAGAATTAAGAAGAATCACATGACCGCCTGAAAGCCCCAGTTCTCTATACATATTGGAATAAAATGCCGCTTCCCTTGTAGACACATAGTTCTCACTGGCCACATCTCCGGCATCTCTAAGACTGCTACCCACAATCTGTTTAACTTTTCCGTTATGAATATCAATACATGGTCTAAGCTTCATGATCATTCCTTTCATAAATAATGGCTGAAGTCCTGCTGCACATACATCCCAAAAGAATGTGTAGTATAACTTCAGCCATATCATCAGGCAAGTACGTCACTCATGTCATACATTCCGGCAGGTTTTCCAGCAAGGAACTTGGCTGCCTCTATAGCTCCTTTTCCAAATATAGCTCTGGAATAAGCCCTATGAGAAAGAGTTACAACTTCGTCGTGTCCCGCAAAGATAACATCGTGATCCCCAACGATCGTACCGCCACGTACCGCTGAGATTCCTATTTCTTTTTCAGGTCTCTTTTCTCTTCTTGTGCTTCTGTCATATACGTACTCGTATTCATTGCCAAGAGAATCGTTAATGCTGTCAGCAAGGGCAATTGCTGTTCCACTTGGTGCATCAAGTTTCTGATTGTGGTGCTTTTCTACTATCTCAATGTCAAATCCTGCTGCCGCAAAAAGTGGAGAAACCTCCTTTAAAACCTTCATAAGAGCGTTAACACCAACAGACATATTGGCAGACTTTAAAACTGCAACTTTTTTGGATGTCTCTTTTACCTTAAGAAGCTGATCTTCTGAAAGACCTGTTGAGCAAAGAACAACAGGAGTTGATGTCTTTTCACAATAAGCTAAAAGGCCTTCTGCCGCAGAAGCATTTGAAAAATCAACAATGACATCTGCTGCCACATTGCACTCCTCAAGGCTTTTAAAAACAGGAAAATCGTAGGAGCTCTCTCCATATGCATCTACTCCTGCGACAACTTCTATATCCTTATCTTCCTTAACAAGGTCGATAATCACATGTCCCATGCGGCCATTGCAGCCGTGCATTATCATTTTTGTCATATTTACTCCTCTGAAATCGTATGTTTAAACTGATTTATACACCGATCAATTGTGGATATCTTATTTTTTTAGCACATTTTTGTTGATAAACGCGATCAGATAAGTCCGAACTTCTTCATCTCTGCGCGGAGCTTTTCCTGATTCTCAGGTTCCATCTCTGTAAGAGGAAGGCGAAGAGGGCCTGCCGCAAAGCCTACCATTTTAAGGGCACTCTTAACAGGGATAGGATTAACCTCAGAGAAAAGAGCTTTCACGAGAGGAAAAGCTTTGAACTGAAGCTCTCTTGCAGCTGCATAATCCCCCTCAAGACACTTCTGACAAATCTCATGTGTCTGTCGTGGAGCGATATTTGATAGAACTGAGATGACACCAAGACCACCAATTGACATGATAGGTACGATCTGATCATCATCACCTGAGTAAAGATCGATGCATCCTTCTGCAAGCTGCATCATCTTGGTTGTCTGTGAAATATTACCTGTAGCATCCTTGATACCAACAATATTTTTGTATTCACGCGCAAGCTTAACAGCTGTCTCAGGAAGGATATTGCAGCCTGTTCTGCTTGGCACATTGTAGAGAATGATCGGTATATTTACCTCTTTTGCTACTGCTGAGAAATGTGCGATGAGACCGCCCTGTGTAGCCTTGTTGTAATAAGGAGTAACAAGCAGTAATCCGTCAGCGCCATACTCCTCGGCAAGCTTTGAAAGCTTGACAGCTGTCTCTGTGCAATTAGAACCTGTTCCTGCGATAACAGGAATTCTTTTTGCTACCTTGTCTATACAAAACTTTACAACGTCCATGTGCTCTTCTTCACTCATGGTCGCTGCCTCTCCGGTGGTTCCACATACGATAATGGCATCTGTTCCGTTCTCGATCTGGAACTCGATAAGACGCTCAAACTCTTCGTAATTAACCTCCCCGTTCTCCTTAAATGGTGTTGCGATCGCAACTCCTGCTCCCTTAAAAATAGCCATTTTGCCCTCCTTTTGGCTTTTGGTGCGCTAATGCTGTTTTTTCAAAGAAAAAGGCTCAACAGAAAATCTGATGAGCCTATAACAATCCTGGTTAAAGCATTTGTATTGTTGATAGCGCCCCATCTTTCGATGACAGTCATACAGCTGTTTACTGCATGCCCAAGTATCCAATCCTCAGGTAATTGAACCTTTCGGCGTATTTACCTTTTTTCCTGATTCATCTGTGCCTGACACATCCACAGAAATACTCATTAAATACGCAACCTCTATCTAAACCGTCTTTAGTTGTTTTAAATACTACAACACGAAAAAAAGCGTGTCAAGACCGCCGCACGTTTTCCAATAAAGTAGCCACTATAAACATTTTATTATTACTTTATTAAGGAAATGAAAATGGGGTTGAACTAGAAAAAAACGCGTGCTATACTACTAAAGTTTTGAGAAATAATTGTTAATTGTATTAATTATAAGAAAGGTTTATTTATGAAGCAGACTAGAAATGATGTAAGAAACGTTGCTATTATCGCTCACGTTGACCATGGTAAAACAACTCTGGTTGACGGACTTTTAAGACAGAGTGGTGTATTCCGTGCCGGTCAGGAAGTTGTAGAACGTGTTATGGACTCCGGGGATATCGAAAAAGAGCGTGGTATTACCATCATGTCTAAAAACACAGCTATCACATATAAAGATATCAAGATCAACATCATTGATACTCCAGGTCACGCAGACTTTGGTGGTGAGGTTGAGCGAGTTCTTAAGATGGTTAACGGTGTAATCCTTGTCGTTGACGCTTTTGAAGGTCCTATGCCACAGACCAAGTTCGTTCTTGGTAAGGCAATGGATCTTGGTCTTCCTGTTATTGTATGTATCAACAAGATCGACCGTCCTGAAGCAAGACCAAATGATGTTATCGATGAAGTACTTGAGCTCCTTATGGATCTTGGTGCCGATGATAATCAGCTTGACTGCCCATTCGTATTTGCATCGGCTAAGGCTGGAACATCATCACTTTCACTTGATGAACCTGGCACAGATATGAAGCCACTTCTTGATACAATCGTTAATTATATTCCAGCTCCTGTTGGCGATCCTGATGTCAGCACACAGGTGCTTATCAGCACAATCGATTACAACGAGTACGTTGGACGTATCGGTGTAGGTAAGGTTGATAACGGTGTCGTTAAGGTTAACCAGGAAGTTGTAGTTGTTAACCACCACGAGCCAGACAGACGTATCAAGACCAAGATCAGCAAGCTCTATGAGTACGATGGACTTGGAAGAGTTGAAGTTCAGGAAGCAAAGATTGGTTCAATCGTTGCCATTTCAGGTATCGAAGATCTTAAGATTGGTGATACACTTTGCTCAGTTGATAATCAGGTTGCTATTCCATTCCAGAAGATTTCAGAGCCTACTATTTCAATGAACTTCATTGTTAACGACTCTCCACTTGCTGGTCAGGAAGGTAAATATGTAACAAGCCGTCACCTTCGTGACAGACTTTATAAGGAACTTAACACTGACGTTTCTCTTCGTGTAGAAGATACAGATACAACAGAGACATTCAAGGTTTCAGGACGTGGTGAGCTTCACCTTTCAGTTCTTATTGAGACAATGCGTCGTGAAGGCTTTGAGTTTGCTGTAAGTAAGGCAGAGGTTATCTACCACACAGATGAGCAGGGTCACAAGCTTGAGCCTATGGAGAAATGCTACATCGATGTTCCTGATGAATTCTCCGGAAGCGTTATTCAGAAGCTCGGCGAAAGAAAAGGTGAGCTTGTAAACATGGGTGCCGGAAATGGTGGTTACACTCGTCTTGAGTTCAACATTCCTTCACGTGGACTTATCGGATACAGAGGTGAGTTCATGACTGATACAAAGGGTAACGGTATCATCAACACAATCTTCGATGGCTATGCTCCTTATAAGGGAGATATGAACTACCGTAAGACAGGTTCAGTCATAGCTTTCGAGTCAGGTGAAGCTACAGCATACGGTCTTTTCAATGCTCAGGACCGTGGACAGCTCTTCATCAAGCCTGGTGATAAGGTTTACTCAGGAATGGTTATCGGAACAAGTGGTAAGTCTGAGGACGTTGAGGTTAATGTCTGCAAGACAAAGCACCTTACAAATACAAGAACATCAGCTTCTGATGAAGCTCTTCGTCTTGTTCCACCTAGGATCATGTCTCTTGAGCAGTGCATCGAATTCATCGATAACGATGAGCTTTTGGAGGTAACACCTACAAGTCTTCGTATCAGAAAGAGAATCCTTGATCCTACTCTTCGTAAGAGAGCCGGCTTCAAGAAATAATTCTTTTTTGCAAGCAGGACGTAATAAACTATCAAAGTATACATTGTAAATTAGGGAGAGTATTCTGATGGATGCTAATCGCACCCATCGGAATACTCTCCCTTTGTATATGCGTAAGTGATTGGTAGCGTCCGCCACCATTGACTGAACCTGAGGAAAACGCCCTGCAGGCTCTGCCGACGGTGAGGATGATGGGAACAGTAGATTTTATCTCACCGTCGGATTCAGCATTGTAGCGTTTTTCCCAGAACCCGTCAATGGCAAGCACCTGCGGTGTGGCTGGGTTAAGGTGCCTCAGGATCCAATTCCGAGAACAGTAGGGGGTGAAGGCACCTCGGACTCTGAATTCAGTGGCAGCAGAAGCGGCTAGTTTCTATGGAACATGGGCTCGCAGCTTTCGCATGCCACATGTGAAAGCAGGGCTAAAGGGAGTTTATATGTGTACACTATACAAGTAGCAGTTAAGGGAGCCCGAAAGCGTTACCTTTGGGCATATAGCTTGTTTTTAATAGCTCAGCCACCTGCAATTAAACAGGTTTTGGGCTCATAGCCGGATATCAGGCTTGCAGCCACCCCTCATCATGGATTTCATCGCAGGCGATTGGGCATATACGGTAATAATCCGGCCGCAGCCTTTTTACGGGTGGTCCGAGGCTTGAAGTCGTCCTATATGCCCATTTGAGCGCTCGTGAGGGGTGGCTGGCATCGCAAAAAGCTGCTATATGCCCAAAATAGTAAGAATCAGAGGTGGCTGAAAGCTTTACAAAGCGCTATATGCCCAAAACGATATTTTTTCTATTATATGGATCGTTATACGGACGGAATGATTTTTATAACAGCGATTTTCTGAGATATAGGATAAAACCTGAATTTCTATCGAAATCCACTTTGATAATACCTATCATGACCAGAAACATGACCTAAGTAAAAGAAATATACTGATTAGGTCATGAATTCTGTAATAACAAAGCATTATCATGACAAAAATCACATTATGTCCATATAATGGTGTAAATTGAAAATATAATATAAAAGAGCCATGAATGCTCTCTCCTGATTTAAAATGTTAAGTGACCAAACCAAACAATATAAAGGAGGTGAGTAATCATCATGGCTCAAGTAAATATT
>NZ_SVFW01000073.1 GCF_015056685.1 Butyrivibrio sp. | reverse complement strand
TCCTGAGGTCATATTTTGTGTGGTCTGTTCTGTATTTGTCATGGCCGCTCTCTTTGGTCTTTCTCTTGATGTTAATTATTTAATAGTTAAGATTATTTATATATCCAGGCTATTCCCTTTGCAAGACGCAGATCCGCATTTTTCATTCAATCGACATTTTCTTTAATGGGATCCATTCGTCCTCTATCATTGTATCTCCAGTAAAATCAAATCCATTTTTCTTATAAAACTTAATGCCTCGCTCATTTTGTTCTAAAACCCACAGCCATTTTGCTCCTTTGTCTAAGATCGCAAAGTTTAGTAATTTACTGCCAATCTTCTCCCCTTGAAACTGGGGTTCAACATAAAGCTTTACTATTTCATCATGATTTAATCGAATAACTCCTTTAACAGCACCATCATCATATACATACGTATCCTGCAGTATTTTCTTGTTATCAATGTACTCTTTAGCTACATCAACAACATTTAACTCCCCAAAATAAAATTGCTCATTTTTAAATATCGGAAAGAAATTCTTTCTATAATTTGTAACAATCATTTCTGCAATTCTAGAAGCATCCGATGGCTTAGCTTGCCTTATATTCATGTCCAGTCTCCTCTGTCAACATCATTTTGTCATCGTAATAAATACTTTAAATTTTCTTTGTAACAGCTTTCTTGCAGTTTCCTTGCAGCATGCCAAACAAAGTATATTTTTGTCATTTTATCTCCTCAGTCATTTATCCTGAACTATTGCTTTCTTACATTTTAATAAAGTCATATTAAAATAGGCAAGCCTTACCTTAATTCTTTCATACTGTTACTCAAAAAAATGACGGGAAATTCTTCCCGTCTGCGATGGTCCAAAGAGCTTTCGCTCAGATCAATATTATAATAACATATATTCATCTGAGATATTTATCCGCCAATTCACTGACAATCCTTGTATTCAAAACATCCTGTTCCGTCTCAAACGTAAGGATCAAACGCTCTCCGGGAAGTATCCCGTTCATTTGATAGCTATTGAGCTTTTTAACCGCCTTGATGGCGTATTCAGGCTTATCCATCATCCCTTCGTGCTCCCAATAAATCTCTTTTCGTAGTTTCCTCGAAAGGAATGTGAAGTCGGGATAGACTATCCCATGCCCCGATAGGTTTAATGGTTTTTCATACTTATATAGAATATTGTTCCGGTAAAAGAAATCGGCAAGGATTTTCTCCGACTTTGATCGGACACGTTCTCCTTTCTCCGTAAGAATTACAGGCATTCCTTCTTTGAAAGCTTTGCCAACATATGGCTCTGAGTACCATTGTTCTTGTAATTGACTAAATGTTGGCTCAACCGGAGTGATAAGTTTCTGTCTCTCAGGGTGTAGCGACGTAAATAGTTGTTCAAGCTCATCATCATTATAATTCTTGAGGCACTTGGCAATGTGCTTGGCTCTTGCCTCAGCAGTCTTAAGTACTGTATCATTATATGCTTTCTGTGCCAGTTGACGAGGAAGCTGTACATTATCCCTTGGGATATACTCTCCATATCTGTCATCTATGCACTGATAATATCTGGCCACTCCGTGATCAACTGATATGCGAAGTCGCCCTTCAGGCGTAGCAATATCTTTTTCTCTTGTATTAGCTATTATGCCTTGCAGGTGCTTTTGCTCCTGTAAAAGCATTTCTCTTAATCCATACAATTATTTGTCCTCTTTTCTTTTATATTTTCTTTCGATTGGTGATAATAATAAGTATTTTCTTGTATTGAAGCTGTTTTCTTTTATTTAAACTGTTTTCTTTTTTCCTTTAGGAGATTATGAATTGATTCAAATAAGATTTTATTAAGAATAGGTCAAATTTTTCATCAGAATATGATTCAAATAGAGCATTAGTAGAAATGAAGTCAACTAGCTACTTAGCCTTAAATTGACTCATTTTGAACAAGACCGGATTTGCAGTCATCTGATTACAGCTCGACACTTGACTCATATACAGAATTTTGGAAATGCGGTCATGGAAATTCCCCAAGACCATTGACTCTCTCTTGAAATTACATGATTTGAGGTCAACGCATTCCCATACAATAGTTGACCCATATAAGGGAAAACTAGATTTGCAGTCAAATCCTCAACCGTAGCTGGTTGACTCATATAGAATAATCTTGGAATTGCAGTCAATCAGACGCACAGCGATTATTGACTCAAACAGAATAAAACAAGATTTATAGTCAAGAACACTCAGAAACACAAGCCAACTGACACGCCTAAATAGGGGCTTTGAAGCATCTTCTAGTATCTTATAGAATCGTAAAGTGAAATTTTTAATTTCCGAATAGGAATGACTTAAATAGAAAACCGGAAGCCACAATGGCTTCCGGCAATAGATCTTTGAATATTTCCAAAGAAACATGTATCTGCATCGCAGAAACGATTATCTCTTTGAGAACTGTGGAGCACGACGAGCTTTCTTTAAGCCGTACTTCTTTCTTTCCTTCATACGAGGATCTCTTGTAAGGTATCCAGCCTTCTTAAGTGTTGGTCTGTATTCATCTGAATCAGCCTGAAGAAGTGCTCTTGAAATACCGTGTCTGATTGCACCAGCCTGACCTGTTGTGCCACCACCTCTTACAGTAACAACTACATCAAACTTGTCTGATGTCTCTGTAGCTACGAGAGGCTGTCTAACGATAACCTTAAGTGTCTCAAGTCCGAAATACTCATCGATAGGTCTCTTGTTGATTGTAATATTACCATTTCCGGATTTAAGGTATACTCTTGCAACTGACTTCTTTCTTCTACCTGTTCCGTAATAATTAGCTGACTTTGCCATTTTATTATTCTCCTTCACTTACCAGATTAAAATGTTAATACTTCAGGCTTCTGAGCTGCATGTGGATGCTCTGAACCAGCATATACGTGAAGCTTTGTGTACATCTCTCTACCAAGAGATCCCTTTGGAAGCATTCCCTTTACAGCATGCTCGATAACTCTCTCAGGCTTATCATTAAGCATCTGACGAAGTGAGAACTCTTTGTGATGTCCAACATAATCTGTGTGGTGCCAATACATCTTCTGATCAAGCTTCTTACCAGAAACCTTAATCTTCTCTGCATTGATAACGATTACATAATCACCTGTGTCGATGTTAGGTGTGTAAATAGGCTTGTTCTTTCCTCTAAGTACGTTTGCAACGTTAGAAGCAAGACGTCCAAGTGTCATATCTGTAGCATCAACTACATACCACTTTTTCTCTACTGTAGTTGCACTAGGCATATAAGTTTTCATTATGTTTCCTCCAAATTAAAACTAATACTTAATTTGTAACCTCTGCAAAACCCTTCACCTGATCCTGCAGTATATATATGAACATATTGAAGCTTACCGGGACATCAATATGTCACTTACTATTTTGTGGGCATAGTTATAGAATAAACTTCGTCACACAGTAAGATATTATAGGACTCAAACAAAAGATTTGTCAAGATGTTTTGCCTCTTTTTCGGATAAAACATCTATATTTTTGGTTCAGTCATCCTCAGCTGTTTCCGGTCCGGGAATTCCGTCTAAAAACTCATATTTCATCAGGAATAAGCCACATGCCGGAGCTGTAGGTCCTGCTGCTTTTCTATCCTGTTTATCGATCATTTCCTTAATATCTGATGGTTTTCCTTTTCCTCGTCCAATCTGTAAAAGAGTACCTGCAATTATCCTTACCATGTTATAAAGAAAACCATTTCCGATAACCCTTATAACTACCTCATCACCGTGGCGAAATACCTCAACTTTTTTTATGGTACGAACATGACTGACTGCCTGCGATTCAACATTGCAAAAGCTCGTAAAATCATGCTCTCCTTCGAGATAATGAGCTGCCTCGTTCATAACATCAATATCAAGAGGCATACTAAAATGGTAAGTATAAAAGCGCCTTGTCGGAACAGGCATCTTAGAATTCAGCACCCTGTACTCATAGGTCTTAAGGGTATCACAGTGCCTTGGATGGAAATCCGGATGTACCTCTCTTGACTCAGTAACGCATATATCCTGCGGAAGAATATGATTAAGCGCATACGAAAACCTGTCTCCGGGAATTGACGACGAAGTATCAAAAACCGCTATGTTACCATAGGCATGAACTCCTGCATCCGTGCGGCTTGCGCCGATAACTTCCACTTCCTCACCGGTCAGTCCGTGAATTGCCCTGTTAAGCATTTCTTCAATTGTATTATGGGTACTTTTTTGAAGCGCCCATCCGTTATAAGCTGTTCCATCATAGGAAACAACCAGCATTATCCTGCGCTTTTTCAACCATCTCTCCTAAAAACAAAATTATTACCTAAACAGTAGTCTGCCAAACACAATTATAGCCACAAGATATATAACCAAAATCGCATAAGCAATTCTGTCTCTGTTCTGATAAATAAGCGGCTTCATCTTGGTTCTTCCCTCGCCGCCACGGTAGCACCTTGCCTCCATAGCCATAGCAAGGTCAAGAGCTCTTCTGAATGCAGATATAAAAAGAGGAACAAGTAAGGGCACAAGACTCTTAGCTCTGTTTATAAGTGAGCCGCTCTCAAAGTCAGCACCCCTTGCCATCTGTGCCTTCATGATCTTATCTGTCTCTTCCAAAAGAATCGGTATAAATCTGAGGGCAATAGACATCATCATTGCTATCTCGTGTACCGGAACATGAAGAACCTTAAGAGGTTTTAACACGCTTTCCAAGCCATCTGTAAGATTATTAGGCGTAGTTGTAAGTGTCATTATTGATGAGCCTGTTATAAGAAAAACAAGCCTTATAGCCATCAAAATAGCAAGCCTCAGTCCCTCATAGGTAATCTTTATTTTCCAAATGCTCACAATTGGCGTTCCTGGTGTCAGTATCAGGTTAAACACCATAGTTATGACCAAAAGGAAAAAGATAGTCTTCATTCCTCTGAACATAAACTTGACAGGAACATTTGAAAGTGCAATGCATGCTCCTAAAAATACAGCAGCAATAACATATCCCCACACATTTTTTACAAGAAAAAGAGAAATGATAAACGCAAATGTCGCCACCAGCTTAACCCTTGGATCAAGTCTGTGTATCACCGAGTCTGTTCTATAATATTGTCCAAGCGTAATGTCTCTTAACATTTTCCAAACACCTTAAGTATCTCATTTTTGGCTTCCTCAATAGTGGTAGCCTCTGTATCAACATCAAATCCTGCAGCTTTTAATTCCTGCATCACATAAGTAACGGTAGGAGCTGACAGGCCTATTTCTTCTAGTTCTTTATAGTGCTTAAATACTGCCTTGGGTTCACCGTCAAAGGTTACTTTTCCCTTGTTCATTACAATTATTCGCTGAACATAATCCGCTACATCATCCATACTGTGGCTTACAAGAATAACTGTAATGCCCATCTCCTTGTGTAGCTTAGAAATAAGTCCCAGTATATCTTCACGCCCCTTGGGATCAAGTCCCGCTGTCGGCTCATCCAGGATAAGCACTTCAGGCTTCATTGCAAGTACTCCTGCAATTGCCACACGCCTCTTTTGTCCACCAGAGAGGTCAAATGGTGACTGATAAAAATACTCATCATCAAAGCCAACCTGTTTTAAAGCCTCGTAAGCTCTAAGCTCCACCTCTTTTTGCGGAAGCCCCAGGTTCTTAGGTCCAAAACACACATCCTTAAAGCAATCCATCTCAAAAAGCTGATGTTCAGGATATTGAAACACAAGACCAACCTTGGCTCTTAAAGCTTTTTTATCAAAATCAGCATCAAAAATGTCTTTTCCATCAAAATAAACATTGCCGCTTGTTGGCTTAATAAGTCCATTCATGTGCTGGATAAGTGTAGACTTTCCTGACCCTGTATGACCAATAAGGCCGATAAACTGCCCCTTAGGGATTTCAAGATTGACATCTATCAGCGCTGCATGAGCCATGGCAGTGTCTTCATCATATATGTAATTAACATGATCAAGTATTATCGACATAGTTATATGTTTCTCTCATTCTCTTATTGATGAAAAAGTTATCCCTGCTGAAGTTTCAGTTTTTTCAATTCATCAACAAGTTCTTCTCTTGAAAGTATTCCATCAGGAAGTGGCAAACCGCTCTTTTTAAGTTCATATGCCAAAAGAGTAACCTGCGGAACCCCCAATCGAAGTTCTTTTAACTTATCAACCTGTGAAAAGATTTCTCTTGGTGTTCCCTGCATTTCTATATGGCCGCCATCCATAACAAAGACCTTGTCGGCATATATTACTTCTTCCATATAGTGTGTAATAAGTATTATGGTTATTCCTTCAACACTATTAAGCGCTCTTGCAGCCCTGATAACATCCTTACGGCCATTAGGATCAAGCATGGCTGTGGGCTCGTCGAAAATAATACACTTCGGATGCATCGCTATTACACCTGCTATGGACACTCGCTGCTTCTGACCGCCAGAGAGATGATTGGGCGATGATTTTCTAAACTTGAGCATCCCCACAGTGCGAAGACTCTCTTCCACTCTTTCCCATATCTCATCAGTCGGAACGCCCATATTTTCAGGTCCGAATCCAACATCCTCTTCCACGACCTGCCCGATTATCTGGTTATCAGGATTTTGGAATACCATTCCAGCTTCCTGCCTGATGTCCCAAAGATGTGACTCATCCTCAGTATTCATGCCATCCACGAATACCTGTCCTTCAGTAGGATATAAAAGCGCATTAAAATGCTTGGCCAAAGTAGACTTACCTGAACCGTTATGTCCGAGAATGGCAATGAACTGTCCGGGCTTTATATCAAGGTTAACGTTATCAATTGCCCTTGTAATGCCCTCTACATTACCTTCTTCATCTCTTCTAATATATTCAAATACAAGATTATCAGTACGTATCATGTTTTTTACCTACCATACTGCAACAGTATATCACAAATGTGATATCATTTATGTATTATATGCGAGGTTTATTCAAATGAACAAGAAATATTTAAAAGATTTTGTTTTTTTAGCCGGAGTCATCATATGCTGCGCAATTGCAGCCAGAGTGCTTGCCGGAGGGGAAACTTTAGAGGAATATGCGCAAAAAAATGATAAAGTGCCTGAAGTTTCCGCTGTAGCTTCAACAGATGAAGCTATTTCAAGCATTGATGAGTCCTCTTCATTCATTTCATCAAAAGAGCTAAATACCACTTCTGCTACAGACAATGCAAGCCAATCTTCAGATGAAGCATCTTTAGCATCATCGCAGGAAGATACACAGCCTCTGTCAGATGATTTATCAAACAGATTTGTATATAAGGATGGTTTCTACTACGAACCAATTTCAAATGAGATCTTTAAAAGGATTTCCGGGATTTCTTATCCTGTAGATTGTTCAGTACCATTAGATGATCTCAGATATCTCAGCCTCTTATACAATGACTTTAACGGTGATACGCAGACAGGTGAGATGATCTGTAACAAGACCATAGCGGAGGATTTATTGGAAATATTCTGCGAATTATATCAAAACGGTTACCAAATTGAGAGCATTAAGCTCATTGACGAGTATAACGGAGATGATACTGCATCAATGCTTGCCAACAACACTTCCTGTTTCAATTACCGCGTCGTTGAGGGTACAACAAGACTTTCAAATCATGCAAAAGGGCTTGCTATTGATCTAAACCCATTTTATAACCCTTATATTACATACAATAAAGACGGTTCTATAAATATCTCCCCAGAAGGAAGTGAAGCTTATGCAGACAGAAGTTCCAGTTTTCCATATAAGATTGATGAAAATGACCTTGCCTATAAACTTTTTAAAGAGCATGGTTTTACATGGGGCGGCAACTGGAATTCAGTAAAAGATTATCAACACTTTGAGCGTTCAAATTGAGCCATGCGCAAGAAAAAGAGAGAGTTTATCAGATGCAAGCATCCATAAACTCTCTCTTATCATTTCATCTGGCGTGGCTCGTTGCTCACACAAGCTCTAGAACAACCATCATTGCTGCATCGCCTTTTCTCTGACCAATCTTGATGATTCTTGTGTATCCACCCTTACGGTCTGCATACTTAGGACCATACTCATCGAAAAGTTTTGCTACAAGATCGATTTCCTTTGTGTTTCTCTTTCTTCCCTTGTTCTCCTGTGGAACTTCAACTACAGGATAAAGAGTCTTGAGAAGCTGTCTTCTTGCGTGCATACGTGAAGGCATATCTTTCTTGATTTCCTTCTTAACTGTTGTATACTTTGTAACCTTCTTGCCATCAACAACTTCTTTTACTCTTCTGCCGTCTTTGTCCTTCTCAGGAACTTTGCAGTCAACTGTAAGTGTCTCGAAGTTGTCCTTCTCTTTAGCTGCAAGAGTGATCATAGGCTCTACGATCTTCTTGATTTCTTTTGCTCTTGCTTCTGTAGTAATGATCTTACCATTGTAAAGAAGTGCTGTTACCTGGTTACGAAGAAGTGCTCTTCTAGGTTTTGTTGCTTTTCCAAGCTTTCTGTACATTGCCATGATTTTAATTCCTTTCTCATCAGCAGGTTTCCCCTGCATGTTAACATAAGGAAATGCCCATCGGACTTACTCTCCAAATGCTGTTAATAATTACTATGAGAATCCGCATCGGTACACATCGGATTTACCCTCCGCGGATATTCATTTAAAGATATTACTTATTCGCCATCTGCTCTGAGTGAAAGTCCAAGCTCGTCAAGCTTTGCAAGAACTTCCTCAAGTGACTTACGGCCGAGGTTACGAACCTTCATCATGTCGTCAGGAGTCTTGTTTGCAAGTTCCTGAACTGTGTTGATTCCAGCTCTCTTGAGACAGTTGAATGAACGAACTGAAAGTTCAAGCTCATCAATAGACATCTCAAGAACCTTGCCCTTCTCATCATCTTCCTTCTCTACCATAACTTCTGCAGTCTTGGCATTTTCTGAAAGATCGATGAACAGGCTAAGATGCTCTGAAAGAACCTTTGCAGCAAGGCTTACAGCCTCGTCTGGAGCAAGTGTTCCGTTTGTGTGAACATCAAGTGTAAGCTTATCAAAATCAGTAACCTGACCTACACGAGTATTCTCAACAGTTACGTTTACTCTCTCTACAGGTGTGTAGATAGAATCAATAGCGATCACTCCAATAGGAAGATCACTTGACTTATTCTTGTCTGAGCTTACGTAACCTCTTCCCTTTGTGATAGTAAGCTCCATGTAGAGCTTAGCATCCTTTCCAGAAAGTGTAGCGATTACCTGATCAGGATTCATGATCTCGATATCCTGATCTACCTGAATATCAGAAGCTCTAACAACACCTTCGCCATTGAACTCGATATAAGCTGTCTTTGGCTCGTTTGTGTCAGAAGAATTCTTAATAGAAAGATTCTTGATATTCATAATGATCTCAGTTACATCTTCCTTAACACCAGGAATTGAACTGAACTCATGCAGAACGCCTTCAATCTTAACCTGGCTTACTGCTGCACCAGGTAATGAAGAGAGCATAATCCTGCGAAGGGAATTGCCCAGTGTAATACCGTAACCTCTCTCAAGAGGCTCAACTACGAATTTACCATATTTCTTATCATCTGAGATTTCAGCAACTTCAATATTTGGTCTTTCAAAATCAAACACTGATATACCCTCCTTAAGTGGTTTGTTAACAAGTTAATTATATCATTATTTTGAGTACAACTCGACAATAAGCATTTCGTCAACTGGTACATCAATAACTTCTCTTGAAGGAAGTTCTTTAACTGTACCCTTAAGGCCTTCCTTGTTAACATCAAGCCATTCAGGAACAAGTCTTCCTGCTGTGATCTCTGAAATATCCTTGAATCTCTGGATATTCTTAGCTGCTTCTTTAACTTCGATTACATCTCCAGCCTTGATAAGGTATGAAGGGATGTTGATCATCTTTCCATTAACTGTGATGAACTTATGAAGAACAACCTGTCTAGCTTCTCTTCTTGTTCTAGCGAATCCCATTCTGAAGATTACGTTGTCAAGTCTGCTCTCAAGAATTGTCATAAGGTTTGAACCTGTCTGACCCTTCATTCTATCAGCACGAACATAATAATTTCTGAAAGGCTTCTCAAGAACGCCATAGATAAACTTAGCCTTCTGCTTCTCACGGAGCTGAAGTCCATACTCACTCATTTTCTTACCAGCTCTAGCTGATGTTCTCTTGGACTTCTTGTCATATCCAAGGAATGTTGGATCCAAATCAAGTGATCTGCATCTCTTTAATACGGGAACTCTGTTTACTGCCATTTTTTGGCTCCTTTCTTATTCTCAGATTGTTTTCACATTCTGATGTTGTTTACAGTGTTAAGCACCTTCGTCCAACGAGTTATTATTTACATTTATATATGCACAAATAACTGCTTATAATCGTGATAGGATCACCGATTATACTCTACGACGCTTAGGTGGGCGGCATCCGTTATGTGGTACAGGTGTTACGTCTGTGATAGATGTAACTGTAAGACCGCTTGCAGCAAGAGCTCTGATAGCAGCTTCTCTTCCTGATCCTGGTCCCTTAACGAATACATCAACAGTCTTAAGGCCATGTACAAGTGCAGCCTTAGTTGCTGTCTCTGCAGCTACCTGTGCAGCATAAGGAGTAGATTTCCTTGAACCCTTAAATCCCAGACCGCCAGCACTTGCCCAGCTAAGAGCGTTACCTGCAGCATCTGTCAATGTAACGATTGTGTTATTGAAAGATGACTGGATGTGTGCCTGTCCGTGTTCAACGTTTTTCTTGACACGTTTCTTAGCAGCTGCCTTCTTTGCAGCTACTGCTGATTTCTGATTTGCCATTTTAAACTAACCTACTTTCTTCCTATTATTACTTTTAATATAGTTACTGTCTGAACCTGCCATGCCAGATTCAATTGGTCCCAATAGCTTAGCGGAAAGAATTACTTCTTCTTATTAGCGATTGTTCTCTTTGGTCCTTTTCTTGTTCTTGCATTTGTCTTAGTTCTCTGACCACGGCAAGGAAGTCCTCTTCTATGACGCATTCCTCTGAAACATCCGATCTCTGTGAGTCTCTTGATGTTCATAGCAACTTCTCTTCTGAGGTCACCTTCTACATCGTAGTCGTTACCGATAATCTCGGCAATTCTCTTTACTTCTTCATCTGTAAGATCACGAACACGTGTGTCCGGATTCACTTTTGCTTCTTCAAGAATCTTGTTTGAGCTTGTTCTACCGATACCGTAGATATATGTCAAACCGATCTCTACTCGCTTATCTCTAGGTAAATCTACACCTGCAATACGAGCCATTCTAATTCCTCCATAATGTAAAAATGATTAATAATGAAGTTCTGCTCTCAGGCTTTCAGCCTTCGCCAGAACTAAGTTCGATCACGGAAATCAAGGATTTCCTATCTCACTTATGTTACTTATTTGATTGGGGTCACATTTCATCGACCCAATCGGACAAAGTATAATCCGATCTTTCCAATACACATTGGTATCAAAAAGTAATCCGAAACGGCTCGAATTATCCCTGTCTCTGCTTGTGCTTAGGGTTGTCACAGATTACTCTGATAACGCCCTTTCTCTTAATAACCTTGCACTTCTCGCACATAGGCTTAACAGAAGACCTAACTTTCATTGTTTCTCCTTTCCTGCATGGTAACAGAATAATGCCTGAAAAAGGGCACAAATACCCCTTTTTCTAAAAAGACCATTTAACATCATAGCATATATCAAATCAATAATCAACAGGTTTTTACAAAAAAAATACCAGGATTTCGATAAAATCTTTTACCGAAATCCTGGTAGGATATTATATGTTTATCAGCCTGCTTCTTCGTGATTATTGAAGCTTACGCCCCTATTGATGTCGCCTTTATGGTTAACACCAAAGTCATAATCATTTCCAGGTAATACTGCATTGAGCACGATTCCAAGAAGAGCTGCTATAGCAAGAGATGTAAGAGTCACAGGAGTATTTCCGATTGTAAATGTGATACCATCAGAGAATCCAAGTCCTGATACAAGGATAACTGCTGCGACGATCAGATTTCTTGATTTTGTGAAATCAACCTTGTTCTCTACTACATTTCTAACACCAATTGCTGAGATCATTCCATATAATATGAAGCTTATACCACCGATGATAGCTGTTGGCATTGTGCCAATGATGTCTGAGATCTTTGGAATGAAGCTTACTACGATAGCATATACAGCTGCAATCTCAACAACCTTTGGATCATAAACCTTAGAAAGCTCAAGAACACCGGTATTCTCTCCATAAGTTGTATTGGCTGGGCCTCCGAAAAGTCCTGCAACAGCTGTTGCAAGTCCGTCTCCAAAGAGTGTTCTGTGAAGACCGGGATCTTCGATAAAGTTTTTGTCTGTAGTAGCTGAAATAGCTGAAATATCACCAACGTGCTCCATCATAGTTGCAATTGCTATAGGAGCCATAACAAGAATTGCTGTAAGATCGAATTTTGCGAACTGGAAAGGAGGAAGTCCAACCCAATTTGCTGCAGCAACAGGTGCAAAATCAAGGATTGCACTGCCATCTGCATTTGTAAAGCCTATCGCATTCATAATAAGGGCAACACAGTATGAAATAACCACTCCCATAAGTATAGGAATGATCTTGAACATCCCTTTGCCCCAGATATTAAAGATAATAACTACTGAAAGTGCCACAAGTGCAAGGAACCAGTTTGCAGAAGCATTAGAAACAGCAGATGGTGCAAGTGAAAGTCCGATACAGATAATAATAGGTCCTGTTACTACAGGAGGAAGGAAATGCATAACCTTCTTTACTCCTACAAGCTTTATCACTACTGCAAGGATAAGGTAAAGAAGTCCTGCAACAACAATACCACCGCAAGCATAAGGAAGTTTTTCTCCATATGTCATATCAGCGTACTTACCTGAATTTAAATTAGCTACGGTAGCAAAGCCACCAAGGAATGCGAATGATGATCCCAGAAATGCGGGAACCTTGAATTTAGAAAAAAGATGAAAAAGAAGTGTACCAAAACCTGCAAAGAAAAGTGTAACCTGAACTGAAAGTCCTTCCCCATTAAAATAACCATTAACTAAAATTGGAACTAAGATCGTCGCCCCAAACATTGCAAACATATGCTGCAATCCCAAGAGCGCCATTTTGGGTTTCCCCAAAGTCGTGGCATCATAGATAGCCTGTCGTTTTTCTCCCATTTTTCTCCTCCGTTTTATTAACCTGAAAGGTTGTTTTTACCAAAGTGAATTATAGCATGATGTCAAATTATGTGCATTAATTATTCACTAAAAAATATGATTGTTTTTTAACAGAAATCTCACTTTTTTTCTGTGCTTTTTTCCTAAAAATATATTAAACTATAACAAAGTTTTATCTAGGGAGGGTTATATGTACACTGCAAATACTACTCGTTACGAAAGCATGACATACAATCGTTGTGGAAAAAGTGGTCTGAAGCTTCCTGCTGTATCCCTTGGACTATGGCACAACTTCGGTGACAACTCCGATTACAACAACATGGTAGACATGTGTAAGACCGCATTTGACAACGGTATCACACATTTTGATCTTGCCAATAACTATGGCCCGGCTGATGGGGCTGCTGAGCTGAACTTCGGTAAAATACTTAAAGAAAACTTTATGAACTACAGAGATGAAATGGTCATCTCAACAAAGGCCGGATACTATATGTGGCCAGGTCCTTATGGCGACTGGGGAAGCCGCAAGTACCTTATCGCAAGCCTTGATCAGTCACTTAAAAGAATGGGACTTGAATATGTGGATATCTTTTACCATCACAGAATGGATCCTGAAACGCCTTTAGAAGAGACAATGGAGGCTCTTGCCCAGATTGTAAGAAGCGGTAAGGCTCTTTATGTTGGTATTTCCAATTATGATGGACCTACTCTTGAAAGGGCTCACGCTATATTAAAAGAGCTTCATGTTCCATTTATCATTAATCAGAACCGCTACAACATTTTTGACAGAACAATTGAGAAAAACGGTCTGAAAGAAAAGTCCAAGGAAGTTGGAACCGGAATCATCTGCTTCTCTCCTCTTGCTCAGGGTCTTTTAACAGACAGATACTTAAATGGTATTCCTGAGGACAGCAGAATCCGCACTGATGGCCGTTTCCTTAAAGAGGGTCAGCTCACAGAAGAAAAGCTCGCCAATATAAAGGCTTTAAACGAAATTGCCAAAAGGCGTGGTCAGACACTTGCTGAAATGGCGCTCGCATGGAACCTCAAGGATGACTATATAACTTCAGTAATCATCGGCGCATCCAGATCTTCTCAGATTCTTGATAACATAAAAGCTATTGAGAATACCACTTTCACAGAAGATGAGTTAAAAGAAATAGATAAGTATTCCATATAATTCAAAAAGGGAGGCTCAACCTCCCTTTTTAGTACTCCATTATTCTCTTAATGATATCCATCTGATTTCCGCCATATTTTGCATACACTGAAGATACAGCTTCTCTAAATCT
>NZ_SVFW01000072.1 GCF_015056685.1 Butyrivibrio sp. | reverse complement strand
TTCAGAATCCCAAGTTGTCATTAACAAGGATCACATGGATACGGTCCTTGTGTCTTGAGAATCTTGTTATCAAAAACTGGCAGCAAATTGTATCAGGAGATTTACAATTCATGCATGAACCTGTCTTGGCGCAAGGTGTAGAAAGGCCAAAACGTTGTGCGTTGATTGGTGCTGCTACGTTTCTTGCACGCTTCATAGCTCCATCAACATCATCACAGATCTTGTTCATTCCAACTATGAAAAGAACATGTTTAGGGCCCTGGGCTATTGCAGAAACTCGGTTTGCATTGCCATCGATATTTACAATGACACCATCTTCCGTCATAGCATTGGCACTTACAAGGAAATAATCCGCATCATAAGCAGCAAGCATCGCTGCGCGCTTATCTTCCATGGCATCTCTGTCAATAAAGTTGTAGTTGCCTTTTTTCACTGCTTCTACGAGACCTATCTCATGAGCGCTCATTGCTCCGCCCATAGATACGCTGCTGCCTTCAGGGATAAGCTCAAGTGCCTTCTTAAGCGCATCCTCTTTTGTAGCCGCATAGTAGCCTGTCATGTTTCTGGATTCAAGCCCCTTGATAACTTTTTGTGCCAACAATTCGTTTCTCTTAACAATGTTCTCGTTCATAGCCTTCTCTCCTACTTTTATTCATGCACGATTTATCTAACAACTTATCCCTGAAGTCCTGCTGACTGGCGGATCATATCCTCAACAACGATATCGTAAATCTCACCTATTGAATTGCAGTATTCAAGGACCTTCCAAGGTTCATTGGTATGAAAATGAATCTTAACAAGATCCTCATCTCCGGCAGCAATGAGGGAGTTACCCTCAATGTGCGCTGTGATGTAATCTGCGATCTCATCCTCATCAAGATCCTCATCTCTTCTATCGATCAAAAGCTGTGTATCATATCTGTACGCAAACTGATCGTCCTCTGCATCAATGCTGTTAATTGGTTCCATTTTCCATTTCCTCCTTTGATCAAATGATTTTAGGGTCGCATACTTTTGCCCCGGTTATCATCAAATTCCTTTAAATGACATTACAAATGAAAGTTTCTTATCGTTTGGAAGAAGGAACTCTTCATGAGTTCTTGCGCCCCAGCTATCGTCTCCTGCAATTCCCATCTGAACAAGGCTGCATCTTACAATAGTCTTGAATACTCTTGGAAGCTCATAAGGGTGCTTTGCTGCCTCCAACTCGTCAGGTGTGTATGGAAGCGCACTGAAATTCATAGTCATTGGAGCTTCAAATAAAAGTCCTCTTCCTTTTCTGTCCACAACCTTGGCCCATCTTACATCTGTTCTGTTACCTGTTTCCTGTGGAACAAGATAGCTCTCCATGGCATCTGTTGTGGAAGTCTTGAACACACCAAGCTTTGCGCCCTTATTTCTGTCGCAGTAATTCTCCTCAGGCCCATTTCCATAATATTCAACAAATTTGTACTCAGGGCTTATTCTGAACATCATGCCATATTCAGGCATTGGAGTAAGTCCCTTTACAGGTTCATAATCTTCTTTTACCCATACTCTTCCATCACCTGTTACTGTATAAGTCACGTCTACAGATGAAGCAGGCGTTGTAGGAAGGAAAAATCTGTAAGTCAAGCTTACGCTGTTTTCCTCTTCCTTTATTACAGGGTATTTCTTTCTCTCTTCCTCTGAACCGTTTACGTAACCTGTGCTGTCCTCAACTATCGGATAATGAGTCATATAGCTGCTTGCAATCTTCCACTGAGCATATCTCTGAGGCATTCTGTTTCCGTTGTCGTTATCAACAGGCGCTCTCCAGAAGTTAGGTCTTGGTACCATATCAAGCATCTCTTTTCCCGCATAGTTGTAGGAAACAAGTCCGTTATCTCTTGAGAAAAGAACTGAGAAATGATTGCCCTTTACTCCAATATTGAATGACCCTTTTACCACCTTGATCTTAGCGCATGAAATGTAGGTAGAAACTGCGTTTCTAAATACCCCCTGTCCGAATGCGACTTCGTGGCCTCTCTCTGCCCAGCTTGTGTCATCGCGAAGTCTGAATGAAACTGTTACCACATGTTCATCCACTGGGAATGGGCCGTTTTCATCATATGGATCAGCGCCTACAACAGCCATTCTGTTAACGATTGCTTCCGGAAGATCATAGGTCTTTTCAGACAAAGGCTCTACGTCTGTAGCTATGAATCTTTCAAGGAGCTTTTTGCCGTTTCTCTCAAGAGTGGCAACACAGGTATATTCACTGGTATTGGTGAAAAGATTCTTATTTACCACCTTCACCTTGTCTTTTTCCACATAAACCTTGATGCTCTGGTAGTTGAACTTAACTTCCTGCATCTTGGCATATTCTTTTCTCTGACCGTCTACTATTCCATTTCCGGAGAAATTGAAATCTGTAGGTCTCTCGCCGTGGTCTCCGCCGTATGCCTGGTATTCTTCGCCAAAACAGTTGCGGCTTCTGATGGACTGGTCAACGTAATCCCAGATAAATCCGCCCTGATATCTTTCCTCTCTGTCGGCAAGGTCTGTGTATTTGAACATGCCTCCGTTGGAGTTAGCCATGGCGTGTGTGTACTCACAGCAGATAAATGGCTTGTCAGGGTGTTCTTTAAGGAACTTTTCTATGCTTGCAACAGAAGGATACATCTGGCTTTCCATATCGCTGGTGTCGTTGTAGGTTCTGTCATGGCAGATTCCCTCATAGTGAACGAGTCTGTCAGGATCAAGCTTTCTAAAAAGCTGGCTCATCTCAAATGGAACTTTTCCACCGTGAGACTCATTTCCGATAGACCAGATAAGTACTGATGGGTGGTTCTTATCAAGCTGGTAGGTTGTATTTACCCTGTCCAGCATAACAGCCATGCAGTTGTCCCTGCTGCCCGGAATAGCGCCGGCAATGGCATCTTCCTGACTTGAAGCTGCAGACCAGCTTCCATGGGTTTCCATGTTGTTTTCAGCGATCATGTAAAGGCCATAGATGTCGCAGAGCTCATATATCTTGGAAGAGTTCTGATAGTGACTGGTTCTTATGGCATTTATATTATTCTTTTTCATTGTAAGGATATCTAAAAGAGTATCCTCATCTGATACTACACGGCCACTGTCGCAGCAGAATTCATGCCTGTTAACACCTCTGAACACAATACGCTTTCCGTTGATGAGCATAATCCCGTTCTTCATCTCAAAGCGTCTAAATCCCACGTTCTGGCGTACTACTTCGAGGTCTTCTCCGTCTTCTCCTTTTATATGCAAAAGAAGCTGATAGAGCTGTGGATCCTCTGCGCTCCAAAGAACAGGTTCCTGAACCTTCTCAGAGATCACAACTTCCTTGTTATTGGCTACAGTTCCCTTAACTACAGGGTGATTGTTTCTAAGAAGCACGTAGTCAGTTGTTCCTGCTGCCCCATTGAGCTTAAGTGTTACTTCCAACTCCGCCTCAGTAAGCTCCTCATTCAAAAGAGTTCTCACCTTAAGGTCATCGAGATGAACTGCCGGAACGAGCTTTAAATACACATTTCTGTATATTCCTGAGAATCTAAAGAAATCCTGATCCTCCATCCAGCTTCCGGATGTCCATTTATAAACCTGAACGGCCATTTTATTTGTGCCCTCTTTGATAAATGGTGTCAGGTCAAACTCTGATGGTGTAAAAGTATCTCCGCTGTAGCCAACATATGCCCCGTTGAGCCAGAGTGCATATCCGCTCTCAACGCCTTCAAATACTACGTGTATCTCTTTTCCATTCCAATCATATGGAACCTCGAAGTACTTCACATAGCTTCCCACTGGATTAAACTCTTCAGGTATCTGTCCAAGTTCAATATCCTCGTGACCATCCCATGGATACTGCACATTGATATATGCAGGAATGTCATAGCCTTCCATCTGCATATGAGCTGGAACATGGATATCATCCCAGAAATTGCAGTCATAATCTTCCTTCTCAAAACCAGCTATTGTAGCTCTATAGTTTTTTGCATAATGGAATTTCCAAAGACCGCCTAGTGAAAGCTTAAGTGAGCTGATACCTGCCTCAAGCTCATCATCAGAAGCGAAAGCCACATGATCAGAATGCGCAGGCAACACATTTTCTTTAAAAAACTCCGGGTCTTTTACCCTGTTAAAATCAAAATTCGCCATTACTAATTAACCCTCCGTAATATAGGTAATAAAATGATTTCCGTTATTTTCAAAAAGCTGCGCGGAATCATTCATTCCATATTTATAAACTGCACCGTTCATCGGATCCATGAGAACTGTATTAAGCTCATTAAATCCAATAACCAGCATAGCATCCCCATTATTTAAAAGACATATCACAGGAATATCCTGATTTACATAGTAAAGCATTGTTGACAGCGGACATCCGTCAAGATCCAGGACTCTGGCATCAGTGAGGGAGTTCTCAAGGATCTGCTCAACGCCCATTCCATTAGCCAAAAGACCTTCCACATCCCTGTTAGTACCTCTAAACTGAAGCACCAGGTCGAGGCAGACTGCCACAGGATTCTGTGAAGTCATGTTCTCGTAGTTCTCTGCCATTCTGGTTATAGCCATTATCTGATTGGATCTTAAGAGATTTCCTTTTATCCATATGTATTCATTGTGATCAGAAGTGACTACTCCCGAAGCATCATTGGCATCAAGAACCGCCTTGGCAGGACTTGCATATATACGAACATCTCCGTCCAATCCATAAACATAGTAAAGCGGATTTTTGTCGATATCTCTTTCTATCTTAATGTCCACATCTCTGTCACCCTCAAAGAGTGTCTGGTTAGGTGTAAGAACTCTGAGCTGCTTGGACTTTATCTCTGACTTTGTGGTGATCTGAACTATCTTCTCAAAGACATCTACAGAAGCCACATCTACTGTGTTATTGCCGCTTTCTACTTCCAGTGTATTCATTATCTGGTCGTCATAGGTGCTGACATAACCGGTGCCATCCTCGTTCTTTACAACTCTTGTTATCTTGAGCTGATTGCCATTTACCGTGACACCTGTGATGTAGATTCCTTCAGGTGCATATCTTTCCAGCAGATTTCCATCACTATCCTCAATCTTCAGGCAGTGCATAGCGTAGATAGGATTACCCATCTGATCGTTCAGAACATCCTGCTCATGAACAAGACCATATATCAGGTCTTCCCCCATAAAGCCCAAAAGAACTATAAAATCCCCATCATCTGCTGTGATCTCTGAAGTAGCTCTTGTGTTAAGGTTCATGAGCTGCAGACTCTTAAGGTCATCTTTCTGCCATGCTATGACATTTTGCGATTCAGATATCTTGTACTGACCAGTTCCGATATCGTCAACCACGGACTTTCCAGTCTTTTCAATCAGATCGATCTCATAGACATTCTGATCAAGCATGCAGTAGAACATCTCATTGTTGCTGGAATATGCAAGTCTGTCAAAATAGCTCATGAGAATCTCAGGGGAGCTTGAGCTGTTTACAAAAATCTGCTCCTCCACTGCGTTTAAAGAGGAATTATAGTCATATACTGCAATTCCGACTTCTCCCTCATGGATTCCTCTGTTCATGTAACCGGCTACCGCAAATTTAACATTGCCGGCTTCATCTACGTTAAGGATCTTAATAAGATTCTTATTCCATCTGGTCCTTATGTCATCGTTGTCGCCGTCATAGAAGCCAAAGATATAAACGAGTCTGTTCTCAGAGTTGTTGAAAGCATAAAGTCTGTTTTCACTGACAAAAGCAAATGCCGTACCGCTGGCACTCTCCATAAATTCAATATCAGGATCTTCAATTCCAAGAGCAATAGTATTTTTACCTACTGAATATGAATTATAGTCAAAGATAAAGTTCATGGTTCTTTCGAAATTCAGCAGATATATCCTGTCAGAGGTATATCTTACGCGATAATCCTCAACTATGTTGTAGGCTCTGGTATAGTTTCCATCCTTAAGAGCAACCCTGTACTGAAGCTCAATGCAGGCAGTCTGTGAGTGAAGGTCTGTGATATAAACTTCAGGGGTCGTGTGCTTTGTGATATTGAGGTCGCCCCATGTAACCTGGCTGAAACTGCTGTGAATATTTACCTTGTTAAAAGAAGTATTGTCTCCCTCTGAGTTAGACTCAAGGTACTTCGAATATTCTTTTGCCTCAGTCTTACTAAAGGTGGCTTCAGAGAAACCAAGAACAAATGACAGACACTCATCAAGATTGTACTTGCTGCCGCTCTCCTGCCATACAACTCTAGTATAATATCTGGCTGTGCCACTTTCAGTTTCCATGACAAAAACGAGCATGTACTCTGTATCCGCTGTGATCAGGTCTTTTAGCTGTATGTTTCCTGTTATGTAATCACTGTCCTCGGAGTAGTCAGTAAGCTGCGTATTCTCAATAAGTCTGCTGCCGTCGATGCTTCTAAGTTCAAAGCCAATATCCCATACCTTGCTGCCAAAGGTGTTTATCTTAAAGGAAAAGCTCCTGTCACCCTCAACAGGAAAGACCGTCCCTCTCATATAGTTCACATCAACATCTGACAAATATCCGTGAAGAGGGTCCACATCACCTTCATCAGTCACAAGCGTAACCACAGGAAGGGTTGCGGGCTGCATCCTTGCCGTCATATCCGCATTATCACCGTTTGAAAGCTTGCTCAGCACAAAAACCGCAATAACGAATATTACTATGGCATATATAGTTTTAATAATCGTAATTTTAACTAAATTATCTCGCATAATTGACTTTCATTTTTAATAATAGTAAGATTTTTCCAAAAGGAGGGCCCCCTTATGGAAAAACCCATTCTTTATCGTAAACGCTTTATCCCGGATGAATGCCTTGAACTCAAAGAAGACATTATCCTCGATCAAACTGATTCTTTCATTGTTACTAAGTGGAGCACCATTCGCCAAAGGTGCGACTTGTCTCATGGTTATTCCTGTTATTATTTAGATCGCGGTTACAAGGTAAGCAAGTTCCTGAAAGAAGACGGGTCCCTGCTCTGCTGGTACTGCGACATTATTACCTATGACTATAATAAAGACAATAACAAGCTCCTGGTTATAGATCTTTTAGCCGATGTAAAGATATATCCAAACGGACTCATTAAGGTCGTAGATCTGGACGAGCTCTCTGAAGCTTTTGAGAAAAGACTCATCGATGAGAATCTTCTTAAAAAGAGCCTGCTCACATTGAACAGACTCTTAAATGAAATCTACGATAATGGCATTGAGTCCCTGATAGGTCCAATTGAAAACGTAATTGCCAAAAATAATCAGTAAAAAACATGTCCTCCGATGTTAATGCCTGAAAGTCCAGGTACCGGAGTTCTGAAATAAACGCAGTTCCCGACGTTGGAGTATCCTGTCATGGCTTCATCTGCTGCCTGATAGCAGGATGATGTAGCTCTTCCCTCTGCAAGTGCCAGGGCCAGCCTTCCGCTCGCAACAGGTGAAAACTGTTTGTTCTGATAGATGACTCCTACTACAGTATCAGGATACACAGAGCTAAGCACTCTGTTTATTACAACTGCGCCTACCGCAACCTTTCCTTCATAGGGTTCAGATCCTGCCTCGCAATATATTAGGTTGGCCAAAAGATATCTGTCGCCCTCAGCAAAAGTTACTTCTGAAATATCTCTCCACTTTGAAGCAGCTGCCAGTCTTGAGAGACGCATCTCCTCTGCAAGCTTTGCTTCAAGTGCCTTTATGTCAGCTTCCTGAGCTTTTATCTGTGCTTCCAGCTCTTCTGCTTTTGCCTCCGCATCAGAAATATCATTAGCATACTGCTTGATAGATCCGGAAGTCTGGCTTACAAGGCCGGAAACTCTGCTCTGTTCAGCTTTTTCTTTTACCTGATATTCCTCAAGCTGCTCCATTTCGCTTTCGAGAGTTGCTTCTTTTTCCTCAATGAGCTTTCTGGTCTCGATGTACTCTTCGAACTTTCTCTTATCATAAGCAGACAACTCTTCGATAAAATGATTCTGATTGAGGAAATCCGCAAAACTTCCCGCACTGAGGACCATATCCCAAAGCATAAAGTTCTGTTTCTCATAAATAAACTGAACTCTCTTTTTCATGGATGCATACTGATCTGCTTCAGTATTTCTGGCAACTTCAAGCTCTGCCAGAGTATTCTCTATCTCAGTCTCTTTATCATCAATCTGCTCTTCAATCTCAGCCAGATTGTTGCTTACTTCACTTAGCTGGCTGTTTAAGGAATTAAGCTGTCCCTGAAGAGAAGATTTTTCTTCATTCATCTCAGCAATGTCATCTTTTGTGTTGTCAAGCTCGTTCTGGGACTGCTGCTTTTTTTCTTTTGCTTCCTCAAGCTGCTGCTTTGTGGTCTGCGTAGCGAAGCTCTTAATAGGAAAAAGAGTCAGCGCCATGAAACAGGAAGCTGCTGCCAAAGCCAAAAATAAAGCTCTTTTTCTATATTTAGTTGTTATACCCCTGTCCCCTCTTTTTTTCATGCCGTCTTTTTATGGTCAAATTGTAATTTTTATACTTCTACCACTGGGCTGATACTGATAATACCTAACTCCTGCTGCATCAAACATCTTCTTGGAAGCTCTGGTTGATGCAGAAGAGCTATACTTATCACTGTCATAAACGACTGTCTTTATGCCGGCCTGAATAATAGCCTTGGCACACTCGTTACATGGAAAAAGAGAGACATATATCTTGGATCCTACAAGGCTTCCGCCTCTGTAATTAAGGATCGCGTTGAGCTCACTGTGTGTAACAAAAGGATATTTAGTTGAAAGTTCATCCTCGCCGTCGCGCTCCCAAGGGAAGTCCTCATCAGCGCAGCCCTTAGGGAAACCGTTGTAACCCATGGAAAGGATGTTGTTGTCCTCTGAAACTATGCAGCTTCCCACCTGGGTGTTAGGGTCTTTAGATCTGAGGGCTGCAAGCTTTGCAACACCCATGAAATACTCATCCCAGGATATGTAGTCCTCTCTTTTCATGCGTCCTCCTTGAATACTTATTTCGTTCCGAAGATACGATCTCCAGCGTCTCCCAAACCTGGTACGATGTAGCCGTGCTCGTTGAGCTTCTCATCGAGGGAGCCTACGTAGATATCTACATCAGGATGTGCTTCCTGCATTGCCTTGAGTCCTTCCGGAGCTGCAATGATGCACATGAAGTGGATGTGGCTGCAGCCTCTGTCCTTGAGCATCTGGATTGCTGCAACAGATGATCCACCTGTAGCGAGCATAGGATCTACTACGAAGATCTCTCTCTCTGAAATGTCAGCAGGCATCTTGCAGTAATACTCAACTGGCTTAAGTGTCTCAGGATCTCTGTAAAGTCCGATGTGTCCAACCTTTGCTGCAGGAATAAGTGCAAGCATACCATCAACCATTCCAAGACCTGCTCTTAAAATAGGTACTACGCAAAGCTTTCTTCCTTTAAGTTCCTTAACTGTTGTCTTACAAATAGGTGTCTGAATTTCAACATCCTTAAGATTAAGATCTCTGGTTGCTTCATAGCAGATAAGCATTGCTATTTCACTGATAGTCTGTCTGAAGTCCTTTGTTCCTGTTTCAACTCTCCTGATCATTCCAATCTTGTGCTGAATCAGCGGATGATCCATAATAACTACTTTTCCCATATCTTCCTCCTGGTCTGTTTTATTAGTCTTCTATTTTTGATATTCTGCGACTGTGCTTTTCCATCTCTGAAAAAGGTGTATCTAAAAATGTATCAACGATTTCAAGGGCCTGAACTTTTCCGATCATGCCACCGCCCATAGCAAGCATGTTTGCATCATTGTGCTCTCTTGTAAGTCTGGCTGTTGTCTTCTCAGAGCAAAGAGCGCATCTGATTCCTTTAACCTTATTGGCTACTATTGAAATACCAATTCCAGTTGTGCAGATTACAATTCCTCTGTCGCACTCACCACTTGCAACGGCCTCTGCAGCTGCTCTTCCAAAGTCAGGATAATCACATGAGTTAAGATCATAAGTTCCAAAATCCTTATACTCAAGTCCTCTCTCCTCAAGATGCTTTTTTACAGCCTCTTTAAGTTCAAATCCGCCGTGATCACTACCTAATGCTATCATTTTTACACCATCCCTTACTATTATAATACAGTCGTCTCAATGTCAAAAGAACTACTTAAAGCACAATAACATTATGACCTGCTGCTTTTAAAAGCCTGTTCATTATAGCCTGACCTATTCCGTTCTCGTCAAAAGATTCAGAGAACATCACGTCCACATTTTCATCATCGAACTCTCTTAATACCTTGAAAAGTTCATGAGCTATTGTACTTTCATCATCTCTGTTTCCAACGCTCTTTACTATATCAGCTTCATAGAGATTCTTGGTTGAATCTGTTCCTATTATTCCGACTCTCTTGCCTTCAGCTTTTGCCTCTTTTGCCTTGGCATTTATGTACTCTATTACTTTCTCCTGGCTTCCCTGAACTATTGCAAGGTCGCCCTTTGGAGCGTAGTGCTTGTATTTCATCCCAGGAGCCTTGGGCTTCTGAGTTGAAGTGCTGTCTATTATGGTTCTATCAATTGAAATTGTGCCAAGGACCTCTTTTAACATATCTGCTGTTATGTAGCCCGGTCTTAAGATCATGGGCTCATCACTTGTGAGGTCTACGATGGTGGACTCAAGACCAATTCCAACCTGGCCTCCGTCGATTATCATCTCAATCTTACCGGAAAGGTCTTCCTCGCAGTATCTTGCAACTGTAGGGCTTGGACGTCCTGATGTATTGGCACTTGGCGCTGCTATAAATCCGCCTGCAGCATCAATAAGGCCAAGAGCTATCTTGTTGTTAGGCATTCTGATCGCTACTGTGTCAAGGCCGCCTGTAGTCTCATAAGGAACCTTGTCATTTTTGTTCATTATCATTGTAAGTGGTCCCGGCCAAAAGGCAGCTGCAAGTTTTTTTGCAGCCTCAGGAACTTCTTTTACGATCTTTGCAACATCATCCATGTTTGAAACATGGACTATAAGCGGATTATCAGATGGTCTTCCCTTTGCAGCGTATATTTTTTTGGAAGACTCTGGGTTTAAGGCATCTCCGCCAAGACCGTAAACTGTCTCTGTCGGGAATGCTACAAGGCCGCCCTTTTTCATGATATCCCCGGCTCTTTTAAGCTGTTTTTGGGCCTCTTCGTCTATATTACTTTCTTCTATAACTATAACTTCTGTTTCCACTTTCTTATTCCTCTACAAACTCAGCAATCTCATCCCAAACATCGCTGGTCTCCATACCAATTGCCCACTCAGCAATTCCGGCAATACCGCTTGCTCTCATGGCATCAATCTTTTGACCTATTGAAGTAGCATCCTCCATCCAGATCTGATTCAAGGTTCCGTCAGATGATGTAAACTCGCCGTAGTTCTGGCCTGCCTCTGAATCCCACTCCATAGTAATTGAATGACTGCTGATATACTCTTTTGCAACCTTCATAGATACAGCTTCGCTTGAAAGAACTCCGCCTGATGTATGCCATATTCTGGTATAGAAAGGCACTGCATTGATAACCTTGGAAGCATCAACCTCTTTTAAGGTATTGATGATTCCGTTTTCTACATATGATAAAGAAGCAACTGAACCAGCCTCTGCAGAGCCTGCATAATGCTCATCATATCCCATGATTATGCAGTAGTCTGCAACGATTCCCTGCTCTTCAAGATCATAGTAATCATTGAAATTCATAGGTACATAATTGTCTATTGAAAAGACAAGTCCTGCTTTTCTACAGGCAATTGAAAGCTCTCTGACAAGTTCCACAAAAGACTGCCCGTCTTCTGCTGCCACTGTCTCAAAATCAAGGTTAACTCCGTCTGCTCCGACTTCCAAAGTCCTTGCAACTACATTTTCTATAAAGTTTGCTCTGCTGCTTGCATGGGTTATAACTTCTGAAGTGGAAAACCCGTCTCCACCGGTGAAGTTATCCACAAGAGCCCACACTTCAATGCCCATATTGTGGGCTGAAGTAACATAAGCTGCAGAAGCAACGCTGTTAATATTACCATCGTTATCTTTAAGCGCAAACCATGTAGGGCAAAGAACATTTATCTTCTTGGTATTCTCGATATAAGCGATAAGTGTCTCGTTACCGGCGTAGCCACCGATATTGTGGAAGCCCAGGTTTATCTTGTGATCTCTTGTAAGTGAAGTATATTCTTCCGGAACGTAATCAGTTACAGGAATAGGACTAAATGTTGTCTCGTTCTCAAGTCTCTTTTTCTCAACATATCCTATGTAAGAATCTGCGCTCTTTACCTTCACCCAGTCCTCAAGCTCTTCGAGGATAACAACCGTGTCTCCTGCAGCAAGCTCCTCAAGGATCTCACTCTTTACACCGCCGCGCTTTCTGAGCTGAGTGTTCTTTTTAATAGTAGCTACCTGCTGATCTTCCCAGCTTGTTGTCAGCTGTATGTGATTAGGTTCGGTAAAAGCTTCGTAAGAAAAGTTGGTATATTTTTTTACATAATCAAGAGCGACAAGAAAAGTATCGCCCTCCATTCTTGATATGATGTAGCCCTCATCACCAGAGCCGCCCTCTGAATCTGACCAGGTGGATGTTCCAATCTCACTTGTTATTATCTTGGAAGCTGTTGTGTAAACAAGGGTACCGTCTGCCTGTCCGTAGTAGAATCTGTCGTTTAAGTACTTCTGTACTGAATCAAAGTCCATGTAATAGGTGTCATCTAAAAGAAATGCTCTCTCGCCTATTCTCTCGTTGCCAAGAATGATAGCAACATCACTGTCACCTGATATATCAAAATACTCGTTCAGATCTGCTTTCTCGTTGCTGTAAGAGTAATGCTGATACACAATCTGAAGTGCATAGATTCCTCCTATAATAAAAATAAGGGCGATTATAATAATCGCCGGAATCACCTTTTTCTTCATGTTCTAGCTCCTTTACAATCGCCCTATATTATATCAAACAATTAATCTTACGTCATTATGAAAGTATCTTATCCAATCATTACATTATATGTATGTTCATGGCGGGGTAGCCTCTTTATACAATTGATTGTTTTTTTGGATTTCAAAAGCCAAAAGGATTTTTATATGTGATAATTCCTTATCTCAATGTTTTGATATGTTTCTTTCAAATTGACATATATTAATATAGTAAGATGCCAACGCCAAACCCTGTCTTGTAGCCATATTTTCTTATACAAAATATGGTATAATAGTATTAGGAAATACTACATTTGTTAATGCTCTATGTTGTTGGTAAAAATTTACTCGTTAATTGGGGATTTTATTTCGAAACTAAACATAAGACATCTATGAATGAATCATAGAAAAAAGAATAGTAGAAAATAAATAATACCCTTGATTAACCGCCTCCTTTCCGGGTTCATATCCTCGGCGAGGCATCTCACAAGAAAATATAATAGCAGCAAATTCTTAAGAAATACCGTCGAAAATTCTTAAGATTTTCTTAAGATTTAAATTGCATAAAACCTATTGTATATCTTTAAATTAAATAGTAAAATAAGCCGATATAAGTATTGACATAGGATACCATTTCACTTAGTATCTATGTATTCCAAAGTCAGGAGGTAAGCATCATGAAGATTGAAAAAGTCAATGATCACCAGATTCGATGCACCCTTACCAGAGATGACCTTGCGAAGCGCGACCTTAAGATCACAGAGCTTGCGTATGGTACTGATAAAGCAAAAGAGCTTTTTCAGGACATGATGCAGCAAGCCAATTTAGAATATGGCTTTGATGCAGAGGATACTCCTCTAATGATTGAGGCAATCCCTATCAATTCTGAGTGCATTGTTCTTATCATCACAAAGGTAGACGATCCGGAAGAACTTGACACACGTTTTTCCAACTTTGCTCCTTCAGTTCATGAAGATGACGAAGAGGATGAGGACTACGACGAGTATGACGAGGACGAATATGAGGACGAGGAAGAAGATGTCTCCAGTCTTTTCAAAAGACTTCAGCACAGCAATATGTCCGATTTCCTGGATGGACCTCTTAGTTCATCTCCTCTGTCAGATTCCAAAAAGGTAAAAGAGAAAACGTCAGGCGCTCGCAAAAAAGGGCAGCCAAGCAGAAAGGGTTCAAGGATCTTTTCCTTTGACTCACTGCATGAAGTCATGAGATTCTCAAGTATAGTAAGCAGGAAATTCAATGGTACAAACACCCTTTATAAGAATGAAGCAAACGGTAAGTTCTATCTGATACTTCATCAGGGTGATATCGAAGATGGATTATTCGCCAACATCTGTTCTCTACTTACAGAGTATGGCAAGACAGAAATAGGAAGCACTGCTACACAGCAGTTCTTAGATGAGCATTATTCTATAGTTATTCCTGAAAATGCCATCCAGACGCTTTCTAAGATTTGACCTTTAATTTAATTTCAAGTTTTAAAAAAGACCGGTTCTTTCGAACCGGCCTTTTCTTTTATCTTTATTTTCTTATTACTGCTTTCCGTAAAGTGTAACAAGTTTTTCAAGATAAGCTCTGTGCTCCTTAGCATGCTCAGCTGCCATAGCATTGAGCTTAGCTGCTCTCTCAGGATTCTTGAGCTTAAGTGAAAGGTAACGAACCTCACCATCAAGGAAGCTCTGGAAGTCCTCTGTAGCTGGCTTAGAATCAAGTGTGAACTTGTTCTCTGCCTGAGGATTGAATCTGAACATATCCCAATATCCTGTAGCAACAGCCTTCTTCTCTTCGTCCATAACCTTGTTCATACCAGCCTTAAGACCCTGGTTGATACATGG
>NZ_SVFW01000071.1 GCF_015056685.1 Butyrivibrio sp. | reverse complement strand
AATAGCTTAAGCATTGTACTTTTGCCACATCCATTATGTCCACATAATGCTATGGATTCTCCTTTGGCAAATTCATGTGAAATATTATTTATCACATACTTACCATCATATACCTTTGAGGCATTTTCAAGTGTAATTACTTTTTTGTTTAGACTCATAATTATTCTATGCCTTTAAATCATAATTATCTGGCTGCAACAAACATAAAAAATGCAAACTCTCATTTTTGGAGCTACGTTCTCATGCTGTTATGTTTACCAATTCAAACTCTTCACAAATAACCTTTGCCTCTTCACTAAAAGGCATATTAATCGTTTCAAGTTCGCTCTCTAAGAATTCCTTATGAACCTCACGCCAGTATTCGAGACTCCTATCGCCTTCGCCCTCTTTATATGCGTGCTCTGCAGTTACATCCTTAAAGGGACATATTGTAATCTTAGATGTGCGCACAATACAAACTGCATTATCCTTAGAATCGAGAATAATGCTATAATCTCCAGCCTTAGGAATTGGCTCATTTTCTGCAATACAAACGTCATAAGATGAACATGTTGCTGTTTTTGTCCCTTCACAAACAAGTGCTGCCAGTTTATCTGGCACATCAGTAAATGCCCACGCTTCATATTCTCCTGATAATCCTGATTGTTTCCATAATTGTTCTGCTGTCATTTTTAATCTCCTTACTTAAGCATACTTGCTAAACCGGCATTGCTCCCTAACAGTATCGCCTAAAAGAGTAATCGCCTTCTGCGGACATAAACTAATGCAACGATAACACATTGTGCATTGGCCTCCCGGTATGGCTTTCCCATTTTTTATCTCAATATTTCCCATTGGACATTCTCTGCTACACAATCCACATCCAATGCATTCATCGCTGATTTTTAGTTTATCGGTATATCCAATAGTTTTATGGTAAAACCAAAGTCGTTGTCCAAACAACCCCTTAACATGTGCAATAAATGATAGCCCTTCTTGGGGATAACTATCTTCTAAAATTTGTTCCGCAATTTGCTTTATTCGAGCATCGGCAGCTCTTACAATTGCCTTGTTTTCTTCAATACTCTTTTTTAACAGCTTGCTGTCGCAAACAGAGTCCGGCATTTTTATTTGTACTCCACCAAGTATTACTGCCCCGTATTTTTTTAGTAATCTGGCAACGCATCCGGTTCCATCACCACTAAACAGCCCCATTGTATTAAGGCAGAATACTTTTTTATCTTGCCAAATACTACTATTATTTTTTATAAAATCCCTTACCATCATGGGTGCATTAGAAAACTGTGTTGGATAGCCTAAAAAAATAGTATCCTCATTCTCCAATAATCCTTTTATCTGTGGATGCTCTAGCGGAACACACTGTGCCTCATTGTCTATTAATTTCACCAGCAACTCCACGCAGTGCTTTGTATTTCCGGTTCCACTCAAATATATTCCAATCATTTTTATCCCTTCTTAACTCCTACAAATCATTCGAATCTATTTCTATTCATTAACACAATTTTGATAGTTGAAAGTACAATACAATTGCCACTAATGCGCCTACTATAATGGTAATAATCCCCTGTTCTCCGCTGAGATATGGAACATTTGTGTTTGTACTCAGTGTCTGTAGATATGACTGATCAACCAAGTTGTGAGTGGCATGTAATATGATTGCTGGAATAACACTTCCACTGGTCTTTCTTGACCAGCAAAAGATAATTGTCAAAATCATTACTTCTATAAAGAAGCTAATTAGTCCATATATTATATTTACACTTGCCTGGTACTGTCCGCTAAGAATAATTGGCATGTGCCATACAGCCCATATACTACCATTTATCAGAATAGCTTTTGGGGTTCCATATAAACGGGCTAGGATCGGGAATGCATAGCCTCTCCATCCCAGCTCTTCTCCTGCTGCAGTCACCATACTAAGAATCAGCATTGGAATAAATGCTATAAAAAGGACGCATATTCCCGGAATATCAAATGCGATTCCATTAGTAATTCTATGCGCCAATTCATCAACGCCTATTGTCGGGTCCTTCAGAATTGCCCATGAAATCATATAAGAAGGTATAAGGTAAGCATTTGGAATCAGTATGGCCAACAACAAATAGCGGGGTTTAAACTTCTTAATGCCAAGTGCCTGCTGTTTAGGATAAAAGACTCTGCTACATATGATTCCGACAATTCCCGGGGACCACATGAGTATCAAAATAGTAGCCCTACATCCTGTAATTATTGTGATTCCTTCTACCACTGCACTTATCAGTAAGGTAATCACATAAAAAACAACAATACTTTTCTTGTCATTATTTGTTTCTATCATTAAAAACCTCTTTTACAAAATCATTCACGTCATCTGACATCTCTTTTGCCTTTGTCCAATGCATATAATGCGAAGCATCATATGTTATGACAGATTGAATATCTGGATTCGTTATATAGGTTTCATATAGACTCTTGCTTGTCTTGCCATCATCACGTTGCTCTTTATCTGCATCATTAGTCGTAAAGAACAAAATAGGCATTGAATCAGTGTATTTCAAATCAAATGTTGCTTTTATTTTATTATCCAGATCATTATATTGCTCAATAACGTTTTTATTAGCTTCTATTCTGGCTGAAATAATTCTCTGCTCTTGCAGATTCTCTTCACTATACAGATTTGAACTATTATCTGATACAAACTGATTCTCATCCATCATTTGTAGAAGTCTTGTAAGTCCCGTTATTCTCATCAAATCCATAGCCATCGGCATATCCGCAGGGACTTCTTCTCCAAAATAGGATAACATAGTTGGCATTGTGCAATCTATGCCAACTACAGCCTCAACATATTCCGGATACTTGTTTGCAAAATAAATACTATCAAGCCCATATACTGAGTGTGCCATAAATATATAAGGACCTTCTACGCCTGAAGCATCCAAGGCCTGTTTCAGTTCCTCACATTCATTTTCAATTGTTCTGGACTTATCAGTAATATCACTGTAACCATATCCAAATGGCTCATATGTAATAACTCGATTATTTTTTGCAAGCTCATCTGCCAAAGGCGCAAAATCATATATTGGAGAAGTAGTTCCAAGACCAGGAAGCAGCACAATTGTATGCTCCCCTTCTCCTTGAATTTGCATGCTAATTCTCTTTCCACCCACTTCAACAAAACTGAATTGAGATGGATGATTTTTTTCCTCATCAATACAAGTAACTCTGTGATATATAAAAAACAAAACGCAGATAAACAATATCACAGCAATTACAATGCCAATTACTTTTAATATTCTATTTATAATTTTTTTCACACTAATACTCCGTTATCAATTTTTATCCAGCAGGCCAAAATTCCTCAATAAACACTATCTCACCTGCCTCATTTCCTGTAACACGTAACTCACCCGTACCATGCCACGAGTCTGTACTCATCCCCCACTCTCTTTCAGCAAAATCGCCGTAATCAGACTTTATATCCTCTGATAGAAAAGTCTTAAAATCAACAGTGTCATATGAAATATTGTTATCACTGACAGACTTTATATATTTTATTTTTGCATCAGCTGCAAATATTACTTTTACCTGACCATCAATATCTTTGTACTCGTACTCCTTGTAATACCCCTCCTCGTCCGGATTTGAATCTGTGTATACAAAAATGTTTCCTTTGCTATCTTTGCAAGATTCATCAAAACAAATCACCAATGAATCCTCGTTCTTGGCTACATCAACAGAATCATAACAGCTATCTACAAAGAATTTTTTACCATCCTGAACCTGAACACATTTAAAATCACCCCATTCATAGGCCAGATGATCGATCTTTGGCAATTTGTTTCCAACTTCAATGCTTGAAAACACGTCGTCTGTGATTACGATTGGTATACCAACGTACGCAAAGTCAAATGTACCTGTAAAGCTACCATCTTCGTTTTCCTCAATAGTAGAAGTATCCCATTTAAAGTGGTAGTCACAATCAGGATCAATCTTTAGAAGACCGCCATCTAAAGTTGTAAACTTCTGAACATCATAGAGTTGATTTTCATTATCGGCGTTTCCGGCCCCTACATTTTCTTCAATTGTAACTTGCTCCGATTGAACAGTATTATCTGCCACACTTTCTATAGTGTCACTTGTCCTAAAAGTGTTTACAACAAGTAACACTCCGCCTGCCAGCAAAACAATGATTACGGCAATAATTGTAATTCTCTTCGTCATATATCTATTTCTCCCATAATAGTGTTAAAAAACTCTTGTTATAAGAATCTACAAAGCTATTAAAAGAATTTTCACTTTGCGCTTATGATGAAACCGATACTTCCGTAGCTACACCATTTTCTACCTCTATCGTTAAACCAAGCCCTGTGTCTTTCAAATCCTCCAGCCCACTAACATATTCTTCTGCTGTGTAGTGTTCATTATCCTCCGGACCTTTTAGCCATTTGAAGTCTGTGTTGTCATCAAAAACAAAGGTGTGCTCCATATCATCAGAAGTTTCAGCATTTTCATAATCATGTGTAGCTGAATAAGACATGCTTCCGCTGACTACAAGCTTATTTCCTTCTATTCGAACATTGTAGACAATACATGGCAAATTCCCCCACTCATCTTCTACTCCAATTCTATCTTTTCCATCACTGTAAAGTCCCCCATAATAGCAGCCATCTGCAACGGTATCATTACTTTCTGATGCCGCGCATCCAACTAGTGATAATGAAATGCAGCCCATAAGCAATAAATTTACTATTCTTTTCATTTCAACCTCCATAACTTATTTTCACGATTGATAATGTTAGCACCCAAATGTCAAATGTGTTTTTTTACACTTAATTGGTATTTCATTACACACGCTTTGTCGTTTGCTTTCAATAATTGGATTACTCAAAAAAAAGACAATCCTCCGTGAAGATTGCCTCTGTAAACATATTTATACTTTTTTACATTAATTCAAAATCATCCGCACTTTGAATGAATTATCGTTTGATTCATATTGAATGAACCCTCCCGTTTCTTCCACGAAAGACAGCACACTCTGGGTTCCGATGCCATGCCCAACTTCATTGGAGAATGGATATCCCTTTTCATTTAAAGGTACTTTTGAAACACATGAATTCTCAATTTCTAAAAGCAGCTGCTCTTTATATACCGCTTTGATATGGATAAAACGTTTGTCTTCAGGTACATTTTTGCAGGCATTGATGGCATTCTCAAGCAAATTAGCCATTACAATTCCAAGGTGTAGATCATCCATAGAAATAGTTGCTGGAATACTAATATTAGTCTCCACCGATATATTATTCTTTTCTGCGGCATTTACATAAAACATCAGTGCCACATTGATAGTGGTATTATCACAGTATCTTTTGATTGTCCCTGGCTCCTCAGCCAACTGCTCCGAAAGATATTTCTTTGCTTCGTCCACATTCCCATCCTGAAGCAATGTCATTAAAAGCGCTTCAAAATGTCTCCTGTCATGTCGCAGTTTTCTATCCTGCTTCACAAATTCTTCTGCAAGCAACAATCTCTCCTTCATTGTTTTTGCAGCCAGCTGATATAGCTGAGCATCAGCTTTTAGCTTGTACTCTTTTTCTTTTAAATCTGTGGCATCAGAAAGCACATATATATCACCAACTACACAATAATCGTTATGTAAAACATTTTTCTCTATAACGTATATACGATTATCGAAAGTGTACTCATTATCGCTAGTACTTGCCTCTGTCAGGGCCGATGGCAGATCTGCATTTGGCTTAACAATCTCAGGAAATATTTTCAATGCCAGCTTGTTGTAATACTTTACTTTGCCCACAGTATCCACAGCAATTATTCCATCTGTCAAACCATCTATAATATAGTCCTTTGCCATTTCTATAAGACTAAGCAGATTACACCTTACTATTGCAACATAAAGCAGTATAACCAGCACAATATTTCCTATAACAGATAGATCGAATACCCGAGAAATCGGAAGAATATGAGTGATTTGAATAATGTAAAAAATACTAAGTGATAGTATTGCCAAAGTCACAGTTCTAAAGCATTTCTTGGTAATTGGATTCTTCAATATCCTGTATGTTGAAAACAACATGTAAAAGCCAAAGATAATGTATAGCACTTGCATAAACATCAAAATATGATAAAAGATACCACAGCCATGTTTTAGAATAAGTATGCCATTCTCATATACAGATTCAACCCAAGTGTAATAAAGACAATGCTTTCCTACTGTTAAGACTGACATATAAATACTAGCATGCATAAAGAGCAGCACCTTTTTAGCTATTCTCGGAAAATTCACCTGGCATAATTCTACGGCAAACATAAAGAGTGTGTAAGCAATCCACACTCTTCCAGCATATGAAAACTTTACAGCTAAAACACGGGATTCTAACGAGGTCGATTGAATCCCCAACAAGTAGCCAATATTATTTACAAGCATGGCCACACAGCAAAAGAACAGATACTGGTGAAGCTTTGACTTCATATTCTTAAAAACTGTGTAGCATTCCAAAAATAAAATAATGATACTAATGTAAAGAATTGAAACGACGTAAGTTTGCATTATTTTTCCTTTGTCTTATTAAAGTCTATAATCCATATAAGCTGATGCTATTTCGTCATAACGATTTCTAGAAACAGGAATTATCTCCTTGTTACGAAGTTCTATTTCATATTTCACCAATTTATCTATGGCTGCTATATTTACAGTAATAGATTCATGGCATCGTAAAAACATGTCGGCAGGAAGTAACGCCTCGACATATTCTGCAAATCCGATTCGTAAGGTGGGGGTTGTAATTGTATCATTTGATAATAAATGGAATGTCACCTTGTGATTACTGCAATCAACATACATAATATCGCATATACGAATTGTAGCAAATCCGCCTTTGATTTTTACCGTAATCGATTGTTCATCCTCAGGTTCAATGTTAGAAATAGCCCTATTTAAAGATTGTTCCAGCTTATTTTTATCCACTGGCTTTAAAATATAATTAATAGGGCTAACATCATATGCCTCTAAAGCATAAGATTTTTCAGAAGTTGCAAAAATAATCTGGGCATTTTTTTGAGTCCAACGAACTTCTTTGGCTGCTTCTAAGCCAGTAAGCATGGGCATAACAATGTCTAAAATATAGATATTGGGATGAAAGGCTACACTCTCAGTTAGCATTAAATCTGGGTGCGTATACTTTCTCACATCTGCAACCAAATCATTTCTATTTATATAATCTTGAACAAACCCATATATTCTGTCGCAATCTACTATATCATCATCACAAACAGCTATACGCAACATTAGAAAAAGCCCCCTACTATTTATGTAAGCAAAATGGGAGCTGCCCGAATACAGACAGCTCTCAATAATAGTTATATATTATTTTCCTGATATAATCAATTCCCCTGCCATACCAAAAAGTTCATCTACAGTTAATGTTGTATCGAAGGTCGTAAGACAGTAGTGAACGCCATCCACATCAAATGAAAGATTTGTGATCATCTGAGTTTCTTCCTGATCTGAACCATAGCTAATGAAGAAATGGTCATCATTTTCCATCCTGTCAATAAGTTCCTGTGATACCTGTCCTTCCATGCTAGGCGGAAGGAAAAGATATTCATCCAGGCTGTATTTTACAGCAACATCACCGACCATCCTCGTTTCCATGGACGTGTCTTCATAGCTTCTTAAGGTGCTTACCGGCTCGGCATTCAAGTAGATATCAGCCATTCCGTCTTTTGTATATATGACGTCAACGCCTGAAGCATCGGCAAGATCAGCTCCTTCCTCGTTATAATCTGACACATCAATGATTTCGGCATTACTGAATCTAAAGCCGTTGCTGAACTTTTCAACCGTAAGGACATCCATGCTGATAGTCCTTTCAAGTTTTGCCATATCCTCATATGCTGTAATCTCACTGCCAATCCTGTTGTGGCTTTCAATGCTCGAAACAATGCTACTTCCTGCAAATACAGTAGTTCCAATGAGCATTACACATGCTGCTGCAACGATACCTGCTGTCTTAAAGCTGAAACTTGCCTTCATAATCTTTCCTCCACTGTTCTGTTCTGAATACTGCTCGCTTATCACGCGAAACATTTTTTCTTTAGCTTGTCCTGAGAAACAGAGTTCATTCATGGAGTGGTTATAAATCTCTTTTATCTGATCAATCATATACTTCACCTTCCTTTAGTAAAAAACGAGAATCCTTAGATAATGAGTCCTTGAGCCTTTTCCTGCCTCTTGATAGATAATTGGCAACTACGGTTTCTCTTTTTCCTAGAATCTGGGCAATTTCTTTGATGGTATACCCTTCGTAATAAAAGAGGTGGATGCTTATCCGGTAATTTGCCGGAAGCTTTTTAAGCTCTTCTGTAAGAACGGACACCGGTTCCTCCGGTACAGCCCTTTCCGGTAACGCATCTAGTCCTATCGCATTTCTGAAGAAAGCACTCTTTCTCAAATCCTTGCACGCATTGATTGTAGTCCTGATCATCCAGGCTTTTTCATGCTCGCGACTATCAAATCTTTGGTGGGCGGACAGGTATTTCAGTATTACATTCTGGCAGATGTCCTCTGCATCATATGTATGGCGAAGGTAACTATAACTGATTCTAAGTATCATGTCAGCGTATGTTTCCAGTATCCGCCTTGCTTCTTTTTCCTCCATGACAAAACTCCCTTTCTGTTTTTTAGAAGGCCTTCTAACTATAATACGATTCTAACCGCAGAAATATATCACCTGAAAAAAATTTTTTGAAAATGTAACCATGGCTTCACTACTTTTTGCGTAAAATAATAAAGCTGAACTTTTTATAGCTCAGCTTTTTTCATGCTTTGATTTCGTAGATACGTTTAATTTGCTTTCTTTCTTAGTCGTTAATTGTCGTTTGGCTTTCCGATATCCTCAATTAGACCGGTAACCAGATTCTGTAGTTCGTTTGCGCTCTTGTTGGTTATAACTGGTTTACCTGTTCTTTTTTCAACAGCAGCTCTAGCTTCTCCAGCTGCTGCACCACCTTCGTTTGCCACAATGCGGTTATCTTCAAAAGTCTCAGGTTTCTTCTCCTTTGAGATTTCTGCTGTAGTTGCCTCTGCAAGCATATTAAGCACCAGTTCCAAAGTCGACATATTATCCCTAAGATTCTCTTTCTTCAGGCCTTTGAGGTTCTTATATTGCCTTGTTGTCATCCCAGACCAGGCTTTTGTTATCTCATCTGTCAGGATTGCGTATTCTACGCCTTTTTTGACGCCACGTTTGTCCCACTCATCAGTAAGCTCTTTTCGCACCTGAATTGCCTGCAAACGTTGATTGATCCATTCTCTTGAATAACCTTTCTTAGCATACGTTTCAAGAGCACGCTCTATTGTCAACTCCGGATCTATTACTTCTTCCATCCTCTCACGCCCAACCTGAGCAAGCCATAATTTAAAAGGCTCAGCTTTTTTTGATGGGATGGACTGGATAATACGGAGCAGCTGTTCTGTACTGGCTACATCTGTTAATCTCTTTTTGCCATCCTGGGCTGTCATTTTCAACTGGTTACAATTTGTAACCAGTTCATTTCCTTCCTCTTTTATTCTCTTTTTCAGAACCTTCCAATAATTCCTGGCACCGTCTGTATCCGGCTGTTCTGTTAGTATTCGGACCACATCAACAACAGAGAAATACCATTCCTCCTCTTCTTCTACCCACGCTGTCCTAATCGGCTGATTTTCAAATAACTGTATTTTATCATTCCCCATTATTCTTATTCCTCATTGCTTGACATTTTGTTCGAATGAAACGCATTATATCATCTGGCATGTCAATTTTACCATCATGTTTAATTATATAATTCTCTCCTTCAAAATAGTATTCTGTTTTGGTTGACGGTTCATACCATACCAATAGATAGTCTGTTGTAGCACGTTCCTTTCCACGCATTCTAGTCAGAAACCCTGCCCCAGGCAGATCTAATACGTTTTGGGGAGGGAACTTCCTCCTGCATTTCTTAAAATGCTCAAATGGCTGGTCAAGTATTCTCAGCGCATCGTCTAATGGTATAAAAGGATTTGTCGGAGATATGTTAATCCGAATGAAATCTGTATACGCTTTCTCTTCATTTACATCCTTAATCTTTTCCATAATCTTTGATGTCTTGTTTATCAGATTCCGATACCTCTCTATTCCATAATTCGTATCGGAAGAAAAAGAGAGGTACTCATATTCCTTATATATCCTGGTGAGTTCTTCGGCTAGAGAAAGCACTTCTTCATTAGAAGTAAAGTATCTAAAAGCCTCCTGCATTTTGCGATTGATTAGAAAACTATATACTTCAATAGAGGTTTGCATTACTGTCAGATGCTCCTTCGATAAATATAAAGTAGCACATACTCCTTCTTCTGTAGTTTCGCAAAACACAGATAAATCACCATTGCTTCCTCGGATCATGGGTGTATCATAGTCTATCGTTATATCCCCCTCGGGGTTCTTATACCAAGACAACTCATATCTAAGTCGTTGCTGTATATCATATGCATTGATGGCCCTAATATCAGTTTTTTCACTCCATATTCCCAAAGAGCATGATGAATAATCGCCCATCAAAGAAGGAATCAGAATATTACGAATCTCCTGAAAAAGGCAATGTCTTCTCGAATCCTTGTTCCACCTAGAACCTGTATCATAAATATAAATATCATCAATCCGATCATATTGTCCTATCCAAATTCGGCTATACAAATCAAGCGCAGATATTACCATATTGCATTCTGCCTCCGTTAGAGTCAAAGCCAGAGTTGCTGGAAGTGCTGAAATTCTCTTTTCAATTTTATGGTCATAATCACTGTTTTTGTACATATTAATCCTCTCAATTATACACTGGTATATTGATAATACTTTATGCCATTGGCATAATCGATATCGCCTATTATTTTAGTTCTGTAAATCCTTTCCGTGAAATCACAAATTGTGATTTCACAGAATGCTGCTATATCTGCACTAAAAAAAGTCTTTAAATATACCGCCAAAAGCATTGCTCATATCCATCTGCACTCTATGCTTTCCTTTAGAATTTCGATAGATTTTAAAACCCATTCCTTTTATCACATCCAATAATTCCATGTACTTTTCAGAATCAGTCCAATACAATGTGTTCAGTCTGTTCTCCATATCTTTTATATTCGGTGCCATCGTTTGATTCCTCCTCATCCGCTCCATCAAAGCCTTCACTCCCTCCAATGTCAGAGGATTTGCTTTGGTATCAAAATTTATTCTATATACCATTGGTATGCGTTGATGGTATCATATTCCAATGGTATAATCAACAGATAACACCAAAATCAAATACTGTTTTCGAAGGAGTTTTCAGAAAGTATGAGTATTTCACTGAATATAAAAAGATTAAAAGAGTGCAGAGAAAAACTTGGGATCAGCAAGATGGAAGCAGCCAAAAGAATGCAGCTTTCTCAACCTGCTTATCTGAGGTACGAATCAGGCGCCAGAACACCTTCTATACAGACTTTAGAAGTAATTGCTCAAGTTTTGGATACTTCCAAAGAATACCTGATGAACCTTACCGATGATTCCAGCCCCATATCCTATACCATATCAAGAGCATCAGATCCGGAACTATTCGAAATCATCAAATTATGTCAAAATCCGGAAACTGAAACGAGAAAACGGTTAATTGCATACGCAAACAAAATAGCAGGAATAAGCTAAAAGAACAGACCTTGGAAAGGAGCCTCGTTAGTCCTTTTCAAGGTCTGTTACTTATGTTCTATTTAATTCTTTTAGGATAAAACAGTTTACCTCTTGGAGGATAATCTGCTTTGCCCTATGACACATATGTCACTCCAGCTCGCAAATACATTTTCTGAACTGTTTGAATGTATCTACTATACTTTTTAAGGTTTGTATTGTCATTTTATTGTCACGGATGACAATGCTATAGCTTCCTTGGTGGGTATCACTCACCCCAATAATCTATGCTTTCTTATGCTGCTTGCTGTAGTCTTCCATCTGTTTCCTCCGCTATTTTTCAGCGCTATGAACCAGGATAGAGCCATTATAAGTCTACTCCTATGCCTGCGTATGGAATGGCTTCCACCAGGCACTTTACGTAATCTTCCACGTCCTCCGGGTCCGGCTCCTCACCTTCCCTGGCGGCGCACTCAAACTCGTCCACAATGCCTTCGATCAGCACCATGTCGATAAAGAGCGGAAGCCTTTCCAACAGCTCCTCGGAAACCGTTGCCTCACTCCGGTAACCCTCTAAAATGGTCGCAAAATACTCTTCCTTCATGTAGGCCAGACGCTTCTCTCCGTCCGGCATCCACTGACACCAGCCAACGCCATGCGTCCAAAGATGTGCAAGGTCAAACATGTACCAGCAATAGATGCAATTGTCGAAATCAAAGGTCGTAATTGCGCCGTCACTGAAATCCACGTGATAATTCCCGTCGCTGAAATCAAAATGTACAAGGCCATAGCTCTCCGGATCCACGGGGAGCGTCCTGAACCTCTCCAGGCGATCCGCAATGGCCGCCTTCAGCTCCGCATAAGCATCAGGGATCACCTTATCGACATACTCCATGTTGTACTTGTCAAAATATTGTTGCCTTTGATGTGTTGGCCGATATTGCTTCGAGAGCCTGTGAATCGCTCCGATGGTCTTTCCCATGTTGTAAAACAGCTCGGAAAGCGGTGCCCCATCTCTGTAATGATATCCGTTTTCGCTGAGAAGGATTCCTTTAGCATACGCAAACAAAGATACAAAGCATTCCGCATCCCCTTCTGCTCCATCAGCAGCCTCGCTTAAACCGATCACCGAAGGTTTTACCTGCATGCGTTCCACGAGTTTTCCGCTCCTCGAAGGGATCACATCCGCGACGGATGCACCGTTTTTCGCAAGGTAATGCACGAATTCCGTCTCTGCCTCATATTCTTCCATCGTCCTGTCACCAAGCGCGGATATTCTTAATACGTATTTCTTTTCTTCCTTTTGTTTGCAGACATAGACGAGGTTTCTTCCGCCGTCATGTCCGCCCACTTGTTCAAACTCATAATTCTCTAAATCATAAATGGCTTTTGCCTTCTCTAAAACATTTGTCAATACGCATTCCTCCACGCTTTTTTCCAGGTAATTATGTTCCTCTCTGAAACTGCTTGCCGAAGTTGTTAAGATAGTAACTGTACTCCTTGTGGCTCACGAAAATAAAAGCCCAGTGTGCGTTCTTCTTTTCCTTTCTCAAAAAGGCAAGATATTCCTCTCCACAGAAACTTCTGAATCTGTGATCCTCGAACATAATGATCAAAGGTTTATCTGTATACGCATCCGATTCTTCTTTTGCCTCCGCACCTGGACCATCCTCTATAAGGCGAAGAGGGATTTTCACAAGTTCAGACAGGAAAAACTCTGATCCGTCAGGTGTATCCATACCTTCATTGTCCAGATATATCCTTACCCATTCTTCACCTATACCGGCATCCGAATACTGCTTTGCGGAGTATATGGTGGGCGAATACTCCGGGAGTTTTATCTTCTTACCGTACACTATTTTCTTGATCGATTCCGGAGAGAGAAAAAACTCCTCTGCCAGTTCCATAATACCGGCACCTGCGCCATACCTGCTGCAGATGAGAGCATTTCTCTTATTCAGTTTTTCACGATAACCAGATGCTTCTCCCCAGCCCTTTGATCTTTCGCGCATAGGTATATAGATGGCTTTTCCTTCTGCATACTTTTGCACTTCTCTCAAAAGGCTTGCGGGGAGAATATCCTTTGCATTTTCATATTTCATCTGTTCAGACCAGCCTGTTCATGCGTTCTTCCAGTTCATTTAAAGATGCGGTAATGGATTCGCAGGACTCAAGATCGTCTATGGATGCATGCCACATGAGTGTGTGTAGTCCCTTAAAATACGCCATGCATAAAAATCGTTCCTTAAAGTTCTTTATATCAATTTTCTTTTTCTGGACATACTCATATAGTTTTTCCGGAACCAGTAAATATGGCTTATTCAGATCAAGAATCGCAAAATCCATTATAAAGTCCATTATACCGGCACGGCCCCAGTCTGCGCAGTAGGTTTTTCCCGAATCATCCACGATCATGTTGACAAAAAAGGTATTGTTATTTGCAAGGAATCTCTGCCCTTCGCAGTAGGGTGCATACTGCATGATCTTTGCAAATATCTTATCGAAATAATCTTTCCTTAGGAATGTTGTTTCAAACATCTGCGTCCAGTTATGCCAGTAGCCTTCCTGATCCTCGTTAAAGGTCTCACGGACAAATTCCTCGAATGTGGCAAATGGGGCTTTGTTGTCTTCGTCAAATTCCCCGTATCCGGTTATGGAGGAAACATCCGTATCGGCGACCTCAAAGATCATTTCGAAAAACTTCTCATATCCTTTTTCAAATTCTTCAACGGAAAGCTCGTTTGCACATCTGCCCTTGGGACTCATCTCTATCCGGTCTCCGGTCAGGTTTTTTATAAAAATATCTCTGTTCATTTTTATCATCCTTTCGTATCTGCTTATTTCCTGTTACTTGTATCGGCACCTTACAAAAAGAATGATAACAGCCACCCCGGCAGCTTCATATAGAAAGAACGGTTATAACAAAACTTTACTCACCGCTTTATTGCTATCGCAGTAAACTCTCCAGGGAGTTTCTCATTTTCCCATGAAGGATGTTCATCAAAACGCTCCAAAGTAAATCCGCTCCCGATGATAGAATTGATGATCTCGCTGATGGT
>NZ_SVFW01000070.1 GCF_015056685.1 Butyrivibrio sp. | reverse complement strand
TTAATCCTGTTTCTTTTTTTGAAGGATCATTGGTAAGCACTAAATAATCCGTCGGATAGTTCCCGCCACTAAATAAGTTCATAATAGATTCGTGAATCGTGTATTTTACTACGATTCGTAGCATCATGATTTCGCGATTCATCACATTTTACTACGATTGGAGGAACGATTATGTCGAATCTATGCTACCATACTCACAGATCCGATGAGGAATGGTACCGCATCATCATGGGCTGTCGCCAATGATGTTTGTGTTGTTAGCTGATAGCGCTTTTACCTGAGCATCACTAAATCAAATGAGGACAATCTGGTACTAGTCCTCCTGATTATTTACTTCCAGCTGTTTCCCTTCTAGTAGCCTTGAAAGTTCAATGAAGTTGTCAAGGCCTTTACGCTCATTCCAGACACTTGCCACTCCGAGAATTATCTTTTTACCTTGAATGCCATGATTCTGTTTGAAGGTACTTGGAGTAGGTTTGAAGATGTGGATGTTGATGGTGTTGTATTTGACTTCTACTGGATATTCAGAAAGGAAGCTTGCCTGCACTTTTTCTTTTAACAAGTTAGATGGGGTTATTATGGTAAGATTTGGCACTCCTGTGAACGATGCCTTCTTACGGTTATAGTTATCATTGCTGTTATCTGTAATAGCTTTGGGGTATTGATCTAGCTGTGGACAGTTGTGACAGCCCTGACAGTTGTCTGTTTTTTGAATCTGCTGAGTCTACTTGCCATTTATGACAGCCAATATATGTGAAATGAGAACAATGGCCCGTGAATGCCCCGCAGTCGTGAAGAGTCCACTTTATCTGCATGCTTGGGCGAGATTTGATCCATTTGAAGAGGAGTTCGTAGTTGATGTAGTATCCATGAATATTATGAAGCCAGAGGATATCTGGATCATATTCTTCAGCCCACTTTAGAAAAGTCCTGGTCGCTGTTTTGGATGCAAGGCCATGCTTGTCTGTTAGTCTTGAATAGATGACATGAGAATAGACGTCCATATCATTTCCGATACGCAAATTGTTTTTAATGATAAGATTTCGTTTCACACCCGAAAATATGTTATTAATGACATATTTACAAGTTTTAGATTTTCCATAATATGAATTTTAAATTCAGCTATTTTAGCCCCATTTTGCCGTGAAAAAGATACAGCCGTTCCACAAGTATCTTTTCACGGCAAAATCAATCCGATGCTTCCCCCGTCTTCTTAAATTCGTCCAAGCAAGCTTGGAAAGCTTGACTAATGTACGCCCGTTGGTCACCATCTAACCTTTTCAGTTCTTCATGTATCCTAGAATAATCTTCACCTTCTATCCTCGTTACATTAAATAATTCCTCAAAATCCTCGTCATGCTCATGACCTTTGTAAACAACTTTTTTATAGCCAATTTCAAGGGTGTTTTCATTAAGAAATGTATATGATATTCTTCCATAATTGTACTTTTTCTTAACGCCATTTTTATAATCTTCTACAGCTTTACGATATATTTTTTCGCTTTTATTTTGGGAAGGATAAGAATTAGTCATAAAGACTATCATTCCACCGCAGACAAATGAAAGCGAAATCAGGCATATGGGTAGTAAATATTGATTCAAAATGCCATAATACGATATAGCTAATATAGTGATAAGTATCAGTAAAGAAAATGCTATGGGCATCCAAAATTTTAACAGTTCTTTCTTATTCATTTTTGTTCCACATAGATTTCCATCATTTTTCTCATCTATCTGCTTATTACAGCCAAAGCCAAAGCTAAACCATGTTCCAAATACCGCAATAAACCACATAAAAATTCTATTCATGATGAAATCCACTTCGTCATCACCTGTCCCAATATATGGATATACCGTAGCAAAGAAGAATATGCAACCAGCTACAACTGCAACAGAAAAGCAAACTTTTGAAACCAAATTCGAATAATGCTTTAAATATTGCAAATTATTCTCTTTACTTGCATAGTTAAAGATCCAAGATGCAATAACACATATTCCCGGAATCAAGAACCCATTCTCAACAAATTTGCTTAATGCGTATAACCACGCTCCACTCTTATTAGCTACACGCACATACCTATATACAACTATTCCCTCGAGTGCAGCCATGAGCATCAATGAAACAAAAGATAATAATAATGGTGAAATCCAAGAGAAACGCAAGTACCTATACTTGATAACAATAGGTTTTCCATACATTTTATGACAAGTATACCCTCCTGCAATAGCAACAGTAAAACATAATACTATAGTTAGAATCATCGACATGCAGCTCCTTATCCTAAAATAATTACAATTAGTAGTTTCGCAAAAACTTTGGGAACAATTCCAATTTGATTCACAATTCTATTATATTGCATTATGAAGTATATAAACCATTATAATTGAGAGAATATATATTTCTTTTCCCATGTGGTTTACTTTGGGAGATCTCAGGAGAGTTTAAAAACTCAACATACCTATCATGAATTCCGGAAAAGTAGTCATTAAGCTTAAGTGAATTCTTTGATGCATAGAAACGCTGAGTAACCTCATTGAAGATGCTGAAACTCTGATGGAAGAAGGACATGCTCTGTCCAGAGCGTTTGATGAATGGGCTGAAGCGGAAATGGGTAAGCTTCCGGAAGGAGAACTGTCATGGTTAAAATAAAAGATAGAAATCTTCCGGAACTTGCAGAAATATACAATAGTGGCGGCAAAGATGCTCTTTATCAAAAGCTCCGAGAGTCATTTGGAATAAAGTATCCGTGGTCAACTCTGGACATGATGAAAAACATAGATTATCTGGGATATAACGAAGCTACAGACAGATTTTGTGCCGCACAATGTGAGAAAACTGGCGAAAGCCTATTTATGTCGATTGATGAGCTTTGTTCACCGGTAAAGCCACAGCATATATGTGAGGATAAAACAGAAAGGAACGCCCCTAAAGCAGAAGCAATGGAAAAGTTTGTTAAAGAGCTTATTGGGGACAGGCTTCTAGAACTTAGCAGATACGTTGTCATTGATACAATAAACAAAACAATGATCATAGACAAAACAGCACTTACCGATGCTGGATACACACTGGTAACTCATTAAAAGGTGGGTCAATTCACAGTGTAAAAATCGAGATTTATAAACAAAACTGACCCGCCCCTAAAATCGAATTGGCGGACCTGAGGGTGGGTCAGATTTAAGTATAAAAGTGGGTCAATTTTACTTGACAATCAACACCATAGAATAAAGACAAGTCTGGAAAATAAAATGTCGCCGGCTATGGAATCTTATATGCCGCGGATTCGTGAAATAAATGCCGATATTTCGAAAAAGGCACTTGCCGGTTACAGAGCCAATCATCAACTTGTTTTTTCTTAACTTCCAATAGCTTTTACACCCAAAATCAATGGTAATCCGCATAAAATTCGGGATGTAGTTTTTTTACTCAATTTTGACTGCCCTGCCTTAATTATCGCAAAAGTTAACATTATAACTGTAAGGCTTGCTCCAAATTCCGACTACACCTTTGTAAAATAATTATAAATCTCCATATAATAAATCAGATTCAACATAAACCAAGCGCCAATCATCAAAGAACAAACTTGAATCATTAAAAAATCTTTTATTTTCCCACCCTTGGTCTATTGCCTTGAACAATCGCGATCTAGGAATAGGCGTATCAATATTTGTAATTGAATCGGTTACATTATTATATAAATATATTTCTAATACATATAAACCCGCTAATGATGTAATAGCATTTTTTAAGGATGCAAATTTATAATTTTCTTTTGTTATACCATCATACGTTTCCTTATCTGCACGGTTATGCTTTATTCCGTTATACACTTTCCACCATAATGGTGAAGTATTGCTCCAATCTTTCCAAGGAATTATATCAATATCATTACATGATACAGTCAAACGCTCAATCTCAGGATATGTTTTCAAAATTACCCTCTTATATTTCTCAATGCTATTTGTAGTACTTGCAGCATTTATTTCTTTGCATAGCACTTTCGCCAACACATCCACTTCACTTCCTACCTGAAGAATTATTTTTGAAAAGAAGTCTGAATACGTTTCTAAATTATCATTTGATAAACTAACACACTGTACTGACTTACGAAATTCTTTTTCTATCATCAAGAATTGCTTCCAATATAAATTCATAAATGTGTTATCTAACATAAACGCATACTCCTACAACGTTCAAATGCAATTAAGCAAACTCCACAAATTATTTTCCAGAACAAATATATGTTAGTAAAGCAAAACATGCAAACAAAACAACTATTAATAGTAGCCAGCAAAATATGTAATTTCATGAATTATAATGTTAATCTCATACTAACTATCTATTTCTTCCGCAACACTTTTTATACTTCAATCCGCTTCCACATGGACATGAATCATTTGGATATATTTTTATTGATGGTTTTCTATGTACCAATTTATTAAATATCGCTCTGTCAGTAACATATGAAGGATATATTCCTTCTTCGGCTAATAATTGCATTTCAAGATGATGTATTATCTCATTAAAAATTCCAAGTGTTTTGTACATCTGCCAAATATCATAGCATATCTGCAATAATGATCTAGTCTCAGACTTATTCTTATTATTCGAATCGGTAAATTCAATCTTCTGTCCAAAAGAATCTGCTATCCTATCTCATTAGAAACATAACTATAATGCCCTATACTATTTCTAATATCTGAATTCAAAGATCCACAAATCAACGATTCAAGAGGAGCCATATCATCTATCAATTTTATGATATTACCTTTATTCCTCATTTTCATGACATTTGTCAAATCTTTAACATCTATTCCAGAAACAACTCTAATCGCGTTATAATCATCCCGAAGTATAATATTATCCAAGCCTATGGCTAGTGCCAGAAGACGGCCAATAAGTTCATACAGATCCACATATAACTGCTTTATTTCTTCAAACGACGTTGTTGTGATAGCAAAAAAGCCCAAATCTATGGCCGTTGTATCTTTTACAAAATCAATACTTACAGCAGGCATTAGCAAGTCTATTTTCTCATAGACTTGATCACATAAAATGTAAATCTGCCTCTTCCATGCTTCCAATATGTCTGCCTTCTTTACGAATTTCAAAAAGTCATGGCATGCAGTTGTGTGTTCAGTAAAAGCATTTAAAATCCATTTTGTCGTTTTAGGAGTTCTATCTATTCCATCATGATTCAAAAACTGAAACTGGTTTATCATTGTTGTTGCACGAATATAATCAGCCTCATTATTCAGTGGAAACAATTCCTCGTTTGTGTCAAATTTTTCCCGTATAACCTCTTTAATCTTCTCATAATTCTTAGCAAGATATAACTCATTAAGTGCTCTTACATATATATGTTTTTCAACTCTATAAGATAAAATATGACTGAACTCTAACCTATAATCTTCATAATTCAACAGTTGGGTTGCTAGTATAAAGGGCGATGGCACTGTGGTAACAGTTTCTTCAAAGGATTTTACAGCAAATGGAGGAACAGTAAAAAACTCTCCCGCACAATAAACAACACAATCCGGCATTTGCTCATTAACCACTTCAGCATTTTCAAATGAAAACCCTCGTGTTTCTTCATACATGCCTCTTATTGATACACCGCATTTACATTTATAGCGTACAGGATGTTTCTTGGCAAATCCCATTTGATATTTCAAATTGCAGACGCATCCACATATTTTACATTTGTAATACATATTAGCAATCAAAACTAGGGCTCCCTTTTCATATGCACTTATAACACTCACTCATTACATATTATATCTTAATTTCCAGTTATTTTTTCACTTACTAATTATTCTATTTCACATAAGTCTCACCCTATCAGTCTCCGCTCCATAATTGCCCGAACAGACTCCCTGCTGATGCCAATACGTTGCAATGTAAGAGAGTAAGCCAAGGCTGATAGAGCAATTCCTGTATTAGCAATTTGCTCAGTCAATTCCCGCTGTCCACTGTGAGTTATCCTATTTCTAACTTTTACAAATTCCTCAATATCTTTGTCAAATAGAACGATATCCCACCCACTTGTCAGGCTTAAATCTTCATTTTCATGCCATGCCCTGATAAACCTGTCTGCTGCTGGATCACTCCAGTGGCTTATACTGCTGAATATATTATCGTATGTCTTATCCGGTAACTTATGCTCTTCGTCACTTTGCTTTCTATGAGCCTTAATAACATCTTTTATATCGTTAATAAGATTCTCTAACTCCGCATTCTTAACGCTTTTTACTCCTGTTGCATTTATCTCAGTTTCAAGAGCGGAACAGATGTTGCGTATTTTATTAACAGTCATCATAACAGCATCTTCATCATCTTTTGGGATAATGCCAGTTGGCAACCCAACGCATTCTTTCGACTTTGCCATGGAACTAATTAGCAGCTTTTTGAACATTTCATCTGTAAATGGCTTTACAGATATCACTCTTACCATATCCCATACCGATGCAGGTTCCTCATATTTTACATAACACTCTGCAAAAGAGGATAAGCCAAACTCAGGGTGTCTGGTAAGGAGCTTTATTGACTCAAAAAAAATATTTCTTCTGTAGGTGAGAAAGGCAAGTATGTCACTGGCATAACCATAATAATCATAAAACGTCTCTAAGGTTTGACACGAATTAAACTTGATAATCAAACTGGATATATCGTTTGATAGAGTCCCACCTTCATTAATATCATTTCGCTGTGATATAGCAGATCCAAATAGCCAGGTAGTGATATCACCCTCAATATCAACAGTAAACTCCTTGGCATCATCGACAACGTCGTACACCAATAGTCCGTGAGCATGATTACTCTCTTGTTTATTATCATTATTTGTAATCTTTTGCTCCAGCTCAAAATTTTCATGAAGAGCATTACAAGGATTAACAGATCTTAAGGATCCATTTACAAATTCAATACCTGTGAATCTAAACAACCAGCTCAACTCATCACTATCTTTTTGCAACAGTGGAACAGAATCCGACTTTGGGCTCTCATCACTTATTCTATTGGCTTTTTCATACGGTAAAGTGTCATATATAATATAATTCCACGTATTAATCACCAAAGAATGGTATATCCCACGGTCTTCCTTGATATATACAACGATTACCTTCTGATCCGAAGTAACGCCCCATACATATCCCGCTCTATCAGGACGCAAAAAAACTTTGAATAACGCCCATCTGCATCCTTATAGTCGTCAACACGAACAAAAGTGAAGCTAAATTCATCAGATGTAAAAATAATAACATGACCATCTATTCTGATTTTGCCAGTTAATTGACTTTTCATGATATATATGCTCCTGTCCCTTTGCCCAACGTGCATTTCAATAAGTTGTAGTTTTTTATATCATTCCTCAATGTCTTAATTCCACTACATTGACCATATTTTTCTATATATGCCGTAACTGATTTTTTCCAGAACTATTCTTAAAACTTTTTGTACGCTTCAAAACAAATGGCTTCTTAACAGTCTTCATCACAGTTACTCTTTGCACCCAAAAATAGTCTTTCGAGCTGGTCAAACAAAGGTCTAAAGTCTTCAAAGTGCTTGCTGTCAACCGTAATTAAATCTTTCCAAAAATCACATTTATGCTTATCCTTCATCTTATAAAAGGGCAAAGCATCACTTCTGATTTCTGCTTTTTGATTTGTTTTTAAATATTCCTCCGTCAACAATGTTTCAACTTCGATAAAGCAATCTGTGCTTGTTTTTTCACTTACATATTTTTTTAACCTATCTGGGATAGGTAACATAAGCGCATAACGATCTGCATGATGATGTTTTATGTAAAGGCCTTCTTTTACAGATCCTTCCCTTTCATCAAACATCTTTCTTGAATTATCTTTCTTCTTTTCTAAATCTTCAAACTTTTTGTACCCTTCAGTATCAAAGTCAAAAAGACATACAATGACATGATTACAATCATGCGTAATATTTGAACATGTCAGATACCCCAAAAGTCCATTGCATGAAAAATTCCCATGTATTGCAAATGGACAGTTTGTATGGAATTTCTCTTCGAGGTTCTCTTCCGTAATTCCATCTATTCCTTTTATTTTTAAATAAGCAATTTTATAAATCTGATCATATCGGTTCTCTACAAACAGACAGTTATTCTCAATGCCTTTTGCGTTTACCATCAATTCTGCAATTCTATTATCCTGATTTTTGATTTTATCATAGAACTGCTTATTTGCTATCCTCAATTCACTATACTCAAACTGACTAACCTGACATAATTGAGGCGATGCATTTTCTCGAGAAAATAGTTCATAAAACTGCGCATATGTTGGTGCTAACGAAATCGTCGCAGGAGAATGTGTTGCTATAATTACCTGAATTCCCTTTTCAATGTAGAATTTTTCAATCACATGAAAGAATGCTTCTGCCAAAGAAGGATTCAGTGGTGCATCATATTCGTCAAATAATACTAACTTAATGTCTTTACTTATTTCTTCATCCAAAGAATTTAGTGCTAGTTTTAATATTGCTTTTTCTCCATCACTCAAATCATTTATGTTGCGGATATTTGTTCCTTCTCTTAATAAAGGGTTTTCATCTATGTTTGGTGTAGAAAACTGATAATCTGATTTAAATCTGTATTTAAACTTTAATTCCTCAAACAATTTGTTAAGAATTGTCCATGGGGCATTTTTTAACCATTCTGTATTATCAAATATCGTAGTCGATTTTGAACATTTAATCTGTTCGTCAACACGTTTACAGCATGCTATATAGAACAAATTACCAATTTGTTCTATAATATCATTCTCATTTCTCCAAATAAAATCATTTGGTAAAATTCTTTCTAGCTCGGTTTGAGAAAGATTAAATGCCCTTTCATCCGGATAATTATCCTTAATCAATTGTATAAGTTTACTGATAGATCTCCATGACGGATTTCTAATTCCATTGTTATCAATCAAAGATCCCGTTTCAAATTTTGCTTTACGTTTTGAATTTAAAACATGATTATTTGAATATTTGATATTACTTTGGTAATAGTTCCACGCATTTGTTGCATTGTTCTCTCTATACGTTACAGAATAATGGCCAAATTCATTTCCAAGATTAATATTATCTCTAAAAGACAATAAGAGTACTTCTTCAATTACCTCTTCCTCTCCATCATCATCTGACTGTGAAATAGTTCGTAAAATAGACTCACTTGTATTTTGGGATATTATTTTAAATAGCTGACTTTTCCCACTGCCATTAGTCCCAGAAAGAATTATTAAATCTCCATCCAAAAAATAATCTGTATTTTCCCTATACAATTTGTATGGCTTTAAAATGCTAATATGCAACTTTTTCATATATTACTTTCCTTTGTTTACATAAAATATTCTTCATCGTACAGCTACGCATGTGTATTTAATTCTTTATTTGTATAAAGCTCATGCTAACTATTTTCACGAACATGTTTACTTTAACACCAGCATGTACTCCACATTTTCAAACATCCCTCTTATTATCTCCTCTGCAGTCAATTCCTCTACAATCGCCTGTGCGGGTAACTGCGGTGCTTTCATTACTTTTATTCTGTTTCCATATACCTTCTTAAGAAATTCTACTATCTGCTCTTTATCCGACTCATATAACACTTTCATCTTTATGAGGAAAGCTACAAATGAATATAAAGACACTGCGCTAATCATGTGTTCTACATTAGGGAGTGATGTTTGTATAGCTTTATTAAATCTGGAAATTGATGCGTGGTCATGTGTACAGAAAAACATCTTCCCACCTTTAGGTAATTCCATGATAAGCAAAATACAGACTATGATCAGTTCCTCAGCAAGGCTATCTTTTCCTTGTTTCCTAGATACTAGTTCTCTAATAATATTGGTTGTAAAGTCAGTATCCTTCGGCACCTTATAGTCAGTCTCAAAAATATCTTTATATTTTGCAGGAAGATTTTCTAAAGCTTGTGCTAAGCAGGTTAGTGTAGCCTTATTCTTAGAAAGAAGTCCTACAAAATCTCTATTTCTTTCAAAGGCACTTTTAGATATATATTCTCCGAGCTGTGATGGTAATGTTATTTCTTTTAAAAGGACAAGTTTAAAACCTTGCTCCGAAATCTCTTTAAAAAATGTTCTGGCACAGGCATTAATTCTCAACCTATCTTTTTCAGATAGCTCATATATAACTAACTCAGTTACTATCAATATACATTTAGCTTTTATAAAATCTCCTATGTTTTCCATAGGAGCTTGTGCCAGCCTTGAAATAAAGCCTGTATCTAAGAATAATGCATTCTCTGCCTTAAGAATTGCCATTACTGCTTCATGCTGATCTGTTATAAAGTAATCTTCAACATCTTTTTCAAGGTTCATTATGATATCTGCCACTTCCATCAATAATTATCCTCCTTGACAGATTCATAATATTTTTTTAGCCCGCTCATTCTATAGTCGTAGTCTTGCTGTGTCATGAGTCCCAAGTCAAGGAGCTTTTTCCCTTTGGTAGCAGCCTCCTCCATAAGAATCTCAAAATCATCTTCCATAGTTGGTTCCATGATAGATGGCCTTCCTATGGCTTTAGCCATTTGACCAAATATTTTTCTCTGGGCATCTTCTTTATTTTGATGAAGTAGCGCGTCTACAAGCTTTTCATCGCTCTTATCCCATAGTTCCAACTCAAAAAAACGTATTACAACCGACATATATGTGGTCTTATAGTATTCCATTAGATTGATAACCATTGTCAATTCATTTAAATAAACTGCATTTTCTTCCTTTTTTCTTAGTGACAATGAGTTTTGCATAAAGGTCGAAGTCTGTATAAAATCTTCTGAAGGCATCATTATACTTCCGGCAAAAGCATTGGCGAACATTTCATTTTTATTCTCATCATAATTATCAAGATACACCTCCATCACATTTTCTGAAGAATGTTCTTGAATCATAAGATGGTACAGATCATGGGCAACTGCAAAATTGTTATTTGCCAAACTCTTACTAGTGTTTATAACAAGATATCTTTGACCATTCATTCTTAATTGACATGCACCTATTTCTTTACTCTTAAGAGGAATATGCACAAACTTATACCCTTCACGCGTAAATAGCATTTTAGCCAATGATTGCACATCTGGAATTACAAATACATTCTGCCTGTTAAGCATGTTATAAAACTGCATGCAAGCTATACCAATTTCTTTTTTATTTTCTCTATTAAAATCAAGTATCCTGTAAAATCTTTCTTTTTCCATATTGCCTCCAAAAAAGGAGCCCACAAATGTGAGCCCCTTTTCCTTATACTCGTAAATCTGTTAAAGCGTCGTAAAATCTGAACATATCTAATAAATCAGCAGCTATTTTTTTATCATGTTTTTCCAAATGGCCTGCATAGAATGCCATCTGTTCATTTTCCTTGGAGGAATAATATACTGTCTCATCATCATTTAAGAAAAACAATACATCTTTTCCCAAAGAAGTAGCCAAAAGCTCTGCGTCATCCATTTTCAGATCCACATCACCATTAAGGATTCTACTCACCTTACTTTTTTCCCATCCAGTAACAAGGGAAATATACGCATTTTTAATTTTCCTGTCTTTTAAAAAGACATTTAAATTTTTAATAAACTTCGTCATTTTTCTTCTAATTTGTAATTATGTATGTTCTTGGTTTGATTCTTGTTTACAAAATTCTTATTATTTGCAACAAATTTTCTTTTATAGTTATATAATACCATCATATATAATTATTTCAATATTTCTTTCTCGTTTTTTGCATTTCTACTTGCTTGCTTTTTATCATCATTACAAATCGCCCTGCAAGTTTCACTAATCCCCTCCCTATAGATATGAAACATTAATAGCCTTAAATAAGTAGATGGATGGTACTCTTCACAATTCTCAGGATACCCAAGGAGTATTTTCCTTATTTCTCCCAATCCAACTGCCTTCAATTCAGTATTTTCTTCACTATCCATAGATATTCCCTGGCAAGCTTCCAACATAGTCATAATGGAAATCATTATTATCACTAACAATCCAATTCAAAATATAGTAAAATTATTACAAATTTCTGATTGCACAGGAGCGCCTATGAATAATAAAGACACCTTTTTCCACAAGTTAATAATGAAGTTGCCTAACTACCTTGAGAAGATTGTAGCGGCTATACTGCTTATAGGCGTAATGTATGGTGGTTTCCATCTTGTTCTGGATGCATTTTCTTTTACAAATAGTGCTGCAGATATCGATGCTCTTGAGTATATTGAGAAGCTTCTGGCTTCTGCATTCAGCGTGATTATTGTGATTGAGTTTGAGAGAATGCTCGTAAAACATTCCATGAATACAATAATTGAGGTGCTGATTTTTGCCATCGCAAGAGGGCTTGTAGCAGGACATGAAGAAGCTATATATGTTCTTATCAGAGTCCTTGCTATTGCAGTTCTTCTGTTCTGCAGAAAATATCTATTTAAGGAGTTTGATTTTGAAGAAGAGCAGTAAGTATAATGCTTTAATTGCTAAGCAATTTTGCCGCATATGAGCATGTAGGTACTATCTTTTTGCACTCCCGGTCCGCTTCTTCGAAAACCTTATATACCAGTCTCTTTGCTATTCCGTTTCCTCCGTATTCAGGCTTAACCTCTGTGTGAAAGATTGTGATGGTGTCAGCATTTTCTTGATAATCACATTCACCGATAATCTGCCCATCTTTATCCACAGCAGTGCTCCTGTTATTGTCTTTATCCAGTTTTACCATCACTTCATGATTATAGATAATATCCAAAGCTCCCGATGAGCACTGCTTTATAGTTTTCCATATTCTTTGTGTCTCATCCTGACTTAGATCAATCCAAGGTTTTCTTTTAAAATCAAAAACTCCAGGGCAACCTGTCACGCATTTCCTGGCATGTCTGCATTTGTCCGAATTCCAAAATAATGAAATATCATCAGTTTCGTATAATCTGTGCATATGACTCCCTCTGCCACTATTGAAGATAAGGCAGACACACCTCTTGGATGCACCTGCCTTTACTTGCTTATCAATATTTTATTTGTCATCTGTTATTCTTCGCGGCTATTCTTTTTTGTTATGCCTCTACTGAAAAATCTTCCTTTCCAACTCCACATAATGGGCAAGTGAAATCAGCCGGAAGATCATCCCACTTTGTTCCAGGTGCTATTCCGTTATCAGGATCACCTGCTGCCTCGTCGTAAACATAGCCACAAGTATTACATACATACTTCATAATCAGTTTCTCCTTTCATGCTCCAACCTTCAGTAAATGCGATTGTTATACAACATATCAACTAAGATCATTACCAGCGCATCTACTTTCTCACTATTTCGTTCATAAATACATTCTATCATATAAGCATATTTCTTTCTTCAACAATATTTAGAATAAATTGAGATTCGCGGTGGTTATCGGCATACCGTTTATAGTATAATTGTATTGTAGCCCGCCGTTTTTTCTACAAATCCGGAGGTTTTATCTATGATCAAAAATCAGTGGTATGCTGTTCTGTCTTCTAACTCTGTTAAAAAAGGCAATGTTATTGGAGCTAGACGTTTCGGCGAAAACCTCGTCTTTTTTAGGAATGAAAACGGCGAACTCAGCCTTGTCAGCAGCCTTTGCGCCCATAGAGGCGCGTCCCTTGAAAAAGGCTGCGTCCAAGACGGAAATATCAAATGTCCTTTTCACGGAATTGAGTATGATTCCAATGGCAAATGCGTGCATATACCGTCAGAAGGCAGAAACTCCGCTCAAGATTTCTCCCGGTTCGACCTCAAGCATTATATGGTAAAAGAGGTTGGTGGAATAGTATTTGCCTGGTACGGCGACGGTATGCCAACTCATGATCCTGACTACTTCGATGTTATCACTGATACAAACTATTCTTATGATCATATCGAAGATACATGGAACGTACAGTACTCCAGAGTTATTGAAAACCAGCTGGACGTATCCCATCTTGCCTTTGTTCACCGCACCACAATTGGTCGTGGCAATAAAACTTTGTGCAACGGTCCGAAGGTGGTATGGCTTGATGACAATACCCTGCAAACCAGTGCCAATAACGAAGTTGACAGCGGGCAATTACCCAAATCATCCGCAGACAGCCTAATCAAGAGCACGAATCTAACCTTTAAATATCCTAATATGTGGCTCAACCATGTCACGGATAAAATACTGATTTTGGCTTTCTTTATCCCGGTTGATGACGAGCATTCGATCATAGCGCTTCGCTTTTACAATAAAATAACCGGATTAAAGCCTATCGACAAGGCTATTGCCTGGCTTGGAAGTCGCGCCAATAAAGTGGTCGAAAGGCAGGATAAAAGAATTGTTGAAACACAACTTCCCAAGAAAAGTGATGTTCCCATGAAGGAAATGCTGGTTGCAGCTGATCTGCCAATTATTGAGTATAGGAATAAGAGAAAAGAACTTCAAAAATCAGCCAATAAAGTCCAAGCACCAATATTGAAAACCAACACCATTTCTACCACTAACGAGAAAGGAGTCCCCACTATGTCAGAACTCAACCCAAAAGCTATGTACAAACTCTCCTACGGTCTGTTCGTTTGCACAGCAGTTCGAGGTGAAAAGAAAAATGGCTGTATTATCAATACTGCAATACAGGTTGCATCAGATCCTAACAGAATTTCAATTGCAGTAAACAAAGCCAACTACACTCATGACATGATAAAAGACACAGGCATTTGCAATATTTCAGTTATTAGTAAAGATGCATCTTTTGACCTTTTCAAGCACTTTGGTTTCCGGTCAGGAAAAGACGTGGATAAGTTTGATACATCTTTTCCTGCTTCATCATATGAAACTGCCGAAAATGGCATTCCATACATAACTGCCGGGACAAATGCATATTTTTCTCTTAAGGTTGAAAAAGAAGTTGACCTTGGTTCACACACTCTTTTTATCTGCGAACCGACATTTATGACTGTACTGTCAGATACTCCGTCCTGCACATATGAATTCTATCAAAGCGATATCAAGCCAAAGCCCGAAAAAGTCGGAACGACGCCAAAAGGCGAAACAATCTGGCGCTGTCTTATCTGTGGCTATGAATATGTTGGTGAAGACATGCCAGATGATTTTATATGCCCCATCTGCAAACATGGCAAAGATGATTTTGAGAAGATAATTCGCTAATCTATAATCGAGCCTGCAAATATAAAGTCAATAGTAAAATAAGATTTTTCTATAGTTTCAAAAACGTGTATAACTAATAAG
>NZ_SVFW01000005.1 GCF_015056685.1 Butyrivibrio sp. | reverse complement strand
AAAAGAATACTTAGACATAAAAATACCGACCTCCAAAAGTTAGATTTTTGGGTCTAACTTTTGGGGGTCGGTACAAAGTGAAAAAAATTAGGTCATGTTTTTTGTAATAGCACGTTATCCGTGCAGGTTTATGATAAATAAATTGTCACAGTAAAATGTGCATATAGCCCTGCACATCCTTGAAAGTAGTCCCTACTGTTCTCGGAGTCAGAGCCTGAGGCAATAATTCCTAGCCACACCGAAGGTGCTTGCCATTGACGGGGTCTGGGGAAACGCTACAATGCTGAATCCGACGGTGCGAGAAAATCTACTGTTCCCATCATCCTCACCGTCGGCAAAGTTGACAAAGCGTTTTCCACAGGTTCAGTCAATGGTGGCGTACTCAGCCACAATCTAAAATTTTTAGAGAGTTAGAGAAGTCACTTACGCATATACAAAGAGAGAGAGTCCTCTGATATATGCTAATTGCACACATAAGAATCCTCTCTCTAATCTACAGCTTCTATATATTCAATTTAGTCTCTTGGTCTCATATAGAAGTTACCCATTACTTCCTCTGTGCGGATAGAATTGATAAATGCATTTGGGTCAATCTCTTTTATCTTAGGAATAAGCTTTCTGGTATCAGATGCGCTTACAATAGAATAGACAATTTTTTTATTCTTGTGAGCGTATGAGCCTTCACCATCAATGAGTGTTGCGCCGTGACTACATGTTGAATATATCATTGAACAAACTTTGTCAGGCATATCAGTAATGATAAAGAGAGTTCTCTGCTGATATGTTCTGTAAAGTACATGAAGTGTCTGGGTTGAAACATACTGGAAGATCATTGAGTAGAGGGCTTTTTCCCATCCGAACATGGCACCTGCTATTGTGAGTACTATGACATTTCCTGCAAGGATAATAGGGAATGCATCAATTCCTTTTCTCTGTGACAGGAATATGGAAATAAAGTCTGTTCCACCGCTTGTTGCATCAACTTCAAGGCACATGGTGATGGCAACTGCATTTAAGATACCACCGAAAACTGCAACAAGAAGAGGGTCATGTGTAACAGTGTGGATTGGAATGATATCTACAAAAATACCATTTGCCAAAACCATTATCATTGAAAATAATGTGAATTTCTTGCCTATGTAGCGAAAACCGATATAAACAGGAATTGCATTCAGACAAATATTGATAGGAGAATAGGCAATCTGAAGTCCAAGGTATTTAAGGGCTGCCCTTTGGATAACAATTGTAAGTCCCTGTGCACCTCCCGGGATAAGTCCGCCACCATTAATGAAGGTCTGGATATTGATAGCCATTAGCATTGCGGCAAGTAGCACTACTACAAGTCTGATACAATCCCATCTTAAAGTGGTTACTATTTTCTTTTGCTTATCTGACATAAAAAAATACCTTCGCTATTTAAGAATAAAAACCTCATATGCAATTTATGTAAACAACAAATGCTCTAATAGTATATACGGAATAAACTACGAATTCAACCTGAAATCTCTAGGACTGCAACCGATTTTTCTTCTAAAGAGCCGGTGAAAAAAACTTGTGTTGTCATAACCCACCATCACAGAAATATCAGCTATCGAAATATTGGTGTTTTTTAAAAGCTCCTGAGCCTTGTTCAGCCTTTTTGACTGCAACAGCTCCTTGAAGGTGCTTCCCGTATTTTTCTTTATGATCCTGCTAAGAACGTAGGGGTCTTCGCCGACAGATCCCGAAAAGGAATTAAGTGAAGCATCCCTGTAATCTGTGTCTATATATCTTAAAAGCTTGAACATTATCTCCTGATCATAGGAAGTTCTCGACACGCCGATGGACTCTGTATGTTTAAGGAGATTTAAAAACAAAAGACCAATGGTCACCTGATTTACACTCTGATAATCGGTGCTGTCTGTTCCTATCATATTCCAGATCATATTTTCCATTATGTTCTGAATCTGCGGAATATCTGATACTTTAAAATATAGGAAGTTTCCGTCTGCATTTTTCTTAGTGAGGCAGCTTACCAAAAAATCCCTCAAAGGACTCTCATTTTTTTCAAGCATTGAAAAAGCTGTGTCAAAAAACTCAGGAAGAATCATGAAATTCACAGCAATATCGTTTTCTCCTGCAGGAAGTATCTCCTGTCTTGCATGCTGGTTCATGAAAAGAAGGTCGCCCTCCTTTAGAACAATGCGCTGGCCGTCGATGATATGCGTCGTTTCACCCTGACACATATAAATAAATTCCACGTAGTTGTGTGTGTGAAGAGGAAAGTGTATAAAGCGCACATGAGGACGCATATCTATTAATTTTCCATCCTGCAGCACTCTGGAGGAATCAATTTCGTCATGGGGTGAAGATGCCTTTTCATCGCTGTAGTACAGAGTTCTGTTGATGTGCTCTTCACCGCCTAATATAGCCTCTTCTTCTTCAGTTATGGGACTTAATATTTCTAGTATTTTTTTATTCATATTTTTATTTTATATAAAAAAATTCCCACTTGCAAGAAAGGACGTATTTTTTGCTTTTAACAGACCTTAAATTCCTTATGCATTTCAATTAAGCTGTATTTAGTAAAAAACGTATTTTAACGAGAAGGAGAAGGGGAAATGACAGTTAAAGAAAGATATGAAGAAGCAAAAATGCGCTATTCAAAGATTGGCGTTGATACAGAAAAAGCTATCAGTGAGCTTTCAAAAATAAAGCTCTCAATGCACTGCTGGCAGGGAGATGATGTAATTGGTTTTGATCAGAAGGGACCTCTTACAGGCGGAATCCAGACAACAGGTAATTATCCTTACAAGGCAACAACACCTGAGGAGCTCATGGCTGATATAGATAAGACACTTAGTCTTGTTCCAGGTAAGCACAAGATCAATCTTCACGCTTCATATGCTATTTTTGAGGATGGAGAGTGGGCTGACAGAGACGCTCTTGAGCCAAAGCACTTTAAAAAGTGGGCTGAGTTTGCTAAGGAAAGAGGACTTGGAATTGACTTTAACCCAACATATTTCAGCCATCCAAAGTCTGACAACGGAACACTTTCAGCTGCAGATGAGGACGTAAGAAAATTCTGGATCAGACACGGTCAGGCTTGCCTTAAGATTTCTGAGTACCTTGCATCTGAAACTGGTCAGGTATGCATGATGAATATCTGGATTCCTGATGGACTGAAGGATGTACCTGGTGACAGAAAGGCTCCAAGAGAAAGACTTAAGGCTTCTCTTGATGAAATTCTTGCTACACCTTACGACAAGAATAAAGTTGCAGTCGCTGTTGAGTCAAAGGTATTTGGAATCGGAGCAGAGTCATACACAGTTGGAAGCCATGAGTTCTATATGAACTATGCTGCTAAAAACAATGTTATGTGCCTTATTGATACAGGACACTTCCACCCTACAGAGAATGTAGCTGACAAGCTCAGCTCAATGCTTCTTTTCTATGATAAGATGGCACTTCATGTATCACGTCCTGTTCGCTGGGATTCAGACCACGTTGTTATCTTTAATGATGATGCGAGAGACCTTGCTCAGGAAATCGTAAGAAACGGTGCTGACAGGTTCTATATCGGTATGGACTACTTTGATGCAAGTATTAACCGTATTTCCGCCTGGACAAACGGAATGAGAAACTTCCTGAAGGCTCTTTTGTATGCAGAGCTCCAGCCAATGGAGAAGTTTACTGAGCTTCAGAATGCCCAGAACTTTACAGAGCTTATGTCACTTACAGAGCAGATCAAGATGCTTCCTGTTGGTGATGTTTGGAATTATTACTGTGAGAAGAACGGTGTAGCCCTTGAAGAGGACTGGTTTGAAGACTGCATGGAATATGAGAAAAATGTTCTTTCAAAGAGAGCATAAGTAGATATTTGAATTAAGGAGATTTTTAGAGATGAAAGTATTGGATGCTAAGTTTGCAAAGGGATTCTGCCGCATGTGCGTTGACGGTTTTTACCAGGGATGGCATGAGAGAAACGGTGGAAATTTGAGCTACAGGATCAAACCTGAAGAGATTGAATCAGTAAAAGAGGAACTTGATGAGTCTTCTGAGTGGAAACCAATTGGAACAACAGTAAAAGATTTGGCCGGTGAGTATTTCATGGTCACAGGTTCAGGTAAGTATTTCAGAAATGTAGAGATCGATCCTGCAGCAAATGTCTGCATTATCAAAGTTGATGACCAGGGCGAGAACTACAAGATCTTATGGGGACTTGTTGAAGGCGGAAGACCAACTTCAGAACTTCCTTCACACCTTATGAACCTTGAAGTGTGCAAAAAGAGAAATCCTGAGATCAGAGTGGTATATCACTGCCATCCTGCAAATACAATTGCTCTTACATACGTTCTTCCTCTTGATGGAAAAGTATTCACAAGAGAAATCTGGGAAATGGCTACAGAGTGCCCTGTAGTATTCCCTGATGGAATCGGCGTAGTACCGTGGATGGTTCCTGGCGGAAAAGAAATCGCTGTTGCAACTTCAGAGATCATGAAGAAGCAGGATGTAGCTATCTGGGCTCACCACGGAATGTTTGCCTGCGGAACAGATTTTGACATTGCATTCGGACTTATGCACACAGTAGAAAAGGCAGCAGAAGTTCTTGTTAAGGTTATGTCCATGACAAATAAAAAGAGACAGACAATTGAGCCTGATGATTTCAGAGCCCTCAACGGACCGTTTGGAATCAAGGTAAATGAAGAATGTCTTTATACAAAAAAGAGCGATATTATCGGCGAAGTTTAATGGAGACTTACTATGAAATATTATTTAGCAGTTGATATAGGAGCGTCATCCGGCAGACATATCCTGGCGCATATGGAAGACGGCAGGATAGTACTTGAAGAAGTTTACCGCTTTTACAATGGCATGGAAGACAAGGATGGTCACAAGATCTGGAATGCTGAAAAACTTTTTGAGGACATTCTGGAAGGCATGAAAAAGTGCAAGGAGATCGGTAAGATCCCTGTGACTATGGGAATTGACACCTGGGGCGTTGATTTTTGTCTTCTTGATAAGGATGACAAGAGGATTGGAGACCTGGTTGCTTACCGTGATGACAGAACTGCGGGAATGGATGAAGAAGTGTATAAGATCATTTCCGAAGATGAGCTTTACGAGAGAACAGGAATCCAGAAGGCCATTTTTAACACAATCTATCAGCTTATGGCCCTTAAGACAAAAGAGCCTGAGAAGTTAAAAGAAGCAAGGACCCTTCTTATGGTTCCTGATTATTTCCATTTCCTTCTCACAGGAGTCAGGAAACAGGAATATACAAATGCTTCAACAACACAGCTTCTCGATGCAAAAACAGGCGAGTGGGATCACGAGCTTATTAAAAAGCTTGGCTTTCCTGATGAACTTTTTGGAGAACTCTCCATGCCGGGAACTGTAGTGGGACCTTTAAAGAGAGAAATAGCAGAAAAAGTAGGCTTTGATCTCAAGGTTGTTCTTCCTGCTACCCATGATACAGGCTCTGCGGTTATGAGCGTGCCATGCACTGAGGAAAATACTCTTTATATTTCTTCCGGAACATGGTCACTTATGGGATGCGAGCTTCCAAAGGCAAATTGCTCCAAAGAAGCTAAAAATGCCAACTTCACAAATGAAGGCGGATACCAGAAACGATACAGATTTCTTAAGAATATCATGGGCCTTTGGATGATCCAGTCTGTGAAAAAAGAATTTGAAGCAGGATTTGATTATCCCGGAAAGAATAAGGATGATGATTATTCTTTTGCAAATCTTTGTGACAGGGCAAAAGATGAGACTATAGATTCTATTGTTGCAGCTAATGATGGCAGATTTTTAAATCCGGAATCTATGGTAAAAGAAATTCAAAATGCCTGTCGTGAAGGCGGTATGCAAGTTCCTGTAACCCCATGGGAGATAGCAAGGGTAATTTACAGAAGCCTTGCAAAATGCTACAAAGAGACAACGGAAGAGATAGAAAATATCACCGGAAAGAAATTTGACTCCGTAAATATAGTTGGAGGCGGATCCAATGCTGTTTATCTTAATGAACTGACAGCCGCAGAAACAGGCCGCACAGTCAGTGCCGGTCCCGGAGAAGCCACTGCTATAGGTAATATTGGAGCACAGATGCTTTCAGATGGCGTATTTTCAGATCTTTCAGAGTTTAGAAAATGCGTATACCAGTCATTTGGCGTAATTAAATACTAATGATCTTAATTTTTCAAAGCCCATCAGATTTTCTGGTGGGCTTTAAATTTGACATTAAAGAAATTTTTAATTTTTTATTAATAAAGTTTTTATTTTTTTGGGTTTTAATGTATAATGAAAGGCTGCACTGTAAATTTAGTTTAATTAGGGTAGGTAGAAATGGATATTAGAATTGAAAACTTAACAAAAACATATGGCAACCTTAATGCTGTAGATCACATGAATCTGAGTATTAAGGATGGTGAACTCGTAGGTCTTCTTGGACCATCAGGCTGCGGTAAGTCAACAACTCTTTTCATGCTCTCCGGACTTACAACTCCAACAGAAGGAAAAATTTATTTTGGTGATAAAGATGTTACATCTATTCCTCCAGAGGATCGTGAAATTGGACTGGTGTTCCAGAACTATGCATTGTATCCACATATGACAGTAGAGGATAATATCACATTTCCTTTGATCAACAGAGGTATGAAGAAGGCTCAGGCACGTGAGGAAGCCTTTGAAATTGCCAAAGTTGTAAAGATCGATGAATATATGAAGAGACGTCCAAGCGAGCTTTCAGGCGGACAGCAGCAGCGAGTTGCAATTGCAAGAGCACTCGTTAAAAAGCCTCAGGTTCTGCTTCTTGACGAACCTTTATCAAACCTTGATGCAAAACTTCGTGTTGCTACAAGAGAAGAGATCAGACGTATCCAGCAGGAAGTTAAGATCACAACTATTTTCGTTACACATGACCAGGAAGAGGCTATGAGTATTTCAGACCGTATCGCTGTTATGAAGACTGGTGTTCTTCAGCAGTATGAGGTTCCTCAGACAATGTATCTGAATCCTGCAAACTCATTTGTAGCTAATTTCCTTGGTATGCCTGAGATCAACAATATTGAGATCGATGTTAAGGATGGCGTGATAACTGCAAATGGAATAGTTCTCAGAAAGGGAGTATCTCTTGCTGATGGACATTACAAGGCGGGTATCAGACCTGAGTCATTCTTTGTTGATGATAACGGAGCATCTCTTGAAGTAAACAACATTCGTATGACAGGCCGTGACCTTCTCATCTTTACCAAGCTTGGAAGCACTAACGTAAGAGTACTTGTTCATTCATATATGCAGGTAGCAGTTGGTGATAAGTTTGGAGTATCTGTTCGTGATGGACATATTCTTGTATTTGATGACAATGAAATGCTTCTTGGCAGATTCTGATTTGGAGAAGGGAGATTATCATGGACAAAAAGAGCTTTAAGGGGTATCTCTACCTCCTTCCATCAATAATCATTATGATCTGCTTTACTCTGTATCCTTTGGTAAGAGCGATCATTATGAGCTTTTTAGGTAACTACAGCATTATCAATGATGGTTACACTTCAATCGGCTTTGAGAACTATCAGGCTCTGTTCTCAGATCCTGATTTTGGAAAGTCACTTATGAATACAGCAATCTACGTTATCTGCGTAGTACCTGCTTCAATTATTTTGTCACTCCTTTTTGCAGTTCTTATCAATAGTTGCAAAAAGCTTAAGGCTTTATTTCAGACTATATACTTCCTTCCATATGTTACCAGCGTAATTGCCATCGGTATTGTATGGAGATGGATGTTTAACAGTAACTATGGTCTTATAAATTATGTGCTTAGCATTTTTGGAATTGAGCCTATCCAGTGGCTTAATCTTCCTGAATATGCAATGCCTGCACTTATTATCTTTGCTATCTGGAAGAGCATGGCATTTAATATTTTGATCTTCCTTGCAGGACTTCAGACAATTCCTGAAGACCTTTACAGAGCAGCAAGAATTGATTCCACACCACGTTTTCGTGTATTTACAAGGATTACCGTTCCTTCACTTGCACCTATGATCGTTTATTCAAGTGTTATCGGTATGATCGGAGCATTTAAGGTTTACAATGAGGTCTTCTCACTGTTCCAGGGCAAGGCAGGTCCAGCTAACAGCGCAATGACAATTGTTTACTACATTTATGACAAGTTCTACAACAGCTATAAATATGGCGTTGCTGCCGCAGGTAGTGTTGTATTGTTCCTGATAATACTTGCGCTTACACAGATCCAGCTCAGAGTAACTGGCGGACGTAAGGGCAAAAACTAAGGAGGGCGCCATGAAGAAAAATAGAAAAGTTGTAAATATAATCGCGGAAGTTTTAAAGTATGTGATCCTCGTTGCTGGTTCAGTATTCACTATACTTCCTTTCATCTGGATGATATCTTCATCGCTTAAGACACCGGCTGAACTTGTTCAGGTTCCACCTGCACTTTTCCCGGAAGTACCTCAGTGGCTCAACTATAAGTCAGCCTGGGAGGCAGCACCATTTGCAAGATATCTTGTAAATACAATTATTGTTACAATTTGTACAACAGCCGGAGTTTTGGTTACAACAGTTCTTTCTGCATTTGCTTTTTCAAGATTGAACTTTCCGGGAAAGAAAACAGTGTTCTCACTGTTTTTGGCAACGCTTATGATTCCTGGTGAGATGCTTATCATCACAAACTACGAGACAATCATAAAACTTAAATGGATTGATTCCTATAAGGCTATGATCGTGCCATGGATCTCAAGTGCCTTCTACATTTATCTGCTTACAAGATTCTTTATGCAGGTTCCTGAATCACTTTATCTTGCCGCTAAGGTTGATAAGTGCTCAGATTTTAAATACATGATAAAAATCATGGTACCTATGAACAAACAGGCTATTTTCTCAATTGCGATACTGAACATTATCAGTTCATGGAACGCATTCCTGTGGCCACTTCTTGTTACTAACTCACAGGAGATGAGAGTTCTTTCAAATGGTCTTGTTCGTTTCCAGACAGAGGCAGGCTCTTCTACAGAACTTATAATGGCTGCTTCATGTATTTTGGTAATGCCTATCATTATTATCTATCTGTTCCTTAGAAAGTACATCATTGAAGGTGTAACAAGAAGCGGACTTAAGGGATAATGCATGACCTAAGGCATATATTAAGTCAGGTCAACATGGCGTAAGCCGTTGATGATAACATCTTGAAAAAAGATTCAGGATGTCATATGTATTTTAAGCGCCCGCATGGGCAAAGAAGGGAGAATTTTCAAATGAAAATGAAAAAGTTAGGTGCAAGTATTCTTGCTACTATCATGGCAGCATCTATGCTTGCTGGCTGCGGACAGAGCAGCACACAGACATCTGAGACCACATCTGACGCACAGGTTTCAGAAGCTACAGAGGTAGCATCTGACGCTGCTACAGCCGCTGATGAAGCAGCTGCTACAAAGTCTATCGAGCCTACAGAGATCACATTCTGGCATTACATGACAGGTAATCTTGAAGAGACTCTTACAGCACTTACAGATGAGTTCAACTCAACAAACGAGTATGGTATCACTGTTACTCTTGTGAACCAGGGATATGCAAGTGACCTTCAGACAAAGCTTCAGGCTAGTGCTGCAGCTGATGCACTTCCAGATCTTACACAGGCTTACAACAACTGGCTTACACCTTACCTTGACAAGATCGTTCACCTTGATGATTTTGTTGCAAATGATTTCGACAACTGGGATGACATTGTAGAAGCTTACCGTGGTGAGTGCTCAGAATTCGGATTCGTACACGCTGTACCTTTCAACAAGTCAACATACGTTCTTTTCTACAACAAGACACTCTTTGATGAACTTGGAATTGAAGCTCCTAAGACATGGGCTGATGTAGAAGCTGACGCTAAGATCGTAAAAGATGCTAAGGGAATCGCTTTCATCGGATATGATGACAGCACAGGTGCTATCGAAGCTACTCTTAAGCAGAACGGTGAGAGCTTCGTTGATGAGACAGGTGCTTTATTCGATACAGACGGTGGCCGTGAGGCATTTGAGTATCTTTCAAACCTTTACAACAACGGATATGCTCGTCTTGTTGGTGAAGACGGATATTTCTCAAACGTAATCAGCAACCAGAACATTGCCAGCTACGTTGGTTCTTCAGCAGGTGTTTCTTACATCACAGCAGAAGGATGGGAACTTGGTGTAGCTCCACTTCCAGGAAACAAAGTAAACGCAGCTAACATGGCAGGAACAAACATCGTTATGTTCTCACAGGATACAAACAAGCAGCTTGCAGCTTGGGAGTACCTCAAGTTCCTTACAAGCACAGAGTCAACATCTAAGTGGGCTGTTTCAACAGGATACCTTCCAGTAAGACAGTCAGCTTATGAGACAGCTGAGTACAAGGCATACATGGAAGAGAACATCTGCGCAGCAGCTTGCTATGAGCAGTCTAAGGACTTCTTCTACTCACCAACATTTGATGCATCAAACGACATCAGAAACAGCGTTTCTCCTGCATTCGAGCAGCTTGTTCTTGACAAGGCTGATGCTCAGACTTGGTTCGACACAATCCTTAGCACAATTAACGCACAGTATTAATGATATACGCGTCATAAGTCAAATGTGTTAGCAAGCTTGCTTGCGTAACACAGCTTGACTTCATGACCATAACAAGAATGAGTAAAAAAGATATGCGAGCGAAGCGAGCATATCGATTTACGAATTCTTGTAGCCTTGGCGATAGCCAAGGCGTATATCATTAATTGTTTACAAGAATCACAGGGCCTTCTACTTTGTAGTAGGAGGCTTTTCTTATCTGATGGAATATGACTTATTAAATGAAATTACAGAAACCCGCACTTGCTGCGGGCTTCGTGAGAAGGTGATACAAGGGTCAACCATGCCTCATCGACGTAGTCGATTCAATTTGGCATGGTTGATATATTCTTGAACTTTATGTTCAAGAATATTTGTTTTCCATGGGATAAGAAAGGCTTTCTTCATGAATGTCCTGAAATGTATTTTAGTTAAGGAGTTAGAGGTATGACTAATCTGAAATTTTATAGTGGATTACGCGAGATAGGCGGTACAGTTGTTGCAGTAGAGACTGACAAGGCAATCTGTATCTTTGATTTTGGTTATGCTCACGCTGACAGGATAGATGATAAGGTTAAAGTCAGAAAAGACAAGGAAACAATCGACCTTGTAAGACTTGGAGTCCTTGACAGAGTTGATGGAATATATGAGGAAAAAGATGCTCATGAGCTTGGTCTTAAAGCATATGGAGAAACTGATAAGGAAGTGTTTGTTATTATTTCTCATATGCATATCGACCATATGGGAGGCCTTGGAAGCCTTGCAAGTAAACTTCCTGTATATATGAGCAGAGAATCAGCAGTTCTTTATCATGAACTTGGAGTTATGGGAGAACTTGAGCTTAGAGAGCATGAGAACGTACTTCCTATTGATTATGATGCTTCTATAACCGTAGGAGATATCAAGGTTACCTGTGTTCAGGTGGATCATGACGTTGTAGGTGCCTGCGGATTTCTTATTGAGACTACTGATGGAAAGTTATGTTATACAGGTGACTACAGATATCACGGATATCATCCTGAGATCAGTAAAGCTTTTGCAGAAAAGTGCAAGGGCGCAGATTACATGATCACTGAGGGAGTTACCATAAGCTTTGGCGATGTGGATATGCTCTCACTTGAAGGTCCTTTAAGAGATAACAGTGAGTGGACTTTGTTAGAGGATATGAAAGCTCATGCTAAGGAAGAGAGCGGCCTTATCGTTATCAATAATTACAATAGAAATGTTGAACGAGTTCACAGAATGATCGGAGCATTAAAAGAGTGCGGAAGAGCATTTGCTCTTGAACCAGCCCAGGCCGATTATGTGGCAGCCTTTTATCCTGAAGATTATTTTGAAGTATATCTTCCTGAAGGTGGAGAGCTTAACGCTCCGTTATTAAATGGCAGAAAAGTTGTTACAAGAAAAGAACTTATGGCTGATGCAGGTAAATATATTCTTCAGCAGGATTATAAGAATGTATACGAGCTCTTTGACCTCAAAGATTGCATTTCTTTGTACCTGCATATGGATGGAGCGCCGCTTGGTGACTATGATCCTTCATTCAAAAAGTTCTATGCTCTTTTAGATGTTCTTGGACTTAATTATATAAAATGCGGACTTGGCGGACATGCTGAGCCATATTATCTCAGAAGGACAGTTGATGAGATTGCCCCAAAGACACTTATACCACTTCACAGCTTCAGACCTGAACAGTTTAAGTCTGATAAAGTTGAAAAGATCATTCTTCCACAAGAGGGAGAGACAATTTCATTCTAAACTACAAGACTTCACAAATTATGGATTCTAAAATCCTACATTTGTGAAGTCTTTTTTGTTATGCTAATTTTCACATTAATTTAATCGCAATTTTATATATGTTAACGAGGAAAAAAGACCTGTATGTTATAATGAGGGCGTCAACTAAAAAACGTGTTTTAGTATATGGAGTAATGTGAATGGCGAGCAGTAATTCTTTTGATCAGTTTATTAGTGATGAAATAGAAAAAGGTAAAGGCCTATATGTTCCTGTTAAAGCGAGCCGTTTCGAGCGTATGTTTGTGAAATGGCATGATTGCAAGGATCTTCATCCAAATCCTGATGATGAGTTTAGTGATCCTGCTATAGGTCCAAGCTATAGAATAATATCTGACTATGAAAGAGAGTTCAGAGACAAACTTAAAAAGGGAGAACAACCAATAAATGACCCCCTTATCGTTGGCAAGGTTCATCCTGAAGGCTATATGCTCATTAATGGCCACCATAGATGGGCAGCCGCATTAAAAGTTGAGATTAAAAAGGTTCCAATCAAGATCATCAACATGATGTCTGATGAAGAACTTCAGAGAATAGTAGAATCATCACAGCATGATAAAAGAGTCACCATGGACCTGGACGAAGTAGTATTCAAGAGCAAATGGGACAATTATGTTGAAAAAGAAACAGGATTCCATTTTGGCTCCAAGATAAAAAAGAAAATGATGCTCGGAATCCCCGCGCTTTTCAATTATCTGACTACCCACGGCTATGACATATTTGTATATTCATCCGAGTTCTATTCTATTGATGACATAAGGCGCTACTTCAACAGGTTCTTCGTTCATGTAGATGGAATCATAACAGGAACCGGAAAAAAGAACGTAAAGTTCTCCGAGTCCCAAAAGACTGTAATGAACCTCATCAAAAACAAGTACGCCAAAACAATACACATCGACAATGACTCCGTCATCTGCACCCACAGCGGCACAGGCGAATTCGAAGAATACGACCTCGAAGTCCCAGGCTCATTATGGTCCAAAAAGGTCATCGAGATCATCGAAAAGATAGACGCCCCACCCACAGAGTAAGCGGCCCCCCGGAGAGAACCATTTGCGTGTCTGTCAGGGATGGAGCGATGGCGTTAAAAGAGTCCTTTGCGCCAGGACTTTTGGTGGTAGCGGATGAAGGCGGTGACGCCGACTATTGTCCAGGTGATGCCGGTGGATATCCATAGGCCCCAGGCTCCGAGGAAGGGGAGTGAGCAGAAGAAGGCGGGGAATATTACACGGCCGACCATTTCTGAGATGCCGGATATTAGTGGGAACTTTGCGTCGCCGGCTCCGTTGAGGATTCCGCGGCAGACGTAGATTGTTCCGAGGGGGAGATAGAAACTTGAGAGGATTCGCATGGCTGTTTTGCCAAAGGCTATTACTTCAGGCTCGTTTACAAATACTCTCATTAGGAAGTCTCCGAAGATCCACATAAGAGGGATCATGATAAGGGCGTATGTGCCCATCATTGTCATTCCAACTCTATAGCCTTTCTTTACCCTGTCACCTTTTCCGGCTCCGATATTCTGGCCTGAGTAGGTGGACAGAGAATCTCCAAGGGCTTTGAACTGCATGTTTACCAGGTTTTCAATTTTACTTGTTGTAGTGAAGGCGGCGATAACAACTGCTCCAAAGGAGTTGATTACTCTTTGAAGTATGACAAAAGAGAGAGCGATAAGTCCGCTTTGAAGCGCCATTGATCCACCTAGTGTGTAGCATTTGATTATTATATTTTTATCCAGTACAAAATCTTTTTTCTCAAATTTAAATACTGGATTTTTTAAAAGAGCATATCCGATTGAAAGGGCAGCGGATAGAGCCTGGGCTGTTATGGTTGCTATAGCAAGACCCTTTACTCCAAGATCAAAGAAAATAACAAAGGCAAGGTCCATCAGGATATTAAGAAAACTGGAAACAATAAGGAAATAGAGGGGCGTTTTAGAATCGCCGATTCCTCGCATGATGTAGGAAATTGTATTGTAAAGAGCTGTGCCTATAAAACCTATACAGGTTACAGACATGTATATTACTGAACTTTCAAGGATCTCATCAGGAGTTTTCAAACCGTAGACAAGTACAGGACGGGACAAAGAAGCACCAAGGCATCCCACAAATATAGAGGTAGCACTAACCATAAAGAAGGCGTTGGTAATTGTTTTTCTTACACCATCTTTATCGCCTGAACCAAAGAACTGAGAAACAATAATACCTATTCCTGTTGCAAGTCCGTTTCCAAGTGCAAAAAAGAGATTTGTTATATGACCTGTTGAACCTACAGCGGCAAGAGCGTTGGAATCGATGAACTTTCCTGCAATAATAGTATCTACTATATTGTAGAACTGCTGGAAGATATTTCCTATCATCATGGGTACCATGAAGCTTATGAGAAGGCTGAAGGTATCGCCATTTGTCATGTCTTTTGAATACTTTTCGGGAATGGGATTTGCCATTTCTTGATTCTCCTGAATGTGATAAAAAATGCTGCCGTGGGGAAAGAAAGAAAAACCCAGGCAGCAATTTAAGTCTAGTACATTAGATTAGAATAATCTCATTAAAATTTGATGTATTTCAATAAAAAATTATGCTTTAATGCCATTACTTTTTAAAGCGTATATTTTTTTAGGGATTTTAACTTTCACATAAAGGTCAGCATACTGCGAAGCGCTGAGATCTTCAATATAGTTTAACTGATACTTCTTATTTACCCCGTTTTTTATAAGGATATCTGCAGCTTTATTATAGGCGATGGCAGCTTCGACTTCTGAATTGTAGACGCCTACAACATAATTGCTTTTAATATGTATGAAGGTCTTGTACCTGATAAAGCCCTTGTGGGCAAACTGCCTTACACCGTGGTAGCGGTTGAGGATAATTATATTTTCATATCTTAGATCAAAGGGATCATCATTGGCAAAAAGATAATCTCTGCCGGATACAGCATAGCTTTTTATCCCATAGCGCTGCAAGATAGAGAGCTGGCTTCCGTAATCAGCAACAAACAGATGTCCTCCACGCTTCATGATCTTGTGGGATGAGTAGTAAAAAAGATCATCAATATCAAATTTCAAAATTTCATCAGGAGATAAGTAGTAAAGAAAATATTTTTTTTCAAGATAGATGGGATTTGGGATATATATGCCTTTGTCTCGGAAGTTAATTAGTATCACGCATTTTTCAAAAGGAAGGTTCATTCCTTTTTTGTAGGAAGAGATTACAAAGTTTTCACTGTGGAGAATGTAGTAGCTTTCATCATAAACAGCACTGGCTTTTTTTAGAGTCGGATATGAGCCAAGCGATATGTGCTTTCCATTAAAAACTATGGATGTTCTGTAAGACGGTGTGCCGTTTTTTAAAGCCGTCTTATACACTCCGGTATGTTTTCTTTGCTTCAAAAGTAGTCCCCCCACTATTTACTTTACTAATTCAAAGTGCTAAATTATTATGGATATACTGTTTGGCTGTATGGTATACTAACCATATCTATTTTACCAACAAAAGAGGAGTGAAGGCAATGGCAAAGGAAGTTTTGTATAGTAGCACACGAGGAGCTTTAGGCAATATCCATGCATCTGAAGCTATCTTAAAAGGTCTTGCGGGCGACGGCGGTTTATATGTTCCGGACCATATTCCACATCTTGAGAGATCACTTAGAGAAATTGCATCTTTAAGCTATCAGGAAACAGCTTATGAAGTAATGAAGTTATTCCTTACCGACTATACTGAGGAAGAACTTAAATACTGCATTTCACATGCATATGATTCCAAATTTGATACAGAGGAGATTGCTCCTTTAACAGAAGCAGACGGAGCTTTCTATCTTGAACTTTATCACGGCTTAACTATTGCATTTAAGGATATGGCTCTTTCAATTCTGCCTTATCTTATGGTTACAGCTGCTAAAAAGAATAACGTTAAGAATGAGATAGTTATTCTTACAGCTACAAGTGGTGACACAGGAAAGGCTGCTCTTGCAGGTTTTGCTGATGTTCCCGGCACAAAGATCATCGTCTTTTACCCAAAGCACGGCGTAAGCCCTATCCAGGAAAAGCAGATGGTTACACAAAAAGGTGCTAACACATGCGTTATAGGTATCGAGGGTAATTTCGACGATGCACAGACAGGTGTTAAAAAGATATTTACAGATCCTGATCTTGCAAAAGAAATGGACAGCAAGGGATTCCAGTTCTCATCTGCCAATTCTATCAACATTGGAAGACTTGTTCCTCAGATTGTTTATTATGTTTATTCTTATGCAAAACTCCTCAAAGAGGGCAGAATTGCAGATGGCGACAGCATAAACGTAGTAGTTCCTACAGGTAACTTTGGTAATATCCTTGCAGCTTATTACGCAAAAAATATGGGTGTGCCAATTTCAAAACTTATATGTGCATCCAACTCAAATAAGGTGCTTTTTGACTTCTTTAAGACTGGTGAGTACGACAGAAACCGTGACTTTGTACTTACAGCCTCACCTTCAATGGATATACTTATTTCATCTAACCTTGAGAGACTTATCTACCATATTTCAGGTGATAATTCTGCAAAAGACGCCGAGTTCATGGAAAAGCTTTCTAAGGATGGAAAGTATGAGATCACAGATGAGATGAGAGAAAAACTCACAGATTTCTTTGGAGGCTATGCTTCTGAAGAGGAGACATTTGAGACTATCAAAAATCTTTTTGATAAGACAGGATATCTCATTGATACTCATACAGCTGTAGCAAGCTGCGTATACAATAAATACGTAAAAGAGACAGGTGATAAGACTGTTTCAGTTATTGCTTCCACAGCAAGCCCATACAAGTTCACAAGAAGCGTTATAAATGCTCTTGGAATTCCAGAAGAGGGCAAGGATGACTTTGAACTTGCTGATAAGCTCAGCGAAGTTTCAAAGGTTGAAATACCTGAGGCTGTAACATCTATCAGAACAGCTGATGTATTACACAAGAAAGTAGTAGATAAAACAGAAATGGAGAAGGCAGTAAGGAATTTCCTTAGCCTGTAAGTAAATGGACACATTTAGTAATATTTTTGATATTTTGATTGTTTTTGGCGGCGCTATCATTATTTATTATGCCGAGCAGATGAGAGCTAATGATATAATAAAAGTAGGAATAATGGTTCCTCCTTCAGTTAATGTCAAGAAGATGAAGGACAGGGAAGGCTTCAAGGCCTATGCTTTCCCAAGACATTTTTTACAGGGACTGATACTTATAGTATTAGGACTTGTAGGAATCGGATGTGACTTGTATGCAAGACCTGATCTGCATGCTATCGTCTACATTGTTGTTCTTGCTTTCTATATCATCGGAAATCTCTTTATAGAGAAAGGAAAAAAGAAATTCTACTAAAAATGCTTATATAACAGGAGGTGCGTATGGATTTAGGAAAAGGGTACTACTCGGATAACACACCGGAAATTGTTGAGTTGTCTAAGCTTTCAGAAACAGCAGATCAGATTGAGAATGATCTTTTTATCAAATATGACGTAAAAAGAGGATTAAGAGACTTAAACGGTAAGGGCGTACTTACCGGCCTTACAAGAATTTCAGAGATCATTGCCAAAGAGGTTGTTGATGGCAAAGAAATTCCTAAAGACGGTGAGATCTACTTTAGAGGCTATGATGTCCACAACCTGATAGATGCTGCAGTTAAAGAGAATAGATTTGCGTTTGAAGAATGCGCATACCTTCTCTTATTTGATAAACTTCCTTCTGGAAAAGAGCTGTTTGAATTTGAAAAATTACTTGGGATATATAAGAGTCTTCCGACGAGCTTTGTGAGAGATGTCATCATGAAGGCTCCAAGCCGCGATATGATGAACACTCTTGCAAGGAGCGTTCTGACTCTTTATTCCTATGACGATCATGCTGATGATGTTTCACTTCCTAATGTGCTTAGGCAGTCACTTCAGCTGATCAGCATGTTCCCACTTTTATCAATTTACGGGTATCATGCCTACAATCATTATCATGAGGGCAATTCCCTCATTATCCATCCGCCAAAGGAGGAGCTTTCTACTGCAGAGACGATCCTTTATCTCCTTAGACCTGACAGCAAGTATACAGAGCTTGAAGCCAAGCTTTTGGATATTTGTCTGGTGCTCCATATGGAGCATGGCGGTGGTAACAATTCGTCTTTTACAACCCATGTGGTTAGCTCAAGTCTTACAGATACTTACTCTGTTATTGCAGCTGCCATCGGCTCTTTAAAGGGGCCTCGTCACGGCGGCGCCAATATCAAGGTTGTACACATGTTTGATGACATCGAAGAAAATGTAAAAGACTGGAAAGATGAAGAAGAGGTAGGAGCGTACCTTGATAAGATCCTGAATAAAGAAGCATTTGATAAATCAGGGCTGATCTACGGTATCGGTCATGCTATTTATTCTAAATCTGATCCAAGAGCTATGATCTTAAAGAGCTTTGTTGAGAAACTCGCTGTTGAAAAGAAAAAAGAGGATGAACTTGCTCTTTATGAAATGGTAGAGCGTCTCGCACCAAAGATCATCAGCGGTGAGAGAAAAATGTACAAGGGCGTAAGTGCCAATGTGGATTTCTATTCAGGTTTTGTTTACAGAATGCTTGAGCTTCCTGAAGAACTTTATCCTACCATCTTTGCTATAGCAAGGATTGTTGGCTGGAGTGCTCATAGAATGGAAGAGCTTGTCAACAACGGCAAGATCATCAGACCTGCATATATGGCTATAGAGCCCAGAAAAGAATATGTTCCTATGTCGGAGCGATAATTTGAATAACATGTAAAAAACTCACGCAGACCAAACTGCGTGAGTTTTTTATTGGCATTCTCCCACAGGGAGACATGTATTTTCTGATTAGAATTAGAGGTTGTATTTTGCTGCGATAAGTGGAGCAACCTTTGAAGAACCGATACGGCTGCAGCCTGCATTTGCATAAGCAAGAGCATCCTCTATTGTGCGGATTCCGCCAGCTGCTTTGATCTTAACATCAGGACCGATGTGCTTTTTGAAGAGCTCGATGTCTTCAAGAGTAGCACCTGCACTGCCGAAACCTGTTGAAGTCTTGATATAGTCTGCCTTAACTTCTGTAACGATCTTGCAAAGCTCGATCTTTTCCTCTTCTGTAAGGTAGCAAGTCTCGATGATAACTTTAAGGAGCTTGTCTCCACAAGCCTCACGGATCATCTTAAGCTCTTTTCTTACCTCATCATATCTGTGATTTTTAACATCACTGATATTTACAACAGTATCAATTTCTTCTGCACCGTCAGTGATAGAATCCTTTGCTTCTACAACTTTAGATGAAGCTGAGTTGTAACCAAGAGGGAAACCAATAACTGTGCAGAGCTTTAAGCTGTCGCCATATTTATCGTGAACTCTTTTAAGATATGTCTGTGGGATGCATACGGTAGCAGTTCCGTATTTAACTGCTTCATCGCAAAGTGCAATGATCTGCTCCCATGTGGCATCAGCCTTTAAAAGTGTGTGGTCAATAAGCTTTAAAATATCTTTTTCTTCCATAACAACTCCTTTTTTTATAAAACAAGAATGTATTGATAATTATATACTTAAATCATAAAATATAAAATAGTGTTTTGCAGGAGGATTTATTAAATGGTAAAAGAGAATACAGTTATAAAAGACAGACTTGAGAAATTACGCGCTGCAATGGCAAAAAACGGTATTGATTACTATATTATGCCAACTTCAGACTATCACAATTCTGAGTATTCTGCAGATTTCTTCAAAGTAAGAGAGTATTTCTGCGGATTTGACGGATCTAACGGAACACTGGTAGTATCACAGAATTTTGCAGGAATGTGGACTGATGGAAGATATTTCATCCAGGCAGAGAATCAGATGAAGGGCACAGGAGTAGAACTCTTTAAGATGCTCAATCCAGGTGTTCCTACAATTGCAGAATTTCTTTTTGACAATATGAAAGACGGAGAGACATTAGGCTTTGATGGAAAAGTTATATCAACCAGTGTTGGTGAGAATTATGAGAAAAAGCTTTCCGGCAAAGCTGTAAAATACAAGATCGATAAAGATCTTGCTGAGGATGTCTGGACTGACAGACCTGCACTTCCTTGTCACGATATGTATGTACTGTCTGACGAGCTTTGTGGCAGATCATTTAAGGAGAAGCTTGCAAATGTCAGAAGCAAGATGAGAGAGTTCGGAGCAACTGCCCATCTGTTAAGTAAGCTTGATGATATCATGTGGCTTACAAACCTTCGTGGAAACGATGTTGAATGCAATCCTGTTGCGCTTGCTTATGCATATATTACTTTTGACAGATTTGTTCTCTTTGTTCAGGAAAAAGAGGTGACAGATGAAGTAAGAGCATACTGCGACAAAGTGGGTATCGAGCTCAAAGATTATCATGAGGTAATGAATTTTATCTCAGAAGTTAAACTTGATGGAAATGTTCTTTGCGATAAGAGAAACACTAATTTCCTTACATATAAGACACTTCTTGACAGGACAAAAGAGGCAGGAGTTCTTTTGAAGAATGAGAAAGACCCTACTGAGATCATGAAGGCTGTCAAAAATGAAACTGAGCTTAAAAACATCAGAGAAGTGTACTTAAAGGACAGCGTTGTTCTTACTAAGTTTATTTACTGGGTAAAAAAGAATGTAGGAAAGATTCCTATGACTGAGTATACTGCAGCTGAAAAGCTCGATGGTATGAGAGCTGCACTTCCGGGATTTATAGAGCTTTCTTTCCCTACTATCAGTGCTTACAAGGCTAATGCAGCAATGGCTCATTACGAAGCTACTAAAGATAACGCAGCAGAAGTTAAAGCTGATGGAATGCTCCTTGTTGACTCAGGTGCTACATACATGGGCGGAACAACTGATGTTACCAGAACAATTGTAGTTGGTAAGATCTCAGAGGAGATAAAGAAACACTACACAGCAACTGTAATGGGAATGCTAAATCTTGCATCTTCCAAGTTTATGGAGGGCTGCACAGGCAGAAACGTAGATACTTTTGCAAGAATGGCACTCTGGGAAATGGGCATTGACTACAACCACGGCACAGGTCATGGAATCGGATATATGCTTAATGTCCATGAGGGACCTCACAACATCAGATGGAGATTTAATGAGGGCATGCATGAGGCAGTTCTTCAGCCTGGAATGATCGTTTCTGACGAGCCTGGTGTTTACATTGAGGGAAGCCACGGTATTCGAATCGAGAATATTGTTGAGGTAGTTGAAAGAGAAACTAATGAGTATGGAAGATTCCTTGGATTTGACCATCTCACTTATGCCCCTATTGATTTTGAGGCGATTGACAAGAAATACATGCAGCCTAAGGATATCGAAAAGCTCAATAATTACCACAAGATGGTCTATGAAAAGGTCTCTCCCTTCATTGATGATGAAGATGTAAAGAGCTGGTTAAAAGAGGCTACAAGGGCAATTTAATAAGTTTAAGTTTTCATAAAAATACTGTTAAAAAACGCGTAGACCCTTGAAAAATAAGGCGTTTTGAATATAATAGAGTTAGAAGTACACAAGTACTTCTCCTGGGGTGTCCGACATCTCCTGTGTAATTTGAACCTACATTACTTTAAACGGGACTCCTACATCACCATTTTTTATGTCACGCCTTCGGCTCTGCGCATGCGCAGAACAAGCTTTGGGAGAGGAAGACAGCGATAATGGTTGCGGTAACCCACCTGGCGTTAGCTAGGAGTCAAATAACAGGAAACGGCATTTTGGGGTAAATTAGGAATCAAAGGCAGCCATGAAATATTGGCTGCTTTTTCCTTTTGTACTACAAAAAGGGAGAACAGTTATGAATGTAAAAGCTGCACTTATAGCAATGGGAGTGGACTTTGCTACAAAGATGCAAAAAAAGAATATTGCAGCGTTTGCAAGCAGCACGGCTTTTTTTCTGATACTTTCATTTATCCCCCTTCTTCTTTTGGTTACATCTTTACTGCCATATACCACAGCTACCAAAGAGGATCTGGTGCGTGCTATTATTCAGGCTACACCGTATTTTGCCCATGATATCATTGTAAGACTTGTGGATGAAGCCTATATGCAGTCTCCGGCCATATTGTCTTTTTCAGCTATCATAACTATCTGGGCGGGATCACTTGGAATGCTGGCACTCATCAGAGGTCTTAACTGTATCTATGACATCGATGAGCGAAGAAATTATTTTTATTTAAGACTCATCGCTTCGGTTTATACACTGGTAATGATCGTTATCATGCTTCTGATGCTGGTGCTTATGGTTTTTGGAAAACTGATAGAAGGTTTCTTTATAAACTTGTATTTACCGGTTTCATATGTTTTTACGTTTTTAGTCAATTTTAGGTTTATACTTGTTATAGGAATTGCGCTTTTTATGTTTGCGCTTATATATACTTATGTTCCAAGTGCGAAATTTAAATTTATATATCAGCTTCCGGGAGCAGTTTTCTCAGCAGTTGTCTGGTATGTCTTTTCATGGATATTCTCTGTGTATGTTGATATGACTGACAACTATTCTCTTTACGGAAGCCTTGCTACGCCTGTGATCATGATGTTTTGGCTGTATTCCTGTATGTATATTTTCTTTATCGGAGCTTTTATCAACAGATTTTTCCATCCTGCTGTTAAGCTTTTGTATCAGGATCATCATCAGAAGACAGTCAGGAAAAAAGTTAAAAAGAAGAGCACAAAGCAACTGAGAAAACCTAGAAAATATGATGAATTTGGATAATCATTTTCCTTTAAGGAGGTAGTTATGAAATTCAATGGTAAGTGGTTTAAGAAAAGGTGGGTTTCCTATTCGATTGCTACCTGTTCTGCAGTTTTATTTTATATGCTGCTGTCACATCTTCCTGAAATTCTTGGTCTGTTTGGGAATTTATATGGATTTATCAAACCGGTAGTCGTAGGAGCAGTAATAGCATATATCTTTGATCCTTTAGCCCGTACATTTAATGGTTCGATCTTTAAGAAGATCAAAAACGAGAAGACAAGGTGGAAACTTTCTGTTGCAACAACAATAGTTGTCATCATCGCTGCGGTGGTTCTTTTGTTTGTGGCGCTTATTCCTCAGGTTGCAGACAGCGTAAGCACTTTTGCTTCGAATTTGGGATCATACATTGCTTCATCACAGCAGTTACTGGAAGGTTTTGAAAGCCAGTCTGGCAATAAGATCTTTGGAATTGATGTAAGTGGAATTGCTGATCTGGGCGAAAGAGCTCTTGATAATATTAGTAAGTACTTTACAGACCAGGAAAATATGCAAAGTATTCTGAATGGATCTGTCAGTGCAGGTAAAGGCGTATTTGATTCAGTTATCGCATTTATCCTGGCTATTTATCTTATGCTTGATAAGCAGAGACTTATAAATGGAATATCAAGGGTAATGAATCTGATACTGAAGGAAAAGACCTATGTAAGTGCAGGAGATTTCCTTGCAAGATGTAATCAGATCCTTATCAGATACATAAGCTTTGACATTATTGATGGAGTTATAGTCGGAGTTGTTAACTTTATCTTCATGCTTATTACAGGAATGAACTATTCTGTGCTCATTTCTGTGATCGTTGGAGTTACCAATCTGGCTCCTACATTTGGACCTATTGTCGGCGCAATTATTGGCGGTTTTATCCTTGTTCTTGTTAAACCATGGCATGCTTTATGGTTTTTGATATTTACAATTGTGCTACAGACAGTTGACGGATATATCCTTAAGCCTAAGCTTTTTGGCGAGAGCCTTGGTGTATCACCTCTGATGATCCTGATCTCCATCATTTTAGGAGGCAGATTATTTGGTGTTGTAGGTATCCTTTTAGCTATTCCTTTTGCGGCTATCATAGACTTTGTCTGGAAGGATTACTGCCTTAAAAAGCTTGAGGAAAGAAAACTAAAGAGTTACAATAAGAATATAAAAGAAAAAGATGTATAGGAGGGGGACTATGACAGAATTTGTAGATGCTGCAATTGAATTTGCTAAGGACAAACTTGATCAGGCAATGGAAATATGGGACAGCTTTGATGAAGACAAAAAGAAACTCTTGATTGGATGTGCTGTTGCCGGCGTCTGTGTTATAGTCGTGGCTTCAGTATTCTATGGATTAGGTAAAGCAAGAGGTAAGAAACTTGCCCTTATGGAAGAGGATTTTTAAGAGAAACTTTTAAAACTTCCGTTTGCCAGGCATTCGAGAGATTCCTGGTAACGGAAGTTCTTTTTTTAGGAGGAAATGTGAAGAAGATCATTAAACCACTAACCATTACAATTTGTTCAATGCTTGCCTTTTTGCTTCTGATAATAGCTACGGTACTGGGATACCTTACTTTGGATGAGTATAATCCTGATGCAGTGGAAAAGCTCGAAGTTGAGAACTATGGCGGAAAGAATTTAAAGACAAATAAGTCTATAAGGATAATGACCTGGAATATTGGATATGGAGCCCTTGGAGACAATGCCGATTTCTTTATGGATGGCGGACAGATGGTAAATACTGCGACTCATGAAAGGGTCGTGTATAACCTTGATGGTATTGTCGACAGAATAGATGAGATAAATCCTGATATCTTAATGATTCAGGAGATGGATCGCAACTCTACAAGGTCTCATTTTGTTGATGAGTATGAGTATATAAAAAAGAAATCCGGAAGCTATGTTGCCAAGAATCAGAGCACTTTTGCTTATAATTTCAAGGTTTCTTTCGTTCCTTATCCGATTCCGCCTATTGGAAAAGTTGAGGCTGGGATTGCTACTTACAGCTCATTTATTATAGATGAATCTGAGAGAATCCAGCTTCCGTGTCCTTTTTCATGGCCTCTAAGAACAGGCAATCTTAAGAGATGCCTTCAGGTAATGAGGATGCCTATTGAGAATTCTGAGAAGGAACTTGTTCTTATAAATCTTCATTTGGAAGCCTATGACGATGGTGAAGGCAAGATTGCCCAGACCAATATGTTAAAAGAAATCATGAAAGAGGAGTTTAATAAAGGCAATTATGTAATAGCCGGTGGTGATTTTAATCAGATCTTTTCAAATATTGATACAAGCAGCTATCCGGTGCTTGAAGGTAATTGGGAAGCAGGAGTAATAGATGTTTCGGATTTTGGCGTCGATTTTCAGTTTTTGACAGATGTTTCCAATCCTACATGCAGATCTCTGGACAGAGTGTATGCTGATGCCCAGGATAAGTCACCAAACGCTTTTCAGTATTACGTGATAGATGGCTTCATAGTTTCAAGCAATGTTGAAGTTCAGAGCCTTAGAACACATAACACAGTATTCCAGTACTCGGATCACAACCCGGTTAGCATGGATGTGATTCTTCTGCCGGATGCTTAAGAATAGTCGATAATTTGATATAAATAGTGACAGTTAACGCTTTTTTGAATATAATAATAGTACATGATATTTCGTGAAAGGGGACTGGAGGAAATGGTACAGAAAAAGAAACGTAACGTTATTGTTGGACAGTCGGGAGGTCCTACAGCAGCTATCAACTCGTCACTAGCCGGAGTTTACAGAACTGCTAAGGATCGTGGATACAACAAGGTTTATGGAATGATCCACGGCGTCCAGGGACTTATGGAAGGCAGATATGTTGACCTTTCAGATCACATTCAGAGCGGACTTGATATTGAGCTTTTGAAGAGAACCCCATCTGCATATTTGGGATCATGCAGATTTAAACTCCCAGAAATCTTTGAGAACAAAGAGATCTATGAGAAGATATTTGATATCCTGACAAAACTCGAAATTGATTGCTTTATCTATATTGGCGGAAACGACTCTATGGATACGATTAAAAAGCTTTCAGATTATGCTATTATTTCCGGATCTGATATAAGGTTTGTTGGTTGCCCTAAGACAATTGATAATGACCTTGCACTTACAGATCATACACCGGGTTATGGCTCAGCAGCCAAGTATATCGGAACCTCTGTCAAAGAGATCATCAGAGACAGCTGGTCCCTTGAAACCAGTCATGGACAGGTTATTATCGTTGAAGTAATGGGAAGAAATGCCGGATGGCTTACAGGCGCAACAGCACTTGCAAGAGGTGAGGACTGTGATGGACCTGATGCGATCTATCTTCCTGAGATACCATTTGATATGGATGCATTCCTTAAGAAAATCAAATCCCTGTTAAAAAATAAAGCATCTATCGTTGTTGCTGTATCAGAAGGTATCAGAACAAAAGATGGTAAGTATGTAAGTGATATGGACAATAACATTGAATATGTTGATGCATTTGGACATAAACAGCTTACAGGAACTGCAAGATATCTTTGCAACGTAGTTGCCAGCGAGTGTGGCTGCAAGACTCGTGCCATCGAGCTTTCTACACTTCAGAGAGCCGCAAGCCACTGTGCATCAAGAGTTGATATTCTTGAAGCTTATGAAGTCGGTGGTGCAGCAATGAAGGCTGCAGACGAAGGTGATAGCGGAAAGATGGTTGTTATCGAGAGACTTTCTGATGATCCTTATCAGGCTGGAACAGAAGTTAAGGATGTTCATAAGATTGCCAATGATGAAAGAACAGTTCCTAGAGATTGGATCAATAAAGAGGGCACATATGTAACTAATGAGTTCATCACCTACGTAAGACCTCTTATTCAGGGTGATGTTGGACCGATCATGGTTGACGGTATACCAAGACATCTTTACAGACCTGGATTCCAGGATATTTTATGATTCGGCCATCTTTTAGGAGTAGCTATGGTTTCAGACAATGCAGGAATTGCGATAGTTGATGAGGAACTAAATATTATCGACGCTGATTTTGCTTTTTCTGATTATGTTTCAGACCCGGATCAAAAGAGTTTGTTATCTAACGTTTATCCGGATGACCAGCACTTATTGTATGAAATGGTAGAGCATCTCGCTAGTTCAACTGGCGAGACGCTCTGCTTTCGTGTTTTTGGGAAAAATAATAATCTGTTCTGGGTGATCGCTGATTGCCATAGAGCAGATAGCAATCCAAAGAATATTTCCATTTCATTAAAAGATGTTGAGACACTTAATGGTGGGGACAGTCGTTCCATCGACTATGGAACAGGTCTTTTAGACAAACAGGCTATAATTGATTATGCCAAATCCAGGATGTTCGAAGGAAGTGATGGCTTCTCACTATGTATCATGGACATTGATAACTTTAAGAAGATAAATGATACCATGGGTCATTCCTTTGGAGATAAGATCCTGCATGAGGTTGGAAAAATAGTCCTTGATGTTTTAAAAAATGACGGAAAAGCCGGAAGAATCGGCGGCGATGAGATCATGCTTGTCATAAATGGCAAGACTGATTCAAATGGACTTAGAAGTTACCTGAAATTAATCCGTGAACGCGTAGAGAAGATGAGACTTGATAAGGATGGCTATCCCCTTGTCACAGTATCAATAGGAACGGGCAATTATCCTAAAGATGTAGATTCCTATGACAAGCTTTTTAATCTTGCAGACAAAATGCTTTATAGAGCCAAGAACAGAGGAAAAAACAGATATGTGATGTATAATCCTGAAGTTCATGGTCCTATAATAGAAGGCGAGCTTGATACGATCGGCGGTATCGTGGGCTATGCCAAGCCGCAGGATAAGACTAAGCTGGTATTGGGATTTTTGGATGGATTCTTCGGGTTTAGCAATAAGACTATAGTAACTTCATTCATGCAGCTTATCGCTACCTATGAGATTGATGAAGGCTATATTTTTTTCAAAAATGTGAAAGAAAGTTACATTGGCTTTAAGCGTAGGACTGATACAGGCAATGAGGATGATCAAAAACTTGGAATGATCGAAGAACATGTAAGCGTCCTTGAATATGCAACTGACAGGGCATTTGATGAAAAATTCGATGACAATGGAGTGTTTGTTGTAGATACTCCGGAGAATCAGTTGAGATTAACACGAGCTTTGGAGTTCTTTAGGGACAATGGAATAAAGCATGCTTTCTTTTATAAGATGAATGAGAAATATCAAATGGGTTATATAGCACTGTATAATACGCGAAATAATTCGCGAAAAATGCCTCAATCCGACATAACTGACTTCACTTATCTGGGTAAAATGATCGAAATCGCCATAAATTCTAGGTAAAAAAGGATAAAAATCAGAAAAACATAGTATTTTTCTGCATTTTACTGTTGTTATGAGTACATATTAGTGGTAAAATGGGCTTTGTAATAAATAATTTCTTTTTGGAGGGAAAATTAAATGAACAAGACAGAACTTATCGATGCAATCGCTAAGGAAGCAGGACTTTCAAAGAAGGACGCTGCTGCAGCACTTAACGCATTCACAGACACAGTAACAAAGGAGCTTAAGAAGAAGGGTAAGGTTCAGCTTGTTGGTTTCGGTACATTCGAGACAACAAAGAGAGCTGCTAGAACAGGTAAGAATCCTCAGACTGGCGCAGCTATCAAGATTCCTGCATCTGTAGCACCTAAGTTCAAAGCTGGTAAGGCTCTTAAGGATCTTGTAAACAAGAAATAATTTTCTAACGAAGCTAAAGGCTATGCCATAATATGGCATAGCCTTTTTCAATGCAATTAAATTTCAATATTTGTTATTTTATGGTTTGTATGTAATTGAAAAAAAGTTTTTTTTTTAATAAAATTATATTGTGTCACACTTTTATAAAAACAAAACGAGGATGTGTTCATGACATTTGAAAGAAGTTTTGAAAATTATGTACAAATTCTATCTGAAGAGGATGTTACTCCCGAGATTTCTCCGGGGGCTCTTTCTGATGTTGCCAAGGAATTCGCTTTGCGATCAATCGTCGCAATAGTGTCTGATTCCAAGGATTCTGATAAGGCCGGTGAGCCTGACGTGGTAATTCCGCTATTTGGACCTGTGCCTGAAAAAGAAGCACCGGCATATCTTTTTAAGCATAAAATGGCTGGACGCAAAGAAGTTACATATAATGTTTTCCTTTATGGTGATAAGAGCTGGTCAGAGGAAGAATACAAGGCTTTTGCTGTTATCATCGATATATTGTCTTTCCATATGGAGCGTTTTCTTTTATCACAGGTGGTTGAAAAGAGCGCCCTTACCCAGTATCTTACAGGTCTTCCAAATTCAGGCGGATTTGTTCAGTACGCCACTAAACTCTGTGGCACCAGAGCTATATATGAATATGATTCATTCTATTTCAATTTAAAGAGCTATGGCCTTATCAGCAGGAGATATGGACTTGCTGAGGGCGATGAGATAATGAAGCGCTACGCGAAAAGACTCAGGGAATTTTGTGGCCCTGATGAAATTGTTGCTCATTTTGGTGGCGATAATTTTACTGCGCTCATAAAAAAAGAGAGGACAAAAGAGTTCCTTAAGTTTTTGTCTGCTGTACCTGTATATGGCGAAAAAAACGGCAAGAGGGATGAATTTACCATTGCAGCTGTTATAGGTGTATATTCCGTGGATGAGTCGTTAAAAGAGCCTGGACAGCTTATTTCAAGGGCTATAATGGCTTGTAACTATGCCAAGAATGTAGCAAATAAGCCTTATGTTTTTGTTAATAAGGCTATGAGTACCAGAATTTACAGACAAAAACAGATAGAAGACAGATACGAGGAAGCTCTTGCAAATGAAGAATTCAGAATATATCTTCAGCCCAAGGTAGATACTATCACAGGAGAAATAATTGGTGGTGAATCTCTTGCAAGATGGTTCTGCAACGGAGTTGTTCTTTATCCTACTGAGTTCGTTCCTATCCTTGAGCAGGAGGGAATGGTTGCATCTCTTGACTTGTATGTCCTTAAAAAGACATGTGAATTTATTAATGACTGGAAACAAAAGGGACTACTCCCTGTGCCTGTTTCAGTTAATTTCTCAAGGAAAGACTTAAGTTATAAGCACCTTGCAAAGGAAATAATAAGGATAATCGATGAAAGCGGAGTTGAGCGCAAGTTGATCCAGATAGAAGTTACAGAGACTTCAAGTGAGGATGAGAGAATACTCATGACAGCTTTCCTTGAAAGACTTAAAGAGTATGGAATCGCAACTTCAATAGATGATTTTGGAACAGGTTTTTCATCTCTTTCAACTCTTCGTGATTTCCCGGTATCAGAGATAAAAATCGACAGATCATTTATAAATAACGATAATCTTAACAAAAGCGACGAAATAGTGTTGAGAAATATTGTTATTATGGCAAAAGAACTTGGCGTTAGTGTTATTGCTGAAGGCGTTGAGAGAGAAGATCAGATTGAACTACTAAAACATGTTGGATGCCACGTGGTTCAAGGCTTTTTGTATGATAATCCAATGCCGAAATCAGACTTTGAAAAACGACTTGAAAAGAGATTTTATTCTTAATTTAATAGTTTATACTTTTTTTATTCTTTTCCTGTTCACAATTTGTACACAAAGTGCTATCATATATTCTGTTGTTGCTTTTGTTGAGGCTGCGGCGTACTTATGAGATAAAAGGGGAAAAGAAAAATGAAAAAAGAAGTTAGGGTTTCACTAGGGTGCAAGTCACAGATCGTTCAGTTTATCAATATGAACTCAAAATCTGCATGTGAAATCGATGTGCAGGATGGGCACAGCTACATCGATGGGAAGTCTATTGTTGGTTTATTATCACTCAATTTATTCAGACCACTTGATGTAACACTTATAGGCGACGACAAAAAGATCACTAACCTTATTAACGATTATGATGTACATCATTTACTTCTTGCTGAATAATACTTTTGGGATGTGCGGATAATTAACAAAAAGGGCCATGGTATTTCTACCATGGCCTTTATTATGCGATCATTTATTAGTCGATTCGTTTGCTTCCCCAGAAGAAGAGTGCAACTGTACCTGGGCCTGTGTGGCTTCCAATAGTTGTTCCAATGCTGAAGATCTTTACTCGTCCTTTTAACTTAGGGAACTTTTCTTCAACCATATCTGCAACAGCCTTTGCATCTTCGTAACAATCTGAGTTGGAGATATAGCATTCTCCATCATAGTCTGTACCGTTTTCTGCAAGCTCAACCATCTTCTGAACCTGAGCTTTCATGACAGCATTTTTACCACGAATCTTGGATCTTACGATCAGGTGTCCCTGATAATCTACATTCATAAGAGGGCAGATATTTAATACATTACCGATTGTTCCGGCAACCTTTGAAACACGTCCTCCTCTTACAAGGTATTTGAGGTCTGATACAAAGAACCAGTGCTGGCAGTTGAGCTTGTTCTCGATAACCCACTCATAAAGTGAATCAATTGACATGCCTTCATCTCTTAAATCTGCAAGCTTATCCATAAGAAGACCATATCCTGCTGAAGCAGCAAGTGAATCTACTACATAAAGCTTTCTTTCCGGATATTTTTCTTTTAACTGTTCCTTTGCAATAGTAGCTGAATTAATAGTACCGGATATTCCTGAGCTGAGTGTTAAATGAAGGACATCCTTTCCTTCTTTAAGAAACTTTTCAAAGTACTCGAGATATTCACCTACACTTACCTGAGATGTTTTTGTCATTGAACCATTTGCCATCATGGTATAGAACTCTTTGAATGGAATAGATTTTCCAAGATCATCCGGGAATTCTGTTCCGTCAATTTCGAAGTGGAAGCAGATATAGCTGATGTCTCTTTTGCTAAAATGCTCGTTAGTCAGATCTGCTGTAGAACAGCAGCTTAATATGTAATTGCTCATAAGCGTCCTTTCAAAATAAAAATAATCTACAAACATAATACATTATTAGCCTTGAGGTATCAAATATTTTTAGGCAAAAAAGCAAAAAAGCAGTTTCAATAGGCTATTCAACGCTGATGGCTGGAGATGAAAATAATGAAAAAATATAAAAATTTTTGAGAGAAAGTTTGAGCAGTGAATTATGTATCAGTATTCTAGGGAATTGTCTGAATAGTCAGAAAATAAATACAATTAATATCAAGTTGTTGACAAATTTATCATCAGATGGTATATTATATATACAATCACATTGTAGATAAAACCTATGTAGTCCAAGTGGCTTATGCTTCACGGAAGATGAATGAAGGTTTTCGGAGCGGCTGGCATTCACAGCGACGGTGGCTTAAGCTTCACATTAGCCAAGGAGTGTCAAGGAGTCGCTAAAGGATGTGATTAACATAGATTCGCAAAATATACAATTGCAGAAAGAAGAGGAATAGACCCTTGGAAATTTCACAGTAAGGGCGGGCGTTCATAAAAGTATGGATGCCCGCCTATTTCATTTCCCAGAGCAGAGCATTTAATATAGTAATAGAAGTTACATAGTGTTATAATGGTCAAATATTCGGTTAGGAGAGAATATTATGGCTAAGTATATTTTGTTTGTATTTAATAGTATTCTGCTGGGGTTTGGACTGGCGATGGATGCTTTTTCGGTTTCCCTTGCAAATGGTTTTATAGAACCTAAAATGAAAAAAGGCAGAATGGGTTATATGGCTGGAATCTATGCGGGATTTCAGTTTCTTATGCCTGTAATAGGATGGTTTTTGGTACATAATGCGGCATATCTTTTCAGCGGATTTCAGATGTTCATTCCGTGGATAGCGCTTATTCTTTTAGCTTATATTGGTGGAAAAATGCTTCTTGAGGGTATTAAGGAAAAGAAGTGTGACAGGGACGGAAAGTGTGATGGCTGCACCAATAAAGAATGTCCTAAATTCGGAAATGTTGCAGGAGAGACTTCTCTTTCTTTAAAACTTTTGTTGGTTCAGGGCGTTGCAACATCCATTGATGCTCTATCTGTTGGATTTACGATTGCGAATTATAATGCTTTGATGGCTATCGGAAGTGCTACAATAATTGCTGTTGTGACTTATGTTGTATGTTATATCGGAATAGGACTTGGCAAGACATTTGGAACAAAGCTTGCTTCAAATGCCAAGATATTAGGCGGAGTTATTTTGATAGTTATTGGTCTTGAGATTTTTATAAAGAGCTTTTTGGGTTGATTTTTTATTACGAAATTTATGTCATTTGCTTGACTTTTATAATATCGAAACATAGAATAATTAAGAGTATTTTTAATTTAATAATTTAAATGCAATGATGGTGTCAGATTTTTATCTGAAGATGTCATATTATCCTTTGAGAGAGCTAGGGTCGCTGGCTGAGAGCCCTGCAGGCTATGGTATGTACGGAAGTTTCGCACCGGAGCAGTTTTGGTGAAGGCTTTTTGCTTGTAGTCAGGATCGTAAGTCTACGTTACAGATAAAACCATTATGGTTGAGAGCCTGTTTTGACAGGAACATGGGTGGTACCGCGGTGATTGATCGTCCCTTGTATAGCTTTGCAGCTATACAAGGGACTTTTTTTGTTGAACTCTTAAGAAAGTCACATCTTTAATAACAGGAGGAAGAAATTTTGGAAAACAGCGTATTACGTCAGCAAATTGAAGCAATTCGTGAAGAAATCAAAGAAAATTCAAAGTTGCTTGAAAGCTCAAAGCATGTTTATGAACAGAGAAAGGTCTTTTTGGATAACAAAAACGGCAAGATCTCAGCACTGATGAAAGAGATGAAAAACATTGCTGCAGAGGATCGTGCTGAATATGGTAAGAATGTAAATGAACTTAAGCAGTGGGCTCTTGAACAGTTTGATGAACTTGACAAGAAGATGAAAGAAAAAGAGCTTAAGGCAAGATATGAAAGAGAAAAACAGGACGTTACAATGCCTGCCAAAATGCGTTATCAGGGCAATCTTCATCCTGTAACACAGATGAGAGAGACTCTTATCGATATCTTTGAAGGAATGGGTTTTGAAATATATGAAGGCACTGAGATTGAGAATGACTACTACAATTTCACTGCACTTAATACTCCTGCAGATCACCCTGCAAGAGATATGCAGGATACATTCTATCTCAGCCCTGAGTTCCTTTTAAGAACTCAGACTTCATCAGGTCAGATCCATGTAATGGAAAACAAGAAACCACCGATCAAGATTCTTTCACCTGGTAAGGTTTTCCGTTCAGATGATGATGCAACTCATTCACCTATGTTCTCACAGATGGAAGGACTCGTAGTTGATAAGAATGTTACACTTTGTGACCTTAAGGGAGCTTTGGAGACCTTTGCACAGAAAATCTTCGGCGAGGGAACAACAACAAGACTTCGTCCTTCATACTTCCCATTCACAGAGCCTTCTGTAGAGGTTGACTGCAGCTGCTTTGCATGTGGCGGCAAGGGATGTAATCTCTGCAAGGGTACAGGCTGGATCGAGGTTCTTGGTGCCGGTGTTGTTAACAAGAAGGTTTTAGAGAACTGTGGAATTGATTCAGAAGAGTACAGCGGATTTGCATTTGGTATCGGTATCGAGCGTGCAACAATGCTCAAATACGGCATTAACAACATCAAGCTCTTATATGAGTCAGACCTTGATGTCCTTAAGCAGATCGATCACTACGAATAATTCAGGAGGAGAATGAAATGTTAGTACCTTTAAGTTGGCTTAAAGATTTTGTTGATATAGATTTAGAACCAAAGGAACTTGAGAAAAAGCTCTTTGACTGCGGCTTCGAAGTAGAAGAGTGCTGGGAAGTAGGAAAAGACATATCAAATGTCGTAGTTGGACAGGTAGAGAAATGTGAACCTATTCCGGATACTCATCTTCATGTTTGCCAGGTAAATGCAGGAGAACACGGAACATTCCAGGTATGCTGCGGTGCAGACAACGTTCAGGCAGGAGGAAAATATCCACTTGCTCTTGTTGGCGCAACAGTAATTGAAACAGAGAGAGACCATGTAACAGTTATCGGTGTTGCTACTATCAAAAAGGGTAAGCTTCGTGGTGTAGATTCAGAGGGTATGCTCTGCTCAGGTGTTGAGCTTGGTGTAACAGAAGATATGTACCCAGGAGCAGGCTACAACGGACTTTTGGTATTCCCTGAGGATACAGAGGTAGGTGCTGATGTTAAGCCTATACTTGGTCTTGATGACTGGATCTTTGATGTTTCAATCACTGCAAACAGACCTGACTGCCAGAGTATTTACGGCCTTGCAAGAGAGGTTGCAGCTGCACTTGATAAGCCATTAAAAGAGATTGATCTTAGCTACACAGAAACAGATGTTGAGAACGAAGGATTTAGTGTAACTGTAGAAGATCCTGATCTTTGCCCAAGATATATTGGTCATTATGTATATGATGTAAAGCTTGGTGAGAGCCCTCTTTGGATGAAGAGAAGACTTGCCATGGTTGGTAATAACTCGATCAATAATATCGTTGATATCACTAACTATATTATGAGAGAGCTTGGACAGCCAATGCACGCTTTTGACGGCAATTTCCTTGAAGGTAACAAGATTGTTGTAAGGCGTGCCAAGGCAGGAGAAAAGATAGTTACTCTTGATGAAAATGAGTTTGAGCTTACAACAGACAACCTTGTTATCTGTGATGGAGCAAAGCCTGTAGCTCTTGCAGGTATCATGGGCGGCCTCAATTCAGAGATCCGTGATACAACAACTACTGTTACATTTGAAGCTGCTAAGTTCATGCGTGACAACATCCGTAAGAGCTCAAGAGCTCTTGGTCAGTCATCTGATTCATCAGCTGCTTTCGCAAAGGGCGTTTACGAATATACAACTGTTATAGCTATGAAGAGAGCTCTTCATCTTGTTGAACAGCTTGGAGCAGGTAAGGTTTCCAAGACTCATGTGGATATAAATACAGGAAACAGCCTCGATAAGAAGGAAATGAAGGCATCCATAAAGAAGGTTAACGGAGTACTTGGTATCGAAGTTCCTACTGATGAGATCAAGAGAATTCTTACAAATCTTAATTTTGAGCCTGAAATAAATGGTGATGAACTTACAATCAAGATTCCTGCATATCGTGAGGATATGGAAGATTATCCTGACATTGCAGAAGAACTTATCCGCATGTACGGATATGAGCATGTTGAGCCTACATTCCTTAAGGATTGCAGCGTTACTGTTGGTGGCAGAAACCTTAAGCAGAAGACTGAGCTCAGGATAAAGAGAGCTCTTTGCGCGCAAGGAGCATATGAGTGCATGCACTACTCATTCTTCTCACCAAGTGACCTTGACCTTTTAGGATTTGCTGAGGATGCACAGGAGAGAAAGGCTATCAGGATCCTTAATCCTATAAATGAAGATCTTTCACTTATGAGAACAACACTTGCAGCACAGATGATCCGTGCTATTGCAAGAAACCAGAAGAAAGGTACTCTCGAGGGAAGATTATTTGAGCTTGGTAACAGATTTATTCCAAAGGCCCTTCCACTTACAGAATATCCTGATGAGAAAGCTACTCTTTGCATCGGTATTTTTGGCGAGGGCGAGGACATATATACATTAAAGGGACTTGCTGAGAATGTAGCAGATGCTCTTCATATAAACTTTAAATATGAGCCTGCAACCAAAACTTTCTTACATCCTTACAGAACTGCAAAGATCGTATGTGAGGGAGAAGAGGTCGGATATCTTGGACAGATCACTTATGAGATCCAGGATGAGACTGATATGAGAATACCGGCTTATATCTGCGAGATAGATCTTTCAGCACTTGATAAGTGGTATGGCAAGACTCCTACATTTACACCACTTTCAAAGTTCGCAGCTGTTAAGCGTGATCTTGCGCTTATTATGGATAAGACCGTTACTTGTGGAGAAGTTGAGGATGCAATCTATGGATCCTGCAAGTATGTAACTGATGTACATCTCTTTGATGTATACGAGGGACTTCCTATTCCTCCTACAAAGAAGAGTATGGCTTTCACAATTACATTCACTCCTAAGGACGAGGAGCTTACTGATGAAGCTATAAACGGATATGTAGATAAGATGCTCAGAAAACTTTCATTTACAATGGGAATTGAAATTCGTTCTTGATTTGCCTGATGGCACAGTAGGTGTTAAAATAGTCATTGCTTTAGTTAGCAATGGCTATTTTTTTCTCGAAAGGAGCTTAAATATGAATAGAAAAAATGTTTGGGCAAACTACAATGCTACTCAGCTCAAAGCTGTAGATAAGTTTGCTGAGGATTACAAGAAATTCCTTGATAATTCAAAAACCGAGCGTGAAGCAATTGATACAATTGTTAACGAGATTGAGGAAGCAGGATACAGAGAACTCAATACTTTGATCGGCACAAAGACAAAGCTTAAAAAGGGAGATAAGGTATATAGCGTATGGATGAACAAGTCAATCGCTATCTTCCAGATCGGTTCAGACCCTATCGAGGCCGGTCTTAATATCCTTGGTGCTCACATCGATTCTCCAAGACTTGATGTTAAGCAGAATCCTCTTTATGAAGACAACGGATTTGCTTACCTTGATACACATTACTATGGCGGAATCAAGAAATATCAGTATGTTGCTATGCCACTTGCTATTCACGGCGTAGTTGTTAAGAAGGATGGCACAACAGTACAGCTCAATGTTGGTGAGGATGAGGACGATCCAGTATTCTTCGTTTCTGATCTTCTTATACATCTTGCTGCAGATCAGATGAGCAAGAAGGCTTCAAATGTAATTGAAGGTGAAGCTCTTGACCTTATTGTTGGTCACAGACCATTCGTTGTAGAGAGCAAGGAAAAAGAGAAGGCTGAAAAGGCTGACAGTAAGCTTTCCGCAGGCGAGAAGTACGCAATTGCTGCTGAGAAAGAAGAAAAGGCAGAGAGCGGAAAGCTTTCAGGAGCAGTTCGCCGCGGAGTAGTAGCTCTTTTAAATGATCTTTACGGAATCGAAGAAGAAGACTTCATTTCAGCAGAACTTGAGATCGTACCTGCAGGTAAGGCTAGAGATGCCGGATTTGACAGATCAATGATCCTTGGCTATGGTCATGACGACAGAGTATGCGCATATCCTTCAATGCGCGCTATTCTTGAAGCAAAGAACTTAAAGAGAACAGCTTGCTGTATCCTCGTTGATAAAGAAGAGATCGGAAGCGTTGGAGCAACAGGTATGCGCAGCCACTTCTTTGAGAATGCTGTTGCAGAGCTCATGAACCTTACAAAGGAAGGCTACAATGACCTTTCACTTAGAAGATGTCTTGCAAACTCATGCATGCTTTCTTCAGACGTAAGCGCCGGCTTTGATCCTACATATGCATCAAGCTTTGAGAAGAAGAACGCTGCATTCCTTGGAGAAGGACTTGTATTCAATAAGTTTACAGGTTCAAGAGGAAAATCAGGCTCTAACGATGCAAATGCAGAATTTATCGCCGAGATCAGAAGAGCATTTGAAAAGGATGGCATCATCTATCAGACAGCAGAACTTGGTAAAGTAGATGTTGGTGGTGGCGGAACTATCGCTTATATCCTTGCTCTTTACGGAATGAACGTTATCGATTCAGGCGTAGCAGTACTTAACATGCATGCACCATGGGAAGCAATCGATAAGGCTGACCTTTACGAAGCAAAGAGAGGCTATGTATCATTCCTTCAGAATATCGATTTTAGAAACGAATAAATAAGAAAACAGAGGGAAGACAGAGGGACGGTTCTTTTGACTTATTGTAAGCAATAAGTCAAAAGAACCGTCCCTCTGTCTTCCCTCTGTCTCACTCTAAATTGATTTTGTAGATATCAAAGTAATGTTTATTTGAAGAAACATGCATCTCCAAAGGAGAAGAAGCGGTAGCGTTCTTTGATTGCTTCTTCGTATGCGGCAAGAACATGTTCTCTGCCTGCAAGTGCTGAAACAAGCATTACAAGTGTTGACTCAGGCAGATGGAAATTGGTGATGAGCTGGTCAAGAACCTTGAATTTATAGCCGGGATAGATAAATATTGATGTATCCCCGCTGCAAGCTGAGAGATGTCCATTCTCATCTGCGGCACTTTCTATTGTTCTGCAGCTGGTTGTGCCAACACAGATAATGTGGTGGCCGTTCTCTTTAGCCTTGTTGATCTTATCAGCTGCTTCCTGTGTGACCTGATACCATTCTGTGTGCATATGATGCTCTAAAACATTGTCTACTTTAACAGGTCTGAAGGTCCCAAGACCAACGTGAAGAGTAACAAAGGCCATATCAACGCCTTTTGCTTTTATATCTTCAAGGAGCTTTTCGGTAAAGTGAAGTCCCGCAGTTGGTGCGGCAGCTGAACCTTCATACTTGGCATATACAGTCTGGTACATGTTTTTATCCTGAAGCTTATGTGTGATGTAAGGTGGAAGAGGCATTTCACCAAGTCTGTCCAAAACTTCCTCCCAGATCCCATCGTAATAGAACTTAACAAGTCTGTTTCCTTCATCAACAATATCAAGAATCTCGGCTTTTAAAATTCCACCGCCAAATGAAACTCTTGCACCAGGTCTTAATTTTTTGCCGGGTTTAACAAGTGTTTCCCATACATCAGCTTCTTTTCTCTTAAGAAGGAGAATCTCTACTGAAGCGCCTGTTCCTTCTTTTTCACCAAGAAGCCTTGCAGGAATGACCTTTGTGTTATTGAGAACAAGGCAGTCACCTGGCTCGAGGTAATTTATGATCTCGTTAAACTTATGATGCTCTGTTTCTCCTGTCTTTTTGTCTACTATAAGGAGCCTGCATTCATCTCTTTTTTCCATTGGATCCTGTGCGATCAGTTCCTCAGGAAGGTCAAAATAGTAATCTGAAGTTGATAATCCTAATTCTTTATTTTCTGCCATTTCAAATTCTCTTTTCTATATATGATTGTTCATTTAGCGTTTAATTACTAATGATCATTCTTAATGATATTACCTTTATGATACTGATACTTTTTCCGTGCCACGTTATTATAGCAAAAAATAAATGAAATACAACTGTGGAAATATAATGGATATAATATTGATAATAAATGGAAAAGAAAATAGTGAATACTGTTGCCTGATGGATATAAAAATAGTATTATATGGATAATAAATTTGTATTTGTGAAATGAGGTATAGCTATGACTATTGAAGAGATGAAACAGAAAAAGAAAGATTTTGGATATAGCTATGAAATGATAGCCCAGAGGTCAGGACTTCCAATAGGAACTGTACAGAAGGTTTTAGGCGGAATAACCAAGCATCCGAGGTATTCGACACTGAAGGCTTTGGAAAAAGTATTTATTACTTATGATTTTTCCTTTTATGATAAAGACGACATTAAAAACATACTTAAGGAAGATGAACCTGCCTATGGCAGAACGAATATGAAAAAAAATGAGAAAAAGCAAGGTGAGTACACCATTGCAGATATAGACAAATTACCTGACGATAAGATGGTGGAATTGATTGATGGGGTTATATATGATATGTCTGCCCCAAAAACTTACCATCAGTTGATTGCCGGATTAATATTTAACAAGCTGTTACAGTTCATCTCGAATAATAATGGTATGTGTGTTCCTTTTATCGCACCGACTGGTGTGCAACTTGATGACGATGAAAAAACTCAGGTGCTGCCGGATGTTATGATTGTATGTGATAGGGACAAAATTGATTCAAAAGTTGTGCATGGAGCACCGGACTTTATAGTAGAAGTCTTGTCTGATTCCACCAAGAGTAAGGATATGCATATTAAGCTTACAAAATATGCGAACGCGGGAGTAAAAGAGTATTGGATGATTGATCCGGAAAAGAAAAAGATAATAGTGAATGATTTTGAACATGAAGATGTAAATATTTATGGTTTTAAGGACGAAGTTCCGGTGATAATATATGGAGGAAAATGTGTAATTGATTTTAATGAGATCAGTAGTTATATTTCATTTTTAATATAATTTAGGAAGAGAAGGGATAAGCAAATGCTACAGGATATTACACCGTTAGAACTTAAAAATCACTATGATCCTACGATTAAACATAAAGATGACGATTTTGTAATTGTCTTTATTAATACCAGCCAGGGAAAAAGATTACTTCTTAAATCTGATACTGAATTAAAAACAATAACGTTTCCAAAGGTTGTAGATTTAAAAGAAGCAAATGAAGCATTAACTTATCTTTTTAGTATAGGTGAAGAAAGATTTTTTTTATTAAAGCCTGAAATTGCCGATAGTACATATGGTGCGGATTTTGCAACAGATTTGGATGGAAATATTAAATATCTCAATCTTCCTGATGGTTTTGAGTTCTGCTCAATGATGACCTTTAGGAAAGAGTATCTGAATCCTCAGCACTACGTATATGCTGCCTATACAGCTTTTCAGCTCCATGAGTGGTATCAGGTAACCAGATTCTGCGGCAGGTGTGGAACTCTTAATGAAGATCACAAGACTGAAAGAGCAAGGATATGTCCTAAATGCGGCAATATCATTTATCCAAGGATAAATCCTGCAGTTATTATTGGCGTTACTGATAAAGAGAACAACAGGCTCATTTTAACAAAATACAGAACCGGATTTGCGCATAATGCCCTTGTTGCCGGATTTACAGAAATCGGAGAGACACTTGAAGAAACCGTTAAACGTGAAGTTATGGAAGAAGTGGGACTTAGAGTAAGTAACGTCAGATATTACAAGTCACAGCCATGGGGAATTGCAAGTGATATACTGGCGGGATTTTTTTGTGATGTGTCAGGAGAAAAAGAAATACAGATGGATACATCAGAGCTTAAGTATGCAGAATGGGTAGCTCCTTGTGACATAGAGCTTCAGCCATTGGATTACAGTCTCACCAATGAGATGATGAAGCTTTTTAAAGAAAAAGGTTATGAAGGGACATTGCAAAAATAGGACAGTGAATGCTAATGGAGATATAAGCGGGAGTTATAGCTACATACAAATCTTGGATATTTCCAATTTGGACTTTCCATTGCTATAATTTGTTTTATAATAAATAGAAAAAATTGTTGAGGAGGAATTATTATGAAGAAGAGATTTTTGACAAGTATCGTACTTGCCGGTGTTCTAGCTTTTGGAGCTCTTACAGGTTGCGGAAGCAGCGCTGAAAATGCAGCAGAAACAACACAGGACACACAGGACACACAGGCTGCAGAAACTACAGAACAGACACAGGACGCTGCACCTGCACAGACAGAGGATGGAGACAAGACTATCAGAGTTGGTGCTACACCTGTACCACACGCAGAAATTCTTGATAACATCGTAAAAGAAGTACTTGCAGAGGATGGCTGGACACTTGAGACAGTTGTATTCTCAGATTACGTACTTCCTAATACATCACTTGAAGCTGACGAGCTTGATGCAAACTATTTCCAGACACTTGGTTATATGAACCAGCAGAATACAGACGCAGGACTTCACCTTGCAGCTGTAGCAGGCGTTCACATTGAGCCAATGGGAATTTATTCTCAGAAATATACAGCACTTGCTGATATTCCTGATGGTGCATCAATCGGTATTCCTAACGATCCTGATAACGGAGAAAGAGCTGTTGACCTGCTTGTTCAGAAGGGACTTCTTACTTCAAAGGGTGGTTTTGGAACAGATGCTAACTACACAGAAGATTCTTTGACAAAAGATAAAGAGGCTAACCCTCACGGATACGTGATCACACCTCTTGAGGCAGCAAGCCTTCCACTTTCACTTCCTGATCTTGATGCAGCAGCAGTAAATGGTAACTATGCTCTTGAAGCTGGTCTTCCTTCATCATATCCTGCACTTGATATCGAGGAATTTGACGATGAGACAACTGTTAAGAGAACAAACTTCCTTGTAGTTAAGCAGGGCAATGAGACATCAGAAAAAACACAGGCTCTTATCAAGGCGCTTCAGTCTGACAAGGTTAAGGCTTATATCGATGAGACATATAAGGGAGCTGTTATTGCATCTTTCATTGACGCACAGTAATAAAAAATAGAAACTAAAAAATTTAAACAAATATAAGCCTCTCTGGTGTATGATTAGTAAGTGGTTTGCTAAAACATTGGGGAGGCTTTTTGCATGAAAGAAAAATTTGTAACGGGATGGAAGTTTTTAAAAACTGATTTTGGAACAGAGCTTGAAAATGTCAGGGACAGGCTTTCTGAGTTTAAAGAGGTGGAGATACCTCATGATTTTCTTATAGATGATGCAAGAAACTTTTATACAGATGCCACAGGCTGGTATTATAAGGGCTTTGTGACAACACTTAAGCCGAGGCATTTTCTTGTTTTTGACGGAATTTATATGGACAGTACTGTGTATATAAATGGTCAAAAGGCAGGAGAGTGGAAATATGGCTATTCACAGTTTATTCTCGATATTACAGACTACTGCAAAGTAGGCAGTAATGATGTCCTTGTAAGAGTCAATTACCAAAATCCCAATTCAAGATGGTATTCAGGAGCCGGAATCTACAGAAATGTATGGCTTTGCAGCTATGAAGATACATACATCCCTGAGAATGGAATTTATGTCCACACCCATAAGGGAGATATGGGATATTTCCTTGATATAGATACAGAAATAAAAGGAGAAATAAGTAAGAATACAAGCGTTTCCTACAGACTTTTTGATGATAAAAAGAGAGAAGTTTCGCTAAATGCAACAGGCAAGAGCTTTTTTGCAAGAAATGTAAAAGAGTGGTCCAATGATGAGCCAAACCTCTATACGCTGGAGGTTACTCTTTTTGATGGAAATAAAGAGCTTCAAAGGGAAGAAGTAACAATAGGGTTTAGGAGTATTTCTTTTGACCCTGATAAAGGTTTTTTACTAAATGGAAAGGTCACCAAACTAAACGGTGTCTGCATTCATCATGACCTTGGTGCTCTTGGTGCCGCTTACAATAACAGCGCCATGAAGAGAAGACTCATACAGCTTAAAGGTATGGGGGTAAATGCCATAAGGCTTACCCATAATATGTTTGATCCTCAGACAATCGAGCTTTTAGACAGAATAGGCTTTATGGCTATCTCTGAAGGCTTTGATATGTGGGAGAGATCAAAGACTGAGTTTGACTACGCAAGATTTTTTCCAGAGTGGCATGAGAGGGATGTTGAGAGCTGGGTAAAAAGAGACAGGAATCACCCTTCAGTCATCATGTGGAGCATAGGTAATGAAATCTATGATACCCATGCGGATGAGAGAGGTGCGCAGGTCACCCGTATGTTAAAAGAACTGGTTGAGAAGTTTGATTATATGGGAAATGCCCATCCAACCTTTGGCTCCAATTATATGCCTTGGGAAAATGCTCAAAAGTGCGCTGATATCCTGAAGGTTGTAGGTTATAACTACGCTGAGAAGTTTTATGAGAAACACCACAGGGAGCACCCTGACTGGGTTATATACGGAAGTGAGACCTATTCAATAGTTCAGAGCAGAGGAATATATCATTTCCCTTTATCAGAGGGAATTCTGGCTGACGATGACCTTCAGTGTTCAAGCCTTGGAAACAGTCAGACAAGCTGGGGAGCAGAGAGCATTGAGAGCTGTATTTGTATGGACAGGGATATGCCTTTCTCCATGGGACAGTTTATCTGGACAGGCTATGACTACATTGGAGAGCCCACGCCATACCATACTAAGAATTCATACTTTGGACTTATTGATACGGCAGGCTTTTACAAGGATGCTTACTATGCCTGGAAGTCAGCCTGGGTGAGCGCCAAAAAGGATCCTTTTGTTCATGTGTTCCCATATTGGGACTTCAATGAAGGAGAAGAAGTTGATGTGAGAGTAGTCAGCAATGCTCCTTTTGTTGAACTGTTTGTAAATGGAAAAAGCCTTGGTAAACAGGAGCTTACCCATGAGAGAGGAAGCGGAGACCACATCTTTGCTGATTATAAGTGTATTTATGAAAAGGGCGAGATAAAGGCCATAGCTTATGATGCTTTAGGAAAAGAGATTGCGGAACAGGTGCGCAGATCTTTTGAAGATACGGACAGTTTCGAAGTGATATACGAAAACGTTGATAATCTTGTTTTTGCCAAGATAAGCGCTCTTGACAAGAAGGGTAATCCTGTAGAAAACGCCTGCGACAGAGTAAAGGTGACTGTGACAGGAGGAAGATTAATAGGCCTTGATAACGGTGACAGCACAGATTACGACAGTTATAAGGCAGATGAGAGAGCTCTTTTCTCTGGAAAACTGCTGGCAATAGTGGAGAAAGATGGGAGCGCCGGTGACACAGTTGTAGACGTCTTAAAGGTAAGTGACATAGTTCCTGTAAGAAAGGTTGAGCTTGTCACAGATTCTGAGACTAAGCTTTCTATGCAGAATTCAAGGGCGAAAGTTACAGCAAAAGTTCTTCCTGAAAATGCTACGAATAAGGAAGTATTTTACAGAATACTTGATAATAAGGGCAATGAGTCAAATATTGCCAAGCTCTTAGTAAAGGGCAATGAGGCGGAAGTGGAAGCTCTTTTTGACGGAGAATTCATTTTAAGATGTGAGACAAAAGATAAGGATGGTGTTGTAAAGACCATTTCAACGCGGAAATTTACTGTAAGCGGAATGGGCAGATCCTTCCTTGATCCATTCAACCTTATTCCAGGCAATGTGTTTAGCTATAGCAAGGGCAGGACCGCTGCAGGTAATGAGCACGGCGTTGCCACAGACAGAGGAAACGAAACGCTTATCGCTTATGACGGCATAGATTTTGGAATCGAAGGCTCTGATACTATCACTATTCCTATTTTTGCTCTTTCAGGCGATGCCTATAAGATACAGATCTGGGACGGAATAGCAGGAGATGAGGGAGCTCTTTTGTTAGACGAAGTCATCTACCAGAAAAAGTCGATCTGGAATACCTATCAGGAGGAGACCTGGAAGCTTTCAAAGCGCCTCTGCGGTGTCCACACCATTAGCTTTGTGACCTATGATAAGATGCACATTAAAGGCTTTTATTTTGAAAGACAGCTCCGAGCACTATGCGAAAACAGCGCTCTTGATGCAGACAGCATATATGGAGATTCTTTTACCAGATCTGAAGGAGCGGTGGAAGGAATTGGCAATAATGTTACGCTTGGTTTTAATAACATGAATTTTGGAGATGAAGGGGTAAAAGAAATAATTATCACAGGAAGGGCAATGGCTGCCAGCAACACTATTCATCTTCGAATGAAGAACGAAAGCGGAGAGACCAAAGAAATACTAGAGTTTCCAAAAAGCAGCGAGTATACTAAGGTCTGCTTCCCGATAGAGCATAAAAAAGGCAGATATGATATATCCTTTGTTTTCCTTCCGGGAAGTAATTTTGACTTCAAGAGCTTTAGATTTAGTGAGAAAAACTAAAAAATATGATATATTAGTACATGTGATTGCGAAAAAAGCCGCTTTTTGCGGGCTTTGTATGAATATGATTCAACAGGAAGTTAGGTAAAATGATAAAGATTCAAAATGTTAAGAAGTCTTTTAAGAACAATGAAGTATTAAAAGACATTTCTCTTGAAATAGAAAAGGGAGAGATTTTCGGAATAATCGGACAGTCAGGAGCCGGAAAGTCAACACTGCTCAGATGCATAAACGGTCTTGAGTCATACGATCAGGGAGAGATACTTGTAGATGATCAGAAGGTTGACATCAATGATAAAAAGAACCTTCGTCTTCTTCAAAAGAGAATGGGAATGATCTTCCAGGGCTTTAATCTTCTTGAGCGACTTGATGTGTATGGAAATGTGGCTCTTCCTATGAAGTTCTGGGGCATGAAGACCAATACACCTGAGGCAAAAGAAAAGATCTTAAACCTCATAAAGCTTGTAGGACTTGAAGATAAGGTACATGCCAAGCCAAGGGAACTTTCAGGCGGACAGAAGCAGAGAGTTGCCATAGCAAGGGCGCTGGTGCTTGATCCTGAGTTTTTATTGTGTGATGAGGCTACAAGTGCACTTGACCCTGAGATTACAAAGGGCATTCTTGCACTGTTACAGAAGATCAACAGGGAGATGGGAATTACAATCATCATCGTAACCCATCAGATGGAAGTAGTTAAGCAGATCTGTCAGAAGGTAGCTTTCCTTAGCAGCGGCAAAATGCTTGCAGTTGGTAAGCCTGAACAGCTCTTTGTATGGCCAAAAGAACGTGAGATCAGAGACTTCCTTAGAGAAGAGAGTGATAAGCTTCCAACGACAGGAGTTAATCTTAAGCTCTTTTTCTTTGGAGAGGGCAATCAGAGGCCTATCGTTACACAGATGTCCCAGGAGCTTCACACAGATTTCAACATCTGTTGGGCAAAGCTTGAGGACTTCAGAGAAGATGTTTATGGAAGCCTTGTCCTTAATATGGAGGAAAAAGACCTTGATAGAGCCTGTGCTTTCCTTGATTCCAAGAAAGTTACATGGGAGCGCATTAACTAAATTGCTTATATAGGAGAATTACAAATGTCAGGAATTTTATCAACAACAGGCATGGGAGCAGTTGTTTTCACTGCCTTTAAGCAGACACTTTACATGGTGTTCTGGTCTACACTTTTTTCAGTGATACTGGGCTTTATACCGGCGATCATTCTTACGCTTACAGCTCCCGACGGACTTAAGCCTAACAAGCTGGTATATGAGATACTCAGTTTTATTGTTAATGTTTTCAGAAGCTTTCCTTTCATCATTCTTTTGGTAATACTCATTCCGTTTACAAGAATGGTTGTAGGAAAGTCTATTGGAACAACTGCTTCGATCGTACCTCTTACAGTGTCAGCAATTCCTTATATTGCAAGGGTATTTGAGACAAGCCTTAGAGAGACTAATTCCGGAGTTATAGAAGCTGCCAGATCATTTGGCGCGTCTAACTTCCAGATACTTATGAGAGTATATGTAAAAGAATCTATTCCAAGAATGTTAAACGGTGTAGTACTTCTTATCATTTCTCTCATCGGATATTCTGCAATGGCAGGTACAGTAGGCGGTGGCGGAATAGGTGATATTGCGATCCGTTATGGCTACCAGCAGTACAAAACAGATTATCTTATTGTATGTTCAATCGTACTGATAGCATTTGTTCAGCTTATTCAGATGATAGGAAACCATATGTACAAGAAGATGAGCTGATCATCCTAAATTTAGGGCAGTAGGAAAACTTCCCAAATAATTGAAAGCATGCCGAGAAAGACATGCTTTTTTATTTGGAATTATGACTGTTTATGTATGGCGAAGAAATTAAAAAAGAGTTATACTAATACCTTAGTTTGACTTAAATCTATGTTGGAGGAAATGTGAAAAGTCCTGTTTTTTGTGTGATCAGAAAAATAGTTTCTATGGTAGCTCCGGTATTTAAAGCAGAAGGTGTAGAAAACCTTCCCGATGGACCGTCGATAGTTGTGGGAAATCATTCTCAGGCCTTTGGCCCGCTTGCGGCAGAGCTGTATTTTCCCAGAAAACATTATACCTGGTGTATTTCTGAGATGATGGAAAAAGATAAAGTTGCTGATTATGCATACAAGGATTTTTGGTCAAAAAAGCCTGTTATTTTAAGACCGTTCTTTAAACTTTTTTCCCATATCATTCCTCCGCTTTCAGAACTCATATTTACCAATGCAGATACAATCCCGGTGTACAGAGATAAACGTGTCATGAAGACTTTTCAGATATCAGGTGAAAAGCTTGCTGAGAATGCATCCGTTGTTATTTTTCCTGAGGATTACACAGAATACAATAACATCGTTCATGAGTTTCAGAGGGGCTTTGTCTATGTTGCCAAGTATTACTACAGGCAAACCGGTAAGAGCGTTCCTTTTGTTCCTATGTATGTATGCCCGGAACTTAAAAAGCTCATTTTTGGAAAGCCCATCATGTATGATCCTAAGGCAAAGTCAGATGTTGAAGCTGATAGGATATGCACCTGTCTTCAGGAGAGTATTTCTGAGATTGCGTATGGTCTTCCAAGGCACAGGGTTGTCCCATATCCAAATGTATCAAAAAAGTATTATCCATATAATGAAAGAAAATGATGAAAAAACCAGTTGTTGATTATAGAAAACTTAGATTATCAAATATTAAAGATAAGGAGTACAGACATTTGCTGCTTCTTTTAGGATGGCTGGCTTACCTTATAATGTACTTTGTTACGGAAAGGTTAATTCCTGAAAGCAGATGTCATGTAGTTCACAGTGTTGTCGATGACATAGTTCCTTTTAATGAGTATTTTGTACTGTTTTACGTATCATGGTACTTCTTCATGGTAATCTCGCTTCTTGACTTTGCTCTGTACGATATAGAGAGCTTTGTAAGAGCCGAAAAGATTATAGTGGGAATGCAGATAATATCTGTTATAACCTATATAGCATGGCCATCTGTTCAGCATCTTAGACCTGAGCATTTTGAACATGAAAATTTCTGTACATGGCTTCTTGGAATAATATATAAAGCAGATACGCCAACCGGCGTATGTCCGTCCCTTCATGTGGGATATACCCTTGCAGTTCTTTCTGCATGGCTCATTAGAAAGGACATTAAAGCCGTTAAAAAAGCTCTTATTGTGCTATGGGGCCTGATGATATGCGTTTCGGTTTGCTTTGTAAAACAGCATTCATTTGTTGATGTATTGGCGGCAGTAATAATGTATTTGTTTCTTGAACTTCTTTTATTTGGGAGTGAGATATCACTTGCGACCGTATTCAGGTCGGTTAAGGTATCCACATCAGACCGTTCTAAATCAGACATAAAGGAGGACTATTAACATGGGAAAAAGAAGAATAGGCGACAGATCTGATGGAACACAGATAAGGGATATCGATGCAATGCATTATGTGATGCCACTGATGTATCCGAACAGATGTGATAACGAAGCTTATATGAAGGTTTCTGTTGATATAACTAAAACAGAAGATTATATAAAAAAGTATAACGAGGAGCATCCTGATAACAGGATTGCTATTTTTGATATCATTATTGCAGCAATGCTTAAGACCTTAAGACTTCGTCCTCAGATGAACCGCTTTATCGCCAATCAGACTATGTATCAGAGAAACTGCATAACAGCGGCATTTACAGTAAAAAAAGAGTTCAGGGATGACGGAGATGAAACTCTTGCAAGAATCGTTGCAGAAGATACTGATAATCTCGAGAGCATAAGCTTTAAAGTAAGGGAACAGATAGCGAAGTGTAAAGTTGAGGATGATGAGTCTACAGACGCTATGAATTTCATCAAGAGACTCCCTGCTAAACATGTTATTGGTGCAGTGGCAAGATATCTTGACAGGCATGGATGGATGCCAAAGTCTGTTATAGCAACTGATCCTTATCAGTGCTCAGTGGTACTTACAAATCTAGGATCTCTGGGAATGGATATTGGATATCACCATCTTATGAACTGGGGAACAAATTCCATATTTGTCATAGTGGGAACCAAAAAATTCAAGCCATTTTATGACAAAGATGGAAATGTTACCATGAAGAGAGTTATAGATCTTGCGGTTACTCTTGATGAGAGAATATCTGATGGATTCTACTATGGAAGATCACTTAGGCTTGTTCAGAAGCTCATTGAAAATCCTGAGCTTTTGGAAGGAACTTTATCAAAAGAAATATAATTCATTCCCGTGATCTTTCAGCCATTTGCGGCGCTCTTTATAATCTGGAAGCACTTTTTCCACATGGGCCCAGAAACGAGGAGAGTGATTCATCTCTTTTCTGTGACAGAGCTCATGAACTACAACGTAATCTATTATTTCATCCGGGGCATTCATAAGAAGACAGTTGAAGTTCAGGTTTCCTTTAGAACTGCAGCTTCCCCAGCGACTCTTTTGCATTTTGATAGTGATGCGGCCATAATCAACTCCGATTATGTCCGCATATTTTTTTACCTTAACGGGAATTATCCTTTTTGCTTTTGTGGTAAAAAGCTTTATGTCAAGTTCGTTTAGCGGTTTTAGATTGCTGTTTTCTTCAGCTTTTTTGTTTTGTCTGAGTTTCATTTTGGATAGGCTTTTTTCTATCCAGTCAGCTTTTTCACCTATGAATCTGTTTATTTCTTTTTCAGATACCCTTAGCGGTGCTCTTACAATGACTTCGCAATTTGTGGTTACTTCTATACATAGAGTTTTTCTTTTACTTCTTACAAGTTTAATCGGTGGCATGTATTACTTGGCCTTTCATTTTCGTCACATATAATTTAGCAGATTTTGTGAGGTGAGAAAAGTGTGGAGTCAAGTAAGACAGAGGGACGGTTCTTATTTAATATAATTTTAATAATCTGGTTACCCAAAAATTGTTAAACTGAATTGTGTAAACAATTATGAGGAGAGGAGAAACAAAGAATTATGGACATTCAGTATCTATTATGGTTGCAGGAACTAAGAGGAGCGACAGGAGGCTTATTTGACGAGTTCTTTAATGCTCTTTCAAAGTTTGCTGTAGAGATTTTACCGTTTTTACCCTTTGTGATCTTTTGGGGCGTTGACAAGAAATGGGGTTATATTTTCATGATCAACCAGTGGTTTAGCGAGGTTATCAATGGACTTATCAAACTCACAGTGTGCGCATATCGCCCTTGGATAAGGTCAGATCTTATAGAACCGGCAGGTGATTCAAAAGTTGCAGCCACCGGTTATTCTTTTCCAAGCGGTCATACAAAAACGGCAACAACAATTTATGGCTCAATAATTGAATGGCAGAAGGATAAGAGGAAAAAGATCTGTATTCTCTGTGGAGTGCTTATCCTGCTCACTGGCTTCTCAAGGAATTTCCTTGGCGTTCATACACCTCAGGATGTTCTTGTTGCAATGATAGAGTCAATTATCATCATCTGCGCAGTTGCTGCAGTTTACAAAAAAGTAGAAGGAAATGAAAAGGTAATTGATATTCTTACACTTGTAGGACTGATCTTCATAGTTGTATCCCTTGTCTATGTGCATTTTAAATCGTATCCAATGGACTACGATGCTTCAGGAAATCTTTTAGTTGATCCTCAGAAAATGATGAATGATTACTTTAAAGCATGCGGAGCTTTTGTTGGTTTACTTGTTGGAAGTTTTATTGAGCGTCACTATGTTCACTACGAGATCCCGGTTGGTTCAAAAAATCTTCCACTTCTTGTCAGCATTGGATTTGCTCTTACATTTGCCTGGAAAGAATGGTTTGCTCCTGCGACAGTAGTAGCAGCTTTCGGATCTCACTGGGGGCACTTCATAGCACGTTTCATAATGATTGCGTTTGTAATGTGTATCTGGCCAATTGTGATAAAGAGAGAAAGTAATTGATTGAAAAAATAAGACAGAGGGACGGTTCTTTTGACTTATATATTTATACAAGTCAAAAGAACCGTCCCTCTGTCTTATCCACTGACTACACTCAATCATGCTCTTTGAATACTTTGGCGCGTACAATGAAGTAGACGCTTATGGTGATGGCACCGGTAAGTAACCATGACAGCGGATATACGTGGAAGAGTGAACTGAAGTTGTGGTGCTTTGGTATGTAGGTAAAGACGTATATCAGTCTGAATACGCAGGTTCCAAATATAGAAATAAGTGCAGGGAATAGTGAGCGGTTCATGCCTCTTAGGCATCCACCGCTTATTTCATAGGTTCCAATAAGGTAGTGGAAGTAGAAGGCACTGCTTATTCTTATCATGGCATATTCGATAACTGCAGGATCAGTAGTAAAGAGATTTATCACCTGATACCTAAATACAGAAAGAATGAGTACCACAATAACTGAAGCACCAACACCGCATCCCATGCTGATCCTGAATACTTTTTTGCATCTGTCATAGCGTTTTGCACCGTAGTTTTGACTGGTGAAGGTTACAGCGGCCTGAGCAAAGCCGTTCATTGCGCAGTAGGAGATGAAGTCAAAATTAGCTGCAGCAGTGGCTCCTGCGATTGCATCAGCACCAAAGCTGTTAACTGTTGACTGAATAACTACGTTGGACAATGAGAAAACTGCTCCCTGTAGTCCTGCAGGAAGACCAATTTTAAGCATCTTTATAAGATAATCCTTGTTGACACAAAGCTTTTTGAAGCTAAGTCTGAAAGACTCTTCCTCTGTCAAAAGGAAGTAAAGAACAAGGCCGGCACCAAACATGTTTGAAAAAACGGTGGCAAGGGCAACACCTATGACATGAAGGTGGAAGATTATTACAAATATCAGATTAAGGAAGATATTTATGATTCCGGAAAGTACCATGGCGTAAAGGGGTCTTTTTGAATCACCTTTACTTCTGAGGATAGCTGAGCCATAGTTGTAGATCATAAGTGCAGGCATGGCAAAGAAATATATTCTCAGATATAGTATAGCCAGATTCAATACTTCGGCTGGAGCAGCCATTAGTATCAAAAGAGGTTTGGAAACGAAAAATCCGATCACGATAAGTGAGCATCCGGCGATCAGAGATACTGTAATTACAGTGTGTACGGTTTCATTGATCCTCTCTTTATGTCCGCTGCCAATCTCCATAGCTATAAGGGCATTGGCACCTACAGATAATCCCACAAAGAAACTGATGATAAGGTTTATGACTGAAGAATTGCTGCCTACTGCGGCCATGGCCTGTGGTGAGGCAAAACGGCCTACAACAGCAAGATCCGCAGCGTTAAAAAGCTGCTGAAGGATACTTGTAATAGCAAGGGGCAACGCAAAAAGGACGATCTTATCAAGAAGCGTCCCTGTAGTCATATCAGTCATTGTTTTATTAATTTTTTTATTCATAGTATTCATAAATCTATTATAACATGACAAAAAGATGGAAATTATGAATTAATGTGTATTTTACGTGAAGAATTGTTGATATATAATTAGTAACAGCGACATTTCATAAGGAGAGACCAACATGGCAGAAACAATAACGCTAACTATCAAGAAACAAAAGAACATTGCGCTTATAGCACACGATGGCAAAAAAGCTGAGCTTATAAAATGGTGCAAGGATAACGCAGAAATACTAAACAAGCACTTTTTATGCGGAACAGGAACAACAGCCCGTATGATAACAGATGCGACGGGACTTCCTGTAAGGGGCTACAACTCAGGACCACTTGGTGGAGACCAGCAGATCGGTGCCAAGATTGTAGAAGGAAAAGTAGATTTTGTAATATTCTTCTCGGATCCTTTAACAGCAGCACCTCATGATCCTGACGTTAAGGCACTTATGAGAATTGCACAGGTATATGACATACCATTTGCCAACAACAAGGCAACAGCAGACTTCCTGCTTCATTCTTCATACATGGATGAAGAGTATGATCATGATGTTATTAATTTCAAACAGAATATTGAGCACAGAGCCGAGACACTGCTGTAAAAGACTTGGGAGAGTATTTTGACGTAAGCATTTAGCTTCCGATAGAATGCTCCCTTTTTGTTAAAAATACTATTGTTTTCCATGAGCAACAGGAAATAAAACAGAATTGATTATAGTTACGAAGGCTTACGCTGGATGCGTAAGCCTTCTGCTTTTAACAATTTAATATGATCACCATTTTAAGTGATACAGACATATGCCGTGGAATCGTCCGCCACCCTGAACCTGATTGTAACGCCGTCTATTTCTTGCCGACGGTGAGGATGATGGGAACAGTAGGGGCTACTTTTCTATCTACGGGTAATTTTTTAATTTTCTGACCTTTTGCCCGTATTTTCATAGTACCCATGGGCAATATTTAATTTTCTCTGCCTTTTACCCGAGTTATCAAAACAATCATTGGGTAAATCTATCATTATTTTCATATTTACCCAAGCTTATTCAATAATTCTCGGGTAAAAATCATCTCTTTTATTTCTTTGCCCAAATCATTCACTAACTCCTGGGTAAAAACCTGCGTTTTGTTTATTTTTACCCGCAATGCTCTTGGAAAAATGGACATATACTGAGCCCAAAGGTGTCAGAAGCATTGAAAACAATATAATTGCAAAAAATATAAAACATGGTATAATGCTAACATAAAATATAAAAAGTAGTAGTACAAGGCAAAAAAGTACAAAATAAACTCAGCATTTTGTAGGAGAATGTTTTATGGCTAATGATTTTAATATCCAGGAATATATGACAAAAGGTGTAGAAAGGGTTGTTTCAGACGCAATAAAGGCAACCCTTAAAAATCCTAAGGAAAGTGCGTATATGGCAAAGTTCGCACTTGCATCCAAGGCTGCTTCCAAAAAAAGAGCTGGTCTTGAAAAAGAAGGTGAGCATATTCCGCCATTTCTTATTGCCAGCATAACAAGCAGCTGTAATCTCCACTGTGCAGGCTGTTATTCCAGATGCAATAATGCAACTGAGGATACAGAGCCGGTTCAGCAGCTTTCCGATGAAGACTGGCTCAAGGTTTTTGATGAAGCAGATGACCTTGGAGTAAGCTTTATCCTTCTTGCAGGTGGTGAGCCTCTTCTTAGAAAAGGCGTGATTGAGGCTGCGGGCAAAAAGCAGAATATTCTTTTCCCTATATTTACAAATGGAACTTACATGGCTGATAAGTATTTTGACATGTTTGATAAGAATAGAAATCTTGTTCCGATCATGAGTATCGAGGGTGAAAAAGAAGCCACTGATAACAGAAGAGGTGAAGGCGTTTATGATAAGCTTGTCTCAAACATGGATGAGCTTAATAAAAGAGGCCTTATCTATGGATCATCTGTAACGGTTACTACTGAGAACCTTAAGGACGTTTCTTCTGAGAAGTTTATCAGCATGCTCTCTGACAAGGGATGCAAGGCTGTTATATTTGTTGAATTTGTTCCTGTTACAGAAGACTCAAAGCATCTGGCACCGGGAGATGAAGACAGAGAGTATCTGAAAAAAGAAATCGCAAGACTAAGAGTGGAGCATCCGGAGATGGTATTTGTTTCATTCCCGGGAGATGAGAAGAGCTCAGGTGGTTGTATCGCTGCAGGAAGAGGATTTTTCCATATCAATTCACACGGCGGCGCAGAGCCATGCCCATTTTCGCCATATTCTGATATAAATGTTAAGGATACTTCTCTTAGAGAGGCGATAAATTCAAAACTCTTCAAGGCTCTTCAGAGCGAAGGAGTTCTTTTGGATGATCATGATGGAGGATGCGTTCTTTACGAAAAGAGAAAAGAAGTAGAGGCGCTCCTTGGGAATGCTGTGTGAAATGTGTTTTGAAAGAATTAAAAGAGTAAATGCAGAATTCTTTATGTTGATAGAAAAAAGATAAGTAGAGAAGTGTGTTCAAAATGAAAAGTTTTGTGGAACTTGTAAAGAGTAGAAGAAGCGTCAGAACATTCGATGGCAATATGCCTGATGCAAAAGTTATTGAAGAACTTAAGGCTTTTGCGCAGACTATTTCCAATCCGTACGGAGTAGATGTAAGATTCATTTTCCTTGATGCTGCTGAGCATAAGCTCTCAAGCCCGGTTCTTTCAAGTGAAAAGCTCTATGTAAGTGCTGTTGTTAAAAAGCAGGAGCATGCAGAGGAAGCTTATGGCTATAGTTTTGAAAAGCTTTTGATGAAGGCTCATGAGCTTGGACTTGGAACAGTTATGATAGGCGGAACAATGCCAAGAGAAAAATTTGAAGAGGCATCAAATCTTGGAGAGGATGAGGTTATGCCATGTGTAAGTCCGCTTGGTGTTACAGCCAGGAAAATGGGCGTAAAAGAAGTACTTATGAGAAAAGGAGTCAAGGCAGATACAAGACTTGATTTCAAAGAGCTCTTCTTTGACGGAGATTTTAACACCCCTATTGATGAGCAGTACGCTAAGACACATGGTCTTTTTGATGATCTTGAAGTTGTAAAATATGCTCCATCAGCAGTAAATAAGCAGCCATGGAGAATTGTTATAGATGGTAAGAAAGCTCATTTTTATGAGCACCATGATAAAGGCTTTGTTTCAGCCAATTACGATCTTCAGAAAATTGATATGGGAATTGCAATGTATCATTTTGAAACTCAGATGATATCTGAAATGAGAAAGCCTGTATGCAAGATTGAAGATCCTGGTATAAAGACTCCTGATCAGGTTGAATATGTAATGACATATGAATTCTGATAAGTAAATAGAAATAATACGGATATTTAATTCAAAGAGGAACAGTTTAGCTGCTCCTCTTTTTTGTTGAGTAGAAAAGCTTATATCTGCCGATAAGTTTCATGTCTTATACAAAAGAAATCACATAGTAGATAATTATTATAGAAAACGTTAATGGTGATTTTAGGGGAATAGTGATATGAAACAGATAATGGCATTTGGTGATTCCAATACATGGGGACTTGTTCCCGGTTCGAGAACAAAAGAAAGATATCCCTGGGGAGTACGATGGACAAGCATCCTTCAAAATAAGATAAGTGATGTGAGAGTGGCTGAAGAAGGACTTTGTGGAAGAACTACCATATTTGAAGATGAGCTTCGACCGGGACGTAAGGCAGTGAGCATACTTGATCCGCTTTTGGAGAGTCAGTATCCGGTGGACGGAGTTATTCTTATGCTTGGAACCAACGATTGCAAGAGCTTTTATAATGCATCAGCTTATGTGATTGGTAAGGGTATAGAGAGATGTCTTGATATTCTGGAAAAGTACGTTGAACCTGAGAAAATTCTTTTGGTATCGCCAATCCATCTTGGAGATGATGTCTGGCATCCTGAAAAAGACCCTGAGTTTGACACAGATTCTGTATCTACCAGTAAGGAGCTAAAAAAGGTCTATGAGACCATCGCACGCAAAAGAGGAACTGGCTTTCTTGCAGCATCTGACTATGTTCATCCAAGCCCTGTTGATGACGAGCACATGGATGAGGAAGGACACAAGATATTTGCAGATGTTATCTGTAAGAAGGTTGAAGAGATGATAGCGTGATTGTATATGGTCTTGTTGTGAGTAAGGATTTCCCTGACAGGAATAATATATTTTGCAGCGTATGATTCGGATTTTGGATTGTACGCTGCTTTTACTATATATATAATAACTCAAGAGGCTAGAGATACTTACCAGCCACTCACCATCAAGGAGCGGTTATGAGCTATATAGAAGTCAATAACTTAAAGAAGAATTTTACAGTAAAAAAGAAACGTGAAAAAGGAAAACTTTTTAGGGAAAAAGAAATTGTGAATGCTCTAAAAGATGTTTCTTTTTCTGTTGAAAAGGGAGAACTTGTAGGATATATAGGACCTAACGGAGCAGGAAAATCAACCACGGTAAAGATTCTTTCGGGAATCCTTACGCCGGATGGTGGCGATGTAAAGGTCGGAGGTATAGTTCCCTGGAAGGAGAGGAAAAGTCACGTTAAGAATATAGGAGTTGTGTTTGGACAGCGAAGCCAGCTTTGGTGGGATGTTCCCATAATCGACAGCTATATGCTTCTTAGGGATATATACAGGATTCCCAAGGGGAATTATGAATCAAGGTTAAAAGAGCTGACAGGCGCCCTTGATCTTGAACAACTCTTAAGGACACCGCTAAGGCTCCTTAGTCTTGGACAAAGGATGAGGGCAGAGCTGTGCGGATCACTTCTTCACAGGCCGGAGCTCTTATTTCTTGATGAGCCGACAATCGGCCTTGATGCGGTAAGTAAGCTCTCACTGAGGGATTTTCTTAAATGGGAAAACAGAGAGTATGGAACAACAATCATGCTCACAACCCATGATATGGAAGATATTGAGGCACTGTGCTCGAGGGTTATGGTTCTTGGGCATGGTAAAAAACTATTTGACGGAAAGCTTCAGGATCTTCTTGAGCGTTACGATACAGTTCGCAATGTGAATATTAAATATGATGGAGAGCTGGCAGATTTTAGACTTCCTGAAGGAATTAAATGGAAACAGACTGAAGATGGAATTGAACTAAGCTACAATCCATCTGATTTTCCGACATCACACCTTTTGGGATTACTACAGGATGCAGGGAATATCCGGGAACTTACTTTACAGCCGGAGAACACAGATCATCTGATTGCTGCAATGTATAAGGAACTTGATCTGTAAAAAGTAAAATCAACTATCAGAGGGTGACCATGTCATATTTTACAGTTTTTAAAATGAGGCTTCGTATGGAGCTTCAATATAGAGGGGCAATGATCGGAGGAATCGCTTGTCAGATGTTCTTCGGTCTTATTCTGGTTGCGCTCTACAGGGCACTTTATGCAGGAAAACCCCAGTCTTTGCCTATTGAAAGCGTTGCAACTTATGTATGGCTGCAGCAGGCTTTCTTTAGAATGATGCTGGCTTCTGATTCAGAGCTGGTGGACAAGATAAAATCAGGGGATATAGCCTATGATATGTGCAGGCCTGTAGATATGTACGGATTTTACTATGCCAGGATCATGGCCCAGAAACTAATGGGAAGTATCATGCGTGCCGTTCCTATGCTGGTGATGGCTTCTTTACTACCCAAGGGATGGGGAATAAGTCTTCCTGCATCTTTACCTGGATTTTTAGCTGCTATACCGGCTCTCTTTTTAGGACTTTTGTGCGTCTGTGCTCTTGAAAATATCACTGTTGCTTTTACCATGAAGACCCTTGATCCAAGAGGAATGCAGGGACTTCTTAGTCTTTTGATGATGACCTTTTCAGGAAACCTTCTTCCCCTGACTCTTTTTCCGGAAAGCTGGCAAAAGGTTATTACTTTTTTACCATATGCGCAGCTTCTTGATGCGCCCATCAGGCTGTATACGGGAAGCTTCATGCCAAACGAGGCTTTAAGGATCTATGCCATTCAGGCCTTCTGGGTGGTAATTCTTATTGCATTGGGCGAGGCTATGTGGAATGCAAACAAGAAACGCATGATAGTTCAGGGAGGTTGAGATAGGCTAATATCAGCTTTAGCAGTTATTAGTTTGGAGAAAAAATGAATACACTACGACTATATTTTAAATCAATAGGAATGCTACTTAAGAGCCAATTGCAGTATCCGTCTTCTTTTATCATGCAGACCCTCGCGCAGCTTGTTATGGAGGGCGGCGAGATGATGGTTGTCATCCTTATAGTTGACAGATTTGAGAATCTGAAGGGATGGAGCGGAGGAAATCTGTATTTCTTTTTCGGGATAATGTCTGTATCCTTTTACCTTACGGAGCTGTTTGGAAGAGGAATTACAGGAGATTTTCCCTCTATGGTAAGGACTGGGAGACTTGATACATTTCTCATAAGGCCAAGAGGAGTGCTTACCCAGGTTTTGTGCGGCGGAACAGACCCAAGAAGAATTACCTGCATAGCAGTGGGCGTGGCGGCGCTTGTCATGGGGAGTAATCTTTCAGGAATTGCCTGGAGCCCCCTTAAGGTGCTTGCTTTGGTTGAGTCCATAGCCATGAGCTGCCTTCTTATATTGGGACTTTTTATGATCGAGGCAATCTTTTCTATTTTCAGTGTAAAATCCGTGGAACTGGTAAATGCTATAACCTACGGCGGGCGAAGCGCCTGTCAGTACCCGATCGATGTTTATCCTTTGCCCCTTAGAGCTCTTTTTACTGTTATTGCGCCATTTGCGCTGACAATGCATGTTCCGGGGTCCTGGATATTGGATAAACCGTTATATGGCTGGCCTGTCTGGACGGCTTTTGTTACGCCCCTTGCCGGAGCTGTTGTTTTTGTGGTGATGACGGCGCTTTTCCATTTAGCCATGAGACATTACAGATCAACAGGCAGTTGATAAGGAATCTGATCCGGTATGATAAGTAACCTTTAACCCTGCCTATAACCTTTGTTTAATTTCACTTTATTTTTTTCTGTGCTAATATCAATTTATCAAAACAAACAAAGAACACAAATACATTAAGAATATATGGAGGAAATCATCATGGCAGACATCAAAGAAAGCGCATTAGAACTTATTGGGGGAACACCACTTCTTAAACTTAACAATTACAGCAAAAAGGCAGGAGCTACAAACGCAACACTTCTTGCCAAGCTTGAATACTTAAATCCAGCCGGATCAGTAAAGGACAGAGTTGCTCTTAGCATGATCGAAGATGCTGAAAAGAGCGGAAAGCTTAAACCAGGAGCTACAATTATCGAGCCTACTTCAGGAAATACGGGAATCGGTCTTGCAGCAGTTGCAGCAGCAAAGGGATACAGAGCAATCCTTACTCTTCCTGACACAATGAGCGTAGAGAGAAGAAATCTTCTTAAGGCTTATGGCGCAGAGATCGTTCTTACAGAAGGCGCAAAGGGAATGAAGGGCGCAATTGCAAAGGCTGATGAGCTCAATGGACAGATTGAAGGTTCAATAATTCTCGGACAGTTTGTAAATCCGGCAAACCCTGCAGTTCACAAAGCTACAACAGGTCCTGAGATCTGGAAGCAGACAGACGGAAAAGTAGACATCTTCGTAGCAGGTGTAGGCACAGGCGGAACAATTACAGGTGTAGGCGAATATTTAAAAGAGCAGAATCCTGATGTGAAAATTGTTGCTGTAGAGCCAGCTACAAGCCCTGTACTTTCAAAGGGTGAGGCCGGTGCACACAAGATTCAGGGAATCGGTGCAGGATTTGTTCCTGATACACTTAACACAAAAATTTATGATGAAGTTATTGCAATCGAGAATGATGATGCCTTTGAAGAAGGCAAGAGATTTGCGGTTTCAGAAGGTATTCTTGTAGGTATTTCATCAGGTGCAGCACTTAAGGCTGCTACAATCTTAGCAAACAGGGAAGAAAACAAGGGAAAGAATATCGTAGTTCTTTTACCTGACTCTGGTGACAGATATCTTTCAACACCATTATTTGCCGACTAATGGTTTTGCTTCATAATAATCTTCTTTCAAATATTGCTCCGGGGCTCATTTGCTTCGGAGCAATACTCATAATCAGAAATGGTAAAAAGAGCGCATGGGAAAATATAACTTTGATGAAATAATAGCAAGAAGAGGCACAAGCAGCCTTAAGTTTGATTTTGGACCGGAGAGAAAAGGAAGGGATGATCTGCTTCCACTGTGGGTTGCAGATATGGATTTTAAGCTTCCTGAAGAGATACTTTCGGATATTCAGAAAAGAGTAGCGCATGGGATATTCGGATACACAGATCCTAAGGATGATTATAAAGCTTCACTAAGACACTGGTTTGAAAAAAGACATGGCTTTGTAATAGAGGATGACTGGAATACCATAGAACCTGGCATGGTTCATTCCATTTCGCTTGCCATAAGGGCTTTCACTAAGCCTGGGGATTCTGTACTTATCCAGCAGCCGGTTTATTATCCTTTTATGGAATCAATAGCTTTAAATGGCCGAAAAGTGGTCAACAACCAGCTTGTATATAAAGACGGGCACTATGAGATTGATTTTGATGACTTTGAAAAAAAGATAGTTTCAGAGAATGTAAAGATGTTTATTCTTTGCAGTCCTCACAATCCTGTGGGAAGAGTCTGGACAAAAGAAGAACTGCAAAAGATGGCAGATATTTGCCTTAAAAGAAATATATATGTTTTTTCTGATGAAATACATTCAGACTTTGTGTATAGTGGTCATAAGCATGTTTCCTATATCACACTTGGCAAGGAATATACAAAGCGCCTTATTTTGGGAACTGCCCCAAGCAAAACTTTCAATATAGCAGGACTTCAGCTTGCCAATATAATTATTCCGGATGAAGAGACCAGAGCTGTTTTTAAAAGAGAAAACGAGGCAGCAGGCTATAGCCAGGGAAATGTCCTTGCAATGACAGCAACAGCTTCTGCATATACAAAGGGTGAAAAGTGGCTTGAGGAGCTTGTCTGTTACCTTGAAGGAAATGTCAATTATCTAAGAAACTTTTTAAAAGAGAATCTTCCGGAGGTTAAACTTATAGAGCCTGAAGGAACATATCTCGTATGGCTCGATTTCTCGGAGATTACAAATGATCCAAAAGAGCTTGAAAGGCTTATTGTAGATGAAGCAAAACTCTGGCTTGATCCCGGAGCAATCTTTGGAAAAGAGACAGCTCTTTTTGAAAGAATAAATATAGCATGCCCAAGGGCAGTGCTTGAACAGGCTCTTTGGCAGTTATGTAAGGCTGCAGATAAGCACAAAAAAGCATAATGCTATTGCCGGATATTTTAATGAGAGGATATAAAAAAATGGATTGTAGTGGTTGTAACAAATGTACAGAAGTCAGATGCAGCATAGAGACTAAGTGCCAGCAGCTTGACAGAAATCTTATGGACAAATGGGGAGCTATAAGCTATCCGATCTATCAGACGGCAACTTTTGCCCATGACGGATTTGGGCAGAGCACAGGCTATGATTATACCAGAATGCAGAATCCTACAAGGCAGCAGCTTGAGTCAATTGTTGCATATCTTGAAAATGGAAAAGATGCACTGGCTTTTTCAAGTGGAATGGCTGCAATCGCTACTATTATGGAGCTTTTTAAGCCGGGAGACCACTTCATTATTGATGAGGATCTCTATGGAGGAAGTATCAGACTATTTAATGAGATCAGCAAAAAGAATGGGCTTACGTATACTGCAATAAGTTTAAGCACCGAGGATATTACACCTTATATAACTGAGAATACAAAGGCAGTATATCTTGAGACGCCAACCAACCCTATGATGAATGTTACTGATATCAGGAAGCTTTCAAAGATTACTAAGGAACATGGCCTTCTTCTTATAGTAGACAATACATTTTTGTCTCCTTATTTCCAAAATCCCCTTAATCTCGGGGCGGATATTGTGGTTCATTCAGGAACCAAGTTCCTTGGAGGTCATCACGATACTATTGGAGGCTTTGTGGTTGTTAAGGATGAGGAGTTTGATGAGAGGATCCGCTTTATTTACAAAACAACAGGTGCCGGTCTTTCACCCTTTGACAGCTGGCTGATCCTTCGCGGAATAAGAACACTTGCTGTCAGACTTGACAGAGCGCAGCAGAATGCCCTTGAACTTGCACAGTTTTTAAAGGAACAGGATCATGTCACAAAGGTCATTTATCCGGGACTTCCAGAACATCCGGGATATGAGATCATGAAAAAGCAGGCAAGGGGCTTTGGAGCAATGCTTACCTTTGAGGTGGACTCAGCAGAATTTGCCAAAAAGATACTTAACAATGTTCAGCTAATTTACTTTGCAGAGAGTCTTGGGGGAACGGAAACTCTGATAACTTATCCTATTACCCAGACTCATGCAGATGTGCCAAAAGAGCTTTTGGAAAAAAATGGAATAAACGACAGAGTGCTCAGACTTTCAGTAGGTATTGAAGGAATAAGAGACTTAAAAGCGGAACTTACAAGAGTTTTTTCAATCTAAATACAGCATTTATCATGCCGGGAGGACCGATGATCCTTCCGGTATTTTTTTTTCAAAAAATGGGGATATAAATGAAATTAAGTATTGTGCAAAGCCATATTGCATAAAATACAATAAATGATATAATGACTTCTGTTTTTATCAAAAAATCATAGAAAATTTATTCTTAATTAATTTTATGAACGGGAGGAATTATGAACAGAAAGCTATCTATGGGCGTTGGAGCTATTAGTGTGTCAGCTCTTTTGCTCAGTGCCTGTGGACAGGCAAATGGCGCAGCTGTAACAGCAAAGACCGGTTTAAGAGAAGGTGACGTAATAAGCGAAGTTACAAATAATGCTTATAAGCCTTCAACGATCAGGATAATGGTTGATGGAACTTTAGTAACCACAGAAAACGGACGTGATGAATTTGAGAAAAAGTGGGAGGACCTCACAGGGATCGATCTTGAAATAATCCAGCCAGAGCATGACGTGTACTACGAAGAAGTTGCTAAGGCATTTGAAAGTGGAGATCTTCCTGACGTTGTTTTACTTAGCTCAAACTACTACACCAAATATGCAGCAGAGGAAATGCTTGCGGATATCACACCATTCTATTCAGGATCAGAGCTTGAACAGAGGGTAAAAGAAGCAGGAAATGAAAGCCTTGTTGATGGTATCAGAATAAATGGCAAGCTCTACGGCTTTTCTCCAACAAGGGGAAATGGGTGCGTTACCTATATCAAGAAGTCATGGCTTGATAATACAGGACTTTCGGTACCAACTAATTTTAGTGAATACATGGATATGTTAAAGGCATTTTCTGAAGGTGACCCTGATGGTGACGGAATAAATGGTAACACTTATGGCGTTTCTGCAGCAGGCATCATAAATAATGAGGCACCTTACATAAACTATCTTCCTGAGTTTTATCAGGATGCTTATCCTTCTTTTTATGAAAAAGAGGATGGAACCTGGAGCGATGGTTTTATGGAAGAGCCTATGAAAGCAGCTCTTTTACGCCTTCAGGATGCATATTCAAAGGGATATATTGACAAGGATATAGCTGATAACGGAACAGGTGACTGCAGAGACAAATACTATGCAAATGAGTATGGTGTATTTACTTATTGGGCAGGAACTTGGGCAAAGACCTTGTCAGGAAAGCTCGTTGAAGCCGGAGTAAACGGAGAGCTTGTTGCTATGGAGCCACTTGCTGAAACAAAGCAGTATCTTGAGCGAGTAGCGCCTGTGTGGTGCATTACTTCAGCATGTGACAATCCATCAGGAGTTTATAAATACTTTTTGGAAACCATGAATGATGGCGGAGAAATGGAAGAGCTATGGACCTACAGCCCAATATCAGATAGTTATGCTAAGAACCATATAGATCATCTTCTTGCGACTGTACCTCTTTTAGAGGATCCGGGAAAAGAGAGCATAACACCGGATCAGGCCAATGCTTTAAAAGTATTTAATGAAAATAGCAGAATGGCAGATCTTCCATATAGTACTGACGCCTATTCTCTTTACAATGAAGATCTTATGGCACTTAAGAAAGAGCTGATAAAAAAAGTTGTAGTTGACGGAGCTGAAATAGAGTCTGCATATTCAGAGTTTGTGGCGGCAAATGGCGCATATATGTCTCAGGCCATTGTTGATTCGCTCAATGCAGAATGAGGAGATAAAAATGGAAAACAATAGAGGAATGAGATTTAGTATCAGATTAAAGATAATAATCATGAGTATCATGATAAACATCATTACATGCACAGTAATGGGCATTACAATTTATCGTTTCGTACATAACAGCTATGTAAAGAGCGCATCTGAAGATACTCTTGCTGTAACACAGATAGCTGCAAAACAGCTCAATGGTAATCTGCTTAGCCTTTTGGATACAGGTGCTGACGACAGCTATGCCAACACAGTAATGCTTGAGGATATGGCCCAGGTGGTTAGTTCAGCAAATATAAGTTCCATCTATACAGCGGGAACAAGAGACGGAAGTCTTGTTTATCTTTCAAGACCTGTTTCAGACGGCATTGCTATTGGAGCAGGAGTTGAAAGCTCATTCCAGGCTGGAATGAATAAGGCTCTGACTTCAGACGGATATGTATCAACAGACATAAACAAAGCTGCATCAGGAGCTCACTACATTACAGCTTATGCTCCTATTTTTAATAAAGCAGGAGAAACAGTTGGTATTCTTGGAGTTGACTATATCGTTGATGAACTTGTTAACTCACTTAATGCTATAGTAAGGACCATAGTTATTATTGGAATTATTCTTTCTGCAGTTTCTGCCCTCGTTTCTATTCTCATGGCAGGAGGAATTGTAAGTGGTCTTAACAAGGTAGAGAGAAAGATAAATGACCTTGTAAGCAATGACGGCGATCTTACACAGAAGATCGAGATCAAAGGAAACGACGAAGTAACTGATATTGCAGATGGCATAAACAGCCTTCTTGAGTATATTAGAGATGTTGTAAGTTCAATCTATACAAGCTCAAGCAAGCTTTCAGGCTCTGTTGATACAGCCCTTGATACAACAATAAAGACAAATGATCAGCTTGACACTGTATCTGCAACCATGGAAGAGATGAGTGCTGCAATGGAAGAAACATCAGCGTCTCTCCAGCAGGTTCAGGGATCAACCAGCAAGATCAAAGAAGACGTTCAGGGAATGTATTCAAGTGTCCGTGAAGGAACCGATTACGCAGGTCAAATGGAGCAGCGCGCTATGGAAATGAGACAGCACGCAGAGGAAGAGACTAATCTTGCCAAGGAAGCAGCTGATAACATGGCAAATAATCTAAATGCCAAGATTGAGAAGTCAAAGGCTGTTGAGGGTATAAGCGGTCTTACTCAGACAATTCTTGAGATCGCTTCACAGACAAATCTTTTGTCCCTCAATGCCAGCATTGAAGCTGCAAGAGCAGGAGAGCACGGAAAAGGCTTTGCTGTAGTTGCAGGAGAGATAAGCTCACTTGCTACTAATTCTGCAGATACAGCGAAAAAGATCCAGAAAATATCTGATGAAGTTATAAGCACAGTAAAAGAACTTACTGAAGAAGCAACAAAGATGGTCGAATTTGTCCGTGAGAAGACGGTTGATGGATATCTTCAGCTTATGGATACCGGAATCCAGTATCAGGAAGATGCCAAAAAGATATCTGAAATGTTAAAGACAATGGAGATGGCTTCACAGAATATCGAGAGCTCAATGAACATTGTATCTGATGCGATGGATGATGTATCAACAGCAGTAGATGAGAGTGCAAGAGGCATCAGCGATGTTGCAGGTGCTGTATCTGAGATGTCAGATAACATGAACCAGAACAGAGAAGTTGTAAATGAAAATGCCAATATCGCTCAGCAGCTTGATGGCGAAGTAAATAAGTTCAAATTCTAAAAAAATATTTTGTGACATAGAGTGATTGTGGTATGATATAGCAGTACTTTTATACTTTAAAGGAGTAATGTATATGACCATACTACAGCTAAAATATGTGATCGCCATTGACGAAGAATGCTCCATGAGAAAGGCAGCAGACAGGCTCTATGTATCCCAGCCGGGACTTTCAAGTGCTGTAAGGGACTTAGAGAGTGAAATTGGTATTCAGATCTTTGAGAGAGTACATAACGGAGTGGTTACAACGGCAGCAGGTTCATCTTTTATTGCTTATGCAAGGAATGCTGTTGAGCAGTTTGAGAAGGTTGAAAATAAATATCTGAATGCAGGCAGCCACAGGCAGACCTTTGCAGTATCAATGCAGCATTACACAATAGCTGTAAACGCTTTTATTGACACAGTAAAAGAGTTTGATCTTGAGGAGTATCAGTATTCAATAAAAGAGACACAGACCAGCGAAGTAATTGAAGATGTGAAGACATTAAAGAGTGAAGTTGGCGTTATAGCTCTTTCAGATTTTAACAAGAATACTTTCAAAAAAGTATTTGCAGATGCTTCAATTGAGTTCCATGATCTTTTTACAAGAGATACATATGTATATCTTCGTAAGGACCATCCACTTGCTTCTGAAAATGAGATATCCCTCGAACAGCTGCAGGATTATCCATGTATGGTATTTGATCAGGGAGACAATACTTCTTTTTACTACAGGGAAGAGGCACTTGCTACCTATGATTACAAAAAGGTTATCAGCACCAATGAAAGAGCCACTTCAATAGAGCTAATGCTTGGACTTAACGGCTATGCTGTTGGTGCCGCGATGCTCGGTGATAGCTTAAATGATTCTGAACTTACTGCAGTTAAGTTAAAAGAGGAAGAGAAGCTCACTTTTGGATATATAACCAGAAAAGGCAGTGAACTTAGTGAAATGGGAAAGGCTTTTGTCAAAAAGCTTGAAGCCTATAAGTAAAAATAAAAAATCCCTTATTTACCAGTGGTCATCACGCTGATGCAGGTAAATAAGGGATTTGTTTTTATTTATCACCAAGCTTTGCTTTTTCGTCCTCTACGATCTCATAGACATCGATACGCTGCTTAAGATCCTCTGGCATTCCGATGAACAAGCCGCCATAATGGTATCCGTCTTCATTGACAGTGGCTCTGACGATCTTTATAAATACATGCAGAACTTCTTTTGTCCAAATGGCCAGATTAGCTTCATAGTTGTCGCCAATGGCAAGCTGTTTGTCTGTAATAAAACCTACTCCGACACTTGATGCGTCAGTAATCTTGATATCAACTGTTTCTCCATTATCTGGTCCGCCAACTTCTTTGATGATAATTTCGCCGGTAAGGTCAAGTCTTCTACTACGTCTTTTTTCTTCCATAATTACCCCCGTATATTGGTATGAGAATGAAATAACGCATCTTTTTATATGATTCATTATACACTATTTATCGTGATAAGTGAAATTGTAATGAATGGGCCGCTGGTGTATAATAAGAGCTGCTTTTATATTTGAGAGCATAACATTTCTAAGGAGATCAAAATGAAAATTGCAGTAGTTGGAACAGGCTATGTCGGCCTCTCTAATTCCATTTTATTATCACAATACAATGAAGTTGTTGCCGTTGACGTTATTCAGGAAAAAGTTGATATGGTCAACAACAGAAAATCACCTATAGTAGACAAGGAGATAGAGGAGTATCTTGCAAATAAGACACTTAATCTTTTTGCTACAACAGATGCATCATCAGCTTATGATGGAGCTGATTTTGTAATTGTTTCTACGCCTACAAATTACGATGAAAAGATGAATTACTTTGATACTTCATCAGTTTTGTCAGTTGTTGAGCAGGTAAGAAAAGAGAATCCGGATGCTTATATAGTTATCAAATCAACTATCCCTGTAGGATACACAGAAGAACTTATGGAGGAGTTTAACACAGACCACATCATGTTCTCACCTGAGTTCTTAAGAGAGGGGCATGCTCTGTATGACAACCTCTATCCATCAAGGATCATTGTTGGTTACAACACAGACAGCGAGGAAGCAGAACAGAAGGCTCATCTTTTTGCAGGAATGCTTAAACAGGGCGCTCTTAAAGAAGAGGTTCAGACTCTGTTCATGAATACTACTGAGGCAGAATGTGTTAAGCTTTTTGCCAATACATTCCTTGCTCTTCGTGTTTCATACTTTAATGAGCTTGACACATATGCAGAGGTGAGAGGACTCAACACCAGAAATATCATCGATGGTGTCTGCCTTGATCCCAGAATTGGCAATTTCTATAACAACCCTTCTTTTGGTTACGGTGGATACTGTCTTCCAAAGGATACCAAGCAGCTTCTTGCCAACTATGAGGATGTTCCCAATAACCTTATCAGCGCGATAGTTGAGGCCAACAGAACCAGAAAAGATTTCATAGCTGACAGAATATGGGCTCTTCAGCCAAAAAAAGTTGGTGTTTACAGACTTACCATGAAGGCAGGCTCAGATAACTTCAGACAGTCAGCTATTCAGGGAATCATGAAGAGAATCAAATCCAGAGGCATTGAGTGTGTGGTTTATGAGCCAACTCTTAAGGATGATCTGTTCTTTAATTCCAAGGTTGAAAGAGACCTTGCGACCTTTAAGAAAGAGTGCGATTACATCATTGCGAACAGGATCACACCAGACCTTGCAGATGTGGTAGATAAGGTCTACACAAGAGATCTTTTTGGTAATGAGTAAGATTTTTTGAATTTTTTTATAAAAATGCATTGACGCGTAGTAACAATCGTAGTAATATTTTATCAATTTAATAATTTAAACCAGTGAAGCGGAAGAAAAAGCGCATTTTGCACCGAAAGAATTATCTTTCCAGAGAGTCCGGGATGGTGGAAGCCGGATGGTCGCGAGGCGCGTGGATGAGCACTTGTCCTTATATGGGCCGCTGAGGGCATGGGGAAAAAGAAAGAAATTTCTCTAGTATCCGTGACGTGAGGCTTACGTTAGTAGTCGGGGATATGTAGGTATCCTGCAAGAGCACGAAGTCATTTTCGTGAATCAAGGTGGCACCGCGGATAGTGTATAAATATTCGTCCTTGACAGAAAACAATAGGTTTTTCTGTCAAGGACTTTTTTGTGTGTAAAGCAGAGCCCTTGGCAGAGGCAACGAGAGGAGAATGCAAAATGATCAAAGAAGCAATCGTAAAAATCGTAAACAAAGAGGACTTATCTTATGACGAAGCCTACTCAGTAATGAATGAGATCATGAGTGGTGAGACAACACCTACTCAGAATGCGGCTTTTCTTGCAGCTCTTTCTACTAAGAGCGCAAGGGCAGAGACAACTGATGAGATTGCAGGTTGTGCTGCAGCCATGAGAGATCATGCTACAAGAGTTGATACAGGTATGGACGTGCTCGAGATTGTAGGAACAGGTGGAGACAACGCAGGAAGCTTTAACATCTCTACTACAACAGCAATTATTGCAGCAGCTGCAGGCATCAAGGTTGCAAAGCACGGAAACAGAGCAGCATCATCACTGTGCGGAACAGCAGACTGCCTTGAAGCACTTGGAGTAAATATTGATCAGAGCCCTGAGAAATGTGTTGAACTTCTCAAAGAAGCAGGAATGTGCTTCTTCTTTGCACAGAAGTACCACACATCAATGAAGTATGTAGGCGCTATCAGAAAGGAGCTTGGATTCAGAACAGTGTTCAATATTCTTGGACCTTTGACTAATCCGGCATCACCTAAGATGCAGCTCCTTGGAGTATATGACGACTATCTTGTTGAGCCTTTGGCGCAGGTACTTGTAAACCTTGGTATCGAGCGCGGAATGGTTGTCTATGGAATGGATAAACTCGATGAGATTTCTCTTTCAGCGCCAACAAAGATATGCGAGATAAAGGATGGATGGTATAAGACATTTACCATAAAGCCTGAAGACTTCGGTTTTGAAACCTGCGATAAAAATGATCTCAAGGGCGGAACACCACAGGAAAATGCCAAGATTACTCTTGATATCTTAAGCGGAGTTAAGGGGCATAAGAGAAATGCAGTCCTTTTAAATGCAGGAGCAGCTCTTTATATCGGAGGAAAGGCACAGTCCATGGCAGATGGAGTAAAGCTTGCAGCAGACATAATTGACTCAGGTAAGGCAAAAGAAACACTTAATAAGATCATAGAAGTCAGCAACAGATAAAGAAAAACAGCAATGAACCGGGAGCCAAAGATGAATATCTTAGAAGAAATTGCAGAGTACACAAAGACAAGAATTGAAGAAGAAAAAAAGATAAAGCCCTTTGAAGAAGTAAAAAAGAAGGCACTGTCACTTCCAAAGGGAGATTTTTCTTTTGAGAAGGCACTGAAAAAAGAAGGAATTTCTTTTATCTGCGAATGTAAAAAGGCATCTCCCTCAAAGGGAATAATAGCAGAGGAGTTTCCTTACGTTCAGATAGCCATGGACTATGAGAGGGCCGGGGCAGATGCGATATCTGTCCTGACTGAGCCCAAGTGGTTTCTTGGGAAGAATGAGTATCTGAAAGAGATATCAGAGAATGTCAGTATTCCCATCATTCGAAAGGACTTTACAGTTGATGAGTACATGATCTATGAAGCCAGGATTTTAGGGGCATCAGCAGTTCTTTTAATTGTTTCGATACTTTCTGAGAGCCGGATAAAAGAGTACTTAAATATCTGTGATGAGCTTGGCATTTCAGCAATCGTTGAGTGCCACGACGAAAAAGAAATTGAGACAGCCCTTAAGGCAGGCGCCCGGATCATTGGTGTGAATAACAGAAATCTGAAGGACTTCAGTGTTGATATAAGCCTTGGAAAAAGGCTAAGGGATATGGTTCCCAAAGATCTGGTCTTTGTTTCAGAAAGTGGCATTAAGTCAAATGAAGACATAAAAGCGCTTAAGGAAATAGGAACTGATGCAGTCCTTGTAGGTGAAACGCTTATGAGGGCAGAGGATAAAAGCAAGGCTTTGGCGATACTTAAAGGAGCCTGAAGAGAGAAGAAAAATGACTAAGATTAAACTTTGCGGATTAAAAAAGAAGGAAGACATTGCTTCCGCAAACATATTTAAGCCTGATTATATCGGGTTTGTATTCTGGAAAAAGAGTAAGCGCTATGTTGATCCTGAAACAGCCAAAAAGCTTAAGGATGATCTAAACAAAGATATAAAGGCAGTTGGCGTTTTTGTAGATGAGGATCCTGATGAAGTAATAAGGCTTATTAATGAAAAGATCATAGATGTGATACAGCTTCATGGTCACGAAAATGAGAGTTATATAAGACATTTGAGGCTCCATACAGATAAGCCAATAATCAAGGCGTTTATCATAAAAAATGAAGAGGATATCAATATTGCCAATGAAAGCATAGCGGATTACGTGCTCTTAGATGCAGGCCTTGGAGAAGGGAAGAACTTTGACTGGGAGCTTCTTAAAAATGTTAACAGACCATTCTTTTTGGCGGGAGGTCTTTTTCCTGAAAACGTCAAAGAAGTGGTACATAGGATAAATCCTTTCGGAGTTGATGTAAGCTCCGGGATAGAGACGGACGGACATAAGGATGCTTCCAAAATGGGGAGCTTTGTAGCAAATGTAAGACTTGCAGCGCAGCTGTGAAAAGAGATTGAGGAGTAGACAATGGAAAATACAAAGGGAAGATTTGGAGTTCACGGAGGTCAGTATATTCCTGAGACTTTGATGAATGCGGTAATTGAACTTGAAAATGCATATAACAGATTTAAGGACGATCCTGAGTTTAACAGGGAATTGACAGAGCTCTTAAATGAGTACGCAGGCCGCCCTTCAAGGCTTTACTATGCTGAGAAAATGACAAAGGACCTGGACGGAGCAAAAATCTATCTAAAGAGAGAAGATTTAAATCATACCGGTGCCCATAAGATCAACAATGTTTTAGGTCAGGCACTTCTTGCCAAAAAGATGGGTAAGACAAGACTTATCGCAGAAACAGGAGCAGGTCAGCACGGTGTTGCAACTGCCACAGCCGCAGCTCTTATGGGGATGGAATGCGTAGTATTTATGGGAGAAGAGGACACAAAGAGACAGGCACTCAACGTCTACAAAATGAAGCTTTTAGGAGCAGAAGTCGTGCCTGTTACAACAGGAACTGCAACCTTAAAGGATGCGGTTTCTGAGGCAATGAGGGAGTGGACAAGGAGAATTGATGACACCCATTACTGCCTTGGCTCAGTTATGGGACCACATCCTTTCCCAACTATCGTAAGAGATTTTCAGGCAGTTATCTCAAAAGAGATAAAAGAGCAGATGCTTGAAAAGGAAGGAAGACTCCCTGATGCTGTTGTAGCCTGTGTTGGAGGCGGATCAAATGCCATAGGCTCTTTCTACAATTTCATAGAGGATAAAGAGGTAAGGCTTATCGGCTGTGAGGCTGCCGGAAGAGGTATCGATACTTTTGAAACTGCAGCCACCATAGCTACAGGAAGAGAAGGCATTTTCCACGGAATGAAGTCATATTTCTGCCAGGACGAGTATGGACAGATAGCTCCTGTTTATTCTATCTCTGCTGGACTTGATTATCCGGGAGTTGGCCCTGAGCATGCTTTCCTTCATGATATAGGAAGAGCAGAGTATGTGCCAGTTACAGACGATGAAGCAGTTAACGCTTTTGAATACATGTCAAAAACGGAAGGCATCATTCCGGCCATCGAATCTTCACACGCTGTAGCTTACGGAATGAAGCTGGCAAAAGAACTTTCAAAGGACAAGATAATAGTGATAACAATTTCAGGAAGAGGCGATAAGGACTGCGCAGCAATCGCCCGCTACAGAGGGGAGGATATCAATGAGTAACATAAAAAAAGCTTTTGAAAACGGAAAGGCATTTATTCCATTTATAACCTGTGGAGATCCTGATCTTGAGACCACAAAGGCCTGCATATATGAAATGGTAAAGGCAGGCGCTGACCTTATTGAGCTGGGAATTCCTTTTTCAGATCCAACAGCAGAGGGGCCTGTAATCCAGGAGGCTAATGTGAGAGCTCTTTTAGCAGGAACTACTACAGACAAGATATTCGACATGGTAAAAGAGGTAAGAGAAAAGGTCAGCGTGCCTATGACTTTCATGACCTATGCCAATGTAGTCTATTCCTATGGGGCTGAAAGATTCATATCAAAATGCAGGGAAGTAGGGATTGACGGTCTTGTTCTTCCGGATATTCCTTATGAGGAGAAGGGCGAGTTTATAGACTTGTGTGATAAATATGATGTTGACCTTGTGTCCCTTATTGCACCTACATCTGCAGACAGGATATCAATGATCGCCAAAGAGGCAAAGGGCTATATTTACCTTGTATCAAGCCTTGGAGTAACAGGAACAAGAACAGAGATAACAACTGACCTTGCGTCAATAGTTAAAGTCATCAGGGACAACACTGACGTTCCATGCGCCATAGGCTTTGGAATATCGACTCCTGAGCAGGCTGCAAAAATGGCATCTGTTTCGGATGGTGCCATTGTAGGTTCTGCCATCATCAAGCTCATTAAAGAGCATGGAAAAGATGCGCCCAAGGTGGTTGGAGAGTACGTAAGGAAAATGAAGGAAGCTGTGTAGGGCTGCACTATCAAACAAGGGCACATACATATGGAGAAGACGACATGAAGATATATCCAAGCTACGAAGAAGTTAAGAAAATCGCGAAGGAAGGGAAGTATAAGGTCGTTCCGATCAGCACTGAGATTCTTTCTGATTTCACGACACCAATAGAAACACTAAAGAGACTAAAAAATGTATCAAAGCATTGCTACATGCTTGAATCTGCAAGTGCAGACATGAAATGGGGAAGATATACATTCCTTGGCTATGAACCAAAGCTTTCCATCACTTGTATGGATGGCGAGATCAAGGTAGGAAGCCTTGCTATAAAAAGCGATGATCCATCAGATTATATAAGGCAGATATTAGATGATTACAAAAGTCCAAGGCTTGAAAGACTTCCTTCATTTACCGGCGGCCTTGTGGGGTATTTTGCCTATGATTATTTAAAGTACAGCGAGCCGGAGACCAAGGTAAATGTTGAGGATTCAGAAGGATTTTTTGATGCAGATCTTATGCTATTTGATAAGGTAATTGCCTTTGATCATGTTAAGCAAAAAATCATAGTAATAGTAAACATGTTCCTGAAGGATGAGGAAGAGGGCTACAATAGCGCTGTAGCTTCCATTGAAAATCTTGTAAGGCTCATTAAATGCGGCAAGGCAAAAGAGGAAAAAGCCGGTGAACTTATGGGAGATGTGACAGCTCTTTTTACCAAAGATGAGTACTGCAGCATGGTTGAAAAGGCAAAGGGCTACATCAGGGAGGGCGATATTTTCCAGATAGTTCTTTCAAACAGGCTTTCCGCCCCGTTTGAAGGAAGTCTTCTTGATACCTACAGAGTGCTTAGGACTGTTAATCCATCGCCTTACATGTTCTATTTTTCCGGAACGGATATAGAGGTGGCAGGGGCTTCTCCTGAGACCCTGGTAAAGCTTGAGGACGGCGTCCTTCATACATTCCCTCTGGCTGGAACCAGGAAAAGAGGCGCCACAGAAAATGAGGATATAGAGCTTGAAAAAGAGCTTATTGCAGATGAAAAAGAGCTCGCAGAGCACAACATGCTTGTGGACCTTGGCCGCAATGATATAGGAAAGATAAGCAAATTTGGAACTGTGGAAGTTGAAAAGCTCAGAGAAGTTGTGAGGTTTTCCCATGTTATGCATATTGGCTCAACAGTTAAGGGAATAATAAGAGATGATAGGGATGCCTTAAATGCCATAGAATCAGTGCTTCCTGCGGGTACTTTATCCGGTGCGCCCAAAATAAGAGCCTGTCAGCTTATAGGAGAACTTGAGAACAATAAAAGGGGCATATATGGCGGCGCCATTGGTTATATTGATTTTACCGGAAATATGGATACCTGCATCGCTATCAGGATCCTTTATAAGAAAAATGGCAAAGTTTTTGTAAGGAGCGGAGCAGGGATAGTAGCAGATTCAGTTCCTGAGAATGAATATGAGGAGTGCCTTAACAAGGCAAAGGCCTGTCTTTCAGCCCTTAATCTGGCACAGGAGGAAGAACTATGATCTTACTTATTGATAATTACGACAGCTTTTCTTACAACCTGTATCAGTATGTTGGAGAGATAAATCCGGATATTAAAGTTATCCGAAATGATGAAAAGACAATTGAAGAGATCAGGGCTATGAAGCCAAGTCACATCATTCTTTCACCGGGGCCGGGGAGACCTGAAAATGCCGGTGTGATAATTGACGTGGTAAAAGAGCTTTCAGGTGAATTCCCTATTCTTGGCGTATGCCTTGGGCATCAGGCCATCTGCGCAGCCTTTGGTGCTGAGATTACTTATGCAAACAGGCTCATGCATGGGAAGCAATCGTTCACAGAGCTTGATGTCACATCTCCTATATTTGCAGGATGTGATGAAAAGACTAATGTGGCCAGATATCATTCCCTTGCCGCAAACGAAAAGACTCTTCCGGATGAACTAAAGGTCATTGCCAAAACCGTTGAAGGGGAAATCATGGCAGTAAGTCACGTGTCAAAAGCTGTTTATGGGCTTCAGTTCCATCCTGAATCTATTCTTACACCTGAAGGGAAGAAAATGCTTAAAAACTTCCTTATGCTCTGATAAAATGGAATTATGATCAGGAGGATTGTTTATATGTGGCCAATTATAATTATTCCATTTTTGGGAACAAGTTTAGGCGCAGCCTGTGTTTTCTTTTTCAAGAATTCCATTGGTGAGAATCTTCAGAAGGCATTTACCGGGTTTGCTGCTGGAGTCATGGTTTCAGCTTCGTTTTTCAGCCTGCTCATTCCTGCGATAGATCAGTCACAAAATCTTGGAAAGCTTGGCTTTTTACCTGCATCTATAGGATTTGCTGTTGGAATGCTTTTCCTCTTGTGTCTGGATGTACTTGTACCTCATATGCATATGGATAACAGTGAAGAGGGTGTAAAGTCGGGGCTTAAGAGGACCACAAAGCTTGTACTTGCCGTAACCCTTCACAATATTCCTGAGGGAATGGCTGTCGGTGTAGTATGTGCAGGTTGGCTCTATGGAAGTCAGACAACAAGCTTTTTAGGAGCCTTATCCCTTGCCATAGGTATCGCTATTCAGAACTTCCCTGAGGGCGCAATTGTGTCGATGCCACTGCTTGCCGAGGGTGAATCCAAAGGCAAGACATTTTTGTATGGTGTATTATCGGGAATAGTTGAGCCTATCGGAGCACTTTTAGTTGTTTTGGCAGCTGGACTGTTTGTGCCATTAATGCCATATTTCTTAAGCTTTGCGGCAGGAGCCATGATCTACGTTGTAGTAGAAGAACTCATACCGGAGATGGCAGAAGGAAAGCACTCTAATATTGGAACCATTTCTTTTGCCCTTGGATTCATCATTATGATGGCTCTCGATGTGGGACTTGGCTGATTAAACTTAACAAAATTCAATCTTTTTTAAAGCTTCATTTAGTATAATATCCTTATAGCAGATATATAAGGAGATACTGGATGAAGCTTTTAATTGTTGAAGATGAAAAAAGAATGTCTGAAGCTGTTTGCGCTATTTTGAGGCAGGAGAAGTATGATGTCGATGCGTATTATGATGGGTTTGGCGGGTTAGAGGCTGCCAGGAGCAATATCTATGACCTGATAATACTTGATGTTATGCTTCCTGGTATGAATGGTTTTGAAATTGCCAGAAACATCAGAAAAGAAGGTGTACAGACGCCGGTGCTCATGCTTACTGCAAGGGCTGATACAGATGACAAGGTAGAAGGGCTTGACAGTGGTGCGGATGATTATCTTACAAAGCCCTTTGAGACAAAAGAGCTTCTGGCCAGAATACGCGCTATGCTCAGAAGAAACAATATACAGAGCACGGATGATACAGGAAAGCTATCTGCCGGAGACCTTAAACTTGATCAGGGAAAATCCATGCTCATTAATACTGAAAATGGAATGGATGTCAGACTCTCAGAAAAAGAGCTTCATATCATTGAGATATTTATGACCAATGCGGGCAATATCATAAGTAAAGAGCAGCTTGCAGTAAAAATTTGGGGATATGAAAATGAGGCAGAGTACAATAACGTGGAAGTATATATTTCTTTTACCAGAAAAAAGATCCAGTATCTTGATTCAAAAATGGAGATAAAGGCAGTAAGAGGACTAGGCTATGAACTTCGCCAAAAGGAGACGTCATGATAAGACAAAACATGAGTAAACTTTTGAAGTCATCAAGAAATAAGATAATTGTGACAATCATGGGGGCTTTAGGTCTTATTCTGCTTGGCACGCTGATAATCATTTACTTTACTACTTACAGTGCTGTCTATAGGAACAGTCAGAATATTCTTAAAGTATTTACCAGTGACTACATTAAGGGGAATGGTCCCAAGGGTATTCCTGAGGATAATGGAAAGGTACCTGAGATGAGAATGATTGAAAACTCTTCAGTTATGTACCTTGTTGGTTTTTCGCAGGACGGTGAAGTAATAGATATCATGAATGACGTAAAACCTGTTATGAGTGATGAAGACTTTACGGCACTTGCAAAATCTCTTATAGACGCAAAAAAGACAAGTGGTGTTATAGGAAGACTTATTTACTGCGTTACGGAAACTGAAGGAAACACCTATGTAGTTATGATGGATAATTCCCTTATCACCAGCAGTATGAAAGCACTTATCTTAAATACTATTATTTTTGGCTTTATAGCGCTTGTCATTTTGTTTTTTGTTTCATTAAAAGTTGCAGACAAGATAATGCAGCCTATTGACGAAATGTATCAGAAACAAAAGCTTTTTATTTCTGATGCAGGTCATGAACTAAAGACTCCAATATCAACAGTAAGTGCCAATGCAGAGCTATTAGAACGTGAAATAGGGAAAAACAGATGGCTTGACAATATAATATTTGAAAATAAGAGGATGAAAGAGCTTGTAAAGGAGCTGCTTGACCTTTCAAGAACGGAAAATGTAAGTATAGTCAGAGAAGATGTGGACTTGTCTAAGCTTGTAACAGGCGGGATGCTTCCTTTTGATTCTGTTGCTTTTGAGAAAGGTCTTTTGATCGAAAGTGATATAGCTATGGATATCCATGTAATGGGAGATGCAGGCGAACTCGGAAAGCTGATTTCTACTCTTATCGATAACGCTATATCTCATGCTGAGATTTCTGAGGCAAAAGAGAAAAATGTAGTGATCAGCCTTTCTCAAAATGAAAAAAATGCTGTTTTTAAAGTTTCCAATCCCGGAAAAGAAATCCCTAAAGAGGACAGAGAAAGGATATTTGAACGCTTTTACAGAACAGACAGTTCGCGGAATTTGAATGGTCATTACGGACTTGGTCTTGCAATAGCAAAGGCCATAGTAATGAACCATAATGGCAGTATAGAAGTTGAGTGCAGGGATGGGATAACAGCTTTTGTTGTCAGGATACCAATTGCCAGATAATTCTTTTTTTAAAAATCCTTCAAGCTTTCTTAAAGCTTTATTATCTATCATATGACCATCAGATGAAAACATATGGAGGTCAAAATGAATAGAAAGAAAATTCTTGCACTTATTGCAACAGCAGCTGTTGCAGCACAGGTGGTAGGCTGTGGCAGTACTGATACAACTACTTCAACTACCAGTGAAGCTACTACCAGTGAAAATGCGACAAGCTCAGAATCAGAGGAAGCTCAAGCAGAAAGTACTGCTGATACTAAGGAGCCAGAGAGTGAAACAAAGGTTTCTTCATTGCAGGCTACTTCACAGGAAGAGAGAGAGCAGATAGAGGCAGCTCTTAATCTGGCAAATAATGAAGAAGTCACCTGGACTTATGATGCTGATGCAGATGCCTGGGTAATGAGTATTGTAACTGCAGTTGCCAATGCGGAAATTGAAGACGAAGAAGGCGTTTCAGTTTGTGTTCCCGGAGCATATATCAAGGGAATCGATACAGATGGCGATGGAGCTGCAGATATTACTTCACAAAACTATACTGATGCTGTTCACGGACAGCTGGTAATTGATTACGAAGCACAGGTAACAAGCTCTAATGGACAGGTTTATACAGCTTCTACAGCTCCGGTTATTTTGAATACAGGTGCAGCAGGTTATAGCTCTTCAACTAACACCACAGCTGCTACAAGTTATGCTTCAGAGGGCTACATAAATGTTTCCTGTGGTAACAGAGGAAAAAATGATACAGCCACAGATGAAAATGGTGAAGAGTATTACACAGGTGATGCACCATCCTGCCTTGTGGATCAGAAAGCAGCAGCCAGATTTGTAAGATATAATATTCTTCTTGGAAATCTTCCGGGAAGTACACAGTACTGGGTATCTACAGGAGGAAGCGGCGGTGGAGCGCATGCTACAATGTTTGCCGCAACTTCTGACAGTTCAGATTTTTATGACTACCAGGTAGCTGTTGGTGCTGTGGGTGTATATGTAAATGAAGATGGAACATATGACACAACAGTAACGATAGATGGAACAACCTATGATCTTTCTGACGGAGCATGGGGCGCTGTAGCATATTCTCCGATTACCTCACTGTATGAAGCAGATATGGCCATGGCTTTTGAGTATTACATGGATGTGGACTATGACTTTAATACTTCATTCCAGGAGCAGATGGCAAAATATCTTTCAGAAGAATACATGGAATATATCAATGACCAGAATCTGTCAGTAAATGAAAGTGATGTAGCGCTTGATATCAATGGAGATGGCGATACAGATGATACTATTGCTCTCAGCATTGAATATGATGAGCAGAAATATGCTGATACCAACGGATATGGCGGTACTTATGTAGATTTCTATCTTGCTGAGTTTGAATCTAACCTTCAGTGGTACCTTGATAACCTTGATTACGCTGAAGACTGGACATGGTTTGACAGTGACGGAAATGCCCTTTCTGATGAAGAAGTTGCAGCTATGACTTCCGAAGATAAGGCAAAGGCGTTCATCGAAGGCAGATATGCTAAGAGCACTTCCTCAAAGGGCGGAATGGGTGGCCCTGGTGGAGCACCCGGTAATATGGCTGGCGGCCCTGGTGACATGGCTGGAGGTCCCGGTGGAGAAGGCATGCCAAATGGAGCCGGCGCACCTGGCGGTGATATGAACGGAGAGACCGCAGATGCAGAAGGTGGTACAGAAGACAGAAGCTTTGCTAATTCAGATGTTGCCGCTAACTCAGCAGGAGACACAATGGATGTAGGAACTCCTGATGCAGGAACAACCCAGTCAGCGGGCAGCACAACTGATTCCTCCAACTATGCAACATACGAGGAAATGCTTGCAGCTTATCAGAGTGATGTTGAGGAAGTATATTCCGGCGATAAGTACGGCAATGTTATAGTGGAGCTTTATAATCCGCTCAATTATATTGGTGACACAGATGGCTCAGATCCTACCTGGATAAGAATGGTCTGCGGAGCAGCTGAAGGTGACATTTCAATGTTTAACTCACTTAATCTGCAGCTTGCATTCCTTTCATCAGGAGTTGATGCAACTATTGAGTGGCAGTGGGATGGTGGACATGTTCCATCTGAAGTACTTGGCGAATCGCTTGCCCTTACTGTTGATACAATGTATGGCGAATACGTTGACGGAGCTGTAAAGATCACAAAACAGGCAGCAGAAAAGCAGACAACTAACGGAGATGCAACAGAAGCTACAGGAACTGACATCAGTAGCTGGGTAAACTATGACGATACAACAAATGTTTCATTTACACTTGCTGATGCAGTAAGCTACAGAACAAAGGGAGCAAGTAAATCAACTCCTGGATTTGATGTTATAGATTATGGGCAGGAAGATTATGTCTTTGGCGATTCTGAAACTGATGCAAGACACTGGAGTAAATGGGTACTGAAGGTTCTTGAAGAACATAAAGATGAGTTGGAAGCTCTTTTTAACAAAGGCTAAAGAATGACAAACTAAAACACTCCATCCTGTAAAATGCAGGATGGAGTGCTTTAAATTAGAGGAAAAATTATAATAAAGAATCAAGTTTGCTAGCCAAAGTATCTGCTGGCATAGCACCGGTAAGTGTATCTACAAGCTCGCCGTTTTTGAACAAAAGGAAACTTGGAATTGACATTATGTTATATTTAGCTGCAAGCTGGTTTTCTTCGTCGGAATTAACCTTACCAACCTTGATCTTTCCATCATATTTCTCTGCCATCTTATCTACGATTGGCATCATCATTTTGCAAGGACCACACCAGTCTGCGTAGAAATCTACGAGAACAGGGATGTCACTCTTTATTACTTCTTCTTCAAAATTTGCTGTTGTAAATTTATATTCCATAGTGTATTACCTCCGTTTAATCAATCATTTGTTTTCGATAAATTAAATTTAGCACAATTTAATTTGATTGTCAACAATTAAATTGTTAAAGAAAAATAAACGTCGGTAAAGTGCCATAATATGCGATTATTTCGAGCTTTTTTGGCAAAAAAGAAATATGTATATTTGGAAGTATATGTTATACTAGGTCTTGAAAATAAGTAATTGAAAGGGGATATTGATATGATCAATGGAATGGGACTTATCACAGGTCTTATTATTGGTGCTATTGCAGGATGGATTGCAGGAAGATTTATGAAAAATGAAGGAAGCCTTTTAAGAAACATCATTCTTGGTGTTGTAGGTGGCTTCGTAGGAAATCTTGTTCTTGGCCTTGTTGGTATCCATGGAAGCGGCATCATTGGTAACCTGATCGTCGGTGTTATCGGTTCCTGCATCGTAATCTATGCTGGAAAAAAGCTTTTAAAGTAATTTTGGAAAGCTCCGGAAGAAAAGTTCTTTCGGAGTTTTTTCTTGATGTTTGGAGGTCTTGTTTTGAAAGACAAGTTAAAAACCCTTTTTTTATCAACCTTATATCTTAGTGCATTTACCTTTGGAGGCGGCTATGTGATCATAACCCTTCTTAAAAATAAATTTGTAGATGAACTGAAATGGATAAGTGAAGAGGAAATGCTGGACTTTGTTGCCATCGCCCAGTCTTCACCGGGCCCTATTGCAGTAAATGGGGCAATAGTAATAGGCTATAAAATATGTGGATTTCCGGGGATACTGGTTGCAGTTTTAGGAGCAATAATCCCACCTTTTGTTATTCTTACGGTTGTATCTGCTTTCTATGCGGCCTTTAAGACCAATCCGTATATACAGTCGCTTTTGTTTGGTATGAAGTCAGGAGTAAGTGCCGTTATTGTTTCAGTAGTATGGGATATGGCCTTTGGAATTGTAAAAAAGAAAGATCTGTTCCTCATAGTTATCATGGCTGCGGCATTTATTCTCAATTACTATCTCAAGGTGAATGTGATACTTATTATAGTTGCAACACTCATAATAGGCATTTTAAGGTCACTTATAAAAGCAAGAGGTGAAAGAGTATGAGTATATATTTAGAATTATTTTTTGCCTTCTTGCAGGTGGGAGCATTTAGCTTTGGGGGCGGCTATGCAGCAATGCCACTTATCAGTTCGCAGGTGGTTGAAAAATATGGTTGGCTAACTGCAGGTGATTTTGCAGACCTTGTAACTATAGCAGAGATGACACCGGGACCAATAGCTGTAAATGCGGCAACTTTCGTAGGTAATCAGACAGCAGGAATACCAGGAGCAATAGTGGCAACATTAGGAGTTGTATTACCTTCATGCATCTTTGTGACTATTCTGGCGCTCCTTTATACAAAATACAAAGAACTGCCGGTCTTAAAGGATGCGCTTTTATCCCTTCGCCCTGCAGTTGTGTCCATGATATTTGCAGCTGGCCTTATGATTTTGATTCCAACTGTATTTAAGTCAGGAAGTGTTGAATTTACAGATGGGAATTTTTCGGTAAGACCCTTTGTTTTGTTTGTCCTTTCTATTTTTGCCTTGAGAAAATGGAAATTAAATCCCATCCTTGTGATGGTTCTATGCGGAGTTGTTGAAGTCATAGCTTCGCTGGTATTTTAAATAATTGATCCTTATTACCAATGCTTACGCTGAATGCGTAAGCATTTTTTGTTGCATGAAATAGCGACATGAATAATATGTTATAATGATATTAAATAGGGAACTATGGGAGTAAATAGAAGGAGTAAAGGGGCGTTTATGGAAAATGTATATCTTGTTTCAGAGAACATCCTTAGGTATATCGTAGAGTTTTCAACGCTGGTATTAGAAATGTTCGGAATATGTATCCTTGTCTTCACTGCTGTAAAGAGCTTCGTATTCTGGATTAAAAAAGATGATTCCATCAGACTTCAACTGGCACAGGGCATTGCACTTGCACTGGAATTTAAACTCGGCGGCGAGGTCCTTCGAACAGTCGTAGTCAGAGAATGGGCAGAACTCGGAATCCTAGGCGCTATCATAGCCCTAAGAGCAGCCCTGACCTTCCTCATCCACTGGGAAATCAAAAACGAAGAAAAAGCCCTTGAACCCAAGAAAAGCGACTAAGCAGTCTAAAAACTCCTCCAACCGGGGCGGCGCCCTGGTTGAGGGAGTTTTTTTGCTTCAAAGAGCATTTCAGACAAAAAATAGCGTGAATATTTATGGAAAATCTCGAATAGCCATAGAGTTTCCCGTATTGTACAATATTAGAAGGGAGATTTGAATTTATTGTAGAAGGGGATATCTTATGGCTAAAGTAAAGACTATGGCTGATTGGAAAATCGGCGATCCAATGATCAATGAAAATGATTATTGGCAGGATCCTGATTATAAGGCAGAGGATCCGGAAAAAGAGAAACTGGTTCTTGAGCTTGCTAAGCTCATTACTGACCGTTATGTAAAAAAACTCACAAATAAGATCAACAACAGAGATCCGGAGTATTGGATGCTTGATCTTATTCTTAATAAGGAACAGGTGAAGTTTCTTTTGAACTTTAAGAAGACACGTGTTCCATATTCTATTGAAGAACTCGCAACCATGAACAATATGAGCGTGGAAGATACAAAGAAGATGGTGGAGCGTCTTAGATGGATCGGTATCATCGAGCAGAATCGTGCCAAGACACCTGACAAGCATCTTCAGTATGAGCTTCCTATCTTTGTTCCGGGCTCAGCAGAGTTTATGATGATGCAGGAAAAGCTTACTGATGAATTCCCACAGCTTGCTACATTCTTTAACCTTATGACACAGCTTCCGCTTGCCGGAATCACACAGATGGTTCCACCCGGAGGAGCCGGAATAGGAATGCATGTTATTCCTGTTGAGAAGGCTATTTCACTTGAGAATCAGTCAGTTCCTGTTGAGCATCTTTCAAGATGGATCGACATGTATGATAAATACGGTATTTCAGAGTGTTCTTGCCGTAAGCAGCAGGCTATGCGTGGTGAGGGAAGCGGAGAGATCCGTGGTGATTACTGCATAGGTATGGGCGACATGGCTGAGTATATGGATGATCGTGGAATCGGTCACTATATCTCCAAGGAAGAAGTTTATGAGATCCTTGAGAGAGCAGAGAGACATGGATATGTTCACCAGATCACCAATATCGACGGTGAAGGCAAGATTGTTGCTATCTGTAACTGTGCTCCAGGAGTATGTAATGCTCTTAGAACATCTCAGCTCTTTAACACACCTAATATGTCAGCATCTGCATACAGAGCACATGTTGAAAAGGATAAGTGCGTTGCCTGCGGTAAGTGCGTAGAGGTTTGTCCTGTTGGTGCTGCCAAGCTTGGTCAGAAGCTTTGCAAAAAAGACGGATCAGAAGTTAAGTATCCTAAGACAGAGCTTCCTAATGCAAAGAAGTGGGGCCCTGAAAAGTGGAACTACAACTACAGAGATGATGCCAAGATTAACTGCTACAATACAGGTACAGCTCCATGTAAGACAGCATGCCCAGTACACCTTTCAGTCCAGGGCTATATCAAGATGGCTGCAGAGGGCAGATATGAGGATGCTCTCAAACTTATAAAGCAGGATAACCCATTCCCATATATCTGCGGTGCTGTATGTAACAGACGCTGTGAGGATGCCTGCACAAGAGGAACTATCGATCAGCCTCTTGCTATTGATGAGATCAAGAAATTCATTGCTTCTTTAGACCTTAAGAGTGACAAAAAGTACATTCCACTTTGCGAGAAGCATGATGGCGGAATGTGGTCTGATGATTATAAGGTTGCTGTTATCGGAGGAGGCCCTGCAGGACTTGCTGCTGCTTACTTCCTTAGAAGAGACGGCTATCCTGTTACAGTTTTTGAAAAAGAGAAGAGACCAGGCGGAATGCTCATGAATGGTATTCCAAGCTATCGTCTTGAAAAAGACATCATCGACGCTGAGATTGATGTTATCCGTCAGATGGGTGTTGAGTTCAAGTGTGGAGTTGAGGTAGGAAAAGACATTACTATACAGAAACTCCGTGAGGAAGGCTACAAGGCATTCTTTATCGCTATTGGTATGCAGGGCGGAAGAAAAGCCGGAGTTCCTGGCGAGGATGCTGAGGGCGTTCAGACAGGTGTTGATTTCCTTAGAAACATAAATCAGGATCATTCCATTAAGTTAAATGGCGACACTGTTGTTATCGGCGGCGGAAATGTTGCTATAGACGTAGCCAGAACAGCTGTAAGAGCAGGAGCATCTAAAGTTACAATGCTTTGCCTTGAGGGTGAAAAAGAGATGCCTGCAGCAGCTGATGAAGTTGCAGAAGCAAAAGAAGAAGGAATTGAAGTTAAGAATGGATGGGGACCAAAGGAAGTTGTTACTGAAAATGGTCATGTTAAGTCCGTTATCTTTAAGAGATGCGTGAGCGTATTCGATTCAGAGCATCGCTTCAGTCCTAAGTACAATGAGGAAGAGACAATAGAGATTCCTTGTGAGAATCTTCTTTTGTCAATTGGTCAGTCCGTTCAGTGGGGCGGCCTTCTTGAGGGCACAAAGGTTGAACTTAACAGAAATGGCACAGCAGTTGCTGATAAGCTTACAAGACAGACTGCAGAACCCGATATCTTCGTTGGCGGTGATGTATTCACAGGTGCAAGATTTGCTATAGATGCTATTGCCGGTGGTAGAGAAGGAAGCGTTTCCATTAACCGTTTCGTACATAAAGGAAATCGTCTTGACCTTGCTCGTGACAGAAGAGAATTTATTGAGCTTGATAAGGACGATATAAAGGTTGAAGGCTTCGATGATGCCAAGAGACAGATTCCAGGTAAAAAAGCCGGTGTTGCAAGTAAGACCTTTGATGATCTTCGACTTGTATTTACTGAAGATCAGGTTAAGGCCGAAGCAAACAGATGCCTTGGCTGCGGAGCTACAACTGTAGATGAAAACCGCTGTATCGGATGCGGACTTTGCACAACAAAGTGTGAATTTGATGCTATCCATCTTACAAGAGATATGCCTGCAGCAAGCACTATGGTCAGATCTGAGGACAAGCTTAAAAAGGTTGGACCATATGCAGCAAAGAGAGCAGGAAAGATTCTTATCAACAAGATTGTTGGTGACAAAAACTAATAAGCTTCAGGGGTAAGTCAAAATGCCAAAGGGTACCAATCAAAAATTAAAACTGTATTATCTCGCTAAAATAATGGTCAAGATGACTGACGATGAGCATTTTCTAACAATGCCTCAGATAAAGGAACGGTTAGAAGAGTGTGGGATAACTGCGGACAGGAAGAGTCTCTACGATGATATGGAGGCTCTCCGTACCCTGGGCATTGATGTTATCCTGGAACAGGTTGGAAGAAATTATTACTACCATGTTGGCAGCAAGCACTTTGAAATAGCAGAGCTTAAGCTTTTGGTGGATGCGATACAGTCTTCCAAATTCATTACAGAGAAAAAATCCAATGAGCTTATCAAAAAGCTTACAGGTCTTGTCAGTGAATATGAGGCAATGCAGCTTAAAAGGCAGGTGGAGGTTCAGGGCAGAATAAAGACCATGAACGAGAGTATCTACTACATTGTAGATGAGATACATACTGCCATATCCACTAACAGACGCATACAATTTGAGTACCTTAAATGGAATCTGAATAAAGAACTTGTTCCGAGAAAAGAAGGCTTATATGAAGTGAGTCCATGGGCACTTACCTGGGATGATGAGAATTATTACCTCATTGCATTTGATGCTGAGGCTGATAAGATAAAGCATTACCGTGTTGATAAAATGAGAAACATCCGTATCATGGATGACAGGAGACTTGGAAAAGAGCATTTCAAAGCTTTTGATATGGCTTCTTATTCCAAGATGAATTTTGGAATGTTCGGGGGAACAGAAACCAAAGTAAAACTGAAATTCAAAAACGACTTAGTTGGAGTTTTGATAGACAGGTTTGGCAAAGACATAAGTATCAGAAAGTCAGATGAAGAGGGATGGTCAGAGACAAGCGTTGATGTTGCGATAAGCGATCAGTTCTTTGGATGGCTCTTTGCCCTGTCGGATGGGGTTATCATAGCTTCTCCGGAAGACGTGAAAGACAGATACAGACAGGAACTTCTTAAGATAACAGAGAAATACTCTTGAAGACAGAGGGACGGTTCTTCCCTCTGTCTTCTTAGTTAACTATCGCCTGAAAATCTTTGAAAAATGATGGATAGGAGATTCCTACACAGCCATCATCGAGGATTCTTGTAGTTCCTGTTGCAGCAAGGGAAGCTACAGCAAATGACATAGCAAGTCTGTGGTCATCATGGGAATGGATGTCAGCGCCGTGGAGAGGCTTTCCTCCGTGGATGATCATGCCGTCATCTGTTGCTTCTATGTCGCATCCCATAGCCTTTAAGTTATCAACTACAGTAGCTATTCTGTCGGATTCTTTTGCCTTGAGCTCTGCTGCGTCTTTGATTATGGTATCGAAGTTACCTGTGGCAGCAACAACGGCAACGACAGGAAGTTCATCTATCATAGTCGGTATGTCTTTTCCGCCAATTTCAAAAATGCCATTTTCATTTCCGTGGAGCTCGCTGTATTTAACAAGTATGTCAGCTCTTGGTTCGCTGTCATTGGTTTCGTTTAGAAGAGTGATATCAGCTCCCATCTGTCTGAGTACCGTGATGATACCGGTTCTGGTCTGGTTGATACCTACGTTTCTGATAAGAAGCTCAGAATCAGGAACCATAAGAGCAGCAGCCATGAAATAAGCAGCAGAAGAGATGTCTCCAGGGACGTTTATCTTAATGCCATGAAGTGGCATGCCGGGATGCAGGATTGCTGCGGCACTTCCATCTCTTGCAAGTTCATTGTGAATGTCAGCTCCGAACATTGTGAGCATAGTCTCGGTGTGATTTCGTGACAGTGCAGGCTCATAAACTACAGTGTCGCCGTCAGCATAAAGACCTGCCAGTACAATAGCAGATTTTACCTGAGCTGAAGCAATTGGATTTCTATAGGTTATGCCTCTAAGGCGCTTACCTCCTTTAATAACGAGAGGAGCGCAGCCATTATCCATGAGAGATGAAATATCAGCTCCCATCTGAGAAAGAGGCTTTATAATGCGGTTCATTGGGCGCTTTTCTATGGACATATCACCTGTGATATTGGAATCAAAAGGCTGAGCCACGAGAATGCCTGCCATGAGTCTTGTGGTAGTTCCGCTGTTTCCTGTGTACAAAGTTTCTGATGGAGCTTTTAACCCATGAAGACCATTACCGTGCACCGTGATGGTTGGAACGCCGTTCGTAGGACGTATTGTGTGATCTATATGGATGCCAAGTTTTCTGAAACAGTCGATGGTTGAAAGGCAGTCAGCACTGTTAAGAAAGCCCGTAATCTCTGTTGTTCCTTTAGCAAGGGCGCCAAACATGATACTTCTGTGAGATATGGACTTGTCGCCTGGAACAAAAACGTCACCTTTTAATGGGTGTTTTGCTTTTTCTAACGCTATCATGTTGCTTCTCCTTTGAATTAGCTGTTTCTGATCGGATATCCGTTTTCATTAAGTATTTTTAATGCAGCATCTTTTCCGCTCTGATCATGCAGCTCTATACGAAGAGTTCCTCGTTCATACTCTCTGTTATGGACAATGCCAATATTTTTGATGTTGATATCATTGTCTGATAAAAGAGTTGCCACCCTTGCGAGATTACCGGGTTTATCAGCGATATCAACGTGAATTGTAAAGGTCTGCATAATAGGACCGCTGCTGGTCTCTATGAAGGACTCCCTGTATTCTCTGGCTGAGCTGAAAAAGTCAAAGAGCTTATCGTTGTCGTGCTCATCGATGGCTAGTTTGATATCGATTAGTGAATCAATGTACTTTGAAAGCAGATCTGAAATGTTATATGAGTTTGTAGTGCAGATCTGTTGCCACATAACAGGAGAAGAGGAGGATATTCTTGTAATATCCTTAAATCCACCTGCGGCGATGAGTTTCATCAGCTGATCCTCAGAGTCATTGTTTCTGACAAGATTCACAAGGCTTGCAGAGACTACATGTGGAACGTGGCTTATGGCTGCTGTGATGTAATCATGCTGCATGTAAGGAATCACCAGAGGAATGGCACCTATTTCTTTTACCAGTTCATAGTAATGCTTTAATTTTTCTTCGTTTGTGTTTTCTGTTTTTGTGAGAATATAGTAGGCATTTTCAAAAAGAGATGCCTTGGAATTGCCAAAACCAATGCGTTCTGTACCGGCCATTGGATGACCGCCGATAAACTGCTTTTCAAGGCCAAGCTCTTTTACTTTCTCGTGGATACCGGTCTTAACACTGCCAATATCTGTGAGTAATGTATTCTCATTTAAAAATGGAACAAGTTTTTCAAGATTATCGTTGTTTATTTCTACCGGAGCACATAAGAAGATGATATCGCATTCAGAAAAATCTTTTCCAATCTCATATACAGGCTTGTCTACAATGCCTTCGTCATGTGCCTTATCTACGGTTTCTTTATGTGGTGTGTAAGCTACTATAAAAGAATCAGGATGGCTTTTTTTGATAGCTCTTGCAATAGAACCACCAATAAGGCCAAGTCCTAAAAATCCAAATTTATTAAATGACATTAGTTAAATTCCCCCGAAGAAAGCGTCTTTCAATTCACTATATCACTTTAACGTGCGAAAAACAATACTATTCATGCATGATTCTTACCGTTTTTTGCCTGGAAGATATAAGATCCACATTATAATGAGATATTTGTGCAAAAATAACACAAATACTTGTTATGATTCATTATTTTTAGTAAAATATCCTTATAAATCTTTTGGGGGAATTCAATTTTTTTTCACATCTACAAATAAATAGTGTTAATAGGCTTTGGGATTTCCTCAAAATAATGCGACTGGAGGACAAGATATGAACGTTTACACAACTGACAAGATTAGAAACGTAGTACTGCTTGGACATGGTGGCGCTGGCAAAACAACTTTAGCAGAGGCTATGGGATATCTTGCCGGACTTACATCAAGGATGGGGAAGGTAGAAGATGGAAACACTTTAAGTGATTTCGATAAGGAAGAACAGAAGCGTCACTTCTCAATCAGTACTTCAACTATCCCTCTCGAGTGGGATGGTCACAAGATCAATATTCTGGATACTCCGGGATTCTTTGATTTTGTAGGTGAAGTTGAGGAAGCTATCAGTGTTGCTGATGCAGCAATCATCGTTGTTTCAGGTAAGGCTGGTATCGAAGTTGGAACAGAGAAAGCATGGGAAATGTGCGAAAAGTACAAGATTCCACGTATGTTCTTTGTAGCTGACATGGATATCGATGATGTTTCTTATAGACAGGTAGTTCAGGATCTTACTGATAAATACGGGAAGAAAATGGCTCCATTCAACCTGCCAATCCGTGAGAATGAAAAGTTTGTTGGATATGTAAACGTTATTCAGGAAAAGGGCTTTAGATGGGAAGGAAAAGAGGTTGTAGAGTGTCCGGTTCCGGAATACAACCAGGCTAACCTTAAGCTCTTTAGAGATACACTTCTTGAATCTGTTGCTGAGACTTCAGAAGAGTTCATGGAGAGATACTTTAATGGTGATACATTCTCAGAAGCTGAGATCAGAGCAGCTGTTAGAGGTAATGTATGTGACGGAAGCATTGTTCCTATTGAGATGGGTTCAAGTACTCTCTGTCAGGGCATTTACACTCTTCTTGATGATATCGTTAAGTATATGCCAAGTCCTGAGAACCGCAAGATGGCTGGTATCAATACAAATACTAACGAGATCTTCGAAGCAGATTTCGATTTCTCAAAGCCAAAGACAGCCTTTGTATTTAAGACAATGATCGATCCATTTATTGGTAAGTACTCACTTATCAAGGTTCGTTCAGGTGTTATTAAGCCTGATGATCTTATGTATGTAGCAGGCAAGGATGTTGAAGTTAAGATTGGTAAGCTCTATATACTTCAGGGCAATAAGACAACTGAAGTTCCTGAGCTTCACGCAGGAGATCTTGGCGCACTCCAGAAGCTTGAGATTGCAACAGGAGATACCCTTTCAACAAAGGCTAATCCTATTCAGTATGCCAAGATGGATATCTCAACTCCATATACAGCTATGAGATATCACGCTCAGAATAAGGCAGATATTGATAAGATTTCTCAGTCTCTTGCTAAGCTTGCTGCTGAGGATCAGACACTTAGAGTAGTCAATGATGCAGAAAACCGTCAGACTCTTCTTTATGGTATCGGCGATATGCATCTTGAAGTTATCCAGAGTAAGCTTCAGAACGTATATAAGGTTGCAATCGACCTTACAAAGCCAAAGGTTGCATTTAGAGAGACAATCAGAAAGAAATCTGATGTTGAGTACAAATATAAGAAGCAGACAGGTGGTCATGGCCAGTATGGACACGTAAAGATGCGCTTTGAGCCTTCAGGAGATCCAACTACTCCATATGTATTTGAGCAGGAAGTTGTTGGTGGTGCAGTTCCAAAGAACTACTTCCCGGCAGTTGAAAAGGGACTTGCTGAGTCAGTATTGAGAGGACCTCTTGCAGCTTATCCTGTAGTGGGCGTTAAGGCAATTCTTTATGATGGATCATATCATCCGGTAGACTCTTCAGAAATGGCATTTAAAGTAGCTGCATCAGGCGCATTCAAGAAAGGCTTCATGGAAGCTTCTCCTGTACTTCTTGAGCCTATTGTTTCTCTTAAGGTTACAGTTCCGGATTCATATACCGGTGATGTAATGGGAGACCTCAATAAGAGAAGAGGAAGAGTGCTCGGCATGAATCCTTCTCTTACAGGCAAGCAGGTTATTGAAGCAGAAGTTCCAATGATGGAGCTCTTTGGATATAACACACAGCTTCGTTCAATGACAGGCGGAAGCGGTGAATATGAGTATGAGTTTAACAGATATGAGCAGGCACCATCAGATGTTCAGGCAAAAGAAGTTGCCGACAGAGCAGACAAGGTTGCTGCAGCAAACTCAGAAGAATAATAAGGATTAATTTAAATGAGGATGAAGAGCTTTTCTTCATCCTCATTTTTTAATCAGAAGGACTGGCCTTCACTTTTGTTTTGGATATATTCCCTTGGCGAGTGGCCATCAACTTTTTTAAAGACCTTGGAAAAATAGTATGCCGATTCAAACCCTAAAGCATCCGCAACTTCGTAGATCTTCATGTCACCGGATAAGAGCATTTCTTTTGCCTTATCAATTTTTTTTGTGTAAACATATTCGGAGAAACCGGTATCTGTTGTTTTCTTAAAAAGAACTGACAAGTAGGCGGGAGATAGTCCGAAAACTTCAGCAACTTCATTTAGCTGGAGCTTTCCGTTTAAGTTGCCATCTATGTACTGCTGTATGGTAAAAATAAGTTTGTCTTTTCCTGAGCGCCTGTTGCTGCCAACAATGTGGCTAAAGAGTCTTATTGGCGAGGCAGAATCAGACTGGGACTGGGCTGTTTTTGCTTCGTCAAAAGAAACAGCTATGTCAAGGGGTGTTGACACAGCGCTTCCTATACCAAAGGTAAGTGTTGTCTTAAAGTAGCTTGTGATCATGGTTCTGGCGTTTTCAAGTGCCTCAGTGATCAGATCCATTATTGAAGCAATTGGCTTTTCCTCATTAAAAAGGAAAATGATAGCAAAGTGCGTGGGGTCCATGGATACTATCTGGCAAGGCGCGTGACGAGATATTATCTCTTTTGCCATACCTATACTTGATGAATAGATTCCAATAGCATCACTTGATGAGTCAGTAAGCGAAGGAGATGGAGTCTTTATCTCGCCATACACTACAATATACCTGTTGTAATCAAGCTTAAGGTCAAGGGCTTTTGTTTCTTTTGCAAGATCACTTTCAGAGGTGATAAGGTGATTGAACAGCTTTATCAAAAACTTCTGCCTGAGGTCCTCAAGAGAGCTTTCGCTTGGAATAGAAGTCTTTCTTACAGGATTTGATTCATCAACTCTTTGAATAGCTTTATTTAGAGCGAAGGTCAAAGTTTCGGAATTCAGCTCTATTTTTACAAGATAATCAACAGCCTCGCATACAAGAGCCTGTCTAACCATTTCAAATTCTTCGTAGGCTGTGAGAATGATAAAAGCAGGAGTATTTCCATATTTTTTGTGGCACTTATCAAGTAGCTCAAGGCCGGTCATTACAGGCATTCTTATATCTGCAATGACAATGTCCGGAGTGTCGCTGCAGATCATATCCCAGGCTTCCTGCCCGTTTGAAGCAGTTCCTATTATTTCACAGTTGTCGGAATGGTCCTTGGCAATCATGGTCTTAAGACCAATCTGCACCAAGGGTTCATCATCTACTATTAGTATTCGGTACATAAAAAACTCCTGATTTCTTTTACATGTATTTAAGTGGAAGAATAAGTGTGGTCGTTGTAAAGGAGCCAACTTCACTTGTTATATGCATTCCGTATTCTTCACCGAAGGTATATTTGATTCTCTCATTTACGTTGCTGACACCAATCTGCCTAAAGAACTCGTTTGATGACCTGGCCTTGCCGCTAAGGACATCATCAATGGTTTCTTTGGTCATGCCGACTCCGTTATCAGTGACATCAATGAAAAGCTTATCGTCATTTTTATAGGTGTGGACTACAATCTTTCCGGCGCTTCCCTTTGGCTCAATCCCGTGGAATATGGAATTCTCAATGATTGGCTGGAGAGAGAAGCGGTTTATTCTGCATTTCAAAAGAGCTTCATCCTCGGTTTCATATTCCAGCTCAATGGTCCCGCCATACCTGTATTTCATAATGGTAAAATAGTCATCTAAAAGGGCAAATTCATCCTTCAAAGAAATTACGCTTTCAGTTCCCTTTGCGATATTCTTCATAAGACGGGAGAGGGCGGTTGACATGTCTGCGATGCCTTCTGACCCTTGTATTGTTGCCATCCACTTTATTGTATTTAAAGTGTTATACAAAAAGTGAGGATTTATCTGGGATTGCAGAACCTGGTATTCCAGGTCGTGTTTTGTCTTTTCATCTAAAATTCTTTTCTCCATAAGATCGGAGACGTTCTGTGAGAGGCTGTTGATTCCTATTCCAATCTCACCAAGTTCGTTGGGCCATTCTATCGATGGATCCCTTGAAAAATCTCCCAGTCCAATCTGATCAAGCCTGTCGATTAGCTTGGATACAGGCTTTGTAATGATCCTGTGCAGGGAAAGAGAAAGAATTATTCCTGCAAAAAGAATAACCGTAAATATAAGTATGATCAGTGCAAGATACAGCTTCATTCGGGCTTTGAGGGCGCTTTCTGATGGCAGATATGAGAGCTTCCATCCGGTTTCCGGTAAAGTGTAGGTTACAAGACCAGCCGGAAGTGAGTCTTTGACAAAAGACCTGCCATCATAGCGGTAGGACACGCCTTCGGTAAATGTAAGATACAGAGCATCATCATTTTCAAAGACAAAGCTTTTCAGAGAATCTATTATCACAGAAACGGGGATGTCCATATAGACCCATCCCAGAACTTCAGAGGAATCAGCCTTGTAAATTGCTCTGATAATTGGAATAATAGGAGGGTTGCCACTTTTGGACATTGGATTTGTGCATATTCCATACCAGTTAAAGGATGGAGATGAAATTAGCGGCTCGTAAAAACTTGAAGCCATAATCATCTGAGGTGTGCTTGAGCTGCTTGATGCACCGCCTCCTGCAATGTCCTGCAGGAAATTTTTGCCATCAATAGTGGAGATCACTACGCGGTCAACGTAATTTCTGACTCCGACTATATTGAATTCATTGTTTAAGTGATTCCAGGTCATCATGGAAAGCTTTCTGCCAAGAATCTTGTCCTCGTTATAGGTCTCAGCTACAGACTGGACGTAGTTATTGATAGTGCTGTCCAGGCATATCCAGTTAGAAAAAGTCATAACTGTATTGATGTTGGAATCTATGTTGTTTCCAAGGACATGGATGTTGGTCAGGGCTGATTGATGCTGATTTTCTTTTAAATAGCGCATGGAGAGAATGTAACTTGTTGTAGCTATAAATAAGGCAAGAACAAGAGACAGACCCACTGCCCATATGACAATTTTTAATCTGATTGAATGACTATTTTTACGCATAGATATATATTAGAGCAGAGGAAAAATAAAGAAAATACAATTTTATATAAAAAAATTGCATTTTTTTACCAATAAGTGTTAAAGAATGTACATTCTTGGAAATAAGAGGCTTTGCTACAATTTCTATAGAAACAAAAAACTGCCAATGGGGTAGCAATTATTTAAAGGGAGGCAAAAAATGAAAAAGAGAATTATCAGTTCTTTACTTGCAGTTTCAATGATCGCAGCAAGCATCGTTGGATGCGGAAGTGCTTCACAGGCACCTGAAGCTGAGGCACCTGCAAAGGAAGAAACACCGGCAGCAACAGAGGCACCTGCTGCAGAAGCTAGTACAGAGACAGCAGAGGCTACATCTGATGAGCCTGTAACACTTAAGTGGGCACTTTGGGATGTATCAAGCACAGTTTACTATCAGCCACTTATTGATGCTTTCACAGCTGAGCATCCAAATGTAACAGTTGAGATGGTAGACCTTGGATCTACAGATTACAGCACAGTTCTTGGAACACAGCTTTCAGGGTCTGGTTCGGATTTTGACGTAGTAACAGTTAAGGATGTTCCAGGTTACGTATCACTTGTTAACAAGGGCGTTCTTGAACCATTAGGAGACCTTATCTCAAAGGATGGTGTTGATCTTTCACTTTACAACGGCGTTACAGATCAGGTTACAATCGACGGAAGTCTTTATGAACTTCCTTTCCGTTCAGATATCTGGGTTCTTTACTACAACAAGGATATCTTTGATAAAGCAGGCGTTGCATATCCTACAAACGATATGACTTGGGAAGAGTATGACAAGCTTGCAAGAAGCGTAACAGACACAACTCCAGGTGCTGAGGTTTATGGTGCTCACTACCACACATGGAGATCTACAATCCAGCTTGATGGTATTCTTGATGGAAAGAACACAATTGTTGATGGCAACTATGATTTCACAAAGCCTTACTACGAGATGGTTCTTGCACAGCAGAAAGATGGTGTCTGCATGGATTATGCAACACTTAAGACACAGGGACTTCACTACTCAGCAGCATTTGCTCAGGGTAACGTAGCAACAATGAACATGGGTACATGGTTCATCGCAACACTTATCCAGAAGATCAAAGATGGTGAGTACACAGATTGCACTAACTGGGGTATGGTTAAGTATCCTCATGCAGAAGGTGTAGAGCCTGGTTCAACTCTTTCAACAATCACAGCTCTTGCAATTCCTACATCAGCTCCTAACAAGGATATGGCTTGGGAATTTGTTAAGTTCGTAAGTGGTGAAAAGGGTGCAGAAGTTATGGCTTCAACAGGTAATATCCCAGCTATGACAAACGACAAGATCGTTGATCTTATCGCTTCAATGGATGGCTTCCCAACAGATGAAGCTTCAAAGGAAGCTCTTGTACCAAGCCACACATATCTTGAGATGCCTGCAAATGACAAGTCATCTGAGATTGAGACAGTTCTTAACGAACAGCATGATCTTATCATGAACGAAGAAGTAAGCGTTGATGACGCTATCGCAGCTATGAACGAAGGCGTTTCTGCAATCATCGGAAAGTAATTATTAGCTAGATAAAAATAACCGGCACTTGAATTTCAAGGCAGCTTGAGTTCAAGTGCCTTTTTAAGAGGAAAAAGACATGGCAGCACAGCTATCCGCTATGGAAAAAAATATGAAAAAAAGACAGCGCAGAAGGAATCTTGTAGCATATTCCTTTATCGCTCCGAACTTTCTTGGGTTTGCAATATTTACATTGGGACCAATAGTACTTGCACTTCTCATGTCATTTGCTGAGTGGGATGGAAGCAATGAGATGAAATTCATAGGTCTTTCGAATTTCGTAGAGATCTTTAAGGATGACAGATTCCTTGCATCATTAAAAAATACAATCGTTTACAGCGTGTTTACAGTGCCCATCACTCTTGTGATAGCGCTTGGACTTGCAATCTTATTAAATCAGAAAATTAAAGGAAGAAATTTCTTTAGGACAGTAACATTCTTCCCTTATGTAGCATCACTGGTTGCAGTAGCAGCAGTATGGAATATGCTCTTTACACCAGCAAAAGGTGGAATTGTTAACCAGTTCCTTATGAATGTACTTCATGTTGAGCCTTTAAAATGGGCAGCATCTTCAAGTACTGTAATGGTGACAATTATCATGTTCTCCGTATGGAAAAACATGGGATATTATATGGTAATCTATCTTGCCGGATTACAGGGTATCAGTGAGGACCTCTATGAGGCAGCTTCCCTTGACGGAGCCAACGCCTGGCAGAAATTCAGACATATCACTGTTCCTCAGCTTAAACCAACTACATTCTTTGTAACTATCATGCTGACGATCAACTGCTTTAAGGTTTATGACATCGTATACATGTTGGCTGGTGGTTCTAACGGTGTAGTAAATAAGAGCGCAATGGTACTTGTTTACTATATCTACGAAGAGGCTTTCAGAAACTGGAAGCTTGGAAAAGCATCGGCATCAGCACTGGTTCTTTTTGCAATAGTTCTCGTTGTTACCCTTATCCAGTTTAAGGGTGAAAAGAACTATGCTAATGACTGATCGGGAGGATAGAAAAAGTGAAAAGCAAAAGAAGAAACAGAATTATCGGACAGACAATTGTCTATGTGCTGCTAATCCTCCTGGCACTTTTAATGTTAGTGCCTTTCGTATGGATGTTATCAGCATCGCTTAAGTTTAACAAAGACGTTTTTGTAATACCTTTTGAGTGGATTCCAAAGGAGCCAAGATGGCAGAACTATCTTGATATCTGGACAAAGATACCTCTTGCAAAGTTTACGCTTAACACAGCAAAGCTGACGCTAATAGTTACTTTCCTTCAGCTTCTTACCTCAAGCTTTGCAGCATATGCTTTTGCAAAACTTGAGTTCAAGGGCCGCAACGTGCTGTTCCTTGCATATGTAGCTACAATTGCTGTACCTTGGCAGGTATATATGGTTCCTCAGTTCATGTTCATGAGAAGCCTTGGACTTGCGGATACCCACCTTGCAATTATCATACTTCAGGCCTTTTCTGCATTTGGAGTATTTATGATGAGACAGTTCTATGAGGGAATCCCTGATTCTCTTTGCGAAGCAGCAAGAATTGATGGAATGACAGAGTATGGAATATACGCCAAGATCATGCTTCCTCTTTCAAAGCCTGCACTTTCAACACTTATCATTTTTACTTTTGTTAATACCTGGAATGACTTCCTTGGACCTCTCATTTATTTGACAACTGAGTCCAAGAAAACACTTCAGATCGGACTGAAAATGTTTATTTCACAGTACTCAGCTGAGTATGGACTAATCATGGCAGCTTCAGTTCTTTCGCTTATACCTGTATTTATTGTGTTCATTTCGCTTCAGAAATACTTTGTTGCCGGAATCACTACAGGTTCAGTAAAGGGCTGATAGTTTTATTTAAAAGATATATCTCATTCAAAAAGTTTTGGATGAGGTATATTTTTTTTATACTAATTTAATCTTTAGAAACTACATTTGTGCTAATATAAATGCATGGATATGGGATTTTTTGTTGAATATAATTGTATAGGTGAAGTGGCAGGGCTCTTTATGTCAGTGCTCCTTCTTTTTGTTATGCTTTATATCAAGCCCAAGAGGACTTATATCTGTAATTTTATCTTTTACGGAAATATTCTTTCTATAATTGCGGAATGCATCCAGATTTCGATTGTCATAGTAGCTAATAATCCCGGGAAATATTATCACAGAAATCTTTTTATCATACAGCTTTTAGCCTTTCTTATTGTGTATAATGGCATTCTTTTCTTTATCTTCGCATATGTCAATATGATGTCTATTGTCAGGAGAAGCCAGAAAAAAGAATTTATGTACATGTATGTTTTTTACTCAGCTGTGTACATAGTTGCAATCATTGTTGAAATTGCGTCATATGGTCTATATACACTTATGATCGATGGCATAGATATAAGACACTTTACCAGACTTTACACGAGTGCAGGAATCGTTTGTGCTTTCGTTTGCCTTGTCGCAAGTATGTTTAACAGGAGAGATATAAGCAGGGTGACATGGCATGCAGTCTGTCTTTTTGCGCCTATTGATCTGATTGTTTTGATCCTTCAGATGATCTATGTTGCCAGAGGTTTTTCTATTTTTTCCGCTATTACTTATGCACCTATATTTATGTTGGGATTTCTAATGTTTCACAATACTCCATTTGATGAAATATCAGGGAGCCAGAATGTACATGCTCTAGAGGCTTATTTAGAGAGTAACATGCAAAAAAAGAAAGTCTATATTGCTTATGTAATTCTTAAGACGCCTGATGTAGAGAGCTTTGTGAGCGCTGATTCTGATGCTTATTACTATGGGATTAAAGTATGCAGAAATATTGAAGCAATTAGCCCCAAACTTAGAATGTATATGGTGGCTGACTGCAAATTTGTAAATGTTCTTCAGGAAGAAGATGAGAAAAAAGCCATAAGTGCAATACAGAAAATACGTGGAGTAATGGATAAAGCAAGAGTGGAGCTTGATGTTCCATTTAATTATACTTTGATTGCAGGTGAAATTAACGATGAGTTTGAAACAGTGCTCAAAGTAAGGCAATTCTTTGAGTTTGTCAGCAGAAAATATGTTAATCAGAATAACAGTCAGTTCTACATAACCAAACCTGCCGATTATGATAACTTCAACCAATTCTATGATATTTCAACCACCATCAGGGATATACGTCTTCATGAAGATATGGATGATGAAAGGGTAATTGTTTATGCCCAGCCTATTTATAGCGTTGAAACAGGTACATTCCGGTCTGCGGAAGCTCTGATGAGACTTAAAGTGGGAGATAGGATAGTATCTCCGGATGTTTTTATTCCGATTGCTGAGATGAGTGGCGCTATACATATGCTGACCTGTATAATTCTCAATAAAGTTTGCAAATCTATCAGTCAGTTTATGGAATACTATGATTTTGACTCTATATCAATCAATTGTTCGTCAAAAGAATTATCGATGGAGAATCTGAATGCCGATTTTCTGGAGATAATAGACAGATATGATATTGAACCTGCAAAAATCAGACTTGAAGTTACTGAAACAGCTATGTTTGATGATTATGAAACAGCCAAAAAGAATATGGAGAATCTTACAAGTGAAGGAATTCAGTTTTATCTGGATGATTTTGGAACAGGCTATTCTTCACTTGAAAGAGTTATGAATTGTCCGTTTAAGACTATCAAGTTTGATAAGACACTTTTGTATAAGTCGCTTGATGATACCAGAATGAATGATATTTTAAGCTATATGATAGAAGTATTTAAGAAAAACGGATTCATTACCCTGATCGAAGGCGTAGAGGACGAGTCACAGAATCAGTACAGCGTGGACCATGGGTTTGATTTTATTCAGGGGTATTTATATGCAAAGCCTACTCCTATAGAGGAAATAAAAAAGTACTTTACAAGAAAATCAGGCTTTTAATGATAATAAATGGCAAATGCCGTTAAATCCTCACCTTGACAGCAATGTATAAAGGATAGTATGATTGTATACAATTATACGAGAGATACATTGCAAGAAGGTGAGGTTATTTTTATGAGTGATACATCAGCGTTCCAAAATAGACCTGTAACAATGAATGACAAGAATAATCTGCTCAAGATCGAAGAGCATATTTATATTCTTGACGATGTAAAAAAACCAAACGTCTTCAGAAACATGTTTCCTTACGAGGAGATTCCTAAGATTCCTTTCAATGACAGGATTGTTCCCCATAACATGCCAAAAGAAATATGGATAACTGATACAACTTTCAGAGATGGTCAGCAGTCCAGAGCACCATATACTACCGAACAGATTGTGAAGATATATGATATGCTCCATGAACTGGGCGGACCAAACGGACTTATCAGACAGAGTGAGTTCTTTTTATATAGTAAGAGCGATAGAGATGCAGCTCTTAAATGTATGGAAAGGGGCTACAGATACCCAGAGGTAACCAGCTGGATAAGGGCAAGCGAAGAGGATTTTAAGCTTGTAAAAGAAATTGGTATGAAAGAAACAGGTATCCTTGTTTCATGTTCTGACTACCATATTTTCCTTAAACTTAAAATGACCAGAAAACAGGCTCTTGAGCATTATCTTAGTATCATCCGTTCCTGCCTTGAAGCCGGGATAAGCCCGAGATGCCATTTGGAAGACATTACCCGTGCAGATATTTACGGTTTTGTTGTTCCATTTTGTATTGAACTTATGAAGCTTAAAGAAGAATACGGCATACCGGTTAAAATTCGTGCTTGCGATACTATGGGATATGGAGTAAACTTCTCAGGTGCCGTTATTCCCAGAAGCGTTCAGGGAATCATCTACGCGATCAACACAAACGCCAGTGTTCCAAGCGAACTCATCGAATGGCACGGACATAACGATTTTTATAAAGCAGTTACAAACTCTACAACTGCATGGCTTTATGGCTGTTCATCTGTTAATACTTCACTGTTTGGAATTGGTGAGAGAACAGGTAACACACCACTGGAGGCCATGGTATTTGAATATGCCCAGCTTAAGGGCACTTTGGATGGTATGAATACTACAGTAATTACTGATCTTGCTGAGTACTATGAGAAAGAGATTGGATTTACTGTTCCTGCCAATACACCATTTGTTGGTAAGAACTTTAACGTTACAAGGGCAGGTATTCATGCTGACGGACTTCTCAAGAATGAAGAGATCTATAATATCTTTGATACAGAGAAATTCTTGAAGAGACCTCCTGTAAGCGCTGTTTCCAATACTTCAGGACTTGCAGGAATTGCTCATTGGATCAATATTCATTACAAATTAAAACAGGAGCATGCCCTCTCAAAGACATCACCGCTTGTAACCAAGATAAAAGAGTGGGTTGATAACGAGTATGCAAACGGACGAGTTACGGTTATGACTGATAGCGAGCTTGTTCGTGAGATAGATAAAGTTTCAAAAGAACTAGGTATCGTAGTAAAAGAGGGAGAGATAGTAGGGGCTGTATAAACTAAAGGAGAAACATGGAAAATCAAGACTTAAAACAGGAAGTGACAGACAAGTATTCTCTTAGAGGACGTGTTTTTCACCGCATAAGAGAAGACATACTAAATGGCAAATACAAAGACCATGAGGAACTTAAAGAAGTTGCGATTGGCCAGGAACTTGGAGTAAGCAGGACACCTGTGAGAGAGGCTTTCAGACAGCTTGAGTTGGAAGGCCTTATTCAGATCATCCCTAACAGAGGAGCTTATGTCACAGGCATCAAGGTAAAGGATATCCAGGATATCTATATGATAAGATCCAAACTTGAGGGGTTATGCGCCAGATGGGCATGTGAGAATATCACAAAAGAGCAGCTTGAAGAGATGGAAGAGAATATCTATCTCGCAGAGTTTCATGCTGCCAGAGGCCACATGGAGCAGATGGCTGAGCTTGATAACAGATTCCACAATATTTTATATGAGTCATGTAATTCCAAGATGCTTGAGCATCTTTTAAAAGACTACCATCAGTACGTTTGGAGAGTAAGACAGCAGACTCTTTCAAGCAGCAGAGGCGCTGTTTCAAACGTCGAGCATAAATTTATTATGGAAGCCATTAAAGAGAATAACCCTGATAAGGCTGAAGAACTTGCTAATCAGCATATGATCAATGCCTATGAAAATATGCTTGATAAGGGACTTTTGGAGCTTTACGAGCAGTAAATAATAATGACTTGAAGGAGAAATGGGATATGAGCAAAATTGTAATGACAACTCCTATCGTTGAGATGGATGGGGATGAGATGACAAGAGTTTTATGGCAGATGATCAAAGATAAGCTGATCTTGCCATATATTGACCTAAAAAGTGAGTATTACGATCTTGGCCTTAAGCACAGAGATGAAACTGATGATCAGGTAACAGTTAACAGTGCCAATGCCACTCTGAAATATGGAGTTGCTGTTAAATGCGCTACCATTACTCCTAACAACGAGCGTGTTAAGGAATATAACCTTAAGAAAATGTGGAAGAGTCCTAACGGAACGATCAGGGCAATCCTTGATGGAACAGTTTTCCGTACACCTATAATGGTAAAGGGCATCGAGCCCAACGTAAGAAGCTGGGTAGAACCAATTACACTTGCCCGTCACGCATATGGCGATGTTTATAAGAATGTTGAGATAAGAGTTCCAGGCCCTGGAAAGGCTGAGCTTGTATTCACAGGAGCTGACGGGAAAGAAGTAAGAGAAACAATTCATGAGTTTGACGAGCCTGGTATCATTCAGGGAATCCATAATAAGGATTCATCAATCATGAGCTTTGCAAGAGCATGCTTTAAATATGCACTTTCTGAGAAGAAGGAACTCTGGCTTGGAACAAAGGATACTATCAGTAAGACCTACGACAGAAGGTTCAGAGAGATCTTCGATGAAGTCTATGAGAATGAGTTCAAAGCTGAATTTGAAAAGGCAGGAATAACATACTTCTATACACTTATAGATGATGCTGTAGCCCGTGTTATGAAGTCAAAGGGCGGATTTATCTGGGCCTGCAAGAACTATGATGGCGATGTAATGAGCGATATGGTTTCATCAGCATTCGGTTCACTTGCCATGATGACTTCAGTTCTTGTATCTCCAACCGGTGTTTATGAGTATGAGGCAGCTCATGGAACAGTGCAGCGCCACTACTACAAGTACCTCAAGGGCGAGCCTACATCTACAAACCCTGTAGCAACAATCTTTGCCTGGACAGGTGCTCTCAGAAAGAGAGGAGAGCTTGATGGAATCAAAGCTCTTTGCGATTGGGCTGACAAGATGGAAAGAGCAACTCTTTCAGTTATCGAGTCCGGCCGCATGACAGGAGACCTTGCACTTATCACATCACTTCCAAATCCAGTAAAACTCGGCAGCGAAGAATTCCTTGATGCAATTGCAGAGGAATTTGAGAAGAACTGATAATTGAATATCATGATAATAGAGAGGCTTTCGCACTGATTATTTGGTGCGAAAGCTTTTTTATAACATAGTAAATTTCTTCCTAATTTGATATGCTATATTAAATATAACTAGATATACGCAGAACTAAGTATAAGAAAGAAACGCGAGCTATGAAGAATATAATCATATGTCTGATGGGCGAAGAAGATGAGATCCTTGCAAAACAGGTTTCTATGCTTAAGGAAAGGCATAACGCTACTGTAAAAAGGGTAACTTTCGATGAGGCTGAAAGCATAATATCAGCGGGTGAAGAGGATACATTATTCATAAGTGACGACGAAGGCTTGGCTAATAAAGCAAGAGAGAAGGGCATGAGTGTAAATAGCCCGCAGAAGATGAAAGAATCCTATGAAAAAGCAATGGAAATGTTAAAAACACTTTTAATGTGAGGTATATCAAAGGAGGAATCAAATGAGCAGAGTAAATTTTGGCGCAAAACCACTTATGTATCCGCAGCCGGTTCTTATCATTGCGACTTATGATGAGAATGGTGTACCTAATGCCATGAATGCAGCTTGGGGCATCACGACAGATTTTAAGGAAATTACGATCAGTCTGTCTGAACATAAGACTACTGACAATCTGGCTAAAAGAGGCGCTTTCACAGTGAGCCTTGCTACTGAAGATCAGGTGATTGCCTGTGATTATGTTGGAATTGAATCAGGAAGAAAGGTTCCTGATAAGTTTGATAAGGCTGGATTCCATGCAACCAAGAGTGATTTTGTTGATGCGCCTCTTATAGATGAACTACCTGTTGCTCTTGAGTGCAAGGTAAAGAGCTTTAATGATGGCATCCTTATCGGAGAGATTGTAAATGTTTCTGCAGATGAGAGCGTAGTTACTGATGGAGCTGTTGATGTTAAAAAGGTAAAACCAATCAGCTTTGATCCATTTGCAAATGCTTATTATGGCATTGGTGAAAAAGTTGGAAACGCATTCAAAGACGGGGCGCAGCTTAAATAAAAAAATATAGCACTGATTTCCTATAGGGGATCAGTGCTATTTTTCTCATTCTGATAATGTTTCCCATTCATCATAGAGAGCAGCAAGTTTATCCTGAATTTCAGTCTGCTCGTCTGAGAGTTTTCTGAGTTTGGCAAGGTCTGTTCCGACTGATGGATCAGCGAGAAGTTCGTTTATTTCACCATCGCGGGCTTCTAACTTGGCAATTTCTTCCTCACATTTTTTGAGTGCAGCTTCCTGTTTACGCTTTTGAGCCTGAGCTTCTTTCTGGGCTTTCCAGTCCATAGCGCCATTTGAAGAACTCTGAGTTGAAGCAGTAGAGGTGCCATTTAATGAAGATGCAGAAGCTGCTGCGTTTGAAGAAACACCATCTGGCTGGGAAGCAGAATATTTAAAGCTTCCGGATCCAAGGCTGCTTCCGTCATTGGAAGAAGTTTCTCCAAAGAGTCTGGAATTCTGTTCATCCGCATGCTCCATGTAATAATCATAGTTACCTATGTAATTGACTACCTGGCCATGTGTAAGGTCAAGAATCCTTGTGGCTGTTTTATTGATAAAATATCTGTCGTGGCTTACATAGAGGACAGTTCCTTCATAGCCTGATATCGCGCTTTCAAGAATTTCCTTACTTGTTATATCAAGGTGGTTTGTAGGCTCATCGAGGATAAGGAAGTTTGCGTCAGAAAGCATGAGCTTTGCTAGAGAAACTCTGCCCTTTTCACCACCTGACAGATCGCCGATCCTCTTAAATACGTCGTCTCCTGTAAAAAGAAAAGCAGCGAGAGTGTTGCGTATTTCTGTATTATTCAAAGTAGGATAAGCATCTGATATCTCTTCGAATAGAGTCTTTTCATCATGAAGAACGTGATGTTCCTGATCGTAGTAGCCAATTTTAACTTTTACACCAAGCTCTATTTTTCCTGAATCAAGGGATTCTATGCCGTTTATCATTTTAAGCATGGTTGTCTTACCGGTTCCGTTGTCTCCGATGATAGCCACATGCTCACCCTTTTTGATCTCAAAGCTGATGTTGGAAAAGAGCTGTTCACTGCCAAATGACTTGGAAATACCTGTAACTGTAAGAACGTCCTTGGCACTTTCGCTGGACGGCTTAAGTGAGATCTTCATTTTGTCATCGATAGTAGTTGGCTTATCAAGTACCTCAATCTTATCAAGCATCTTTTCGCGGCTTTCCGCACGCTTGATGGATTTTTCTCTGTTGAAGCTCTTTAATTTGGTGATGACTTCTTCCTGATGCTTGATTTCCTGCTGCTGTTTGACATATGCTGCAAGCTCAGCGGCGCGCACCTGTTCTTTCTTTACTGCGTAGGTGCTGTAGTTGCCGGTAAAAGAACTAACTTTTGTATTTTCAACTTCGATGATCTTACCTGCGATCTTATCGAGGAAGTATCTGTCGTGGGAGACGATAAGTACTGCACCCTTGTAGTTTAAGAGATAGTTCTCAAGCCATCTGATAGAATTCATATCAAGGTGGTTGGTAGGCTCATCCAGGATGATGAGGTCAGGCTTTTGTAAAAGAAGTTTTCCAAGAGCGACTCTTGTTTTCTGACCACCGGAGAGAGTAGATATCTTTTTATCGAACTCTTCCTGAATAAAGCCAAGGCCCTTGGCAACACCGAGAACTTCACTTTTCCAGGCATAACCTGATTCTCTCTGGAATTTCTCATGCATCTGAGTATACTTTTCCATGAGCTTTGTAAGGTCATCACCTGTAGTGTGCTTCATTGCCTCTTCAGCATCTCTGATTTCCTGCTCAAGGTTTATGATGTCTCTTTTTACCTCTGTAAGCTCATCGAGAATAGTATTATCAGAGGTTATGTTCTGGTTCTGAGCAAGGTAACCCCAGGTTGTATCTTTGGAAAAAGTAACTTCGCCATCGTCGGGAGAGAGCTGACCGATTATCATTTTGATAAGTGTGGTCTTGCCTGCACCGTTTATTCCTACAATAGCAGCTTTTTCATTATTCTCTATATGAAAAGACGCACCATTTAAAATATCTTTTCCGTCAAAGGACTTACACAAATTATGTACTGATAAAATCATTGTTCTTACTCCATGTTAAAATGCTATGCCAAAACATTTTAGCATGATAAGTAAAAACTTACAAAACTTACAATTATTGGATAAATATGATTGACCTTGCAATGAGCTATATATATAATATGAATTGATTTTTTTGATTGTTTAAAGGAGTTTGCCTTGAAACGAATATATATACCTCTTGCATGGGAAATTGTTTTTGTAGTTGCTACAATAATCTGGCCCAAGCAGGCTTTTCATTTATTCTTTGCATTCTATTTTGGATTACTTACATACTTTTATTTTATATACAAACAGTTTTCCTTCAGAAAACTTTATAAGAACTTTGGCAGAGTATTAGGATTCTGGGTTCCGGTTGCAATTACCTTTATAGGTCTTTTACTTGCAGGAAAACTTAGAATGCTGATATCTTCACAGTTTTCTTTCCATATTGATGAAGGCGCTGTAAGTATAATAGTTCACAATGATCTGGTTCCAACCTTCTTTTACGCGCTTATGATGATCGTTATCAAGCCTGTGGCAGAGGAACTTTTCTTTAGAAAGGCTCTTATCAGATTTGATAATAAAAAGCAGACTATCATTTTTGCTGTACTTAGTTTAGTCCTTTGTGCTCTTACAAGAGCTCATGGACCTTTGGGGATTTTGGAATGGGCTATCATGGCTCTTCCGGTTACAATTGCATATATCGCTACTAAGAACATTTATATATCTGTAATGGCTCACGTATTATTCGAGTTTTACGACAATATATATGAGGTTCTTTACACTGTTGGCAGAATCTTAAAAAGATAATGTCCGGTGTTTAATAAACAAATTTATAAATGTTTTTCAAAGGAGAGGAAAAAAGTATGTTGGAGAAGTGTTTCAAACTCAATGAGCATGGCACTACCGTAAAGAGGGAGGTGCTTGCCGGCTTAACTACATTCCTTACTATGGCATATATTCTTGCCGTAAACCCTAACATTTTGGGCACAGTAATGAATGCAAACGGCGTATTCGTTGCAACTGCGCTTGCTTCTGCAATTGCAACATTTGTAATGGCTTTCTTTGCCAATTACCCAATCGGTCTTTCAGCAGGACTTGGACTTAATGCTTACTTTGCATATACAGTATGTCTTGGTGAACTTGCCGGAGAGGAGAATCCTTTCACAATTGCTCTTACAGCAGTATTCTGTGAAGGTATTATCTTCATTGCTCTTTCATTCTTTAAATTCCGTGAGCAGATCATCAACAGCATCCCACAGAATCTTAAGTTTGGTATTTCAGCAGGTATCGGTCTTTTCGTAGCATTCATCGGTATGCAGAATGCACACATTATTGTTGCTAATGATGCAACAGTAGTAGGACTTGGAAGCTTTTCTGATCTTGATATGGTTCTTGCACTTGTAGGACTCATCATTATCGCAGCACTTGTACACTACAATGTAACAGGCGGTGTTCTTATCGGAATCATTGTTACATGGATCATCGGTATGATTCTTCAGGCAGCCGGTGTTTACACAGCAGCTAATCTCTTCCCAGATTTCTCACAGGGACTTCAGCTTGGCGCTATTTCTGAGACAGCATTTAAGCTTAACTTTGGTTGGGCTGCAACACACCTTATTCAGTTCTGTGCTATCACATTCAGCTTCCTCTATGTTGATCTTTTCGACACAGTTGGAACAGTAGTAGGTGTTGCTGATAAGGCAGGACTTCTTGATAAGGATGGTAACCTTCCAAGAGTTGGTCAGGTATTCATGGCTGACGCTGTAGGTACAACATGTGGTGCATTACTTGGTACATCAACAGTAACAAGTTTCGTTGAGTCAAGTGCAGGTGTAGCAGCAGGTGGTAGAACTGGTCTTACAGCTTTTACAACTGGTGTAATGTTCCTTGTTTCAATCGTTCTTAGCCCACTGTTCCTTGCTATTCCTTCATTTGCAACAGCTCCAGCACTTATCTATGTTGGTATGCTTATGCTTATGTCAATCGCAAAGGTTAAGTTTGATGGCGACATCGCTGATTCAGTAGGTGCTTACCTTGCAGTAGTTATGATGCCTCTTGCATACTCAATCGCTACAGGTATCATGTTTGCAGTTCTTGCATGGGTTATTCTTAAGGTTGTTACTAAGAAAGCAAAAGATATCAGCCCAATCATGTGGGTAGTATTCGTTCTCTTTGCACTTAGAATCGTAGCCCTTGTAGCAAACTTCCAGTAATTAAATGAAATATTGAATATATGAAAAATGGCTGGCGTGCTTGCGTGTATGCCAGCCGTTTTTCATTAGTTGTGTTTTTGAGGATTTGGAGAAAAGTATTAATGGGAAAAAATAAAAATGGCTTTGTAAAAAAGAAGATCAGCCTTAAAGTGGTCCTCATAGTAATCGTGGCTCTTTTTGCGCTGACAATAGTAAATGGCAGTTTCTACTCTGTAAAAGAGCAGGAGCAGGCAATCCTTACTATGTTTGGTAAGGTTGTGCGTGTTGATACTGCCGGTTTGTATTTTAAGATTCCTTATATTCAGCAGGTACACTTGGTAGATATGACTACTCATGGTATTGGTATCGGATATGTTCTTAAGGATGGACAGAACATAACTGTTGATGATGAAGGCATTATGATAACTTCAGATTTCAATTTTGTAGATATCGATTTCTATTTGGAATATAAAGTAAGCGACCCTGTAGCTGCATATTACAACAGCGAAGATCCTGAGATGATCATGAAGAACATGGCGCTTGCAAGCATAAGAAATACTGTTGTTAACTATCCTGTAGATGACGTTATCACAACTGCAAAGGGACAGATCCAGGCAGAGGTAAAAGAGAGACTTACAACAGAGCTTGCTGAAAAGAATATTGGTATGACTGTTGTTAATATCTCTGTTCAGGACGCTGAGCCTCCGACAGAGGAGATCGTTCAGGCATTTAAGTCTGTTGAAACAGCTAAGCAGGGAAAAGAGACAGCTGTAAACAATGCTAAAAAGTATCAGAGCGAGGAGCTTCCTAAGGCAGAAGCAGCAGCTGATAAGATTCTTCAGGACGCAGAAGCTGCCAAGCAGGCAAGAATAGCAGAAGCTGAAGGTCAGGTTGCCAGATTCAATGAGATGTATGAACAGTATAAGCTTCAGCCATACATTACAAAGAAAAGACTTTTCTACGAGACAATGGAAGAACTTCTTCCTGATCTGAAGGTTATCATCACAGATGGAAATACTCAGCAGATGCTTCCGCTAGACAGTTTTAATGGTTAAGGAGGATTGAGACAATGAACGAGAAAAAAGGTATTTTAGGTTATGTGATCATTGTTGTTGTTCTCCTTGCAGCGGTTCTTGTGGGATCATCAACATACGTAGTACATCAGAATGAATATGTTACAGTAAGAAGATTTGGAAAGATCATCGCTATAGCGCAGGATCCCGGTCTTCATTTCAAGACACCTTTTATTGACAGCACCCAGTCAATTTCAGCAAAGGTTATTTTATATGATATTCCTCAGTCAGATGTTATCACAAAGGACAAAAAGTCAATGATAACAGACACATATGTACTGTGGAAGGTTGCAGAACCTCTTAAGTTTGTTCAGACACTTAATGCTATTGAGGCAAGAGCAGAGGAACGAATTGAGGCTTCTGTATATAACGCAACAAAGAATGCAATTTCATCCATGACACAGGATGAGGTTATTGAGGCAAGAGGTGAGATGCTTACACAGCTCATTACATCAGAAGCCAATTCTGATATGGCCGGTTATGGAATTTCAATTGTTCAGGCTCAGATTAAGGCCTTGGACCTTCCTGATGATAACAAGCAGGCTGTATATGATAGAATGATCTCTGAGAGAAACAATATAGCAGCTTCTTACACAGCTCAGGGTAATGCTGAAGCCCAGAAAATCCAGAATGAAACTGATAAGCAGGTTGCCATCATAAAGGCTCAGGCTGAAAAAGATGCAGCGGTTCTTGAGGCAGAAGGAGAGGCAGCATATATGGAGACCCTCTCTAAAGCCTATGACACAGAGGATAAAGCTGAGTTCTATAGCTATATCAGAGGTCTTGATGCTCTTAAGGGATCACTTACAGGAGACAAGACACTGGTACTTGATAAAAACTCAGAACTTGCAAAGATCCTTTACGGAAATTTTAATTAAATAATTTTTTTAGCTCTCTGTACATTTTTGTACAGGGAGCTTTTTTAAATGATAAAAAATCAAAAAAACTAGTTGATTTTCTTTTTAGTATGTTGTAATGTATTTGTGACGTAACGATAGCTTACAGTATTAAGTTATTTCTTATTGGACATAATTCGTCTATTCGACGTACATCGTTCGAAGATCCCACGTTAACAATTGTTGGTTATAGGATATAGGTATTGTTTGATTAGTGCTTTGTGCACGGAATGGAGTTAATTTGAGAGAAAAATACGAAACTTTAAAACTTAGTGATCTAAGGGAAATTGCAAAGACCAGAGGTATTAAAGGTGCGTCATCCATGAAAAAGTCAGAGATCATTGATCTTATGTGCGAGATGGATGAAAAAGAATCAGGTAAGAAGCCTGAACACAAGGAAGAAAAGCCAGCAAAGGCTACAAAGTCTGCAAAAGCAGAGAAGACTGAAAAAACAGAAAAGTCAGAAAAGTCTGAGGCTCCTGCTGAGAAGAGTCAGAACCATGAAAAAGGCGGAGTTCATAAGAAAAACATTGTGGTTAAGACAATAAAAAGAGACGAGCAGACTGAAAGTTCTAAAGCTGAGCCAAAGAAGGAAGAAACATCAGCAGCACCTGCCGAGGCTCCTGTTGCAGATGGTGATCCTGCAGATGGAATCCTTGAAGTTATGCAGGATGGCTATGGCTTTATCAGATGTGAGAACTATCTGCCCGGTGAGAATGACGTATATGTTGCACCAAGCGTAATCAGGAAGTTTAATCTGAAAACCGGAGACATCCTTAAGGGCAGATGCAGAGAGAAAAAAGAATCTGATAAGTTTGCAGCACTTGCAGTTCTTGATTCAGTAAATGGATACAAGCCTGAAGTTGCTATGGGAAGATGGAACTTTGAGAACATGACACCTATTTTCCCTAATTCAAGAATTAAGCTTGAACAGCCAGGTTCTTCTGTTGCTATGAGAATTATGGACCTTATATGCCCAATCGGTAAGGGACAGAGAGGTATGATCGTATCACCTCCTAAGGCTGGTAAGACAACACTCCTTAAAGATGTTGCAAAATCAGTCTTAAAGAACAGTCCTGATATGCACCTTCTTATCCTTCTTATTGATGAGCGTCCTGAGGAAGTTACAGATATTAAGGAATCAATTGAGGGTTCAAATGTAGAAGTTATCTATTCAACATTTGACGAGCTTCCTGAGCATCATAAGAGAGTTGCAGAAATGGTTATGGAGAGAGCAAAGCGTCTTGTTGAGCACGGCAAGGATGTTGTTATCCTCCTTGATTCCATCACTCGTCTTACAAGAGCTTATAACATCGTAGTTCCACCATCAGGAAGAACTCTTTCAGGTGGTCTTGATCCGGCAGCTCTTCATATGCCTAAAAAGTTCTTTGGTGCTGCCAGAAATATGAGAGAGGGCGGAAGCCTTACAATCCTTGCAACAGCTCTTATAGAGACAGGTTCCAAGATGGATGATGTTATCTACGAGGAATTCAAGGGAACAGGTAACATGGAAATGGTTCTCGACAGAAAGCTTCAGGAAAAGAGAATCTTCCCTGCTATCAATATTCCGAAGTCAAGCACAAGAAGAGAAGACCTTCTTCTTTCAAAAGAGGAGCTTGCAGCTATCAACAGCCTGAGAAAGGGATTCAATGGTATGAAGGCCGACGATGCAGTTGACCAGTGTATCAACCTCTTCTCAAAGACAAGGAACAATGTAGAATTTGTTCGCATGGTTGAAAAGCAAATCCGTTATTAAAAAATATAAAGCCCATGTCACGCGACCATGGGCTTTTCTTTATGATGATATTTCCTAATAAGTTCAGATATCACGCAGATCGAGGAGATTTTCAATATCCCTTGCCTGCTGGGCCATCTTTTCTTCCTTTTTCTTCTGACGAAGAGATTTATCTGTAATGTGCTCCAGGTTTGCCGGATCAAGAGGATTGGTTCCGTTTGAAGTAATATTGAGAGATTTTTTCTCTGATGGTGATATATCTTTTGCAAGGTCTTCTTCAACTTCCTGGATCTGCTGAGCCTGTGATATCTCAGGATTAAGATTGATCTCCGGCAACTCTGCTGATGCGCTGTATTTCTCATTCCTCTTTTCGGATAGAAGACCAATAAGATCAACATTTAAGTTGGATATGCTGCAGCCTACAGCTTTTTTGCCCTGAATTTCAAAGTTCCTGACTACCACAGTGCTGATCTCATAGTTATGAAGTGTGGCACCGTGTCTGAACATGACATTTAAGTGATCTCCGGGCTTTAGGCTGGTGTTTTTATCAAGAACAAGGGACAGGCCTCTGAGCGAAATGTCATGAACGAGACAGTTCTTTAAATCTAGATTATTTCCATTTATGGACATAAGGCCGAGCTTTTCAATGTAGAACCTTTCAGCTTTTCTGGAGTTCTCAGGCTCGAGCTTTGAAGATGCTCTTATAAGATGAAAATATCCATATCTTGTTTTTACGGGAGTGATAGTTGTGGACATGAACCTGTAGATGCGGCCATCGCGCTTGTTGAGAACCTGGACCTGCGATGGTTCAAGGAACTGCATGTATTTGCCAAAGTACTCCATTGGCTTTACAAGGAGACCAGCGGATACTCCGAATATTGCCTCTGTCATAAGGACAATACTATGACCGCCGATCGCTGCATAGATTTTGATTTCAGAACCATTTGCAATGTCATTGACATTCATTTTGGTAACCCCTCATGTTACGTTTTCATATAGTATATGTATTCGTATCCCCTAGAATTATGATATAATAAGCCCCAGAAAAAATAAAGCGGAAAAACGTTTGATTACTAAATGGGGATATGATCATGATCAAGGATAATCTTGAATTTGTAGAGAAAAAAATCTGTGAGGCATGCGAAAAAGCCGGGAGAGACAGAAGTGAAGTTACTCTCATTGCAGTCAGTAAGACAAAGCCTGTAAGCGATATCAGACAGGCCATGGACTGCGGAATAAGGGTTTTTGGTGAGAATAAGGTCCAGGAGATCAGGGATAAGCACGAAGTGATCACAGAGGATGTGGACTGGCATATGATTGGTCACCTTCAGGCCAATAAGGTTAAATATCTGCCGGGGATAGTTAAGATGATCCATTCTGTGGACAATGAAAAGCTGGCTCTTGAGATAGAAAAGCAGTTTGCAAAAGCAGGTATTGTGGCAGATGTGCTTATAGAGGTTAATATGGCCGGTGAGGAAACAAAGTTTGGACTTGCACCGGATGAGGTGATGGGCTTTGTTAAGACTATCAGCAGTCTTGAACATCTAAAGATAAGAGGGCTTATGACCATTGCCCCTTATACCGATGATCCGGAGAGCAACAGAGTCTATTTCAAAGGCCTTAGAGAGCTGAAAGATAAGATAAATGCAGCAAATATTCAGGGCGTTAAAATGGACACTTTATCCATGGGAATGACGGGAGATTACCAGGTCGCTATCGAGGAAGGCGCAACATTTGTACGTGTGGGAACCGGCATTTTTGGAGAAAGAGATTATTCAAATATTAAATAAATATAAACGAATTTACACTAAAAGAGCCAGATAGTATAATGTTTTTATACTATTTGACTCTTTCTTTTTGAGGGAGCAATTCGATTTTTGAGGGCGAGATATATGCTAAAAACGACTCCATTAAATAAGAATTACACAATAGATCAGATTAATCATCTGATCGAAACGGGGCATATTTTTGTTACTCCTTTCGGGCTTAACAGAACAGCATATATTGTTGTTAATCATAAGCCATTCATGGTCATTGCTACCGATATCTCTATCAAAGGTGTTCAGCTTAGCGGAGCATGGTACTCCTGGGAAGATCTTGAGGCCATGGGAGGCGTTTACGAGTCTGAATTTGATGCGCTTAAGGCTATTGCCGGAGGAGCGTGAACCCCAAATTATAAACAATATATAAAATCGAATGAATTTTGGTCACAAGCAAAAAGAATCGTGATAAAATTCATTCAATTGCACAAGTGTGGCGGAGGTTTTACTTTGGGGTACGAATTTTACTACATTGAGGCCTATTTGGCTTGTTTTTTCTTACTTGGAATAATTCTTTTTAAAATAGTCAGAGGTGTTAATAAAGACCTTTCAACAGTTTATCTTGGCGATATCGTCTTTGTTACAATGCTTTATTTTATAGCAGAGATATTCTGGGCACTTGTTGATAGCGGAGTTATCAGCAACTCAAAGCCTTTCCTTTATTTATCCAACATATTTACATATTTGCTTATAAGTGTTGATGCGTATCTTTGGTTCATTTTGTCTGAAACTCTACAAAAGGGAAAGATGGTAGAGAAGGACATTGCAAGGCTTATTATAAGTATTCCTGTCTGGGTTTCTGCGATTTTATGTATTTCAGCCTATAGAACAGGATTGGTATTTTATGTGGATGAGAATAATGCCCTTGTGGGTGGAAACCTCTATCTGGTGCTTATAATAGTTCCTTTCGGATATCTTCTTGCAGCTTCAGCTAAGGCTTTTTACAGAGCTTTGGACAAGGACAGATATGCCGATAGGGGCATGTACTTTATGATAGGCATATTTCCATGTATGCCGATCATACTTGGTATCTTGCAGGCAACATACTGGAGAATACCATTCTTGTGCTACGGAATTGTAGCAGCAGTTTTTTATGCATATATTACTCAGACAGAGAGTCTGATCTCTTTGGATCCGCTTACTCAGCTAAATAACAAGAATCAGATGTTCAGATATCTTACAAGGAAGATGAGAGAAGAAGAGCCTGGAATGTCTCTCTTTATACTTCTTATAGATATTGATCATTTCAGAACTGTAAATGAAGCATATGGACATCTTGAAGGAGACAATGCTCTTATCAGAGTTGCAGACGCCATCAAGGAAGCATGCCAGGGACCAAGGAGCAGGTTCTTTGTATCAAGGTATGGCGGAGATGAGTTCGTGGTAATTGCAGAGATGTCCTACAGGGCAGAAGCTACATGGCTTGCAGATCAGATAAAGAATAATGTAAAGCGCATTACTGAAAAATATAGTACCAACTATGACCTGTCAGTAAGCGTAGGAATCGCCCAGTATGACTTCGAGTCACCAATATCGCTCCAGTCATTCATCGCAAGAGCGGATTCAGATCTTTATAAGCAAAAGAGAATCAACTAAAAAAATTCTTTCTTGCGAGTGGCATAAAATCCACAAGTGCCCATACCTTCGGATAGATCTCGGAGTATTCGCAAAGACACAGTAAATATAAAATAATGCGCCCTGTTTTCTTTCATGCTTATTCAGAACAGAAAACAGGGCTTTTATTTTATCTTAACTGTCTCTATTGCTCATACTAAATCGCTCTATCCAAAGGTATGGGCACTTCTAGATTTAAGGTTTACTACACATATAAAGAATAATATTTTTGCGTCTGTTTACAATAAAAGTAGGTTTAAAAAAGTGAGGTTATTAGGTTGATGAGTAGTCCGGCTAATAGAAAAGCTGCAATTATTGAGATGGCGTAGATGAATTTCATTCGTCCCATACTGATTCCCCTTGTTTTCTTATTTCTTGTAAGTATACCATACAAAATAAGTGATATACTATTATTAGATGTTTATGTGTACCTATTTTCAGCAGAAACACGCACTTGTAGTGTGATCCGTGAGAATATGATACGGATGTATTTAGCTAAGGAGGGGGAATATGCAGATATACGTAGCGGGCAATGTGCTTAGGAGCGGTGACGGAAGCGTTAATCATCCTTTTAAGACTATTCAGGAAGCAGCTGATATAGCAAAGGCTGGTGACACTGTCCTGGTGGCTCCCGGTATATACAGAGAGTGGGTAAGACCAAAAAACTCAGGCACCGAAAACGAGAGAATCGTCTATAAGAGTACATCCAGGGGCGAAGCTGTGATCACAGGCTCCGAGGAACTAAAGGGTTTTGAGGCCTTTGAAAATGTTTGGAGGATCAGGATTCCAAACAGCTTTTTCGGAGATTACAATCCATATATTTCTGAAGTTGCAGGAGACTGGTTCAAGACTTCAGATAAAAATCCCCACACAGGTGAATTATATCTTAACGGAAGATCAATGACTGAAGTATTTGATCTGTCTTTTTGTATGCATCCCAATAAGGATAAGCGTTCCTGGGACCCTGATTTTTCAGAGTATGTCTGGTTTACAGCCCAGGAAGATAATAATACAGTTATCTATGCCAATTTCCAGGGAAAAGACCCGAATCAGGAGGAAGTAGAGATTTCTGTCAGAAGGGCGTGCTTTTTCCCGGAGAAAAAGGGCCTGAATTATATTACAGTAAGTGGTTTTATGATCAGAAATGCTGCGACTCAGTGGGCACCGCCTACAGCCATGCAGGAAGGAATGATAGGGCCTAACTGGTCAAAGGGATGGATCATAGAAGAATGTGAGATAGCTGAGTCAAAATGCGTTGGTATAAGCCTTGGAAAGTATTATCAGCAGGGCAATAACAACAAGTGGACTTCCTATTGGTTAAAAGATGGCACGCAGACCCAGAGAGATGCGGTGTGCCAGGCGGTCAATGATGGCTGGGACAAAGAAACGGTTGGATCTCACATTGTCAGAAGATGCGATATACACGACTGTGGCCAGGCAGGAATTGTAGGCCACATGGGATGTGCTTTCTCAATCATCGAGGACAACCATATCCATCATATAAACAATAAGCATAACCTTGAAGGCGCGGAGATTGGCGGTATCAAGTTCCACGCTGCAATAGATACGCAGATCAGAAGGAACCATATTGACCACTGTACAAGAGGAATATGGCTTGACTGGGAGGCACAGGGAACAAGGGTTACCCAGAACTTCCTTCACGATAATGTTCCGCCAAAAGGAACTATCATAGAAAGCGGGCTCGCCCTTGGAGAAGATATCTTTATCGAAGTTTCCCATGGGCCGACGATTGTTGATCACAACCTGCTTTTGTCTGATATTGCCGCAAGGATCAGCGCTCAGGGAATAGCCTTTGTGCACAACCTTATAGCCGGCTCTTTTACCTATGTTGGAAATGGAACAGACAATGGCGGGAAAAAGTTTGCCACAAACAGATATACCCCATATCATGTGCCGCATTCTACGAAGATTGCAGGCTTTATGACAATACTTCACGGTGATGCGAGATTTTATAACAACATTTTTGTTCAAAAGCCTATAAGACAGGACCTTTTGGACTACTGTGTTTCAAAAGAAGCTGATACCATAGATCGCAACAACTTTATATGCGGAACCATTCCTTACAACACATATCCAAGTCCTTCTGAGTACTTTGGAAGATTTGGCAAAAATGCAAAAAAGACTTTAGGCTCAAATGATCTGTACTATGATCATTTGCCGGTTTATTTTGGAGGTAACGCATATTTTAACGGGGCAAGAAGCTGTGATTTTGAGACCTCTGCTCATATGGATCAGGGTCACAAAATAAGCCTGTATGTGGATGAAGAAGAGGGGCGGTATACTCTTCACACCAATCTTTATGAGTATCTGCCAAGGAACTTTACAGTTCCTGTTAATTCCGATTCTTTAGGGCTTGCCTTTGAACCGGAGGAGAGATTTGAGAATCCTGACGGAAGCTCTATCCTGTTTGATACAGACTATTTTGGCAGAAAAAGAGGGCGCTTCCCTGTTGCAGGGCCTTTCGAGGAATGTGGCAGTGACAGGTTTACAGTTCAGACTCCTTTGTTCTATTCCTATAAGATAAAGCATGATGAGAATGCGAGAATAGAAGAAAAGAAAGAAAAAGAGGAAGAAGACATCAGGTATGAGTCAGAGCCTGAGATGGTTGCAGATACCACGGGCTTTGAGACTGACCTTGGTGACTATGTTGCAGAAGTTAATGCGAATGTTCTTTTGACCGGGTGCTCAAATGTGGGAATAAAGTTCCCGTTTGAGGGCGAGCTATTTATAGTCAGCGACATGTTCGTTAAGGGAAACGAAGTGTGGCTCTATGATTCCACCAATGAAAAGCTTGTAGAGCTTGATTGCGAGTACGGAATATATCATAGTTTAAAGAAGTGGTCTGTGGGAGCGCTGCAATCAATTGACGTAAGTGATGACCCCAATGCTGAGGGACTTGTGAGGACAGCGGGAACGCTTCTTTGCATTTTGAATAAGAGCCTGGCGCACGACCCTGTTGATACCTGCAGTACCATTGAAGAGAAGGTCAACAGCGGAATAGAGCCAAAGGGCATAAAGATGAGATTTAAACCCAAATATCTCAAATTTATAAGAGGGAAAAAGTTCATTTCACTGGAGGATGTTATCTATAGGATAAGCAGAGCATCTATGGATATAGTGACCGAAAGAATTGAGCATTTATAAACTATAGATAAGGATTAAAATTTTTGATGGAGAGAAAAAATTGGTACAAACTGGATAATGCCGCTAAGATTGTTCCTTCTACGGCGAGAGGAGCAAATACCAGGGTATTCAGACTTACATGCGAGTTAAAAGAAAAAGTTGAAAAGGACATGCTTCAGATAGCTCTTGATGAGACTATCGATGAATTTCCGTTTTTTAACTGTGTCCTTCACAGGGGAATTTTTTGGTATTACCTTGAGGATAGTGATCTAAGGCCTGTTGTTGAGCTTGAGCACACACCGGCCTGCATGCCGCTTTATATTCCGGGGCATAAAAATCTTTTATACAGAGTTAACTATTTTGATAAAAGAATAAATCTTGAAATGTTCCACGTTCTTGCGGATGGAACAGGAGCCTTTATGTTCTTTAAGACTCTTATTATCCGCTATCTTCAGCTGAAACACTCACTTAGTGAGGACATCAAGCCTGTTGATGAGTTTTCTGTTGAGGAAAAGAATGTTGATGCATTCACTGACAATTATAGCAAGCAAAAAGGTCTCAAGCAGCTTAAGGAGATGTCATCTGTTAAGGCGTATCAGGTAAGCGGCGAGCTTGATGAAAACCTGCTTCCGCATCTTCTTGAGGGAACAGTATCAAGCAGCAAATTTCTGGAGCTTGCGCATAAGCATAACACAACAGTTGGTGTTTTGTGCGTTGCGATCTACATTAAGGCTGCGATACTCAGCATGAACCGTGGTCAAAAGAAAAGGCATGTTGTGGTAAGTGTTCCTGTAAATTTAAGACAGTTCTATCACAGCGGAACAGCCAGGAATTTCTTTGGCGTTATCAATATCGATTATGATCCAGCCAATTATGATGGCAATCTAAATACGATAATAGAGCCTGTTGACAAAGCTTTTAAGGAAAAGCTTTCAGCTGAGAATATTGAAAAGACAATGAATTCTTATTCTGCTCTTGAGCACAACCTGGCCGTAAAAGTGGTTCCACTTCCTATAAAGGATTTCACGATCGGAAGATTTGATGCTGCAGCCAAAAAGGGTGTAACAACTTCCATGTCAAACATTGGAAGAATTAAGATGCCTAAAGAGGTTGAGGAATATATAGACAGATTCAGCGCCTTTATGACCGCATCCTCCCAGCAGGTAACAGTCTGCTCCTTTGGTGATAAGATGACCTTTGGTGAAGCCTCACCATATAAGACCCACAGAGTAATGCTTAATTTCTTCAGATGCCTGTCAGAACAGGGAATAGAAGTTGAGCTTGGGTCAAATGACTATGATGAGGAGGTAAGTGACTGATGCAGATATGCCCAAAGTGTAAAGTTAACATACGAGGAAATAAGAGCTGTTGCCCCTTATGCCAGGGGAAACTTAAAAATGTAGAAGGTGAAGCAAGTCCTTCTTTTCCAACAATAAGAAGAAAAAAAATCAGTAATATCACGTTTTTGAAGGTATGCACGTTTCTTTTTGTGGCTTCTGAAATAGTTTTTGCAACCATCAATATCATGACCGAGAATAAGTTCTCATTTATCAGTCCCGTTATGCTGGGAATTCTGGCAGGATGGATCACGATAATAACCACCATGTATCTTAGAAATAACCTGATAAAGGTAATAACCTGGGAAGTGATAGTGGCGATAGTGGTAGATATTTACGTGGATATTCATACAGGATTTCACGGGTGGAGTTTTGCGTGGATGATACCGCTGACCCTAATAGGGCTCGCCATTGCAACAATTATTACAGCCCTTGTGTTAAAGCTAAGGCTTGATGAGTACATTCTTTACCTGGTACTTGATCTTGTGATGGTGCTTCTTCAGATTTTATTTATCAAAAATGGCATGAATAAGGTTCCGTGGCCTGCAGTCACCAGCGTGATGATATACCTGATCCTCTTTGCAGGAGTTATCATCTTCAGGTTCGGTGACCTTAAGAATGCTTCAGAAAAAATGTTTAACATGTGATGAGAGCGAAGCGGAGCAATCCGTATATCATCACAAAGTATCATCACAAAGTGTAATAGGTGTTTCATGAGTTTAAAGAACAGACTTAACAAAAACAACTTCAAACGAGGAATCGTCTTTGCAAGCAGGGTGGGAGATTTCGTGGAGAACTCCATTGGAAAGGTAATGGAGGACCGAAACAAACTGGCGGATGAACTTCCGGATGATCCCAAGGATATGACCTGGTATAGAGTCTCTCTGGACAGGGGGCTTTCGGGAGATGGTTCTGAGTACTATATCTATGTTAAAAAAGCTGATCCGGATAAGCTGTGCGTCTTTTTATCAGGAGGCGGAGTGGCATGGAATGAGTACACTGCAGCAAGACCTGTTACAGGGGGCAAAGTTGCGGCAGGACTTCCAAACTACTATTGGAATAATTTAAGACCTTTTACCCAGCTTATGAATATAAACGTTGGTATAACCGACATAGCATCAGATAAAAATCCTTTTAAGGACTGGAGCTTTGTGGTAATAACTTATGCCACAGGAGATTTCCATATAGGAAACAACGATTATCCATATAAGTCAGAGGAAGGTAAGGATGAAGTTCTTCATTTCCATGGATACGTAAATTTCCGCGAGAGTATGAAAGTGGCTAAAAAGCTCTTTCCATCGCCTTCAAAGCTTTTGATAGCCGGTAATTCAGCTGGTGCCTTCGCGGTTCCTGCCCTGGCTGGAGAGATCGTTGATGACTATTATCCAAACGCCAGGAATATCACAGTATTTTCTGACAGCGGACAGCTCCTTTACAAAAACTGGAGAAAGACAGCTAAAAATATCTGGATGACAAAGGAAAGTCTTTGGAAGCCGATAGTTAGTGATAACATAACCCTTGACTGGTATAAGGCTCTTTATGCCAAGTATGGGGACAGGTTTAAATTTTTATATTCAAGTTCCACCAGAGATTATCTCTTAAGTGCTTATTACAACGATATTATCCGCAAAAAGTATGAGACGGATTCTGAAGTGCAGGATGAGTATTATCACCAGCTTATTCAGATGGTAAAAGAGCTAAAGAGTATAACTCCATCTTTTGGCATTTTCATAAATGATTGGAAATTACCGCTTATTACCATGGGAGGAACAGTTCACACCAGTGTGAGAGAGCTCCATTTCACCGCATTTACCCAAAATGGCATATCTATGGCCAACTGGCTTATTGATGCCGTTGAAGGTAAGGTTTATGATGTTGGAATGAATCTTTTACGAGAAGATAAAGAGAAAAATAAAAAGGGGAAAGCAAGGACTAGAAAGAAATGACTTACACAGCAGATTGGGATTCACTATCAAATTACAGAGTGCCGCAGTGGTACTCAGATGCACGATTTGGAATATTCATCCATTTTGGAATATATTCCGTTCCTGCATATGCCAATGAATGGTATTCAAGAAATATGTATATTCAGGGCACAAGAGAGTTTGAACATCATGTTAAAACCTACGGCCCTCAAAAGGACTTTGGATACAAAGATTTTATTCCTATGTTCAAGGCTGAGAAATTTAATGCCGATGAATGGGCAGATCTTTTTCAAAAGGCGGGAGCAAAATATGTAGTTCCTGTAGCAGAGCACCACGACGGATTTCAGATGTACAAGAGCAAGATATCAAAATGGAATGCCTATGAGATGGGACCAAAGATTGATTATCTTGGAGAGCTTAAAAAGAGCGTTGAGAAAAAGGGCATGAGACTTGGCGCTTCTTCACACAGAATCGAGCACTGGTTCTTTATGAGCCATGGCAGAGATTTTGAGAGTGATATAAATGATTCTATTACAAAGGACAGCCTCTACTGGCCTGCAATGAAAGAGCCTGAGGATCATTACGACCTCTATGCTGAGCCTACTCCAACAAAAGAGTTTATGGAGGACTGGCTTTTAAGGACAAAAGAGATCATTGATAACTATCATCCTGAAGTTCTTTATTTTGACTGGTGGATCCAGGAGGCATGTTTAAAGCCATACCTTAGAGAGATGGCAGCTTACTACTACAACGAAATGGAGAAGATCGGAAAGGTTGGTGTCATCAACTACAAGCACGATGCATTCCCGTTTGGAGTTGCGGTTCCTGATGTGGAGAGGGGACAGATGGCTTTGGCACAGCCATTTATCTGGCAGACTGATACGGCGATAGGAAGACACTCATGGTGCTATACAATCGACAATGAGTACAAGGATTCTGAGGAAATAGTATGCAACCTTATCGACGCAGTGGCCAAGAACGGAAACATGCTCTTAAATGTTGGACCAAAGCCTGATGGTACAATTTCTGATGAAGATAAAAAGACATTACTTGGAATAGGTAAGTGGCTCTCAGAAAACGGCGAAGCTATCTATAATTCAAAACCATACAGAGTAGCAGAAGAAGGACCAACCAAGATGGCCGGCGGACAGTTTACCGATAAGCAGAAGATAAACTATACGCCTGAAGATATCAGATTCACAGTGGCACATGGCAATATCTATGTACATGTTCTTAAATGCGCTGATAACGGTGAATACATAGTAAAGAGCCTTGGTACACAAAAAGATGCCGCCAGTTCTACCGGCTTTTCAGGTATAATCAGAGGCATCAAAGTGCTGGCAAATGACAGCCCTGTAACTTTTGAAAGAAAAGACGATGGTCTTCACTTAAAAACAGATTACAAGAGCGATATGCCAGTCGTATTTAAGATTGAAATGTTATAACGGATGATCCGGGTAGAAGCTTGCTTCAATCAACAAAGCAGGCTTCTATCTGAGCTTCATATTCATCACGAAGATCCTCGGGAATATCATACTCATCCAGTGCTTCGGCAACTGACCAGTGCTCATTGGCCATAGAACGAAGAATGCTGCGTATTATCAGCTGGTCTGAAGCCTCCAAAGTAGCAACACTATTCATAATCACACCCTCCTCAAAAAACGAAAATTCATACACTTTCTAACTACAATATATTGTAGTATAAAAAAATATAGATACAAGTATTGACATTTATTTGAGAATAACTTTTGTGTAATATGCACATAAAATGAGGGGTAATTTCATGCAATTGCTTGTAATTACAATTTTATTATCTGTACTTGGTCTTCTGTCATCTTTTGCTTTAGTCGGAATATTTCCATCAATAATTGCACTTTGTCTGAGTATTTATTGCTATTTACAGAAAAAATCAATAAATATAGTCAGAGCTCTTTGCATGTCTGTTGTAGGAGTTTTGGTTCCAATTATCATGTATCTTAATTGCTACGGTATTTCGTTACCTTTTGATAAAGGGATGGGGATGCCTTTTTGGAAACAGATAATATATGAGAATTATTCCAACATGGGATTCGATATGTCTTTTCTCAAAGGGGAAAAGAACCTGAATCTTGATGTTGAACACATAGAAACAGCCCAAAATGAAACCGAAGGGACTGAAAAAGAAAGTGAAGACCTCTACTACGTAAGTGACGGTGTTGTTCAGGATAAACCTGGATATGTAAGCGGGACAGCTGCAAGCAGTGCAGGTACTTCAGAGGAAAAAGAGGAATCCCTTGATTACAGAGACTATCCTCAAAACATCTTTGAGAAATTTGAAGATATAGAAAAAGACTATGATACAAAACCTGTAAGCGGATTCGTGGGGGCTTCTGATGATGATATGCCATCTTATGGCGGACTTCCTCTTGGGACGATCATAGTTGCCCAGTATTTCAGAGAGGACGATCACAACTGTAATCCTGTTATTGTGCTCCAGAATAAGACAGGAGAAACATTCAGATATGAGTGCATGTTCACAGCAAGAGACAGCGAGGGAAATGAGCTGGCAGTTTCTGAGAGAACATCGGAAGTGGTGCCTGATGAGGCCAAGTTCGTGATTGAGGGGCGTTTTGATAAGAGCGACTTAAATGGCATGATCCCATCAATGTATGAATTTACCATTACCAAAAGAACTCCCTACGAAAAGGACATGACTGATCAGGTTCTCGTCTACACGAAGGTGGATGGCAACTCGGTTATTTTAGCGGCCGAAAATACTTCAGACATAAAGGTAAAAGTTGATGCCTACATTCTTTTCTTTGACGGAGATGAGCTTGTGGACTGTATCTGGCTTATTCCACACAACATTGATGAAGTCTGTATAAATCCGGGGAGCCTTGCCACAATAAAGGGCGATGCCTATTACAAATTTGACAGGATAGAAACTTACTATACTGCTTACGAAGCAATCGAAGCAGATTGATAGCACAAGAAAACTAAAAAAGATATATTGGTTTCCAACAAAAACCAATATATCTTTTTGTTAAAATGCTACAAAAATAGAGCTAGAATATTGTGAATGTATTGCAAATAGCACAATATGGACTTATCATAATAGCATGATTTAAGATTTTTTGGGGAAGGGTAGGAGTAATAAATGGCTAAATATGTAATGGCTTTGGACTCTGGAACAACAAGTAACAGATGTATCCTTTTTAATCAAAAGGGAGAGATCTGTTCCTGTGCTCAAAAGGAATTCACACAGTTCTTTCCGGAGCCAGGCTGGGTTGAGCATGATGCCAGCGAAATTTGGCAGACACAGTTGTCTGTAGCAAGAGAGGCAATGAATAAGATTGACGCCAAATTTGAAGATATAGCATCAATCGGAATAACAAATCAGCGTGAGACTGTTATCGTTTGGGACAGAAAGACAGGACAGCCCATCACACACGCCATTGTATGGCAGTGCCGCAGAACTGCTGATTTTGCAGAAAAAATGAAAGCTGAAAGACCGGGAATCGTGGAGGAATTTCAGTGCAAGACAGGTCTTAAGTTCGATCCTTATTTTTCAGGAACCAAGATCAGATGGATTCTGGATAACGTCGATGGAGCAAGACAGCGAGCAGAGAATGGCGAGCTTTGTTTTGGAACAGTTGATTCCTGGCTTATTTACAAGCTTACAAAGGGTAAGGTTCATGTAACCGATTATTCTAACGCTTCAAGAACACTTCTTTTTAACATCAATACATTGGAATGGGATAAGGAGCTTTGTGAGATTCTTGATATTCCTATGAGCATGCTTCCTGAGGTTAAGCCTTCAAGCTGCATCTATGGCGAAACAGATTCTGAGTTCTTTGGAGGACCTATAAGGATCGCAGGAGCTGCAGGTGACCAGCAGGCGGCGCTTTTTGGACAGACATGTTTCAACAAGGGCGATGCCAAAAACACTTATGGAACCGGCTGCTTTATGCTCATGAATACAGGAGATAAGCCTGTTTATTCCAAGAATGATCTTTTGACAACAATTGCATGGGGCATCGATGGAAAAGTCACATATGCGTTGGAAGGTTCAGTCTATGTTGCAGGAGCAGCAATCCAGTGGCTTAGGGACGAGCTCAGAGCAATTGATTCTGCACCGGATTCAGAATATTTTGCAACAAGAGTTAAAGATACAAACGGATGCTACGTGGTTCCTGCATTTACAGGACTTGGTGCTCCATACTGGGACCCTTACGCAAGAGGCGCGATCGTAGGACTTACACGAGGCGTAAATAAGTACCACATTATAAGGGCGACAGTTGAGTCTTTGGCTTTCCAGACTGCAGATGTACTTGCAGCCATGGAGCTTGATACAGGAAATAAGCTCACAAGTCTTCGAGTTGACGGCGGAGCTTCCAAGAACAATTTCCTGCTTCAGTTCCAGTCAGACATTATAGATACAGATGTTGTAAGGCCAAGCTGCGTTGAAACTACAGCTATGGGAGCAGCGTATCTTGCAGGTCTTGCAGTTGGATACTGGAAAAATAAAGAGGATGTTATAAATAACTGGTCTGTAGACAAAGAGTTCAAAAGCTCAATGGATAAGGAAGAGAGAGAAAAAGAGCTTGCGGGCTGGAAACAGGCTGTTGCTTCAACACGCGGTTGGGCAAAAAACTAATTTAGGAGATGGTAAATATGTACGATTGTCTAATAATAGGCGCAGGGGTTTCAGGAAGCGCCATTGCCAGAGAAGTATCAAAATACAAGGCTAACGTATGTGTGCTTGAAAAATGCGAAGATGTCTGCGAAGGCACATCAAAGGCTAATTCTGCCATAGTTCATGCCGGATTTGACGCTGAAGAAGGCTCTCTTATGGCCAAGCTCAACGTTGAAGGAAATGAGATGATGGATCAGCTTTCAAAGGATCTTGATATCCCATTTAAGAGAAACGGTTCCATGGTTGTGTGCGTTCACAAGGAGGAACTTGATGGCCTTAAGACTCTCTATGAGAGAGGTGTGAAAAATGGAGTTAAGGGTCTTAAGATCCTTTCAAAAGAAGAAGCTTTAGAGATGGAGCCTAATCTTTCAGATAATGTAGAGGGCGCTTTGTTTGCTCCTACAGGCGGAATCATCTGCCCATTTGAGCTTACGATCGCTATGGCTGAAAATGCCAATGTAAACGGAGTTGAGTTTAGATTCAACACTGAAGTTGAAGATATCAAAAAAGGCGAGGATGGCCTTTGGCATTTAAGAACAAACAATGGTGAATATGTGACCCGTATGGTTATAAATGCCGCAGGTGTTCACGCTGATGAGATCCACAACATGGTCAGCAGCGACAAGATGCATATTATTGAGAGACGCGGAGATTACTGCCTTCTTGATAAGCAGGTTGGAGGATATGTGTCACACACTATTTTCCCTCAGCCTACTAAATATGGTAAGGGAGTACTCGTTACACCTACTGTTCACGGCAATCTCCTTGTTGGCCCTACAGCAATCGACCTTGAGAACAAAGAGGGCAACAATACAACAGCACAGGGACTTGAAGAAGTTGTTTCAAAGGCAAGTGAAAATGTAAAGAATCTCCCTATGAGGAATGTCATTACTTCTTTTGCAGGACTTCGTGCTCATCTTGAAAGACATGAGTTTGTGATCGAGGAAGTTAAGGATGCACCTGGCTTTATCGATGTTGCAGGTATCGAGTCTCCTGGACTTTCAGCTTCTCCTGCTATTGGAAAGATGGTTGGAGAAATGGTAAAAGAAAAGCTCTCTTTAACTGAAAAAGAGAACTGGATTGGAACAAGAAAAGGAATCACAAAGACAGAGGGACTTTCTGTTGAAGAGATGAATGAACTCATCAAAAAGAACCCTGCTTATGGAACAATCGTATGCAGATGCGAATCCATAACAGAAGGAGAAATCCTTGAGGCTATCCACAGACCTCTCGGCGCACGCTCACTTGATGGAGTAAAGCGCAGAACAAGAGCAGGAATGGGAAGATGTCAGGCAGGCTTCTGCAGCCCAAGAACAATGGAAATAATCAATAGAGAATTGGGACTCCCTTACGAGAAGATAACCAAGAGTGGTGGCAAATCGTACATTGTCCTTGAAAGAACAAAAGGGGAGGCAAGTTTATCATGAAGACAGTAGACATAGTAATTGTAGGCGGCGGTCCTGCAGGACTTGCAGCCGCAGTAGCAGCAAAAGAGGCAGGGAATGACAGCATACTTATCCTTGAGAGAGACCATGAACTTGGTGGAATCTTAAATCAGTGCATCCACAATGGTTTTGGCCTTCATACTTTCAAGGAAGAGCTCACAGGCCCTGAGTATGCTTATAGATTTATCAAAAAGGCTTTGGATCTTGGTATTGAGTATAAGCTTAATACCATGGTTATGGATATTTCAGCAGATAAGGTTGTAACTGCAATAAATAAAGATGACGGGTGCTTCCAAATAGCAGCCAAGGCAGTTATCCTTGCCATGGGATGCAGAGAAAGGCCAAGAGGTGCCCTCAATATTCCGGGTTACAGACCGGCAGGTATCTTTTCTGCAGGAACAGCTCAGAGACTTGTAAATATTGAAGGATATATGCCAGGAAGAGAGGTTGTTATCCTTGGATCAGGCGACATCGGACTTATCATGGCTCGCCGAATGACACTTGAAGGTGCAAAGGTAAAGGTTGTAGCTGAGCTTATGCCTTACTCAGGCGGACTTAAGAGAAATATAGTTCAGTGTCTTGATGACTATGGAATTCCTCTTAAGCTCTCACATACTGTAGTTGACATCGAGGGAAAAGACCATGTGACAGCCGTAACTATCGCAGAGGTTGGCCCGGATAGAAAGCCAATCAAGGGTACAGAAGAGAGATACACTTGCGATACACTTCTTTTATCCTGCGGACTTATCCCTGAGAATGAGCTTTCAAGAGCAGCAGGAGTAAAGATGAGCCCTGTTACGTCAGGTCCTGTCGTAAATGAATCACTTGAGACCAACATCCCAGGCGTATTTGCCTGCGGCAATGTTCTTCACGTTCATGACCTTGTTGACTATGTTTCAGAAGAAGCAAAAAGAGCAGGCCAGAACGCTGTTAAGTACATAAATGATGGCTGCAAGGATGAAAGTGGTGCAGAGACAATTGAGATCACTGCGACAGAGGGCGCGAGATATACAGTTCCAAGTTCAATCAACCCTGAACGTATGGATGATCTTTTGACAGTAAGATTCAGAGTCGGTGATGTTTACAAGAACTCTTTTGTCAGTGTTTACTTTGATGATGAACGCATCATGCATAACCAGAAGAGGATCATGGCTCCCGGTGAAATGGAACAGATCATTTTGAGAAAGAGTCAGATTCAGGAACATAGCGGACTTAAGAAGATAACGGTTAAGATTGAGAACGAGTAAGCATATAAGAGCTTATTTAATTAGAACAGGGAAATAGAGGTATTGGAAATGGAAAAAAGAGAACTTACCTGTATAGGATGTCCTATGGGCTGCCAGCTGACTGTATCTATGGAAAACGGAGAGGTTTTGGAAGTTGCCGGCAATACCTGCCCAAAGGGCGATATATATGCAAGAAAAGAAGTTGTTAATCCCACCAGGATTGTTACAAGCACCATCAGAATAACCGGTGGAGATAAAGCGAGAGTATCAGTAAAAACTGCAAGCGATATTCCAAAGGACAAGATATTTGAAGTCATGAAGGATATAGATGCGGCCGTTGTTAGTGCACCTGCGCATATTGGAGATGTACTTGTGAAAAACGTTGCAGGAACTGGTGTTGATGTTATTGCAACAAGAGAAATAGCAGCGGTTTGATATAAGGCTGTAGATTAGGGAGAGGATTCTGATGTATGCTAATTGCAAACATCAGAATCCTCTCTTTTTGTATATGCGTAAGTAAGGTAGAAGCTAGGGAGTAGACAGGGGGCAGACATTGCCCCCTGTTATTCTATGTATAAGCTTAAGAAATTGGTAAATGCTTGGCTCCGTACGCCACCATTGACTGAACCTGAGGAAAACGCCCTGGTCAGCGAGCCGACGGTGAGGATGATGGGAACAGTAGATTTTCTCGCACCGTCGGATTCAGCATTGTAGCGTTTCCCTCAGAACCCGTCAATGGCAAGCACCTTCGGTGTGGCTAGGGACTATTGCCTCAGGCTCTGACTCCGAGAACAGTAGGGGCGGCTACTTTCAATAATGTGTAGGGCTATATGCTCATTTCACTGTGACAATCTGGAGATAGGAACTGATGTAGGAGAGGATGTAGGATAACTGCTTGATTTTAGCGCTTTTTATCCCACTATTCTTATCATTTTTGTTAACAATTCTGCTGATTTGTGGGATAATTCGGTGGTTTTTATCGCGCTTATCCTACTTTTCATTCAAGCGCAGTGCTCAAAGGCTGAAAATGTAGGATAACTTCAATAGAATTCCAGGTTTTATCCCACATCTCAGTTAATCTCACATTTATCCAATTTGAATCGGCAACCAATAGAAATTGCTTTGGGCATATAGCGCTTTTTAGAGCTTCCAGCCACCTAAGATTTTTACTAATTTGTCCTTATAGCAACTTTTTGCGAGGCCAGCCACCCCTCATGAAGGTCAACTGGGCATATAGGCCGATTTCAAGACTCGAGCCACCCGTTAAAATGGTGGCTGCGGACGGATAATCGCCGTATATGCCCAAATGCCTGCGATAAAAGCTATGATGAGGGGTGGCTGCAAGCTCGATATCATGCTATATGCCCAAAGCCGGGTGGACGAGCTATCTAAACATGACCTAGGCTTATGAAATCTGTTGATTAGGTCATGGATTCTGTAATCGCGGTGCGATATCATGACAAAAAACATGACCTAGACTTATGAAATCCACTGATTAGGTCATGGATTCTGTAATAGCAGAGCGATTCCATGATAAAAAACATGACCTAGATTTATGAAAATCCGTTGATTAGGTCATGGATTCTGTAATCGCGGGGCGATATCATGACAAAAAACATGACCTAGACTTATGAAATTCACTGATTAGGTCATGAATTCTGTAATAGCAGGGCGTATCATAATAAATTGTCACAGTAAAATGAGAATATAGCCCTACACATTATTGAAAGTAGCCACCCCCTACTGTTCTCGGAGTCAGAGCCTGAGGCGCTTGTACCCAGCCACACCGTAGGTGCTTGCCATTGACGGGTTCTGAGGGAAACGCTACAATGCTGAATCCGACGGTGAGATAAGATCTACTGTTCCCATCATCCTCACCGTCGGCGAGGTATAGACGGCGTTTTCCTCAGGCTCAGTCAATGGTGGCGTACGCAGCTACAACCTATACTTTTCTAAGAAGTTAAATGGATGGTTGAGTGACTTGCTTTTAATAAGTCAAAAGAACCGTCCCAATGTCATTTAGATAGCCAAAACCTGAAAGATAAATTATTATAGTAAGGATGATAAATCCAAACAAAATATATCCAGTTCTCGGGTTTACGGTCAAAATTTTATATTTTTGAAAAAGGCAAACAGGCGGTCATCAGGGGCCGCCTACTATTCAGGGTATTCTGTTTTAGTGATTTATCGGTAAGCTAATGTATCTGCGGACTGTCGCCGAAGTTTTCTCTCGAAACTTCGGCCCGGTCTGACAGGTACTAAGTATTTTGATATTATTCTTTTTACATCTTTAATTGTCCCCCTCAAAAACTTTAGACAGATTTTTTGCACTTGAGTATGATTTTTTACATACGTATATTTAGCTGTTTGTTTTTTTATATCTTCTGTCGTAGCTGCTACATATGAAGAGAAATTATACAGAGTCAACTTTGCATATATTTCCTGAATAAGAAACATCTTTTTTAGTGAATGTATATGTACCAAGTTTCCAGCGTATTTGAGAAAACGGAAAGCTGTTTCCTCATTCCAGCGTAGGTGATATAGTTCCTTTATTTTTTTTAAAGAAAATGTACGCTTTGGTAGGTTGGTAACTATGTATTCATATGAGTTTTCAGATATAGGAAACTTGAGTATACGTAGCTTGAGAGTATCAGTGTCACTGCTGTTTGGTGCAATATAATCATAGGTTCTATTTGTAGCCACGTAGTGATAATTCTCAAGAGTACGAAAGAACTTAGAATTACGACGCCCTATGTTGATAGTTATTTCTATATCTGCATATTCATTAGAAATCCATTTGTCATCAGCACAAATGCCATCGGCAAAGGCATCTGACATCCTGATAAGAAACAGTTGCTGATTATGAATCAGGTGAGCAAGAACGTTATATGATACATACCCTCTATCTGCAATGTATATGCGTTTGCTGTCGGATCCTGCATATTTATCAAGTAAGTCACAAAAAGCTCTTTTTTCGTTAAGGGTATGAACTGACTGAATCTCAGCATCGATAAAAACATCATTCAGAACATCATATAGAGCGTTCAAATGAACCTGATTAATTCCTTTTCTGTCCTTTATGCAATTAATAAAGCTATAATCATCTAAAGAATTATAAGGGAGATTGATTCTAGATCCATCGCATGAAACAAGCTGATAACCATAAAAATGCTTGTTAAGTAGCTCTTTGATTGAGAATCTTTTAAACAATTCAATGAAGGCTTCCGGCTTAATTTGATTTCTTCGCTGTATCATAGAAGATGCCGAAGGAAGTTTGTCTTCACCGAAATAATCAAGCAATTCAGAAGAAATATCTCCAGAAGCAGCGACAAGCGGAAAAAGCATCGCTTGTTCAAAGGTAATCTTCTTAGTTCGTGTAAAGTCCGAACTAGGATTTACAAGAAATAAATCTCGTTGATCAAGCAGTGAACTAATGGAAGAAAGCAGGATATCTTTTACTTGATCAGTAGAAACAATGCACATGTCAGCACCTCCGTAAAAATGTCTTATAATCAAGGCGCGGCAACATTTTTTGGCTGACTTGTCAAGCATTTTTTGTAGAAAAATGCAAAAAAATCAGAGGATATTTCACCTCTGATTTCTGCAAAATATGTAGTTGAAAATTTAATATTGGGATGTGAATTCCTTATCTAAATGACATTGGAACCGTCCCAATGTCATTTAGATAGTAGAAATCTTGATAACAGTATATTATTATAAACATGATAAATCCAAGCAAAATATATCC